>JADGEZ010000005.1 GCA_016744115.1 Sulfurimonas sp. | reverse complement strand
AATTTAGATCCTGAAGGAGCAAAACTGTTACCACTGGTATCGTAAAGAGGTGAAATAAGAAAACTTGTTTTACTGGTCTTGAAAAAGGGAACCATTATAATGAATAAATTTATTTAAATTTCCTTGCCTTTCAGCAAGTAGTATATAAGTATATCTTTAATTTAATATAATTGGTTTTTAAATGCTTTAAATTATTCTCCTGAAGAACAAAGTTTATAATTATTATGCGAGGATAATTGAGAATTGAGAAAGATTAATTAAGGTCGTTTGAAAAAACGATTTTTTTGTGTTTGAAAAATACTAATTTTGGAAAATTAAAAAAGAATTTTGAAATTTACAAATGATAGTTTTAAATATGGTTACTAATAGGTTACTAAAATGATTTTTGCTGAAACTTAAAAACTCTACAAAGCTCGTAGTTTAGGTAGTTTATGAGGGTTTTATTTTTTGATGGTGCGGATGAGAGGACTTGAACCTCCACGCCTTGCGGCACCAGATCCTAAGTCTGGCGTGTATACCAATTTCACCACATCCGCATGTGATTGTTTAATAAGAAAAGAATTATAATCAAATAATCTTTATCTTAGTTTAAGTAAAGTGGTACCCCCTACACGATTCGAACGTGTGGCCTACGCCTTAGAAGGGCGTTGCTCTATCCAGCTGAGCTAAGGAGGCATATTAAGTCAAATAAATGACTAAATTTAAAAAAAACTTGATCCTGTTAGCATTCTTGATTTTCTAAATCAAAGCTTTAATGTTCAAGCGACTAGCGTAGATAATGTGAGCTTTGCTCATATTGTCTTAAAATGATGGTACGCCCGATAGGATTCGAACCTATAACCCTCGGAGCCGAAATCCGAAACTCTATCCAGTTGAGCCACGAACGCTTCTAATTCATTATTTATTATAAAGTTTTTATATTTAAAATTATTGAATGGGGTGAGATACGGGATTCGAACCCGCGACCCCCGGCACCACAAACCAGTGCTCTAACCAACTGAGCTAATCCCACCATGAATAAAGATAAATATAAAATGTAAAGATGGTCGGGGTGAAAGGACTCGAACCTTCGGCCCCCTGGTCCCAAACCAGGTACTCTAACCATACTGAGCTACACCCCGACCTATTATCAAAAACCAGCAAACAGCTGATTAATGAGGCGAAATTATAGTTAATATGATGAAAAATGTCAATGCTTTTTAGCAATTCTTTGTATATATTGTTAATTTGCAGTATAATCACGACTATAAAAAGGCAATTACAAATGAAAATAGCAAGATTTAGTAGATTAGGGTTTATTCTAGCAGCAGCTGGAAGTGCCGTTGGACTCGGAAATATATGGAAATTTCCTTATATCGCTGGCGAATATGGTGGGGGTGCATTTGTATTAATTTATCTTATTACTGTATTACTCATTGGTTTCTCCATTATGATAGCGGAGATGCTTATTGGTTATCTTGGACGAAAAGATGGAGTAAGTTCATTTGAAGATTTAGCACCTAAACATAAAAATTTATGGAAGTTTGGTGGTTTTCAAGGTCTAGCAGGTCTATTTATTATGATATTTTATTCAGTTGTTATTGGCTGGATATTTCACTATATTGTAACTTCTCTAACATATCTTCCCTCAAATGTAGAAGAAGCAGAAAAAATATTTAACACAATGCTCAATACGGATATTTTTACACAACTTTTTTACCATACACTTGCATTTATTTGGATAACTTATGTTTTAACAAAGGGTATTAAAGGTGGTATTGAAAAGATGAATCTTGTTTTGATGCCAACATTAATGCTTATTTTGATAGGTATGTTTACTTATGCTACTACTCTTGATACTTTTGGTCGAGCTGTAGAGTTTATGTTTGCACCTGATTGGACAAAGATAGACTCAAATACCTTTGTTGTTGCAGTTGGACATGCTTTTTTTACTCTTTCTCTTGGGATGGGTGCTATTATGACCTACTCAGCATCAATGCAAAAAGATTCTAACCTTGTAACAAATGCTTTTTGGATAGTATTTTTAGATACTTCAATTGCTATAGTAGCTGGTTTAATGCTTTTTACTTTTCTCTATCAATACGGTTCAGGTCCAGCTCAAGGTCCTGGCTTAGTTTTTATCTCTCTTCCAGCTGCATTTTATGAGATGGGGATTATTGGAAATATTTTTGCCGTTCTTTTCTTTGTCGCACTTGGATTTGCGGGACTTACCTCTTCTGTTTCTTTAGTTGAGCCAATGGTTCAATATTTTATTAATCGTTTTAACTGGAGTAGGTTAAAATCTTCTATTACTATGGGATTGTTTTTTTATTCTTTAGGAGTTATAGCCTTACTCTCAAATGTTGATGGCTACAAAGAGGCTTTAACTTGGAATGGCAAAAGCTTTTTTGATTGGGTTGATTATATAACTGCTTCTATCATGCTACCTCTTGGGGGTTTAGTTATGGCTGTTTTTATTGGTTTTGTGGTTGAAAAACAAAGAGTTGAGTCTATTTTACGCCCACAACTCGGTTGGGCATTTGATGCTTGGTACTTTTCACTGCGTTATATTACTCCTGTGGCGATGTTTATCGTTATGCTCTCTCTCATGGAGATACTATAAGTGAGAAGCATATCTCAACAATGCAAAGATATTATCAAAAGAGAGGGGATAAATCTTGAATCAGTTATAGAGTATGATGTAAACTCTGAGTTACATTCTTTAACTATAGAGTGGATAATTGATGCTTATATGCAAGCATCAGCTCAATCACATCAAGTTTTCTTAGATGCTTTAAAGCTTTCACTTGAGGCTAAGGGGATGGGGATAGATAAGTTTTTTGAAGATATGGGTCAGTTGATATTAATGACCCATTTAACAGCCTGTCATTCTGAACTTGATTCAGAATCTAGAATAAGAAACTAGACCCTGAATCAAGTTCAGGGTGACAAAAGGGGACTAAGTACGTTTATATCAATCAGCCCTGCCTTCCACTAGAACAAGGTGAAAGACCATTCTGGAGAAACATAGCAGTGACTGTATCTAGCGTTTGGATATGGTTTATAAGCCATGGGATTAAAGACCCATCAACATAAGCCATAACGAGTTGAAAATCTCCATCACTTTGGGAAAATCCTTGTGCGATAGCCTTGAGTTCATTTAAAACTCTATCATGCTCCCCCTTATGAACGAGGTAAGGAGGGAAACTTTTCTCTCTCATCATCTCCTCTTCCCCTGAAAAATGAGTGATAGTATGTTCAATAAGCTCTTCTAAGATGCTGTTGGTTAGAACTGTATCTTTATTTACAACAGCTTCGGATAACTTGTTGATAATGATAATATCTTCTAAATGCGTATCGTTCATGCTAGTCATGGCTACCATAGGGAGTTGATCTTGAGTAATCATTAAAACTGTATCATTCCATCTATTGGGCTTGATGCAGTTGCATAAGGGCGTTTAGGTATTCTTCCTGAGAGATAAGACATTCTGCCAGCCTTTATAGCATGTTTCATAGCTTCTGCCATTATCATAGGGTTTTGTGCTTGAGCGATAGCTGTGTTTGTTAAAACACCATCCGCTCCAAGCTCCATAGCATAAGCAGTGTCAGAGGCACAACCGATACCTGCATCAACTATGACAGGAACACTTACTGCTTCACGAATGAAAACGATATTGTAAGGGTTTTGGATACCAAGACCAGAACCGATAGGTGCTGCAAGAGGCATGATAGCATGAGAACCAGCATCTTCAAGGCGTTTTGCCATGATAGGATCATCGGAAGTATAAGACATGATAGTAAAACCATCTTTTGCTAAAATTTCACAAGCTTTAATCGTTTCTAAAACATCAGGGTAAAGAGTTTTTTTAGTATCGCCTATAACCTCTAGTTTGATTAAATCAATCCCTGTAGCCTCACGCATAAGTCTAAAAGTGGTGATTGCTTCTTCTGCTGTAACACATCCAGCAGAGTTTGGTAAAAACTTAACATTTGTTTCAGCAAAGGTATCTCTCAGATTTTCTTTATCAGGGTTAGTGATGTTTAAACGGCGAACAGCAACAGTGATAAGTTCACTCCCCGATGCTAGTGTAGCTTCTTTTGTCATCTCAAAAGAGTCGTATTTTCCACTTCCTACAATAAGGCGTGAACCTAGTTCATATTTTCCAATTTTTAAAATGTTATCCATAATGTACTTCCTGTGAATATTTTTATAATTAAACTTATATCATAAGCTATCTTATAAGTTACCTATTCCTTGAATCAAATCCTCAGGAGTAAGAGAAAAATCAGCACCTTTGTAGTTTTGCATCAACCTCGTGTGTGATAAAGAAGCATTTTTCGCAGCATCTAAAGCTGAATAACCTTGTGCTAAAAGTGAAGCAATTAAACCACTCAAGACATCACCACTTCCCCCTTTAGCAAGTGCCGATGTACCATAAGCGTTTATAAAATACTGCTCATTTTGTCCTATAATAACATTTGCACCTTTGAGGAGTAATGTAACGAGGGGGTATTTTGTACAGAACTCTTTAGTGTATTTAAAACGATTTTTTTGAAGCTCTTGTATAGAGATATTAGCGATTTTACTCAAACGCAATAAGGCTACAAACTCTTTTGGATGTGGCGTTAGCACTATGTTTTTTCTTTTGAGCAATTTTAAAACAATATCCATGTGAAATATATCCGCATCTGCTATGATAGGAAGTGAATTGTCTAAACAAGAATCTAGTATTTTTTTATCAAAATCATAACCTAGCCCCATTCCCAAAGCTAAGGCTGTTGTGTTTTGAGGCTTAGTGGGTGAGTGCATCATCGCATGAGGCATATTTAAAGGTTCAGATTTTGAGACCATTGTTACAAGTCCTGTTCCAAACTTTAAAGCAGCAAGCCCACTAAGCATACTTGCTCCAACTTTTTGCCCACCTAAGACTGCTAAGTGTCCAAAAGTTCCCTTGTGTGTATTTTTTAAGTAGCGATAGGGTAATTTTAAGTCATCCATATCAAGAAGATTCCAATTTGAAGAACTTTCATAAGTAGTTCTTGAGATTCCTAAGTCTATCACTCTAATTTTGCCCATAAACTCTTTGGCAGCGTCACTAAACATAGACTTTTTAAGTGCACCCATTGTTAAGGTCATATCGGCAACAAAGGTATCCTTGTCGCATTCTCCATTTTTTTTAATTCCTGATGGAATGTCACAAGCAATCTTATAAGCATCTAAATTATTGATAGTTTGCATCACAGCTTGTGCTTCATAATCAAAATCACGAGAAAAGCCAGTTCCATAAAGGGCATCTACTAAGACATCACATTCGTTAAGTTCTATTGTTGATTTTACACCTATGGCGTGGGCACGATCAAGCTGTAGTGTTGCCATTGGAGATTTTGGTTCTCTTACATAAAAGATTTTTACATTATAATCCCCATGCAAAAGTCTCGCAAGTGCTAAACCATCAGCCCCATTATTTCCACTTCCACAGGCTACGACAACCGAAGATTTTTTATCAAACTCAGCTCGAATAAATTGTGCGATACCATTCGCCGCATGTTCCATCAATATATCTTCACTTAGTCCAAACTCTTCATAACATCTTTTATCTAGCGAAGCAACTTCATCAAATAGTTTTTGCATTTTCTAGTCCTCTAATTTATGTACTGGCTAATTATACTTTAAAGGTTCAGGTTCGCCAAGTCCTAAAAAAAAACAGATTAGGAGTTTTACAAAAACTTATGTATAATACATACAGATTATTGGAGTTATTATGAAAATAAATCATTATATTTTATTATATTTACTTTCCTTAAGTGTTGTTTTTAATGCTTGTAGTTCTCAAAATGAAACAGCCTTAAAAGTCTCTAAAAAGACTGTATGTTCAAAAGCAGAGGTACTACCATTTAAGATAAAAAAACTTAGTATTGATAAAGTAGTGCCACAAATTCCAAAAGAAAAAGAAGTAGTAGTTAAAAAGAAAAAAATCATAAAAAAACGACTTGAAGTTAAAAAGACAGCCATTGTTAAAGTAAAAAAAGTAGTAAAAGTTAAAAAAGTCATCGCAATTAAGCCAAAAAAACTTATACAAAAGAAAAAAAATATTGGTGATAAAGTTTGCCGTAATGCAAAAGGACTATTGAGTTTTATTGCACTTGATTTAATCGGACAAGTTGAAAAAAAACAAGGTGATAGAATACAAGTAAAGATAATAGCAAGTCATAGCAAAGACAAGCCAATGTTTAATGATATAGGCTTATATAAAAATACTATGGTTTGGGATAAAGATCACAATTGGAAGATATGTAAATAAAATAGCTAAGAGCGAGCTTTAAAGCCCTGCCGCTTCAACTATTTTAGCTTGATGGTCAGTTATGAGAGGCTCAACTACTTCATCTAAAAGCCCACTACTCATAATCTCATTTAATCGATAAAGTGTCAAATTAATTCTATGATCACTCATACGATTTTGGGGATAGTTATAAGTTCTAATTCGACCCGATCTATCTCCTGTTCCAACTTGTGCAGCTCGTTCTGCTGCATTTTCAGATTGTTGTGTACGCATCTCTAGGTCATAAAGCCTAGCTTTAAGAACTTTCATCGCTTTTTCACGATTTTTATGCTGTGATTTTTGATCTTGATTGGTTACTACTAGTCCTGTTGGTAAGTGGGTAATTCTAACAGCGGAATCTGTTGTATTTACAGACTGTCCACCACAACCAGATGAACGCATCACATCTATTTTTAAATCTTTATCTTCGATTGTGATTTCAACATCATCAACCTCAGGCATAACAGCAACTGTAATAGCTGAGGTGTGAACACGACCTTGAGATTCTGTAGCTGGAACACGCTGAACACGGTGCGTTCCACCCTCATATTTTAAGCGACTGTAAACCTGTTCACCTTTAATAAGTGCTGTTATCTCTTTATATCCACCAGAATCTGACGGGGAGTTAGAGATAATCTCTATTTTCCAATCGCGTAAATCAGCATAACGAGTGTAAGCATCAAACAAGTCTCCAACAAAGATAGCCGCCTCATCACCACCAGCACCAGCCCGAAGTTCTACGATGATATTTCTATCATCATTTGGGTCTTTTGGTAGGAGAAGCATTTTAATCTCTTCTTCTATGAGTGGCTTTTGTGGTTCAAGCTCTTTGAGTTCTTCTTTCGCCATATCACCCATCTCAGAATCACTCAACATCTCTTTTGTATCTGCTATATCTGCGATCAAAGCCTTATACTGTTTTGCTTTTTCAACGATTGGTAGAAGTGAAGATTGCTCTTTTGAGAGTTCTGTCATGCGTTTGATGTCAGAAGTGATGTCAGGTGAACTTAGCAGTTTGCTAAGTTCATTATAGCGGGTGATAAACGGTGTGAGTTTATCTGCTAACATTTTTTACCTTTTAAATTTCTATAATTAAATAGCGTTTACGGCTTTATGCAAGCGGCTTACTTTTCTAGCGGCAGTTTCTTTTTTAAGAATGCCTTTGCTAACAAATTTATGTATTTGTTGGTTGGCTATTTTAAATGTAGCTGCAGCCTCTTCTTTGTTTCCAGCTTCTATTGCTGTACGAACATCTTTTACGATATTTTTAAGACGAGTTCTATAAAAACGATTTCGTTCTGTACGAACAATTGTTTGACGAATTCTCTTAATAGATGACTTGTGATTTGCCATATTAGTCCTTTTTTTAGAAATTAAGTTTGCAATGTTAGCAAAATGATAATTAAATTTATGTTAAAGACGCTCTAAATAGTGAAATTCTTTATTTTAACTATTTATGTTAAACTACAGAACTAAAAAATTGGAAAACATAATGAAATTATTTGGAACAGATGGTGTCCGTGGAGAAGCAGGGTCGTTTTTAAGTGCTCATGTAGCGATGAGAATAGCTATGGCCGCTGGAATATACTTTAAAAAGCATTCAATTACAAATAAAATTTTAATCGGTAAAGATACTAGAAAAAGTGGTTATATGATTGAAAATGCTATTGTTAGTGGACTTACGGCGATAGGATATGATGTCATAGAGATAGGTCCTATGCCTACTCCTGCTATTGCTTATATAACAGAAAACATGAGATGTGATGCTGGTATAATGATAAGTGCATCGCATAACTCTTATGAAGATAATGGGATTAAATTTTTTGATAGACATGGAGATAAACTTTCCTCTGATGTTGAAAAAGAGATAGAAAATATTTATGAAGATGATGAAACCATAGCAAATGCTCAGCTTGTAGGGATGGGTATTGGCAAGGCTAAAAGGATAGATGATGTCATAGGACGCTATATAGTTCAGTTAAAAAATTCATTTCCAAGAAAGCTAAGTCTTCAAGGTATGCGAATAGTTTTAGATACAGCAAATGGAGCAGCCTATAAAGTTGGTCCAACGATATTAGAAGAGCTTGGTGCTGATGTAATAATTTTACATAACAAGCCAAACGGATTTAATATAAATGAAGATTGCGGAGCATTACATACAAAATCTTTACAAAAAAGCGTAGTTAAATATAGAGCAGACTTAGGTATTGCACTTGATGGGGATGCTGATAGGCTTGTCGTAGTGGATGAGAAAGGTGACTTGATTGATGGGGATCAACTACTTGGAGCTTTAGGTTCTTATCTTAATGATATGGGTTTGTTAAAAGGCAATGGAATTGTTGCAACTGTAATGAGTAATCAAGGCTTAGATGATTTTATGAAATCTAAAAATTTAGACTTACATAGAGCAGATGTTGGAGATAAATATGTCCTAGCAATTATGAAAAAAAAGGGTATAAATTTTGGGGGAGAGCAGAGTGGTCATGTAATTATGCATGATTATGCAAAAACTGGGGATGGACTTGTGAGTGCCTTACAAGTTTTAGCACTTGTAATAAATACGAAAAAGAAAGCATCAGAAGTTCTTAGACCTTTTGTCTTGTATCCTCAAAAATTAGTAAATATTAATATTAAAGAAAAAAAAGACTTAGAAAGTATTGATGGCTTAGCCCAAAGATTAGATAGTTTAAAGAAAAAAAACATAAGACACCTAATAAGATATTCAGGAACTGAAAATAAATTAAGGGTCTTGCTTGAAGCTAAAGATGCAAAAGAGATGAATAAAGAGATGAAAAAGTTGCTTTCATTTTTTGAGAAAGTTTTAAATGGATAATAAAACTTTACGCTTAAATGTAATATTATTTTTTACAATTATCGGTATATTTATAATAGATCAAAATATAAAAATACTCTTTGTTGATGGTTTTCGTTATTATACTCAATGTATAGATTTAATATTAGTCTATAACAAGGGTGTCGCTTTTTCAATGTTTGCTTTTTTAGATGAATGGTTGAAGTATATTCAAATAGTCCTTGTAACGGGGATATTAACTTATGTTATATATATGAAAGAGACTTGTTATGCTCTGCCTGCTGGTTTTTTACTTGGGGGAGCATTGTCAAATATCTACGATAGATTTATACATGAGGGCGTAGTGGATATGGTCTATTGGCATTGCGGATTTAATTTTGCTGTGTTTAATTTTGCGGATGTGATGATAGATGTAGCGGTTGTGTGGTTTTTAATACTTAATTTTAAGCCACATCTTTGTAAAAGCTAATCAAAAGCACATTTTAGATAATATGACCCAAACTAATGGTTATAAACTTTAATATAACTTAATATGATAAAGGAAATTGATGGAAATCAAATCAAACAAAATTAACAATGCTAATGCTGAAATTAGTGCAATTATCTCTATAAATGAGTTAAATAAAAACATAGAACTAATTGCTAAAAACTTAGCTAAAACTACAACTATACAAGGTTTTAGAAAAGGAAAAGTTCCTGTTGCCATAGTGAAAAAACAATTTGCAACTAAGCTTACTGAAGATGCAGAAGCTGAAGCATTGCGTGAGGTATTATCTACTGGTTTAGGGGAGATGAATATCTCTAGTGATTCTTTAATAGGCGAACCAAATGTTTCTAAGTTTGATAAGGATGATGAAAAAATTGATGTTACTATAAAAATTGCTATGAGACCAGAGATAGACTTAGGTGATTATGCTTCAATGGTTGAAGAGTTTGATAAACCAACAATTGATGAAAAAGATATTAACGAAAAAATTATTGAACTTGCACAAAGCCAAGCAAAACTAGTAGATATTCAAACAGATCGTCCAATGGAACTTGGTGATACTGCGGTTATAGATTTCGAGGGTTATGTTGATGGAAAAGCTTTTGATGGTGGAAAGGGTGAAGACTTCCCTCTTCTTTTAGGTTCTGGTCAGTTCATCCCAGGTTTTGAAGATCAGCTTGTAGGTACAAACAAAGGTGATGAACTTACTGTAAAAGTTACTTTTCCTCAAGAGTATGGTTCAGAGGCACTAGATGGAAAAGAGGCAGAATTTAAAGTAAAAGTAAATCAGGTTCAAGTAAGAGAAGAGATTGAAATTAACGAAGAATTAGCAGTAAAAATGCTTCCTAATCAAGATGATACATCTTTAGAAGCACTCAAAAATCAAGTAAAAACTCTCTTAGAAAATGAAAAAATTACTAAACTTTACAATGACGATTTAAAACCAGTACTTTTAGAAAGTTTAGTAGAAAGTGTTGCATTTGATTTACCAGAGTTTGTTGTAGAACAAGAGATAGACATGGCATTAAACAAATCAGCATCAAGTATGAATGAAGATGAGATTCAAGAACTTCGTGAAAATGTCGATAAACTTGATGAACTGCGTGAGACTTTTCGTGCAGATTCTGAGAGAAGTGTAAGAGCTACTTTTATTATTGATTCTCTAGCAGTAGCGGAAAATATTCAAGTTGATGAGAATGAAGTGATGCAGACTATTTATTATGAAGCAATGCAAACTGGACAAGATCCTCAAAAAGCGTATGAACATTATAAAGAAGCAGGCTACATACCTGCAATTCAGATGTCAATGGTTGAAGATAAAGTTTTAAGTACAATTTTAAATACAAAGATGAAAGAGGCATAAAGATATGAGTTATATCCCTTATGTAGTCGAAAAGACAGGAAGAGGAGAAAGATCTTACGATATCTATTCTCGTCTATTAAAAGATAGAATTGTAATGTTGAGCGGTGAAGTAAATGATCAAGTAGCCTCAACCATAGTAGCCCAGTTTTTATTTCTTGAAGCAGAAGATCCAGAAAAAGATATTTTCTTTTATATTAATTCTCCAGGTGGGGTAGTGACTTCAGGAATGGCAATCTTTGATACGATGAATTATATTCGCCCAGATGTTGCAACTATCTGTATAGGTCAAGCGGCATCTATGGGAGCATTTTTACTCTCCTCTGGTGAAAAAGGAAAAAGATACGCACTTCCTCATGCAAGAGTGATGATTCATCAGCCTTTGGGTGGAGCACAAGGTCAGGCATCAGACATTGCTATTCAAGCAGAAGAGATTTTAAGAATGAAAAAAGAGTTAAATTCAATCTTAGCTAAAAACACTGGTCAAAGTGTGAAAACTGTAGAAAAAGATACAGATAGAGATAATTTTTTAAGTGCACAAGAATCATTCGATTACGGTCTTATAGACGAAGTATTAGTTAAAAACGATAAAGAATAAGGATATAAAATGGCAGGGACTCTTAGAAATTCAGAGCATCATATGAGTAATAAATCAGAATTACTATTGGATGATAATACAACTTTACCAGCCGTGCAAACACTAAGTGATGACTCAGATATTGATAGTCCTACTAGTGATATTGAAATTTATTCCCAAGAAGTTTTAAATGGATTGATTGCTGATAATCTTCCCCCTACACCAAATAATTTCTCTCTTTATTTCGATAGACTTTTAGAAGAAAAAAATGAAAACTTAAAAAAACAAATTTTTTCTTTACTTGAGCTAGAAGAGAGTAACGATGCTGAGACGACAATAGCACTAGAACATAGTTTAAAAAAAGGTTTTGCTTCTATAAAAAACATTTTATTAACTACGGCAAATTTATATAAAAATATGACTTTGATGACTAAAATTTTAGATAAGAGAAAAAAAGAACTAGTAGATAATAGCAGCATTCAAGCTGCACTTAATGTAGCAAGTGCATTAGATAATGATATTGGTAAACTTAACTCTATCGTTAAAAAACAAAGTATTCAAATGAAGAGTATGTATGATGAAACAGCTGCTATTGTAAAAAATGTAGAAAATGAAACAATCTTTGATAACCAATTTGGTGTCTATAACAAACGCTATCTTATGGGTAAATTAGAACAAGAGATAGGTCTTGTTAAACAATTTAAACACCAAAGTTCATTGATAATGATAGAACTCTCTAGAGACTTAAAAGCAAGTATTGTGAATGAAAAAGCATTGGTTTTAATGACAAGAACGATCGCTAGATTACTTTTAAAGACATCAAGAAGAAGTGATATTGTAGCTCACTATGGAAATGGTGTTTTTACAATGTTACTCAAGCATACAGATATTCAAAGTGCAGAAAAAGCAAGTGAACGATTATGTTATTTAGTATCTAATTCAAATTTTTTCTTAGCAGATAGAGAGATACAGCTTAAAGTATCTATAGGTATAACTAAAATAGATGTTGATTATAGTATGGAAGAGATCATAGTTGCGGCTATTAATGGTGCAGATAAAGCATATAAGGCTGATGATATAGATTATGTAGTAGAATATCTCTATGATTAGATGGTGAGAATATAATTATGAATTTGAAAATCATAGAATATCCAGATAAAAGATTAAGACAGAAGTCTTTAGAAATAAAAAAATTCAACCAAGAACTTCATGATGTTTTGGACGCTATGTATCCGATTATGATAGATACAAACGGAATAGGTTTAGCGGGAATACAAGTAGCTATCCCTAAAAGAATTTTAATATTAAATATTCCAGAAGAAGATGGAGAACAGCTTAAGGAAAATCTTTTTGAGATGGTTAATCCTGTCATAACAAATAAAAAAGGGCAAAGCTCTTACCAAGAGGGTTGCTTGAGTGTGCCTAGTTTTTATGAAGATATAAATAGGTTTGAGACTATTTGTGTGAATTATCAAGATAGATATGGAAATACTAAAAATCTTGAAGCTGATGGTTTATTAAGTATTGCCATTCAACATGAGCATGATCATTTAGAGGGGATATTATTTATAGATAGGCTAACATCTTCAAGACGAAGAAAATTTGAAAAAGAGTATAAAAAAATGTTAAAAGAGAAAAAAACTTTAAAAGAGGCTTAAAAATATGTCATTTTGACATATAAATGAAATAAACCTGAGATAATGCTAAACTTATATAAAGTAAAAATACTATATATGGAACAAGAGATGAAAACTATAAACTGTGCAACATATGAGGGGCTTGATGCTAAGCTAGTTCATGTTGAATCAACTTTAACAAAAGGCTTACCATCATTCTGCGTTGTTGGGATGGCATCCACATCAATAACTGAGTCTAAAGAAAGAGTAAAATCAGCACTCCTTTCAAACGATTTTTCTTTCCCGCCTAAGAGAATAACCTTATCTTTAAGTCCCTCAGACATAAAAAAAGATGGAAGTCACTTTGACTTATCAATAGCTTTAATGATAGTTTTAAATAACTTAGAAGATGATTTATCTCAGTGGTTTGCCTTTGGTGAGTTAGGTCTTGATGGAACGCTTAAAGAAAATCTAAAGTTGTATCCATTAATCCTCTCTTTGGCAAATCAAAAGATTATGAAAAAAGTTATAGTTCCTTTTGAATCATTAGAGAAGTTATCAAAAATACCAAATATAGACTTTTATGGAGTAAGAAATTTACAAGAAGCGATAAATCTTCTTAAAAATCAGACAAGCCATACTCCACATCTTCAAAAAGCTGGAATCGAGTATCCATTTTATGAGATTAAATCTGAAAAATATTATTATGTAAAAGAGTATGAGCAAGATTTTTTTGATGTTAAAGGGCAGGAAAATGCAAAAAGGGCAGCTCTTATCTCAGCATCAGGATTTCATAATATTCTCTTTGAGGGTAGCCCTGGATGTGGTAAGAGTATGATAGCATCAAGGCTTAAATATATATTGCCACCTATGAGTATAGAAGATGTTTTAGATGTGGCTAAACTTCAAGCCTTAGACTTAGAAGAACCAGACTTTAAACCCCATAGAACCATGAGGAGTCCGCATCATAGTTCTACTCAAGCGAGTATATTTGGTGGAGGAACTCATAGAGCTCAAATAGGTGAAGTTGGATTAGCGCATCGTGGAATACTTTTTTTTGATGAATTACCGCATTTTTCTAAGAATGTTTTAGAAGCCTTGCGTGAACCAATGCAAGATGCAAGGATACGCATATCTCGTGTTAATTCAAAGGTAGAGTATCCTGCTGACTTCTTATTTATAGGGGCTATGAATCCTTGCCCATGCGGCAATCTTTTAGATAAAAATAAAGAGTGTAGATGCTCTGACCTTGAAATTCAAAGATATAAAAATAAGTTGTCCGATCCATTTTTAGATAGAATAGACTTAAATATAGTAATGCAAAATGTCAGCAGTACAGATAAGGCAAGTTTTAGTTCAAAAGAGTTACATAAGATGGTTGTAAAATCACATATATTTGCTAAAAAAAGAGGGCAAAATAGTTTTAATGCCAAGCTAAGTGATGCTGAAATAGAAAAATTTTGTGCTATGGATGATGAAGCCAATGAGACATTAAATACAGCTATTCAAAGATTTCACCTCTCTTTTCGTGCCATAAAAAAAGTACAAAAAGTTGGCAGGACTATAGCAGATTTAGATGAATGTAAGATCATAGATAAAAAACATATATTAGAAGCATTAAGTTATAGGAGAAGGTTGCACTAATCCACTGAATCAAAACCTATTTTAGCAAATGTTTTAAGCTTACTTCATAAACTGCTAATGCCACTCTTGAAGAGTTTGTTATAGCTCTAGCAGAGAGGGTAGCTCCACTTATAACTGCTATATCAGTTCCAACTTGTAAGGAATTTTTAGTATTTGTATTTCTAAACTGTTCTTTCCATTTTTTTGAGGGGAGATATTCTAATGGCTCATTAAAGGCAATTATTTCTATGTTTTTTAAGATACCTTCTTTAGATATAGAATATAAAACAACAGCATTTTTTGAACGGATTTTTTGTGAGATCAGTACACCATAACCGACTAATGTAGAATCCCTTTTTACTAAATAAACTTTAAATATTTTAGATTTTATTTTTGCCTTTGCTATTGTCTGCACTTTCTTTGCTTCTTCTTTTGAAAGTAATATGTTCTTCTTTGTAATACTGATGTCTAAGCCAAAACTGCTACTCATTGCAGTATCAATCATTACTAAGACTTTAGCCTCTATAAAAGATACTAAACAAATTGATAATAATATAAATTTCATGAATCTTCCTCGTATTATTTATAGAATAATATAGGAATTATGCAATTTTGTCAATATAATTAATAATGAGTATCAATATAAGACTAAACTAAGTTTCTTTTGTTAGAATTTCGATAACAATTATCAATACAAGGATTAAACATGATAAGCACAAAAATTTTAGGTTCGATAGCTTTAACAACTATCTTAGCACTTGGTACAGTTGGTTGCGGTAGCAGCAGTAGTAGTACACCTACTGAAAAAGGGATAACTACTAGTCAAAAAAGAGCGGCTTTAACTACTTATGCAGATATTGCATTAGCTAACTATACTCAAGCTTATGATGACGCTGTTGCATTAGATACTGCGGTATCTAAATTTACAACTACTCCAACTGAGGTTACACTTTTAAGTGCAAAAACTGCTTGGATAACTGCTCGTGAGTCTTATGGAACAACAGAAGCGTATAGACTCTCAAACGGTCCTATTGATTCTGAAGATGAAGGTTTTATGCAAACTTGGGATGCACCAGAGGGGCAGTTAAACGCTTGGCCTTTAAATGAGTCTATGATTGATTATACTCAAGTACAAGCTAGTGCTTCTGTAACAGGTGGCAATATTATTGATGGAAGTGGTAATTTTTCTGGTTTTACGCATCCAAATGGTGCTGACGAAATTAAACTAGGTGAAGATGGTACTGGAAGTATTGATATTACTACTATAAATGTAGCACTACTTGAAAAGTTTACTGAGGTTGATGGAGATGCAAATATTGCAACTGGTTATCACGCAGTAGAGTTTTTACTTTGGGGACAAGATCAAGATTACAATAACCCAGTAAACGACACTATTACAAATGGTGCAGATGTAGCAGGGCAACGCCCAGTGTCTGATTATTTAGCAGGAAATGATGCAAGTGGAAGTGATAACCATGAGAGAAGAATAGCTTTTATCAAGGCAGCGTCTAAACTTATCGTAGACGATTTAGCTAAGATGAAATCAGCGTGGAGTGATACTGCTGGTTCTTATCGTAAAGCTATCCTAGGTGGTGGAACAAATGCAATTACTGAAGATATTGCGATCAAACAAATTTTGATAGGTATTGGTACATTTATAAAGTCTGAACTTGCAAATGAAAGAATGGCTGTTTCAGTACAAGATCCAAGTGAGGAGGATGAGCATTCATGTTTTTCTGACAACACGCATAGAGATGTTGTACTCAATTACCAAGGTTTTAAAAATGTTCTTAAAGGTGAGTATTTAGGGAAGTCTAAAGGTACGAGTCTTTATTCTCTTGCTTCATCTGCAAATAAAGCAAAAATTGATGCACTTCTTAGTGCATTAGATACTAAGGTAGCGACTATTGATAAAGCAGCAAAAGATGGAACACACTTTGACACACAAATCAAAGTAGGCAACGCTAACAAGCAAAATATTATCGATACTTATCGCCAAATGAGAGACTTAGGTAATGCAATGGTTGGCATAGCAAAAGATTATGGTATTGCTTTGACTACAGATGACGTAACAGATCCAGAAGAATCAGAACAAGGTAAAAAATAAGCAAAGTGCAAATTTTTATAAACCTCATTATAGTAGCCTTTTTGGCTACTGGATGTAGCAATGATTCAGCCCAAAAACAAAAAAATACAACTAATAAACAAGATACTCATGCCAAAAAATCTATTCCTAACATCTTCACAAACAAACAATCAAAACAAGCATTCAAGCAAACAATTAAACTCAACCATGATGAAGAAGATAAACATATACTAGGGAGAAGTTTTTTTACTATTCCTTGGTCTCAAGCACCATCAGCAACAAGCGCACGAGATGGTTTAGGACCACTTTATTCAGCAAATACTTGTATCCATTGTCATCCAAATAACGGTGCTGGTATTCCTATGAAAAATGGTTTTATTTCACGCTCTTTAGTTATGCGTCTCTCCATCCCAAATATCCAAAATGTAGATAATGACTTGATAGAAAAAAATGGTTTTGTGCCAGAACCAACCTATGGCGGGCAACTTAGTCTTCATTCAAATACAAACACCCCTTTTGAGGGAAGAATATCTCTAAGTTATGAAAATATTATTTTAAAATATGAGGATAACTCAACTTGTGAGATTCAAAAGCCAACATACAGCATAAAAAATCTTCAATATGGAGAGTTTGACAAAAATGTAAATATTGCTCCGCATATTGGCTTAGCTCTCATCGGTCTTGGTGCTATTGAGATGATAGAAGAAAAAGATATTTTAGCAAAAGAAGATATTTACGATAAAGATAAAGATGGAATATCAGGCAAGGCTAACTGGGTATATAACCCCGAATCAAACACTACAGAGCTTGGACGATTTACATGGAAAGCAGCCGCAGCAACAGTGAAGCAACAAGCAGCAAACGCAGCTCATAATGATATGAGTTTATCAAACCCCATCTATCCAGGGGATAACTGCACAGATAAACAAACAGAATGTTTAGAAGCAAACAAGGGCGTACACGATTTTGATTTACCGATGTATAGACTTGATGCTATAGCCTTTTATCTTAAAACTTTGAGAATCCCTAGAGAAAGAAAAACAGCCAATTTTGCTAAGGGAAAAAAAATATTTAACTCCCTAGGATGTGTGAAATGTCATACTTCAGAGTATAAACTCTCAGATGGAAATACAATAAAACCCTATAGTGATTTTTTACTTCACGATATGGGTGATGCACTCTCAGATGGGCATACTATGTTTAAAGCGAATGCTAATGAGTTTAGAACTCCCCCTCTTTGGAGCATAGGTTTGTATGAAAAAGCTTCAGGGAAAATGGCACTTTTACATGATGGAAGGGCTAGAACTATTGAAGAAGCAATTCTTTGGCATGGTGGAGAATCTACCACACAACAGCGAGCGTTCAAGGCTCTTAACAAACAAGATAGAAACTATTTGATAGAATTTCTAAAAGGAATATAATGAAAAAAACATATACTACAACTCTCCTACTTCTAATCTTTTTGGGATTATTTGGGTGTGGAGGCTCTAATAACTATGATGGAAAAACTGGTCTTATATCATCTACATCTAATCAATCTTCAAAAGATATTTCTATAAAAAATATCTACGATAATGTGATTTTACGAGATATAAATAGTAGCTATACTCAATCTTTAGTCTTAATCTCTAGCGTAAAAAGCCTCAATGACACTCAATCAATGGCTACTCTTGAAACTTCACAAAAAGAGTTTAAAAAATTGGCTCTTCTTTACAAACGAGTAGAGAGTACGTATGTAGCAGGTAGAGAGTCTGATGATATGCGAGATATTGCAGATTTTTATCTTGAGCAGTTTATTTTTAACTCTAAAGGGGATACTCTTTTTAATGATTTACAAAGAATCTTTAATGGAACTGGAGCATTGTATAAAAATTCTCATAAAGGCTTAACCGCCTTAGAATACGCTCTTTTTGATAAGGCTATCAACAACAATGAGATGCTAGAGAAAATGAACTCTATTCGTCTAACCTCAGCTCTAACTATGGCAAAAACTATCTCACAAAACTTACTTTTAGTAAAAGATTATTATGAAAATAAAAGTACTTTTTTAGAAGATGCTGATACCGCTATAAGTCTTGTTTTAAACCAATTAGTAGATAATGCTTACAAACTTAAAGAAAAACGACTAGGAGACGGCGGAGGATTTACTCTTAAATATAAAGATAATCCAGATGTAAAAAGATTAGAGTATTATAAAAGTACTAATACGCTAGAGGCTATAAAAGAGATTTTGACTACGCATAAAAAAATTATGGATAGTGGTTTAAGTAAGATTGCGACACTTGGAAATGCCTCTAGTGAGGCAGAGGCCATTGTAAGCACACTCAATGAGGCGATTACAATTTGTAACAGTTATTCAGGTTCTTTGGAAGATGGCTTAAGCACTTCTAAAACTTTAGAACTTTATAATGCTACTGCTATTTTACAAGCTAACTATACAGCACTCATTAATGGTCTTAACTTTGAGCAAGACTTGTTAGAGGCAGACGGAGACTAAGATGGAGTACTTGGGTACTGGGTATTTTTTAAATATTGACAATAGAGTTTATTGGCTTTATATTTTAAGTGCCTTATCTATTGCCTTGTATTTTATCTATAAAAATCCGCAATATTCTTATGCTTTGAGTAAAAAAATATGGTGGCACAAAAGTGCAAAAAATGATTATCTCTATTTTGTCATGATTTCATTTATAAAGTTAGCTATCATCTTGCCATTAGTGACTTATCTTTTTTCTGCAAAAGATGTTTCACTCTTAGTGAGTTTATTTTTGCAAGACAACTTTGGATATATGCAAAAAGTAAATTATTCAAGAGAATTTGTAGTTGTTTTATACACCCTCGCCCTCTTTGTATTTGGGGATTTTTCTCGTTATATTTTGCATCGTTTATTACATACCGTGCCTCTCTTGTGGAGACTCCATCAGGTACACCACTCGGCTGAGGTCTTAAATCCTCTCACTTTTTATAGAGTACACCCTTTTGAAAATATACTTTTTGCCCTTCGTTATGCACTTATTTTTGGTTTAGTAACGGGGTCATTTATATATATATTTGGGGCTTCTATTGGTATTGTTGAGATTGCAGGGGCGAATGTTTTTGTATTTGTTTTTGGAGTACTTGGAGCGAATTTACGCCATTCGCATATTCCTCTAAGATATGGGAAGTTTATAGAAAAGATATTTATATCGCCGTCTATGCACCAGTTACACCACTCTACAAAATATACAAATAAAAATTATGGTGGAATTTTAGCCATTTGGGATTATATGTTTAACTCTTTAGTTCATGCAAAAAAAGATGAAATTATAGAGTTTGGTTTAAAAAATAAAAAAGTTCATAGCAATGTTTTTAATATGCTTATAGAACCATTAAGGAGATAAAATGAGAAAAATAATGTTAGGTTTAGGGGTATGCTCTACTCTTATCTTTGGGGCAAGTAATGAAGAACTACAAAAAGAGATAAATCTCTTAAAGACACAAATGTCACAGATGATGCAAGGTCAAAAACAAATATCAAGCGAGCAAGAGGCTACAAATGAGGCTATTTTAGAAGAGATTTCAAATGCTTCAGGTAACGATACTACAAAATATGAAAGTTTTAGCTCCCTTGGCGAGGGTGCTTCAAAAGTGTATCATACAAACAATACTGTTTCAATCGGTGGATATGGCGAATATAAATACAAAAAATATAGTGACTATAAAAACACCACTTCTACGCAATACAACGCAAACAAAAATAAGGGAGAATTTAATATCGTAAGATTTGTTCCCTATATAGGTTTCAAATTTAACGACTGGATTGTTATGAATACAGAGATAGAATTTGAAGATGGTGGAGCAAGAAGTGATAATACTAAAAACTATAAATATGCAATTGTTGAATTTTCTTACCTAGACTTTTTAATAGATAAGAGCTTTGCTATCCGTGTTGGGCATATACTTACCCCTTTTGGATTGACAAACCTCAACCACGAGCCAACCGCTTACCTCACAACTGATAGACCTGCTGTTGAGACTTATATCATCCCCTCTACTTGGCATACAAATGGTATTTTGGCACATGGGAAAATTAATGAACTTGAATATTATGCAGGTTTTATTACCTCCCCTGATGCTGATCACTTTGGAGATGCTGAGGGAAGATTTATCCAACAAGGTCGCTTAGGGGCTAAACAATACACAGACAGCTACTCATTTGTAGCAAGAGCCACTTACAATCTAGGAGATGGATTAAACATTGGCGGTTCTGTACTCTATGGACAAAGTGAGGGAAGTAGTTCTAAGGTAGATGTAACCATAAGTATGGCAGAGATTCATGCAACTTATAAAAACAATAACTTTGATGTTCAAGCCTTAGCAACATTTGGAAAGTTTGGTGGAGATGTTTTACAACTACCAAAATCTACAAAGGCAGGTATTGCCGATAGTGTAAACGGACAGTATGTTACCGTGGGTTATGATGTTTTATCAATACTTGATTTTAAGCATAAAGGTTTTATTTTTGGAGAGATTGAGCGTTTAGATATGGATAGCTCATCAAAAACACTCTATGTAGATAACAATAGATTTATGGAATACACAACAGGTTTTGCCTACCAACCAGACCCTAAAGTTACTCTAAAAGTTGATTACAAATTGCGTGATTACGGTGCTGATGCGAAACTAGAAGATGAAAAATCTTTTTCTATTAGTGCTGGATTTATATTCTAAAAAAAAGGACAAAAATGAAAAAATTAAACTTATTAAATTTATTAGCTCTAAGCCTACTATTTCTAAGTGGCTGTGGTGGGAGTAGCAGTAGTGATAACACTACAAAACTAACAAAAGAAAAACTCGGAGAAAAACTCTTTAATGATACAAACCTATCTTTAAGAAGAAATAGCTCTTGTGCAACTTGTCATGATCCAAAACATGGATTTATAGATCCTCGTTTTAAAGAAGAGGGAAAAGATCAAAATATCTTTATCCATGGTGCTTTTTCAGTTGGAGATGATGGCTCGGCTTTAGGTGGGCGTAATACTCCTACAGCGTCTTATGCACAGTTTAATCCAAAGTTTCATAAACGAAAAGACGGAACATACAAAGGTGGACAGTTCCATGATGGAAGAGCCGATACTTTAAAAATACAAGCTATGGGACCACCACTTGATGGTGCAGAGATGCAAATGAGTGATAAAAATGCAGTAGTAGATAGACTCAAAGAAAATGATGAGTATGTTCAATCATTTGAAAATTTATACGGAGCAGATATATTTGATGATATAAATAAATCCTATGAATCTATGGCTGAAGCTATAGCTAAGTTTGAAAAAACAAAAGAGTTCGCACCTTTTGATTCCAAATATGATAGATTGCGTGATTGTTTAGAGAGTGGTAAGGGAGAGGGAACTTGTTTGGGAGATGGTAAATGGACACTTGATGAAGAACTTGGGAAAAGTCTCTTTTTCTCAAATGCAAATACTAATTGTGCCACTTGTCATACGATAGATTCTACAACTGAAGCACCTCAAGGTTCAAAAGAGTTATTTACAAATTTTGAATATGAAAATATTGGTACACCTAGAAATGTTGCTGCAATGGACGCAAGAGCAGCCCTTAATCTTCAAGATGCTAATGCAACATTTGCTGGTTTAGGTGCTACTGTAAAAGAGAGTGATACTAATTATAAGGCTCATTTAGGAAAAACGAAAGTCCCAACGCTTCGCAATATTGCAATCACTGGACCCTATATGAATAATGGCGTATTCGCAAAACTAAGAACAGTTTTAGAATTTTATGATCATAAAGCTGGCAACGGTCATCACGCTATAAATCCAGAAACACTAAATCCTTGGATAGCTAACGATAACATTCAAACAGAAAATACAAGTGTTTTAGTTGCTACAGAGCCTCTTCCAGACAGAAGAATTATGGCACTAGAAGCATTCTTAAACACCCTCACAGATGCTAAGTATGAACACCTTATCCCTAAGCTAGCACCAAAGGGAGAATTAGGCAATTAGATGAAATGGGCTTGGTTTATTCTAGGAGCTAAACCAAGTTTGAATATAATTAAGAGAGAATATTATGCTAAAATCTCTCTATGAAAATACTCTTAACTACTTTAAATGCTAGATATACGCATACTTCTATAGGTCTTCGTTATCTTTATGCAAATCTTAATGAGCTTCAAGATGATACTCAAATACTAGAATTTAGTATCAACGATGCCATACAAACTATTGCAGAAAAATTACTCATGCACTCGCCTAATGTTATTGGACTTGGTGTTTATATTTGGAATGTGAGTGAGATAGCTGAACTTATTCACATACTTAAAAAAGTGTCTCCTAAGATTATCATCATACTTGGTGGTCCTGAAGTGACTTATCTTCCATTTAGAGTAAATCTTGATGATGCTGATTATATCATCCAAGGCGAGGGTGAAGTAAGTTTTTACGACTTATGCAAAGATTTGAAAAATGCTGTTTTTCCTACAGAAAAAATTATAACAATGACTACTCCAAACCTTAAAGAACTTGTGCTTCCCTATGAGTTTTATACAGATGAAGATATACAAAACCGTTACATTTATGTAGAGATTTCTCGCGGTTGTCCTTTTGAGTGTGAGTTTTGTCTCTCTTCTATGGATGAAAAAGTTCTTGCTTTTCATCTTGAAAATGTCTTAGATGAGTTTGAAAAACTTTGGCAAAGAGGGGCTAGAAACTTCAAGTTTGTAGATAGAACCTTTAACCTCAACATTCGATCAGCCAAACGAATTTTAGACTTTTTTTTAGAAAAAGAAGAATCATACTTTGCACACTTTGAAGTGATACCTGATCATTTTCCAGATTCCTTAAAAGAAAAGATGAAACTTTTCCCTCATGGAGCACTCCAACTTGAAATTGGGATACAAACACTCAACCTTAAAGTTGCAAAAAATATTTCTCGCATACTTAAACTCGATAAAATCAAAGAAAATATTACTTTTTTAGAAAATGAAACTGAGGCACATATTCATCTTGATTTGATTGTCGGATTACCTGGGGAGGGCTTAGAGATTTTTGGCAAAAACCTTGATGCACTCGTAAAGTTGAGTTCTTGTGAGATTCAAATAGGAATACTCAAAAAGCTTTCAGGTACACATATAAAGCGTCACGATATTGACTACGAGATGGTCTATAGCGATATTCCACCTTATGATATTTTAAAAAATAAAGACCTTAGCTTTGATGATATTCAAATGATGAAACGCTTTGCACGGTTTTGGGATTTAACCTACAATAGCGGAAACTTTAAAAAAAGCATCCAACTCCTTTGGAAGGAGCAAAGTGTTTATAAAAACTTTCATGCCTTTGGTATCTGGATATATGAGCAAACTAATTCTACATGGAAAATATCTTTACAAAGGTTAGGGGAACTACTTTTTAACTATCTTTGTGAGGTCAAAAAAATTAATGAACAAGTCGTAGCAGATAGTATGTTAGAAGACATGATGAAACTCAAAGGTCGTGCCATTCCAAGCTACTTAAAACCTTGGAGTAAAAGCTTTGTTCAAAATTCCAAACAGGGAACATCGGGCTTTAACAAAAGACAAAACTAATGCTATTGAGTGTATAATTTTCTTTCATTTAAGACTTTGTTTATGCCGAAAAATTTTGTTTGATAAAATTGAATTGAAACTTCACTCCCAATGTACTGGATAAATATGGAAATACTACTAGAAGAGTTTTATAAGACTGACTTACACATAGATAAATATATAGATAGAAAAGCAAGTATTGAAGACAAAAGTTATCAGATAAATGGTATCTCTCAAAGTGGTAAAACTAAGCTTGTAAAGAACTACCTTTTAAGCTTGAAGAAGAGTTCTTATCTTTATATTGATTGTGAAGATATTCGTATTGATTTTACTCAATTAAATATTGATTTATCAAAGTTTTGTATCTTGAATAAAATCAATGTACTTGTGCTAGATAATTATACTCCCCAAATTCATTTTTTCAATGTATCACAACTTATTATCTCTTGCGTACATTACCATGATATAGATTTTCTTCAAACTTTACAACTTTATCCTTTAGATTATGAAGAATTTTTAGCCTATGAGCATAAGTATGATTCAAGTGCCTTAAACCATTTTTTTCAACTAGGTGGATTCCCATCCATTCATAAGTTACACTCAGATAAAAGAATTCTTTATATACAAAAAACACTTATCTCTTCACTTAGTGAAATGGAGTTTGATATACTCAAGTTTTGTACAAAAATGATGTCTCAAAAGCTTTCCCCATTTGCTATATACGAAAGATTAAAAGTGACAAGAAAGATTTCTAAGGATAAGCTTTATAAGTCTTTTGATTCTCTTGTTTCAAAGAAATATATCCATACTTTAGAAAAATTTGAACACTCCAAGGCTACAAAAAAAGTATATCTGTGTGATATATCTTTAAAAAGTGCCTTAACTACGGATAAACATTTTGGAAGATTATTTGAGAATATGGTATATTTAGAGTTATTAAAATCAGGTGTGAACTCTTACTATGAAGAGCAAATAGAGTTTTATATACCAAATCTAAGTGAGATAATTCTTTGTATACCTTTTTCAGATGAAAGAGCTTTGTTTAAAAGAGTAGAACAGCTTGAAGCTTTTATTTTCACACATAATATTGAAAAAATTACTGCAATTACCATGAATACTGAAGGGCTTATCTCCCACCCTCTTTCAAGTGTGGAGATGATTCCTTTTGATATCTGGGCTTTGGGGGATTAAAATGTTAGAAAGATTATGCGGAATAGATGAAGCGGGTCGTGGACCAATTGCTGGAGACTTAGTTGTTGCTGGGTGTATTTTAAATGCTGAAATAAAAGGCTTAAATGATTCAAAAAAATTAAGTGAAAAAAAACGAGAGCTGCTTTATGAAGAGATTATACTCAAAAGCTTGTATCATGTGGTAAAATTCTCAGCCAAAGAGATTGATTTAGATGGAATTTCCAAGTGTTTGGCAAGTGCTTTAAAAGAGATTATGAATACATTAAAGTGTGAAAATTATCTTTTTGATGGAAATAGTACTTTTGGAGTTAAAAGTTTAGAGACGATGGTTAAAGCAGATGGAAAAGTACCTCAAGTGAGTGCAGCATCAATCATCGCTAAAGTAACTCATGATAGAGATATTTTAGAAGAGTCGAAAAAATATCCTCAGTATCAATTTGAAAAACATAAAGGCTATGGGACGAAACTACATATTGAGATGATTAAAAAGTATGGGTACTGTGCCATTCATAGACGAAGTTATAAGATAAAAGCTCTTGAGGGGCTACTCTTTAGTGTGTAGAGTTTTAATCTCAATTATTTCATCAATATTTTCTAAAAGTAAATCAATGATTTTGGGATCAAAAGCTTTACCACTTTCATCTTTCATAAAATCTAAAGTTTTTTCAAGACTCCATGCTTTTTTATAGGCTCTTTCTTGAGTTAAAGCATCAAATACATCTGCAACAGCAGTAATACGACCAAAAACATGAATATCTTCACCACCTATACCTCTAGGATACCCTGTACCATCCCATCGCTCATGATGCTGATGAGCAATAAGTGCGGCAGCTTGGAGGAGAGCATTCTTGGATTTATTAAAAATTTCCCAACCATACAGTGTATGATTCTGCATAACTAAAGACTCTTCTTTAGTAAGTTTACCAGGTTTGAGTAAAATATTATCTGGAATAATCACCTTGCCAATATCGTGCATAGGAGATGCCATTTTTATAAGTTGTATCTCTTCTTCACTGCAATCATAAGCCTTTGCTAGCATCTCAGAAAACAAAGAGACTCTAGTTACATGTTCTCCTGTTTCTTTTGAACGCCACTCTCCGAGTTCCCCTAATGTATTTAAAATCTCTTTTTGTGAGGATAGTATTCCCTCTCGAAGTGTAATCTCTCTTGATGTAATATCTGTTCTGATACTAATATAAGTAACTATTTCATCATTTGCATTTAAAATAGGCATAACAGTTGATTCTACATAGTAAGGACTTCCATCCTTTGCTCTATTTTTGATTGTCCCTTTCCATGTCTCTTTTGCTAAGATTGTTTCCCACAAATCCTTAAAAGTATCCTTACTAACATCTGGACTTCTTGTGATATTGTGAGGATTTCCTATTAACTCCTCACGAGAGTATTTACTCACTTCACAAAACCTATCATTTACATAAGTAATAATTCCTCGTGCATCTGTTTTTGAAACTAATGAACCTGCATCTGTTGCAATCTTATACTGTTCTAAAAGTATTTTTGTATCATCTATTTCTATTTGTTTTTTTCTTGATAAGTAAAGTTTTATATTCCTTTTAACTTTACGCAAAAATTCTTCTTTACGAAACGGTTTTGCAGGAGAAATTTCAGAGAGAAAAATAATAGGTATTTGATTTTGTAGAGAACTATTTTTTATAATTTTAACAGTTTCATTTGCATCTAATTGTGGACTATTAACATCAAGTATAATTAGAGAATGTTCTCGAAGTTCTAATTGTTCTATCCCATTTTTTGCATTTATTGCAAAATGTATATTATATAAATTACTAATATTAAGTGCTGAGGTCACGAGATGTATACTTTTGTTGTCATCATCAATAATTAAGATATTTTGTTTATCCATATCAACACTCTCTTCTAGTAGATAAATACTATTAGACTTCTTGCAAAACTCCTATATGTCTCAGCACTTTATAGAGAGTTTTAATCAAGGCAAATATTCTCAAGCGTAGCCAAAGCTACGGTTGGGGTTATTTAACGCTGAGTAAAGCTCTCTATAAAGTGTCCTACGGAAGTGATAAGAAGTCTATTTTCTAAATCTTAAGTGTATTAGAATTGTGCTTAACTTCTTATTATCATTTTGCTAGTATTAAAAATAAGAGTATAATTTTAAACAATAAATAAAGGAAGTAGATATGTCGTATACAAAAAGGTTTAATACTATTGTTTTAAGTATAGCACTAAGTTTAGGTTTTGTTTCATGCTTGGATAAGCCAAAAGAAGAAAAGGAACTTGTGATTATAAAGCAAAAAAATATTCATAAAGCTCTTATTAATGTTGATGGAATGACTTGTGAATCTTGTGAGTCTAGCATACAAGGATATGTTTCAAAAATAAAGGGTGTAGTAAGTGTAAACGCGTCCCATACTGAAAAAACGACAATTGTCGTGTATGACAAAACACAAACAAATGAAAAAGAGATTTCAGAAGTTATCTCAAACATAGGATATAAAGTGTTTAAGAAAAGCCAAAAAGAAGCTCTAAAAGAAGCTGTGCCATCTATGAAATGTGCTGCTGGAAAGTGTGGTAAATAAATGGAAATAAGTATTTTTTTAATTCTTGGAATTTTTTTAGTTCTTCTCTTAGGGATACTTTTCATTTTATTTTTTAAAGTTAGTAAAAAAAAACCTCTTAGTAATATAGCTGAAAAAGAAAATGAACTCAAAAGAGTAGTTATGAGATTAAAAGATAAATCCTTAAGTTCTACAGAATTAAAAGATATTACAGAGATAATCTTAAAAGATTATTCTAAAATAGATAAATTTTCTATATATGAGGAGATTATACTTAGAATTACACTTCATCCAAATACAAATACAAATATAATACTTAATTTCGATAAAGAACTCTTAAAGTCTAACCCTCTTTATAAAAAAGACATATCTAAGGCTCTTGCTGATGCATTAGCCTTTAGAAGTATCTAAGTTTTATTTGTTTATCAAGTCTGTTACGGGTCCTTGAATTGAGTTTATATGCATAGCTTGTAGTTGCTCAAGTTCATCTGTAGTTTTAACAAATGTAGCTACTATCTCAATTCCTAAAGAATCCGTAATCACTTGAAGTGCTGACATAGAATCTTTAGATTGATCGAGTAAAAATGCACAGTCTGCTTTTATAAATTTCGGATTAAGTTCTTTGAGATAAGTAAAGTCATTTGATTCTCCTGTAAAGGAATTAACCCCAAACCCAAAATCATATTTTGCAAAGAGAGTAACAAAGCTTTTTACCACTATCGTATTATTGATAGCAAAACTATCAGTCACTTCAAATGAAAGTTTAAAGTTTAAAGTTTTTGCATACTTTTTAAATAGAGTCCTAAGTTCATCAAAGGCATCAGAATCTTTGATAAAGTCATTTGATAAACGGATGGAACAAACACTCCCATCAAGTTCTTCATGTCTCGTAGTAATTAAGTCATGAAGAGTAACAATGTACATCCTAGATACAAGCCCAAGATTAATAGCAGGTGCTATGAAATCACCATAAAAAAAGCGTTTATTCTCTCCACCATCTATTGTAAAGGTCATTACATTATGGTCAAGAGATTTCGTTTTTGCGTTAAGTGTTGGCCAAAATCTTAAGCTAAAATAATTATTTGATATAGAGTCTTCTATAATCTCACGCCACTGTTCTTTACCCATCGCATTCTCATCATCTTTTTCTTCATAAAGGCAAATATTGGTATTGTCATCGACTTTTGCTTGAGATAAAGCATTATCAGCACGAGTTAAAAGTTCACTTATTGTAACAGTAGGTTTATATCTGTATAGACCTAGAACTATAAATACTTCTTTAGCATCAAGTTTATTAAAGGCTATAAGTTCTTCAAATCTTGAGCTAATTCTCAATGCCATCTCTTTAGCATCACCAGCGTCACAATCTGGAATCATAAGAGTAAATTCTGTTCCATTAACTCTCGCTATCACTTTACTATCATATTTTCTACAAACATCATTGAAAATATCTCCAAGTTCAAAGAACATGTCATCTGCTTTCTTACGCCCTAGCTGTTGGTTCAAGACTTCAGCACCACTTAGGGCAATAAATATAATTGTCCCACCATTTGCCTTATTTTCAAGTTTTATCAGATCAGACAACTTTAACATTAGGTATCTGCGGTTAAAAAGTTTTGTTGTTGGATCATTATAAAGGAGTTCTTTGTTTCTTTGTGCTGCTTCATTTCCTTTGTTGAAAATTTCTTCAACTTTTTTAACCATAGCATTCATTCCATAAACAACATCTCTAAATTCAGTTGTAAAAGGGATTTTTTCTTGAATCAAAAACTCATTTTTAAGGATCGCTTCTGCTTGACGCTGTACTCTATAAAGTGGTTTTAAAACAAAATGAAGTAATACACTAAGGACTATTTGCGCACTCACAACAGAAACAACAAAGACATAAAGTAAATTAATGAACATCTTATAAAGGGCTTTATAAACTATACCAACATCTCCTGTGACATGAACAACTCCAGCCATATTCCACCCAGAAGAAACATCGGATGAGACACTTTGTAGTTTTATATCTGTAAATCTAACAAACCACAGTGGAACACCCTCTACTAAGTCATTATCAACTTGGACATAATCAGATTTGGCATCATTTGAGATATACTCGATTTTTTGATAATAACCACTGTCAAATTCTGCATCAATGGTAGTTACCAAAAGTGCGTAATCTTCACTAGCATCAGCTAAATTGTTACTGAGTGTTGAGATATTATTTGCCGTAGTTTCATAAAGAGATTGTATCATGTCCTGTTTTGCCGACTTATAATTTATAATCATAATTGCACCAAGCATAACGATAATAATAAAAGATACTACTAGCCCGATTTGTTTAAATAATGTCATCTTTTTTTCCTTTTTAAAGTTTCTTTTGCTTCATTCCAGCTTCTAGTTTTTTCCATTTTTTTGATTTAGCTCCGGTGTCACCATTGATCATTTTTATTACCTTTACAATATCTTTACGCTTTGATGCTGGCAGGGCTAAGCGGTTGTTGTTATCTAAAATTAAAATATCACTCTGCTTTTTTGGTTTAGGAACTTTTAAATAAGAAAGAACCATATGTGAAATATTTTTACCTTTACGACTTTTATAAATTACATAAGTAAATTTTAAGCGTTTTGGACTTATACCAAGTTCTTTAAGTATATAGTACTTTGCGATAGTATAATCTTCACAATCACCCATCCCTTTTCCAATAAACTCATACATAGTTGCCCAGTAATCACTTAGCCCATAAACTTTTTTATCGCTTCTATATCTTATGTAGTTTACCCAGGTATTTACCTTATTGAGTTGTTTCATTACATTTTCATTTTTGAGATTTTTTATAAGGTTGTCTCTAAGGTCAAGAAATCTATTTTTTGACTTAATCGTATATTTTTTTTCAGCTTTTTTAAGAAGAGGTTCTGTAATAAGTTTTGCATGCAAAGGCATAATGTTTAGAATAAAAAAGATACTAAAAGCATAGGCTATAAATTTCATATATATATTATACCTCTTTGTTTTGTTAGTAAACCTGAAGAATGATTTTTATAAGAAGTCTATTTATTAACACTATAAGAGATATAATCTCCTCAATATACATTAGGAGAGCAAATTCATGGTTAAAGTAGAATTTTTAGGACCAATACAAAAAGAATCTTTAAATCTTAAGATAAGTAACCTGCAAGAACTCGCAACAATTTTGCAAAAAACTCCAGAAATGACGGAGTGGTTAGCTAACTCTGCAATAGCTGTTAATGATACTCTTGTTTCTTCTCTTGATTTTGCACTCAAAGATGGGGATAAAGTTTCTATGCTTCCTCCTGTTTGTGGTGGATAAGAGATGCTTGAACTTTATGATGGTGGTTTAGATATTCCAAGTATTTTAAAAAAATGGTATTGCCAAGAATCTACTCAAAATTATGGTGCATTTATCCCTTTTGTAGGCACTATTCGTGATGAAGATGGGATTGATGGACTTAGTTTTGACATTTATGAACCTATCTTAGAAAAATGGTTTCAAGGTTGGCAAGACAAAGCAAAAGAAAAAAATGCCATCATTAAAATGGCTCATTCTCGTGGGGATGTATTAGTGCATCAATCATCTTACATAGCTGCTATTTTTTCACCAAAGAGAAGAGTAGCATTAGAATTTATAGATCTCTTTGTTGAAGATTTTAAAGCATCTGCACCTATTTGGAAATATGATCTTAAAAATAAAAAAAGAATCTATGCCCTTGAACGCTCAACTCGTATCAAGGGGAGCGGATTATTAGGAGTAAGTACATGACTTTATTGTCTTTTGAAGCTAGTCAAAATATGTTGAATTTACTAGAGGTTCATTTATGCAAAAATGAAAATATCCCCCTAAGTTCTTCACTAGGGAGAGTTTTAGCTAAGGATATTGTAGCCTCGTACAATGACCCAAAATTTCCAACAGCAGCAATGGATGGTTATGCGGTCATTTATTCTGATTTAGATTCAAAGTCTATTAGCATCTCAGGGAGTAATCCCGCTGGAAATGATGAAACAAGGATAGTGAAAAAAGGAACTTGCATCAAAACTTTTACTGGTTCAAAGATGCCAGAGGGAGCAGATACTCTTATCCAAATTGAGAATGTTGATGCAGTGGATGGAAAAATAATTATTGAAAAAAAAGTGCCTCGTGGCTCTTCTATTCGCCCTATTGGAGAGGGCTATAAGGCTGGAGATGTTTTAATTAAAAAAGGGACTAAAATAGGCTTTGCTGAGATAGGTGTAATGGCTGGACTTAATTGTGTTATGGTAAATGTAGTTCTGCGTCCAAGAATAGCGGTTATAGCAACAGGAAGTGAGATCTTAGACCTAGGGCAAGAGAGTGCTAATCCAGCACAAATACGAAGCTCAAACAACTACACTTTAGCCGCACTTTTTGAGTCAGCTGGAGCTGAGGTTATTCAACTAGGAACGGTGGGAGATGACAAAGACTCGATAATGAAAACTTTTGAAAATGCTCTCTCTTGTGCTGATATTCTAGTAAGTACTGGTGGAGTAAGTGTTGGTGATTATGATTTTGTAAAAGACATAGTCCCTCGCCTTGGAGCAGAAGTGATATTTAAGGGTGTGAGCATCAAGCCTGGTCGTCATATCATGCTAGCACAAAGAGAAAACAAGTTCATCTTAGCACTTCCTGGTTTTGCATACTCCTCAACCGTGACGGCTATCCTTTACACTCTTCCACTCATCACTAAAATGCTAGGAAAAACAAATTCATTTCAAATAGTAGAGGCAAAACTCTCAGAAGATTTTAACAAACGCAGTCGTTTTACGGAATTTACAGCCTGCAATGTAAGCCTAGAGGATGGACAATACTTCGTCAATTTTGATGGTAAAAAAGTAGGTAGTTCAGCAATACTAACAAATATGTTAAACAATAGTGCCTTAATGATTAGCGGAGAAGAGGATAAAAACTTAGAAGCTGGAACATTTGTTAATGTCATTTTACTGGAAAATTTTTAGGATGAAATATTTATTTATTTTTTTAGCATTGCTAAGTGCTATATATGCAGGAGATACGACAATGAGTATATATGATTTTAATATAAAAAATATCGACAACAAAGAAGTGTCGATGAAAAAGTATAAGGGGAAAGTCTTACTTATCGTAAATGTAGCAAGTGAATGTGGATTAACCTACCAGTACGAAGGGCTTGAAAAATTATATCAAGCACATAAAAAGAAAAATTTTATGATTCTGGGGTTTCCATCAAATCAATTTTCCAAGCAAGAACCAGGAACAAATAAAGAGATTAAATTCTTTTGTAAATCTAAGTATGATGTTCACTTTGATATGTTCTCCAAGATAGAAGTAAACGGAGATGATGCTGATCCTCTTTATAAGTTTCTTAAAAAAGAAAAAGGTGGTTTTTTAGGATTTGATTCTATAAAATGGAATTTTACAAAATTCTTAGTTGATAAAGATGGAAAAGTTATCAAGCGTTACTCTCCCTCTACAAATCCCATAAAAATAGAAAAAGAGATAAAAAATCTTCTAAGATAAATTTTATTTGTCAAAAAAAATTATCGTTTACAAGATTTTTATGTTAAGATAAATAAACACTTAAAGATAAAGGTTCATAATGGTTTTTAATAATAAGATTTTAGAAACACTGACTAAAGATGAACTTATTCTTCAAGTAAACTCATCTTTTGAAAATAATAAAAGCTTAGAATTTTTACTTGATAATCTTAATGGTCTTAGCTGGGAGTTTGACTTACACGCAGATAAATTCACTTTTATTTCATCAGGTGCTGAAAAAATATTAGGTTATAAGATAGAAGAATGGACGAATATGTCATCTTGGATACAGATGATACATCCAGAAGATAGAGACTTCGTCCCATCTTATTGTTTAACACAAACAAAAGATGGACAAGATCATAGCATGGAATACAGAATGCTTAAAAAAGATGGCGAAACAATTTGGGTTTTAGATATTATCCGCCTAGGAAAAGATACGAACAATAAAGCTTCTACTCTTTATGGCTTTATTTTAGACATTACTACAAGAAAAAATGAACAATTGAAAATCGAAAAAGAACATAAGTTTTTACAGACTGTTATAAATGGTATCCATGATCCAGTTATGATTATAAATAAAGACTATAGTGTTAAAATTATGAATAATGCGGTCCAAGAATCAGTAAGGGGACGAACATTTATTGATCCATCCTCACCAAAATGCTATGAAATTTCATACAACAGAAATACACCTTGCGAAGGTATTAATGAGCCTTGCCCCTTAAAAGAAGTTCTTCAAAGTGGAAAAAAAACAAAACTATTATATAAGCATATACTTCCAAATGATAAAGTACAATTTTTAGAAATAGCCGCTTCTCCATTATTTGATGAAGCGAATGAGTGCATTGGGATTATAGAATCTGCAAGAGATGTTAGCTCATATATTAAACTAACAACGGAGCTTGAAGAAAAATCTAAACTCTTAGAGCATGAAGCAACGCATGACCATTTAACAGGTTTACCAAATAGAGTTTTATTTATGGATAGATTAGAAGAAAGTATTAAGGACGCAAATAGGCATAAAAGTTCTTTAGCCTTACTTTTTATGGATTTAGATTATTTTAAACAAGTAAATGATACTTTTGGTCATGCAATGGGTGATGCGGCTTTAAAAATGGTATGTCAAAAATTCTTATCCTGCACAAGAGCCAATGATGTTTTATCCCGTTTGGCTGGAGATGAATTTACACTTATCCTCAAAGAGATCCAAGAAAAAAAAGATATATCTACTATTGCTCAAAAATTTATTGATGTATTTAAAGAACCTCTTATAATTGATGGGCATACATTAAAGTTATCAGTAAGTATAGGGGTTAGTATCTATACAGATAGTACTCAATCTGGGGAAAAATTACTGAAAAAAGCTGATGCAGCTATGTATAGAGCCAAAAAAGAGGAGAAAGGTAACTTCCAGTTTTCTCTTTAATCCATCCATTTTGATGCGTCATAAGCATCATTAGGACGAATAACTTCTTTTTTTTCTAGTTTTTTCGCAAGCACAAAATCATTTATTTTGTAAAAACCAAATTTTTCATAAAATTTTATAGATTTTTGTTTATGAGATATATCTATAGTAACCTTATCGTATAAAGCTCCTGCCTCTTGCAAAAACTGTTTCATCATATAAGAACCTATCCCCTCTCCTTTGTATTTTGGAACAATGGCTACACTCATCATAGGAATCTCATCATTTTCATATTTTCTAAGCCAAATAGCTCCTGCAATTTCATTATCTACTAAGGCATATAAACCTAAGTCAGTAGATTTTAGTCCATAAAATTCTGAATGTTTTTTCAAATCTAGAGAATTAGATGGATATGCAAATTTAAGCATGTCTTTTAAAATCTTTTGTTCTGATGAGCGTAAAAAATACAAGTCTTTACTCATGATACTTCCTCTATTTTTTTGGCGTAGTCTTCATCAATAACTTCAAGTTCTATAGAAAACTCTTCAAACTCTTCAAAGAGTTTTTCAACTTGTTTTTCTTCATCTGAAACTAATTTTGAGATTTCCATGAGTGATGCAGAGTCTCCTTTATTTGAAGCTTTTATAAGTTCTTGATGGTCTGCTTCTAGTTTCTCTTCAAGCTCCATTATTTTTAGCTCTAATTTTTGAATTTTTTTCTTTAAAGGTGCAGTGATTTTATTTCTTTGCCTCACAAGATCAGCTTTGAGTTTTTTGTTTTCTTTATTGTTTGATTTTGGAGCTACTTTAATTTTCTCCTCAGCCTCATCCTCTTGCCAACCTATTTTATTTAAAAACTCATCATAGCCACCATCGAAATACTCAGCAGTATTTTTTGCAAATATTATTAGCCTATCACAAACACGGCGAAGTAACTCCTCGGAGTGCGTTACGATAATAACACAACCTTTAAAATTCTTAATTGCAAGAGTCAGTGCTTCAATACTCTTCATATCAAGATGATTAGTTGGCTCATCTAAAAAAAGTAAGTTTACATCTCTTGCTAAAATTTGACCTAGCATCACTCGTGATTTTTCACCACCAGATAAAAGAGATATTTTTTTCTTTGCCTCATCACCGCTAAACATCATAGCACCACAAATACTTCTTACTTGAGATTCCGATAGCTTAGGGTTTCCTACATAGACCTCATCCATGACTGTATTTTTATCACTAAGGTGTGCGATATTCGTTTGTCCAAAGTGAGCGAATGAGGTACTTCCATGATACGCTACTTCTCCGCTAAGCTGTTTTAATTCTTTAGCGATAGTATTTAAAAGTGTTGATTTTCCTTTTCCATTTTTCCCGATGATACCTAGACATTCCCCTTTTTCAAGTGTAAATGTGATATTTTTAAATAAGACATTTTCAGGCTTATAGCCAAAGCTCAATTCTTTGACATCAAGTAAAACTTTTGCAGGTATCTCTTTATAATTAAAGTTAAACTCTAAGTCATTATCAAAACCTAAGTCATCGAGTTTATCCATCTTTTCTAGCTGTTTTACCTTTGATTGAGCCAGAGATGCTGTTGAGGCACGAGCCTTGTTTTTTGCGATAAACTCTTCGAGTTCTTTTACTTTTTTATCTTGAGCCACTTTATGTTTAGCATGAAGCTCATCATTTGCTAAGACTTGTTTATAAAACTTCTGGGTATCTCCTTGAATAATTTCTAGTTTTTTACGCACAATCCCCATAGTGTGTGTACAAACTCCATCCATAAAGTCTCTATCATGAGTTATTAAAATAAGCTCGCCCTCAAAACTCCGTAGAAATGTTTTTAACCAACGCAAAGAAACAATATCAAGGTAGTTCGTAGGTTCATCTAAGAGCAGTAAATTTGGCTCGGTTACGAGAAGTTTTGCTAAGTTGATACGAATCTGAAAACCACCAGAAAAGGAGAGAGGATCTTTTTCTAAATCCTCTTGAACAAATCCAAGACCAAAGAGAATTTTTTCAACCCTATAAGTATCGTATTTCATCTCTTTTTCTAAGGCTAAAGAGGATTCTTTACGAAGGGTTTTTTCACTAAATGTAAGATGCTGTTTAAGTGTAGCTATCTTATAGTTTTTAGGGATAATAATATCACCCTCATCAGCACTTAACTCCCCTAATATTAGTTTAAAAAGAGTTGATTTTCCACTTCCATTCCTACCAACAAGACCTACTCTATTGCCAGAATTGAGCTTAAAGTTAAGCTTAGAAAAAAGTTCTTGAGAAGAAAAAGTTTTAGAGATATTAGATAGTTGTATCATAATTGCCTTTTAATTGTGGAATATTTAAGAATAGATACTTTACTACATTGTAGCATATTTCCCTTGTATAATGTCATCTCTACTAAACCCTTGCTTTATCTTTACTTACCTACAGTTGGATTTTCATTTTTTCATACCTATCTAAATAATTTACACATCATCATGCTCAAGAGAACTTTCCATCCATCTTAAAGCAAGCATTTAAAGGCAACTTTTAAAGTAACTGATTTTTAACAAACTCCTTATAGTGACCCTCTTTAACTTCTAGTTCTTCGTGTGTTCCATGCTCGACTATAGAACCATTATCTAAAACATAAATGGTATCAGCATTTTTTACTGTACTTAAACGATGGGCTATGGTTATGAGTGTTTTGTCTCTTAAGATTGGGATAAGTGCTGTTTGTAAACTGGCTTCTGTGTGCACATCAAGGGCTGATGTTGATTCATCAAAGATAACTACACTTGGGTTTGCTATTACCATTCTAGCTATGCTTAAACGCTGTCTTTGTCCACCTGAGAGTCTTACACCATGATGTCCTACTATGGTTTGTAAGCCGTCTTGCATCTCGTTTATCATCTCGCTTAGTTGGGCTATGTCTAGTGCTTCTTTAATCTGTTTATCGGTGATCTTGTCATCTCCCATGCTTATGTTAAAAGCTAAGCTAGCATTAAAAAGGATGGGCATTTGAAGCACTAAAAATATTTTCTCTCTTAAAGATTTTTTAGCAATATTTTCAATAACCTCGCCATTGTATTTTAGTTCTCCAGATTTTTTTTCGTAAAATCCTGAAAGCACTTGTGCTAGTGTAGTTTTTCCGCTTCCACTCGCTCCAATAAGAGCTATTTTGCTTCCATGTTTTATGTTAAGTGAGATATTTTTAAGAATCTTCTTATCATTTGAATAAGAAAAATCAAGATTTTTTACACCAATATCTAGCTTATTTGAATCTATGATATTTGAGCCTGTTGTTTCTGTTTTTAGGGCTAAAATCTTGTTAATTCTTCCTAACGCACCCATGGCAGAAGCGTAGCTATACTGGATGGAGAGTATTTCAGCCACAGGAGTCATAATGAACCAGATGTATCCAAACATCGCAAACATCATACCTATACTTAAATCACTATAGACTACGAGTAAAAAGCCTGATGCACGAAGAATTTCAAACATAGACAAGGAGATGGTATTAGAGAGTTTTTCATAAATAACACTTTTAAAATTAAACTCATTTGAACTTGTTTGAATTTGTTTGGCACGATTTATTGCATCAGAAAAAAAATACTCCTCTTTATTAGAAGCTTTGATTTGTCCATAAAGCTCCAATGTTTCGCCCACACTATTTTGAAACTTTTCAATGGCATCATTTTCATTTTTTTTCAATTCTCCCACAACTTTTGACATTCTTTTAGACATAAATACATTTAATGGCTGAATAATCAAAATCATTAAACCTAAAATGGGATCGAGCATAAGCATAACAATACTAACCGCTATAAGTGTAAGTATTGCCGAAAATAATTTTGAGATTGTGTTGATGATAAAAGCATCAAAGGTATTGACATCTGTTATAAGGTTTGAAGTTATTGCTCCTGAGCCTAATGTTTCATACTCATTCATAGAGGTAATTTGAAGATGTTCTATGAGTCTTTTACGAATCATAAAGGTTACATATTTTGATATTTTAGTAAAGATTTTTGTAATTACTGCACTTAAAATATAGTAAAAAACTCGCAAAAAAATCACCGCAAAGGTAACAATAAGTACATAAACAAAAGCATTTGTCTCGCCAATAAAAAAGTTAATAGTTTGCACAAAATTAGCAGGTTTTTCAAGCAATACCTCATCAACCATCATAGGAAGGATAAGAGGAATTGGCACAGAAATCAAAACAGCTAAAAGTGTAATGAATTGACCATAAACAAGGGACGGCTTTTTATCTAAGACTAAAGAAAAAATAGTTTTAAGACTTATCTCATTTTTAATCATTTATGCTTTTTTCAAATAAGGTTTTACTAGAAAATAGAGGATAGACACCCAAAGAATACTCGAACTTATCATCTCAATCAATCCAAATTCTTCATGAAAATGGACAAGTTTACTAGCATCAATATCATTAATATTAAAAATATAATCAAGCCCTAAACCAAACATAATGCTACCAACAATAATAGTACCTAGATAAATATAAAGGGAAGTCTTACTAAGCATAGTTTTAACCACCCCAATTGTAACAGTATTGGTAGCAGGACCTGCTGTTAAAAATACAAAGGCTGCTCCAGGACTTACCCCTGCTATCATTAAAGCCGCTGCAATGGGAAGTGAGGCAGTTGCACAAACATACATAGGCACAGCAATTGCAATTGCTAGAAGATAAGAAAACCATGAGTTATCCATCAAAAGCTCACTTAAGTTTTGAGGAATGGCTATGGTGATTAAAGCTCCTAAAACTAAACCAATAAACAAAGATTTTGAAATATCTTTAAAGAGTGTTCCAAAAGAGTAGCTAAAAACTCTTTTGATTGAAAATTTCTTTTTTTCTTGAGGTTTTTTTACTTTTGGAGCTTTTACCCCAAATCCACAAGAAACGGGTTTAAAGCTACTAAAAGCAGGTTTTGCTTTTTCTTTGTCTAAAAGGTTTGTTAATATTCCTGCAACTGTTGCGATTATCATAGAAGTAAAAACTCTATAAATCGTAAAAATCCAGCCAAACATCCCATAAGTCACTAAGATAGAATCAACTCCAGTGATAGGCGTAGAGATTAAAAAAGAAAGTGTAGCCCCTTTACTCGCCCCACTTTTTTTGATACTTGTAGCAAGTGGTATAACCCCACAAGAACACACAGGTAAAGGAATGCCAAACAAGGTTGATTTTATAACAGATATAATATTTTCATTTCCAAGATGTTTTGTCACAATAGATTCAGGAATTAGCTCATGTAAAATCCCTGCAAAAAGAAGTCCAAAAAGTATATAAGGTGACATAGAATGAGAAAGCTCAACAAGAGCATTCAAAAAAAGAGTTATGAAATCCACAACTGCAACCTTGTTTTAGTTTACTGCTGTGAGTGTAACAAAGACTTACTTAAGCATAGCCTACGGTAAATAACTTATTCTTGGTCATTAGGTAAATCCCATGAAAAATAAAACAAATCTTAATCAATAATTTCTAAAATAGGGAGGGATCTTGCTTATACTCCTAACAAAAGAAGTCTAATGGCTAATTTTAAGACAACAGCAAAAGAGTTTCATCAAAAGATACTGCAACACTGGAGAGTAGAAACATATCACTATCATTTAGATATGCTTACTGATGAAGATGACCACATAGCTCATAAAGAACCTTTTTCAATAACTATTTTAAGAAGTTTCACTGTTAATCTTTATCAGTTATTTTTAAATGCCAATAAAAATAAGAAAGTACTTCCAACAGGTAAAACCATTAAGTAATAGGGCATATATTAAACGTAATTGCCAGCATAGAGATGATTTTACAGCTGAACTATTTGAGCAGAAATATATTAAGGTTTGTTTTATTTTTCATGGGATTTACCTAACAATTAAATTGTTCTATAGTACAAGACTAAGTATATTTATCATAAATAGTGTAAAATACAAAACACAAATTTAAAGGATACAAGTGAAAATTTTTTTTAAAGTAATGTTTCTATTTTTGCTACTAGGCTTAAATATAAGTTTAGCAAATGCCTCGCAAAATCTTCAAGTATTTAGTTCTAGTAACCCAAAAGCTAAGATAAATGCTCAAACTATAGAAAAAGCTTTTAATGAAAGTGGCGTTCATGTTGATGTGAACAATGACATGAACTCAATCTTTTCAAAAAGATACGCAAAAGTTCATCATAAAAAGTACAATCTTGCGATTTTTACTCATGCTAAGTTAGTCACAAAACTTATGAGTAAATATCCTAGTATTGGCTTGATTACACCTTTGTCAATGTCGATTTATTCAGGTAAGCAGGGGACTATCAACATCGCAACTCTCTCTTTAGCAGGAATGTCTAGAATCACGAATATTCCAGTAACAAACCGAGACTTGATTGCATACTCAAAAGCGGTTGATAAGGCACTTCATAAAGCATTGCCAAATGGTAAATATATCTCTGTAAAACATTCTGCCAATACAAACAAAGAACTAAGAAGTGAATTTACAATCAAACTTGAGCTTGAAGATGGGGCAAGTTATGCTGATGTAAAAGATGAATTTAAGGAAGAGTTTGAGGGTGAATTAAGTCCAGTTGGATTTTTAGTACCAAAATCTTATAGTTTTAAACATAAAGATTATGATTTTTTCGACACATATTCAATCATTAGATTTAACGCAATATTTCCAGTATCCAAAAATCATCCTGATGCTGGTGCTTACGCTCCTTTTTCTCTAGTAATGTACAAGAAAAAAGATGAAGAAAATATGCACATAGCTTTCCCATCTATTGATAACTGGATTAAAGATCTTGATATAAATGATGAAGATACTGTTACAGCAGTTCGTGAGACTCATATTATGATTATAGAGATACTTCAAGAACTAAGTGAATAGATTAAAAGTTTTTTGCTAAAATTCTAGGTATGAATCAATACCTAGAAAAATTTAACTCCGCAACTTCAAATACTTTTTATAAGAAACTTCCAGATGATGAACAATCGTTCATAAAAGAAAAATCTTTACAATTAAAATTTTCTCATCAAGAGCTAAAGCAAATTATAGATATGGCTAGAGACCTTGGTATGTGGGATGAAAAAAGAATTATGGAAATTTTTCCAGATCATGAACAAAAAAAAGTTGTCTTTACTCGTCTTCGTAAAGCCTATGAAGATATTCGTAATAGCCCAAACTCTTATAAAAATTTTGAACTCAAAAACATTCCAAAAGAGCAAAAATATACTTTTACGACAGAAGATAAAAAAGGCTTTGGTTTAGGGCTTTGTCCTGTAGCATCAGAAAAAACTCGTTGCTGTAACCTTTTAACCCTTGATGCAGTTGAGTCTTGTGGTTTTGACTGTTCTTACTGTTCTATTCAAAGCTTTTATAACCAAAACACCATCACCTTTGATAGTGGATTTAAAGATAAACTTTTAAATCTCAAGCTAGATAAAGGTAAAACTTATCACATAGGAACAGGACAGAGTTCTGATTCTTTGATGTGGGGAAACCGTGAGGGGATTTTAGATGCCTTGTTTCGTTTTGCAAAAGAAAATCCAAATGTAATTTTAGAGTTCAAAACAAAATCAGATAACATTAAGTATTTTTTAGAAAATGATGTACCTAAAAACATCATCTGCACCTACTCTCTTAATACTCAAACCATTATAGACAACGAAGAACATCTAACCGCATCACTCAACAAAAGAGTAGCCGCAGCGAGAAAGTTATCTGACAAAGGTGTCAAAGTCGGTTTTCATTTTCACCCTATAGTAGAGTATGAAAACTATTTGTCACAATACAAAGAAGTATATGACAAGCTCATAAATGAGTTTCTTGCAGATGAAGTTGCCCTCATTAGTTTTGGTACGCTCACATTTATAAAACCAGTAATAAAACAACTTCGTAACCGTGAGTTTAGAACAAAGATAACACAAATCCCTCACGCAGATGCTAGTGGAAAAACTTCTTATCCTGATACAACAAAAATAGAGATGTTTAGACATGCTTACCAAAGTTTCAAACCGTGGCATAGAAAAGTGTTTTTTTATCTTTGCATGGAAGAACATCAAATGTGGGAAAAAACATTTGGCTACCAGTACTCCACAAACAATGATTTTGAGAGAGCAATGCTAAGTTCTTATGCGAATAAACTAGATATGGAGTTTTTACTATGATAAATGCTCTCCATTGCCAATAATACTTAGTTAAGTGCCTTGTGTTTAGGAACACTAAACTTAACATAACTATCATACAAGATCGGAATAATGATAAGACTTAAAACAGCAGAACTTACAACTCCTCCTATCATAGGGGCGGCTATGCGTTGCATCACTTCGCTTCCTACTCCGTTTATAAACATGATAGGTAAAAGTCCTACTAAAATTGCAAATACTGTCATGAGTTTTGGTCGAACTCTTGCAACTGCACCCTCATAGATTGCATCTCTTAATTCTTTTCTTCCAAAGCTATCTTTGAACTTCTCTTTGGCTTCATCTACCGCTTCTTGTAGATACACTATCATCACTATAGCCGTCTCTGCTGCTACTCCAAGGAGTGCTAAGAAACCAACTACTACGGCTATGGACATGTTAAAATTTAAAATCTCTATATACATCAATCCACCAAGAAGTGCAAAGGGGAGAGTTAAAAATACTATCAAAGTTGGGATTAACTCTTTAAGTGCAAAGTAAATTAATATCAATATAAGAACTAAAACAGCAGGAATAATCCAAATGATTTTAGCCATAGCTGCGTCAAGATACTCACTTTGCCCTGCCCACTCTATATAATAACCAGCAGGTAACTTAACGCTTGCCAATAACTTTTTCGCCTTTTGCTTATACTCTGTAGCAGATACCCCAATTTGAGGAGTGATATATATAAATGTAACAGGTGACGCCATCTCGCTTTTAATCACAGAGGCACTCTCTCTATAAGCGATTTTAGCAAAAGTGCCAAGGGGAACAAAGCCTAATTTAGTTTTTATCATGATATCTTTAATCGAATCAATACTTCTTCTCTCCTCCTCTTCAAAACGCAAAGCTATCGGATAACGCTCTATTCCCTTATACATAGTAGATATTTTCATCCCCCCAATAGCTGAGGATACATATTCTAAAAGATAGTTCTTAGTGACGCTATATCTCGCAATAGACTCTTCATTTATGTCAATATCAAGATAGTATCCTGCACTTGCCTGATCTGCGAATACTGAAAGGGTTTGTCCAAATTTACGCAGTACTGATTCTATCTCTTTTGCATATTTTTGAAGTCCTTGAGCATCTTTACCATAAAGCTTGATTCCAATGGGCGTTCTTATACCACTCAAAAGCATATCTATACGACCACGAATTGGATAAGTCCATGAGTTTATAAGCCCTGGAACTTGCAAGGCATCTTCAAGCTCAGACATTAGTTTATCATGTGTCATCCCCTCCCTCCACTCATCTTTTGGCTTAAAGGTAATAATAGTCTCAATCATCCCAAGTGGAGCTGGATCAGTAGCCGAAGTTGCACGACCACCTTTGCCAAATACAATATCAACTTCAGGAAATGATTTGATAATAGCATCCGTTTTTTGGGTAAGTATTTTACTCTGATCTACACTAATCCCATAGGGAGTTACAGGCATATACATCACACTCTGCTCATTTAATGGTGGCATAAACTCCCATTTAAGACCTTCATATAGAGGGTACATATATCCAAGCGATAGGATTACTGCAACTATAATGAGATATTTTACTTTTAAGCCGTAAACGATGATGGGGGTATAAATCCAGATAAAAAATCTGTTGAGTGGGTTTTTATCTTCTGATAAGATTTTCCCCTTTACAAAATACAACATTAAAATAGGCACTAAGGTGATAGATAAAATTGCTCCTGCCATCATCGCAAATGTTTTAGTGTAGGCTAGTGGAGTAAAAAGTAAACCCTCTTGACCTGAGAGTGCAAAGATAGGTAAAAATGAAACAACCACTAAAGAGAGTGCAAAAAATATAGGACGACCAACAACTTTAGAAGAACTTATAATCGCATCAAATCGTTCTGATTTAGTGAGAGAGTTTCCTTTTTTCTTTTGTGTTTTGATGATAGTCTTATGTGCATTTTCTATCATAACGATAGTAGCATCAACCATCGCCCCAATAGCAATAGCAATTCCCCCAAGACTCATAATATTTGAATCAATCCCAAAAAATTTCATCAGCAAAAAAGTGCTTGCAATGGTTAGGGGTAAAATAATTACTACAATGATTGAAGAGCGTAAGTGCATCAAGAAAAGGGCTATGATGATAATAACAATAACACTCTCTTCGATAAGGGTAAACTTTAAGGTATCCACCGCTTTTTCTATAAGCTCTAAACGGTTATAAGTCTCAACAACCTCAACCCCCTCAACTTTTAAATCAAGCATTTTTTTCTCAATTCTCTTAATGGTTGAGTAAACATCCTCGCCATAACGAACCATTACGATTCCCCCAACAACTTCACCCTCTCCATTTAAATCAGCCATACCACGCCTAACTGATGGAACTAACTCAACTCTTGCAATATCGCCAATTGTAACAGGAGTGTTTGCTTTTGTTGCAACTCTTAAAGCTCGAATGTCATCAAGATTTTTCACATAACCTTTAGCTTGAACCATCCACTCATAGCCGTTTTGAATAACAATCCGTCCGCCCGTATCGTTATTATTGTTTTTTAGAGTTGCAGCTACTTCTTGGATGCTGAGGTTATATCTAATCAGTGTTTCATTTTTTACACTTACTTGATATGTAGGAACAAAGCCACCTATTGAGGCAACTTCACTTACTCCATCGACCCCTAAAAGTGCGTATTTATAATAATAATCTTGTAAGGATCTAAGCTCTGCTAAATTTTTCGTTTTTGATGTAAGTGCATACTCATATACCCAACCAACACCACTAGCATCAGGTCCTAGAGAGACTTCCATGTTATCAGGTAAAGAGGATTGAATCGAAGCTAACTGTTCTAAAACACGAGTTCTAGCCCAATATAAATCTACCCCCTCTTTGAAAATAATATATATAAGAGCATTCTCATAAGTTGAAAAACCACGAACAGTCTCAATATTAGCGATAGATAAAAACTCAGATACAAGGGGATATGTTCCTTGATCTTCGATAATTTCAGGAGACTGCCCAGCCCAGTTAAGTTGTACTATAACCTGCGGAGGAGAGAGATCTGGTATAGCGTCAAGTTGAGTATTTTTCAAAGCCCAAAAGGAGGTGAAACTAAGGAATACGGCAAGGAAGAGAACTAAAAATCTGTTTTTTATACTTAGGTCTATTATTTTTTCAATCATATCTCTATCCTTTAATATAATGAATCAATATAAACCATTTACTTGGGCATCACTATCCATCATGAAAAGAGCGTTATTTACAACTTCATCGCCTTGAATGAGACCATTTTTCACTATATAAGTATCAGGGTTTAAAACTTCTACTTCTATTTGAAGTGGTTCGTATTCTCCCTCATACTCTCCAACTACAAAAACATAAAAAACTCCATTTTTTCGGATTACGGCAGTTGAGGGAAGAGTAAGGTAAGTAGCTTTTTTTTGATTTATACTAACACTCATATACATTCCAGGCTTAAGTTCTAAGTTTGGATTTTTCACTTCTAATCTTAGTGTAAAACTCTCTTGGCTTGTATCAAGGTTTGGATAAATCCCACTATTTGTTGCTGTGAAAGTTTTTTCTTGTGAGGGAGTTTTTAAGATGAATGTATCAACCCCTTTTAAAAGTCTTAGTTGGTTTTGATGGATATTTACCTCAACCCATACAGTATCTAAATTTACAATCTCAAAAAGAACTTGTTTTGCAGAAAATGCTGAGTTGTTGTTAAGATTTTTTTTAAAGATATATCCATTCGTAGGTGAAATGATGGTGGTAAAATCTCTATTTTTTAACTTTGCGTTTATCTCGTTTTTTGGTACTTTTAAGAGATGTAGCTTTGTCATAGCACTCTCAACCATAGCCTTATTTTTTGAGTACAGCAAAGAGGTAGCATACTCATCTTTAGCTTTTAAAACTTCAGGAGAATATACTTTTGCTAAAGTTTCCCCCTTGCTCACTTTCTTGTAAATCTTATCTGCATAAAGGATTTCTACAAAACCTCCAAACCTTGGACTTACATCATAAACTCTTGATTCATCCACTTTAACAAAACCAAAACTATTCATACTTTTGGCATGATTATTTTGTTCAACTTTTACAGTCACAACATTAAATAACTGTTGTACAGTCGCTTCTCTCGCATGAACAGATGTTAATATAAGTGTCATTATTAATAATAAAAATCTCATTTCATTTCTCCAACTAGAGCTTCTAAGGAGGCAATATTTTTATGATACACGGCTACTACTCCAATATTTTTCTCATCAAGAGAGAGTTTTTTCTCCAAAAGCTCTATATATAAAAAAAGCTCATCACCACTTTTAATAGAACTAGAACTTAAATCAAACATATGCTCAATCTGCGGCATACTCTCATCTTTTATGATAGTATGAACAGCATAAGCACTCTGAATTTTTGCATACACTTGATGTATTTGAGACAGTACTAGATTATCAAAATTTAGCACTTCACTTTTCTTAGCTAAAACAACTTTTCTTGATTTTTCACTTAGGGCATTTTGTGTGCCGTATATTGGCAAAGAGTAGGCTATACCGATGTTTATATAATCCTCAAAAGACTCTCTACGAAAATATCCAAGACTAAGAATAGGATCAGCATAGTAATTTAACTCTTGAACTTTTACATCCTCATTTGCTTCTTTTAAACTCGCTTTTTTTATTTTGTAAGATATATTAAAATTTTTATTATCAATATACTGTTCTAAGTCTTTTGGCTTGTACATTTTCATATCCATCTCTACAGTATCTACTTCCATTTCACTTAAATAGGAGATTTTTTGATACTCTACTTTTAAAGAACTCTCCAATCTACTCCGTTTGATCTTAAGTTGGGAAAGTGTCATTTCAGCGGACATTATACTCATGTGAGAGAGAGAATCACTTCTACTTAGTGTAGAGTATAGTTCTATATTTTGTTTTGTGAGGCGTATATACTCTTGTGTAATTTTTAGCCCCTCTTCTTTTTGCCAGATAGAAAACGCTGCTATTTTTATTTCACGAACTAGCTTCACTCGCATCTCATCTATACTTAAAATCTCTTTTACTTTTCTTGCATTTATTCTCTTGGCTAAAGCATCTCTTTTTCCAAAATATGGAATTTTTTGTTGAAAATTTAAGGCAAGGTATTGCATTCTCTCAAGAGAACGATTAGCTATATCATCCAACTGAACATCACTCACGGTTAAGGATAGCATTGGGTCTACAAAGTTTTTGCTCATCTCTAAATCATTATCAAGCATTGATACTCTTTGTTCTAAAGACTTTAAAGAAGTATGATTATTTTTTGCATTTTCTATAAGAACTTCTAAGGGTATCGCCAAAAGCAATAAGGGAAATGCAAGTGATAATAAGAGTTTCATTTCTCTAAGTTTTATATATTAAACGATGTTTTAGCTCTTACTTTTTTACCACTTTTTGGAGTTAAAAAGATATGCACTTGCCATGTTCCAGACATAGAAATATTTATATTTGTTGTGAATTTACCATCACCTAAACTCTTTGACTCGCTTATACTTTCCATATATGGCATACCTGGCATCGCTGGCATGAAGATTTTTACGCTCATCTTGGCATCTTTGTAATTTTTATGTCCTACTTCAAAATTTATCGTATTGTTACCAGTAGTGAGTGGTTTCTCGCAACTTAGATGAACTTGTGTAGCACGAGATTTTGCAACTTTCTCAAAGGCAGCACCTTGAAGTAAAGACGCCCCTAGAAGAAGTGCTAAGGCTAGTTTTGTAATTGATTTCATTTTGTATCCTCGTGTAATTTTTTTATGACTAATTCATCTTTTTTTAAAGTTTTGTGACTTTTTAAAAGAAGTATTAATCTAGTTAAAGTTATAAAGGTGACAGTTTAGAATCATCATAGTAAAGTCTTTACACCATATAAGAATTTGAATAACCTCAAAAGCCTATCACTCTAATACTAGAAAAATAAATCATATAAATATACTACACAGTTCCTACTTAAGAAATATTGAAACTATTTCTAAACAGCAAAATAGAGATTTACCCAAGACAAAAACTCAAGACTAAATAAGATAGACTATGCTCGAACGCCTTTAGAAAAGGAACTTGTATGGGTAATATAGCATACTTGACTTTAATCGTCATATTTAACTATAATGACGATTAAACCTTATATAAATGGAGTTTAACCGCTAAAATGAAAACTATAGCCTACATAAGAGCAGATAAATATTTTCATCCTGCAGGAGAGCAGCTTAAAGTTATTAACGCTTATGCGATTGCCAATGGTATAAAGATTGATGAACAGTTTATAGATCATGTCTCGCAAAATAAAAGATTAGATGAGAGAACTCATGTAACAAGTAACTTTCAATCTCAAGATGGAGCAACTATACTTATATATGATACATGGGTTTTAAGCTCAAATATGGAAGATGTAGCAGAAATGTTTTCTTGTCTTTTAAAACATCATTCAAAGGTTCATTTTATAAAACAATCTGTTATAATAACAAGACAAAGTGAAGCGATGTTAATTTTCGCCTTAATAGATCAACTTCGTCAAACCTTACAAATACAAGGTAAAAAACTTATTGGCAGACCTAAAGGAAGTAAATCTAGTTCTAAGTTTGATCAATACATTTCTGAGATTATTGTTTTTATAAAAGACAAAAAAAGCGTGAGCGAGATGGCAAGAAGGTTAGATGTTAGTAGAAGCTCACTTAAGGATTATATAGATTCTCGTGAGTTAAAACAAGTTGTTTCAAGTTCTTTATTAGTAGATGTGTCAGAAAATTCGCAAGATAAACTTATAAATTCTATAGTTTGTCCAAATGAAAAAGGGGTAAAGTGATGAGTGAAAAAAAAGAAGTCTATAAAATACCGATGAAATGGAGAATTAAGCGATATTATATGTATTTTATTGCAACATTATTTATTATAATTTTACCATGGATAACTATTGATGGAAATCATTTTTTCCTTTTAAGTTTTGATAAATTGAAGCTACATTTAGCATTTGTTCAGTTTGATATGCAAGAGTTGTATCTTATGCCATTCTTACTTATGTTTATGTTTCTTGGAGTCTTTGGGATGACCGCCATGGGTGGGCGTGTCTTTTGTGGATGGGTTTGTCCTCAAACTGCTTTTCGAGCCATCTATCGTGATTTGATAGAAACTAAAATTCTTGGAATGCGTAAAAATATTAAAAACAAGCAAAAAGAACCAGATATGACTTTGACTAAAAACAAGGTTAAAAAAGCCATAGCGATACTCATTGCTTTTTTTGCTAGTTATTTAGCTGCGTCAAACTTTCTCTGGTTTTTTGTTCCTCCAGAAGATTTTTTTGTATATTTAGCTGACTATCAAAACCATTGGGCACTTATTGGGATAATGACAGGTATTGCATTGTTTCTTGTCTATGACATCGTATTTTTAAAAGAAGATTTTTGTTCTTATATTTGTCCTTATTCTCGTATTCAATCTGTTTTGTATGATGAACATACAGTTATGTCTCTTTATAATACACATCGTGGTGGGCATATTTATGATGATAATCATGATAAACAATACACAAAACAAAAAGACCTTCAATCGGATGAATCTCATGCTGAGTGTACTACTTGTGAGTCTTGTGTGACAATTTGTCCTACGCATATTGATATTCGCAAAGGCTTACAACTAGAGTGTATAAACTGCCTTGAATGTGTTGATGCTTGTACTACCGTTATGGGAAAACTAGGAAAACCATCTTTAGTGACTTGGTCAAGTGAGTATGAAGTGATAGAGAAAAAAGGTAAAACACAATTTTTTCGTGCAAAAATACTCGGCTACATAGCTTTACTTGTTGGTCTTATGGTTATCTTAGCAATGATGGGTTCGACAAAAGAAAATATGTTGTTAAATATCAACAAAGAATCTAGAGTATATTCTACAAAACTTATGCCCGATGGTAAGGTAAGAGTTGATAATGCCTATGTCTTTTTACTGCAAAATACACAAAATAAAACAATGAAATTTTATTTTGAAGTTATCCCACCAAAAGGGATGGAGGGAAAAATTATTATCGCTAAACCTAGAAAAGAATTTACAGCAGTTCCAGGTATAAAAAAGAAGAAAGTTGTTATCTTAAGAACTACAGAAGTTTTATCTAAAAATAACCGAGGAGATACTCTTATCCCTATTAAGATTAGAGCGTATTCTTTAGATAGAAAAGATGTTGTTGTTTATAGAGATGCTGTGTTTACATTTCCGAAACTAGACATACTTAAAGCTAGTAAATAATACGGTGAATAAAAGTTATTGTCATTCTCAGCTTGACTGGGAATCTAGTCCTTATTCTATATAAATTAGACCCTGAATCAAGTTCAGGGTGACAGATTGAGCAGGTTTTCTTAACTTCTATTTATCGTTGAGTAAATAAAACTCTAATACATAATAAGATAGACTTAGTATATTCATGCTAATACGGAGTTTATTTGTTAAAAAAAATCCTTCTTTACTCACTTCTTTTTTATACCTTATTTGGCTTTATCGCTGTTCCTTTAATTTTAAAACCACAGATTATTAATGGGGTAAAAGAAAATGCAAATGCGCAACTTGAGATAGATACTCTTTACTTTAACCCTTTTTTATTCCGTTTAGAAATACAAGGTTTAGAATTATACTCTTTAGATAAGATACAGCTTATTAATACTAAAAAAATTATTTTAGACTTAGAGTTTTATTCTTTACTTGGTTTTACTATTTATATAAAAGAATTAATTATAGAAGAACCTGACCTTTTCTTAGTTTTAAACAAAGATAAAACAATTAATTTTAATGCTTTAGCTAAAAAAAATACCAAAGAAGTTAAGAAAAAAAATACTAAATCTCAAATACCACGAATTATTGTAGATAAAATTTCCCTTATCAATGGGAGTTTAAATTATGAAGATTACTCTCAACAAAGCAAGTTTAGCTTTAGAGTGGATACTTTAGGCTTTGAATTAAAAGACATAGATACTAAAAATATGAAGACAAGTGATGCTCATTTGAGAATGTACATGAAACTTGAAGATGGTGGATTTTTTGATTTAAAAAGTAAAATTCTTGGATTGGAACCTTTCATTGTGCAAGGTTCACTTGATTATGAAGCGAGTAAATTATATTCGCAATGGAGATATATAAAAGATTCCCTTAACCTTGAAGTAGCCAATGGAAAACTCTCCCTTCATACTCAGTATAATTTTAATAGTTCTAATCTTGAGGCAACAAGACTTTGGAATCTAAACCTAAGTCTTGATGGTTTAAGACTCAAACCAAAAGGAAATTACACAGATGTTTTAGGTTTAAAGAGTTTTTTTATCAAAAATGCTACTATTAAACCTTTTTCTCAAGATATTCATATACAAAAGATAGCTTTAGAGAGTTTGGATATTAAGGTCTTAAGAGATGAAAATAAAACTATTGATTGGCAAGAATATATAAAATTTAATACTAAACCCCAAAGTAACATACTAGAACAAAAAGATGCAGTGAAACAAGAACCGTGGAGTATCTTAGTTGATACACTCTCTTTAGAGAAGATAAAAGTTGATTTTGAAGATAAGGGTGTAAAGCCAAATGTAAATAATTCTCTCAATGAGTTAAATCTTTATGCACAAAATATCACATTAGATGGAACAAGACCATTGGCTTACCAAATGGATTTTTTAGTAAATGATTCCTTTAAATGTAAGTCTTTTGGAAGCATAATTCATAAAGTGCTTGACGCAAAGACAAGTACTTTATGCTCAGGTTTAGATGTAGAACGCTTTGTGCCATACATTGATGAGGTGGCAAAAAAAGAGTTGAAAATTTATGATATTAAACTACGAAGTCTTCAAGCAAATTTTGATGCAGATGTAAATGTAGTAGATGTAAATTCAAGTTTAATAGTAGATGTACAAAATGCTAATATACTTTTAAGTGATTTTGCCCTCAATAAAAAAAGTAACAATAAGCGTTTGATGACTTTTAGTGATTTAAATATTAGTGGTATAAGCTTAAACACAAACACTAAAGAAGTAAGTATAAATGATACAAATATTAAAAATCTTCATATAAGAATTAAAAGTTTAAAAGATGGTTCTATGAATATAGATAACTTGTTAGTCCCTCGTAAAAGCGGAGTGTTAAAATCTAAGAAAAAACAAGTATATAAAAAAGAAAAAGAGTATAAAGTTCGTTTAAATAGTCTCACTCTTAAAGATGCAAAGCTAAGTTTTCAAGATCAAAAGATGCGTCCTATCATTTATGCACAAGTTGATAAAATCAATTTAAACATCAAAAATATAGATTCCAAAAAGTATTCGTGGATGAGTTATCAACTTTCTTCACGAGTAAACAGTTCTGCAAATATGAAATCAAGAGGTAGCATCAGACATACACCTTTGAAACAAAAAGGAAAACTATCTCTTGAGAGGCTTGCCCTCAAAGATTTTACTCCCTATTTGCAAAAGAATGCTTTTGTAAGTCTTGATGATGGATACATGAGCTTTAAAACTAAAACACAGTACGCAGTATCTAAGAGTAAAGCAGATTTGATTGTAGATGGTTCATTCAAATTAGAAGAGATTTTTCTAAGTGATTCTAGGGATAAGTCTTCTTTGTTGTCTTTTAATGAAGTGAATCTAAAAGAGTTTACCTTAGAAACAAGTCCTAATAGACTCTTTGTAAATGAAGTGGATGTAGATGCTTTTTATGTAAATGCAAATATTGATGCAAACAAAAGTATGAATTTTGCAGGTTTAGCAAAAAATATTGATAAAAACACTACTAAAGAACTAGAAAAAAGTACAAACGCCGATACTAGAGAAGCATTTCCTATGCGAATTATGAAAGTTAATGTCAAAAATGGAAGTGCAACTTTCTCTGATTCTTCCTTAGCCATAGATTTTAAAACAAATATACACAACTTAAATGGTGTTATTTATGCTATTTCGACAAATCCTCATGAAACAAGTTATATAGACTTAGCAGGTGATATTGATAAATATGGATCTACGAAATTAAAAGGCAGTGTAAACTCATCAAATCCTAAACTATTTACAGATTTAGATTTTAACTTTAGAAATCTTGACCTCTCAGCGATGAGTGGATATAGTCGCACCTTTGCAGGCTATCATATAGATGATGGCAAGCTCTTTTTAAATTTTAACTATGATATACAAGATTCACAGCTTCAAGGTGAAAATAGTATCATTATCAAAAAAATTAAGCTTGGAGAAGAGGTAGATATTAAGGGTGGTTCGCTTCCTCTTGGTTTTGTTGTAGCACTTCTTGAAGATGGTGATGGAATCATTGATATAGAGATGCCAGTTCGAGGCAATGTTGATGAGCCAGATTTTAAGTATGGTGCATTAGTATGGAAAACCTTTGGAAATTTGATCTTAAAAGCGGTTGCATCACCTTTTACATTTTTAGGTTCTTTACTTGGTATTGGAGGGGATGAGTTGAAATATGCTGAATTTGAAGCAGGTTCAAGTATCATTTTAGCATCAGAGAGAGAAAAACTTGATAATATAGCAAAACTTTTAGTAAAAAGACCGAAAATAATTTTGAGTATTGGTGGTGCTTATGACTTAAGTCTTGATAAAAAAGCATTGCAAAAAGAAAAATTAATTGCTCTAGTAGTAAAAAAATCAGGTGCTAAAAATGAAGAAGAAAGAGTCAATGCAATGACTATAGATTTGTTAGAAAATATTTATGAAGATGCTAAAGATGATAATAAAATTGAAGTTTTGCAAGAGAGACTAGAAAAACAATATGAGGGTGATGCTTTTGATAGAAAATATTTAAAAGCACTTGTAAAATTATGTATAGAGTTTCAAATTATAAGTGAAAAAGAGATGCAAGAACTTGCAAAAAAGAGAAGTAGAGTCCTAAAATCATATCTTATTAATGACAAAGGGATAGAAACTACTAGGGTAAATGAACTCGATGTTATCATAGTAACAAGTGATGAAAATCAACTAATAAGATCAAAGCTTGATGTGAATGTACAATAATTATAAATTATATCGGAGTTATAATGGCATTTTCTACACAAAATAAAAAAGGAACGATAAGCGGCATACTCTTTGTAGCAATCTTTGCAACAGTTGCTACTTTTATCTCAAATATTGGCTCAATAAAACTTTTGGGAATTTCCCCTCTTGTTATCGGTATAGTAATGGGGATTATTTATGCAAATACTCTGCATAATCAAATTCCAAAAGAGTGGGGAACTGGCATCACCTTTTGTGGAAAAAAAATACTTCGATTTGCTATAGTCTTTTATGGCTTTCGTATAACTTTTCAGCAAATCGCAGAGCTTGGAATGAGTGGATTTATGGTTTCACTTATCATGCTTAGCACTACGTTTTTAATGGGTACATACTTAGGTATTAGATTTTTTAAAATTGATAGAGACACATCTATACTTATTGCCTCAGGGGCATCAGTATGTGGAGCAGCCGCAGTTTTAGCAACTGAGCCAGTTTTAAAAGCCCAGGAGCATAAAACCGCTATTGCAGTTTCTATGGTTGTACTTTTTGGAACTATTTCTATGTTTATGTATCCTGTCCTTTATATGAGTATCATTGAACCCTCAAGCGGATTTTTACATATGTCCCCCCAAGAGTTTGGCATTTATGTTGGTGGCACTATTCATGAAGTTGCACAGGTTGTTGCAGTTCCTGCATCAATCGCAGCAAGTCCAATAGAGATGGCTAATTCAGCTGTTATAGTTAAAATGACAAGAGTGATTATGATAGCACCTTTACTTATTGTACTTGGCATTTACTTATCTTATGAGGCTAAAAAATCTGCTGGAATTAGTACTAGTGTTAAGTTAGTTATCCCTTGGTTTGCAGTTTATTTCATTGCAATGGCTGGATTTAATTCTTTAGGCATTATTTCTCAAAATATTGTAGATATTATTAACGAGATAGATACTTTTTTACTTACTATGGCTATGACTGCCTTAGGTATGGGAACTATATTTTCAAAATTTCGTGGATTGGGACTTGCTACTGTATATACTGCTTTATCTATGTTTATATGGTTAGTTATTGGTGGTTTTGTTGTTACAAAATTGGTGACAAGTGTATTTTAATAAAACTCTTAAAATAAAAGTTATATAATGAGCTATAAAAATCTCTCAAGGAGTTATGATTAATGTCTCATTTACCAAATACATTAAATTCATTTTGGCTTTGGAGAGAAATATCTATAAAGTTAGGTGTATCAAATCCAGCCTATAAATATTGGAAAAATACACCAAACCTAAAGTTAAATAATAAATATATTTTTCTTCAAAAAGAGACATTACCAGCAAAACACTCTTACATAGAAGAAAGACTAACAGACCTCTCAGGACACCTCCCTATAAAGTTTGCATCTGATCAACTCCATGTAAATGAACATTTGTTCACTTTGGATAAGATGAAGCTTCACAAAGAATTTGAGTATAAATTTGTAGAAGATGTCAAATTTGTAAATATAAAGAAATTTTTTCGTGAAAACGGGATTAAAGTTTCAAAAAATTCGATTGTACATTTAGGGAAAATGAAAGATTTAGATTTTGCTGGAACTTGTACTTTTTATAATTTAAAAAATGACTATGGCATTGTTGTGTATGATTAAGAGATGAATATTTTCTTTTTGGAGTTTAGAGATCCCCTTTTTTCAATAATCATATTCTTTGCATTAATCTTTATAATCACTTTTTTATCGTATTGGTGGGGTAGGTATAAGAGAAAAGAAGATTATAAAGACCTAGATAAATTTTTAAAACAGTTTCGCACACTGCCAACAAAAGATGAACTCAAAGATTTAGTTTCGCGTGATGAACTTTCTCAAAAATCGTGGATGCTTTTAGCATCATCTTATTTTAAAAGTGGAAACTATGATAAATGTATAGAGATATACACAGAAATTTTAAATCATATTGATGAAAACAATCAAAAAGAGATTATGTATCTTCTTGGAAAAACTTATTTTAAGGCAGGATTTTTAGAGCGTTCAAAACAGATATTTTTAGAAATACTTCGCAAAAATCCACGCACACCACAGGCACTAGAAACACTTCTCCTTGTATATGAGTTTATGAAAGATTATAAGTCAGCCTTGGAAGTCTTAGAACCATTAAGTGAACTCAAAAAAGACATTTCATGTGCTGATATATATTTAAAGTCTTTAGCACTTTTAAATGATTTTGAAATTTCACAAGAAGACAAAGCACTCAAGTTTGTGGAGTTATATAATGAATCGCATCAACTTTCTTATATGGTATTTGAGTATTTGTTTCGCGTAAATCCTAAACTTGCTTGGGAACATTTTGATGGTTCTAAAAGTGAGAAAATAGTAGATATACTATGGCGTATTAAAAAAGAAGACTTGAACCTTAAGGTAATAAAACAAAATAATTATCTCAGAGATTTATATACTGCTCGTGGAGATGTAAAATATTCAGCAAAGAGTGATATATTTGAATTTGATATTTTGATTGAGCTACAAGGAAAAGTAAACGCTAGTCTTAGCTTTGAGTATACTTGCGATAACTGTAAACAACTGTATCCTTTTGCATTTAATAGATGCAGTTCTTGCCACGCAATAGATACAATGGGTGTAGAATTTGTTTTATGTAAAGATTATCAAAAAGATTTTGATTTCCAAAGTGATTCTTTTCAGTAGTCATTCTCAGCTCAACCCAATGTCATTCTCAGCTTGACTGGGAATCTAAACAAATGTCATTCTCAGCTCAAGAAATGTCATTCTCAGCTCGACTGGGAATCTAAGCCATAAATGCAATAAGTGAAGCACTCACAGCAACATTTAAAGATTCAACGCCTCTTTGCATTGGGATAGAGATAGAATCCTTACAAAGAGCTTCCACATCGCTGCTAACCCCATCACTTTCATTACCTAAAACAAATATACTCTTTTCATCCATTTTAATATCATAGATAGTATTTTTAGCATGAGAAGATAAGAGATAAACTTTAGTATCTTCCACATCATTTAAAATCTCCCCCAAAGTGTTACAAAAATAAATAGCTAATTTAAAAAGTGTCCCAGCACTCGCTTTTATAACAAGTGGAGATATTTTAGCAGAACTCTTTTTTGGAAGTATAATGCCATCAATATTTCCAGCAGCACAAGAACGGATGATCATCCCTAGATTTTGTGGATTTTGGATACCATCTAGTGCTATGAGTTTATATCTTTTGAGTTTTTTTATCTCTTGAACATTTTGATAAGTCTTAGAGATAATATCTATAGCCACACCCTGATCTTGTTTAGCATTTTTAGAGATACGAGAGAGTGCATTTTTTGCATGATAAGTGACTTCAATATTTCGTGTTTTTGCAAGTGCTAAAATAGTTTTAACAGCCCCATCAGTCTTGTTAGAATCTGCCATATGCAATTTGTGAACTTCTATGCTTGAGTCTTGTAAAACTTCTATAATTACATTACGCCCATAAAGTGTAATAACACTATCAAAAAATGCTTTTTTATTTTTGTATTCTTGTGAGTCTTGCATGATGTATTCTTCTTATAAGTTAAATTTTGTAGGAACAATTTCTTGCTCATATTGTACCCAATATTTAATGTTTGAAGTTTAAGCACGCTTTGTAACAGATAATGTCATTCTCAGCTTGACTGGGAATCTAGTTCATTCATAAATTAGACCCAGAATTGCTAGTATTTTTAACTTTGATTTAGTGTGTTTTGTAAATGTTAGATATAATAATAAAAAATGAAAGGCAAATAAAAATGTCCAAAACAAGAAAACTAATCTCATTTGATTGGGCAATAAAAAGAATACTAAGAAGTAAAGTAAACTTTGAAATCTTAGAAGGATTTTTATCAGAACTTTTAAAAGAAGATATTGAAATCCTAGAAATTTTAGAAAGTGAATCTAACAAAGATACAAAAGATGATAAAAATAACCAAGTAGATATAAAAGTAAAAAACTCAAATAATGAAATAGTAATCATAGAGATACAATACAGTAGAGAAGCAGACTATATGCAAAGAATTTTGTATGCTACAAGTAAAGTTATAGTTGAACATATGCAAGAGGGATTTGCTTATTCTGATGTGAAAAAAGTTATCTCAATATCAATTTTGTATTTTGATTTTGGTGATGGAGATGATTATATTTATAAAGGCACTACAAATTTTGAAGGTATTCATACTCACAATAAACTATACCTAAGTCAAATGCAAAAAGATTTATATAAAACAAATGAGATAAACAAAATATATCCTCAATATTATCTCATAAAAGTTAAAAATTTTGATGACAACTCAAAAGATACCTTAGATGAATGGATAAACTTCTTAAAAAATGAAACAATCTCAGATAAGCCAAAAGCTAAAGGACTATTAAAAGCAAAAGAAATATTAGATTATCTAAATATGCCTGATGATGAAAAATTAGATTATGATAGAAGAGAAGAAAGTTTAAGAAGAGAAGCTAGTATTTATCAAAGTACTTATATCGCTGCTGGAATTGAAGCTATAAAAATAAGAAATATTGAAATAGCTAAAAGCTTAATTGAACAAAAAGTAAGTATTGACATAATCAAGTTAAGTACAGGATTAACTAATATAGAGTTAGAACAGCTAAAAATCCCACTTGACATATAGCAATGAACAAACTATAATAATTGCTCAAAGAGCTTCAAAAGAATGGAAATAAATACTTGTACTATAAAAATGAGTTAAAAGCCTTAAAAAAATCACGAAGATACCGTTCTCGCAGAGTGCTTGATACATCTGTTTTAGATTTTGCGTCAAATGATTACTTAGGACTCTCACACAAAAAAGAACTCCATCATGCAACTTGTAAAGACTTAGAAAAACTTCCCACTCATAGCTCAAAAGCATCTCTTCTTATTAATGGTTATCATCAAATTCATAAAGATTTTGAACAAGCTTTATGTAAGGCAAACGGCTTTGAAGATGGAATTATTTTAGGCAGTGGCTTTAGTGCAAATATTGCTATGATTGAGTCTCTTGTAAGAAAGGGTGATATACTTTTTATGGATGAGAGATACCATGCTTCAGGAGTTTTAGCCACAAAACTAGAGCATGTTAATGTTGAATTTTTTAAACATAATGATATGAATGAGCTTCAAAAACTTTTTATAAAATATAAAAATATTAAAAGAAAAATAGTTGCCGTTGAGGGAATTTACTCTATGGATGGGGACTTAGTAAAAAGAGAAGTCTTTGATATTTGCCAAATGCAAGACGCTATTTTGATAGTAGATGAAGCCCATAGCTCAGGAGTTGTTGGCGATAAGCTTATGGGTGTTTTTGATTTGTACAACATTGTGATAAAAAAGAACCATATTAAAATGGGAACACTAGGAAAAGCTTATGGTAGTTTTGGAGCATATATCTTAGCATCAGCACATATAGTTGAGTATCTTATAAACCGTGCTAAACCTATTGTTTACGCTACTTCTCTTTCTCTTTATGACACTCTTTTAGGGCATAAATCTTTAGAATATATTCTACAAAACACGCAAGATTTAAAAAAAGAGATTCAAAAAAGGCAAGAGATAGTAAAAGATATTTTAGGCATAAAGGTAGATGGGCTGATAGTGCCTAAAATGATTAATGACAATCAAAAAGTACTCAATATTAAAAATTCACTCCTAAAAGATGGCTATGCAATTGGTGGAATAAGACAGCCTACTGTTAAAAAAGCGATTTTAAGAGTTATCGCAAGACTAGGCGAGAGTACAGAGTCTCTTACAAAGCTATGTCAAAAAATAAATCAGCTACAATAACTTTATGAAAATTAAAAAGTTAAAAATCTCACTTAAAGACAAAATATTAGTTGATATAAACTTTAATATAAAAAAATCTTTAGCCCTTGTGGGACAAAGTGGAAGTGGTAAAAGTTTAACACTTAAAGCACTTCTTAATATGCTACCACAAACAATGACTTGCGATTTAGATTATGATGCAGGTTTTATACTTAAAGCTGGTGATACTTTATCATTTGTTCCTCAAAATCCTTTTACAGCCTTATCTCCACTCACAAAAATAAAGAAACAATTTTTTATCTCCAAAGAAAAACAAAAAGAATTATTTTTACAAGTGGGGCTAGATACTCAACTATTAGAAAGATTTTCTCCAGAGCTTTCAGGTGGACAGCTTCAGCGTGTAGTTATCGCAATGGCAATACAATCAAAACCAAAACTTATGTTACTTGATGAACCAACCACAGCACTCGATCCTAGCACTAGAGTTATAATCTTAAACTTGCTTAAAAAACTTCAAATTGAGATAGGATTTAAAATTCTTTTTGTAACACATGATATAAATGCAGCCGCATCTCTTTGCGAAGATATTTGTGTTATAAAAGATGGTTTAGTAGTAGAAGATGGTAAAATGTTAGAAATACTGAAAAATCCAAGAAACATTTATACAAAAAGCTTAATCGAAGCAAATTTTAAAAATAGAGAATTTAGGAGATAATAATGTCAATAATAAAAAAAATGTTTTTAACACTTTTAGCCTTAGGATTTTTATCCCCATTTGCTCTTTTTACATACTATTATGTATCGTATGATTATGATATATCCTCTCTTGTTGACTATAATCCACCCATTAGTAGTAGAATTTATGATAAAAATGGTGAAAAAATAGCAAATATTTTCGATAAAAAACATAGGTTTTATGCATCATTTAGTGAGATACCTCCTCGTGCTATTGAAGCTTTAGTTGCCATAGAAGATACTACATTTTTTGAGCATCCTGGTGTAAATATTGACGCTATCTTTCGTGCAGCCATAAAAGTAATAAAAGCAGGTAAAGCAGTTCAAGGTGCAAGTACAATCACCCAACAACTGGTAAAAAATAAGCTCCTTACTCGTGAAAAAAAACTCTCTCGTAAAATCAAAGAAGCTATTTATGCTATCAAACTTGAACAGGCTTTGAGCAAGGAACAGATTTTAGAGAGATACTTAAATGAAATTTATTTCGGTCATGGCTATTATGGCATTAAAACCGCAGCAGATGGATATTTCCATAAAAAACTTCATGATTTAACACTCAAAGAGATAGCAATTCTAGTAGGACTTCCAAAAGCACCAAGTACTTATGCTCCTACAAAAAACTATGATATTTCCATGGGAAGAGCGAACCGTGTTATAAAAAGAATGAAAGTTCTTGGATGGATTGACGATCAAACTTATGAAAAATCTGTGAGCGAAACTCCAAAAGTATATGATACAACCCTGACTCAAAATAAAGCTCCTTTTATAGTAGATGAAGTTTCAAGAAGAATGAAAAAGTTTGGAATTAAAGACTTTAAAACAGGTGGCTATGAGGTTTATACAACTATAGATATTCGCCTCCAAGAAGTAGCCCGAAAGGCAGTAAAATATTCTTATGATAAGTCATTAGAGCGTATTGAGGGATACAAAAAAAGGGCTATCTCTCGGGCAAAAAGAGCAAAAGGGGAGTTTAAGTATGTAGATACAAATACTTCACTTTTAAACGGAGCTTTAGTAAGTGTAGAGGCAAGTACTGGAAATGTACTAGCTCTTGTTGGCTCGTATGATTATAAAATTAGCCCCTTTAACAGAGGCACACAAGGTAGACGACAACCAGGGAGTGCTTTTAAGCCTTTTATATATCAAGTTGCCTTAGATTTAGGTTTTTCAGGGGCTACAAGACTAACAGACATTGCAAAAACATATAAGTATGAAAAAAATGGAAAAGAGATGAAATGGCAACCTCGTAACTATTCTAAAAACTATAAAGGGCTTATATCTTTAAGAGAAGCCCTTGTGCATTCTAGTAATCTTGCGACTATTAACCTTGTTGATGATATTGGACTCTCAAACCTGCTTCAAAGTTTAAAAAAATTCGGGATTAAAAATGTACCACAAGATATGTCTATCTCTTTAGGGACACTTACAATCTCCCCTTATACCTTAGCCAAATACTATACATCATTTGCAAACAAAGGGATTCAAGTTCAGACGCATATCATTGATAGTGTGCATCAAAAAGATATAGTTTTGCATGAGTTTACACCAAGTTTTTTAGAAATAACAAACGAACAACAAGCATTTTTGATGACAAGCATACTCAAAAGTGTAGTTGATAGAGGTACTGGAATTAGAGCTAGAGTGCAGGGGATAGAAATAGCGGGAAAGACAGGCACAACAAACGACAATATTGACGGATGGTTCGCAGGTTATTCACCAACTATAGAGACAGTAGTGTGGTTTGGAAATGATAACAATACCCCAATGCACAAAAAAGAAACAGGGGGGAGGGTGTCAGGTCCGGCATTTAACTATTTTTATACCCAACTCTTAAAACTTTATCCACAGATACAAAGAAGGTTCAAAAGACCTGAGGGAATTATAGAAGTGGATATATCTGGAAAAAAAGAATATTTTTCAGATATATCAAAACCACCTAGACTAGAACAAAAAGTAGATCCTCAAGAGGAACTTATTTGGTAATGTTTAGTCTTCTATATCATAACCTGCAGCTATTGCAGGAATCTCTTCCATAGCTTTTTTAACGGCTAACATATCTTCAAGAAGTTCTGGACTAATTTTTTTCTTATCAGTTCCGCCATATATTGCAAGCGCCATATCCATAGAGATTAGGTATCTTTTTCCGTTTCCATATTCAACATAAAGAATACGACAAGGCATAAATCCACCATAAAAACGAGAATGATTCAACATCTTTTTAGCGATTATAAGTGAACAAAACTCACCAATCCTAGCATGAACAACCTTATCATCTGTTGGGTTTTCCGCCTCTGTTAGAGTGAACATATTTTTTTCACCAACATATCTCATGTTGTACTCTATTGCTAGATCTTTCATCTCGTCAAAAATCTCTTCTTCTGTTAATTCAGGATCTAAAATCTCCCACTCTTTCATCATAGCTTGAGCTGGATCACCTGTAGAACTTACTATATCCATCATACCTGCATAGGCTTCTTTTGTTTCATCTGAAAAGAAAACAAAACTTTTCCCCATTTTCATCTCAGTACAAGCACTCATACCAAACGCAAGCATAAAACTCGCTACCAATAACACAATATTTTTTCTCAATTTATTCTCCTGAAATCTAAGCACCATCTGATACTTAGCATAATTTTATCTAATACTATCATAAAATTATTAAATTATTTCAAAAATCTTAACAAATCCTCATCTAAACTCTTCTTCCCTACAACTTCTTCAATACTTTTAAGACAAAATCCACTCTTGACATAACAAACAACAGACTCTTCTTTGCCTTGAATTAGGGCATCCACAGCATGAGTGACAAACCTATACGCCATAAGTCTATCATATATACTAGGATTACCACCTCTTTGCACATGTCCTAGGACGCTCACACGAGTTTGTATTCCTATTTTTTTTTCAAACCATTGAGCTATTTCATTGGTGTTTTGTTTTATTCCCTCACTCACTATAGCTATAAAGTAGCGTCTTCCCTCTAGCATCTGTTTTTTAAATTTTTCTTCATAGTCTTTTAAATCATACTCCCTCTCAGGGATTAAACAAAGCTCAGAACCAGATGTTAAGTGCGAAACAAGAGCCAAATAGCCGCAGTCTCTTCCCATAGTCTCTATCACAAAAGCATGTTTAAAAGAAGAAGCAGTATCTCTTATAGCGTCTATGGAAGTTTTGATGATATTTAAGGCACTATCAACCCCTAAACAGTAGTCTGTTGCATATATATCATTGTCTATAGTAGAAGGAATAGCACAAAACTTAATCCCATGTTCTTTATAAAAAACATCTAGTCCCCTAAAAGAACCATCACCACCCAAGACAACAAGCATAGTGATATTTAAAAGATCAAGATTATTTTTTGCGATTTTTCTATACTTTTTATGCATAAATCTCCCACTCCGAGAACTCCCAATAATAGTCCCACCACGAGTAATAATCCCAGATACATAAGAATAATCAACTTTTATAATACTAGCATCAATAAGACCCTCATATCCATCATAAATAAAGTAAGGATTTAAGCCATTATCTAAAGCGTATTCTACAAAATGTTTTAAAGCAGGGTTCATCCCAGAAACATCACCACCTGAACATACTATAGCTATATTATTCATAATTCACCTCTACGTGATTGTCGTCACCCTGAACTTGATTGTCGTCACCCTGAACTTGATTGTCGTCACCCTGAACTTGATTCAGGGTCTAGTCCTTAGATTCCCAGTCAAGCTGAAAATGACAGGAGTTTTCCCCTCATTTTAGCATCATATAATAGCAATTTAGATAACATGCTATCAAATAAATTTATTGCAAAATTTTAACAGGAACCAAAATGACAAATATTATTTTATGTGGCGGTAATGGAACAAGACTTTGGCCGATAAGTAGAAGCTTAATGCCAAAACAGTTCGTAAAGATTTTTAATGATAAATCACTTTTTCAACTCACAGTTGAGAGAAATTCAAAGTTTTGTAATTCCGAACTTATAGTATCAAATACCCAACAGTATTTCCTAGCCCTAGATCAACTAGAAGAGTTAAACAAGCAAAATTCTAAATACTTACTAGAACCACATGGAAGAAATACAGCCCCAGCCATAGCCTTAGCTTGCTTAGGACTAGATCCAAATACCATTGTCCTAGTAACACCAAGTGATCACCTCATAAAAGATGAAATAGAGTATCAAAAAGTGTTGAAAAGAGCAGATATATTGGCCCAAGAAGATAAGCTCGTAACATTTGGAATTACGCCAACATTTGCAGAAGTAGGGTTTGGTTATATAGAAGCCGACACTACTAACAAAGAAGATGTAAAAGCCTTCCATGAAAAACCAAGTATTAAGAAGGCTACAGAGTATTTAAATGAGGGAAATTATTATTGGAATAGTGGAATGTTCTGTTTCAAAGCAGGGGTCTTTTTAGAAGAGATCAAAAAATATTCTCCAAAAATCTATGAAAGCTCCCTAGAGGCTTTTAAAAATGCTTCACAAGGAGATGTACGAAGAATCAAAGATCAAGATATGCAAAATATCCCCGAAGATTCTATTGATTATGCTGTGATGGAAAAATCTTCAAAAGTAAAAGTTATCGCTTCAAATATACAATGGTCAGACTTAGGAAGTTTTGATGCCTTATATGAAGAGCTTCCAAAAGATGAAAATAACAACACCATAAACAAAAACCATATCTCTATAGAAAGTAAAAACAATCTTATATATGGAGATGAGCGAACCATAGTGACAGTTGATATAGATGATTTGATTATTGTAGATACAGGGGACGCACTTTTAGTCTCAAAAAAAGGATCTTCACATAAACTAAAACAAGTACTCCAAGAGGTGAAAAAAACCACCCAACTCCATAACATCCACCTAACGGTGCATCGCCCATGGGGAACATATACTATACTAGAAGATACCCCAAAGTATAAAATAAAACGCATAGAAGTTCAAGTAGGCAAACGATTATCACTTCAAAAACACATGCACAGAAATGAGCATTGGACTATAGTAAGTGGCACCGCAACCGTCACCGTAGATGATAAAGTATTTACACTAAGAGCCAATGAATCTACATACATAAAAATGGGTGAGTTACATAGACTAGCAAATGATGGTAAAGTTCCAGTCATTGTAATAGAAGCTCAGATAGGGGATTATCTAGGCGAAGATGATATTATTCGTGTTGAAGACGATTTTAAAAGGTCTTAATTGAAACACAATATTTTATTAGCATTTTCTTTCGCAAAAAGAGATTTTAAGCAAAGGTATGTAGGAACAGGACTAGGGCAGTTATGGTATATCCTCTCGCCTATTATTACGATATTTATTTATACAGTCATATTTTCAGATTTTATGAAGATGAAGCTAGACATCATAGACAACACTTACGCCTATAGTATTTATATAGTTCCAGGACTTCTTGCGTGGATCTCCTTTGGTAAATTTTTATCACTTCTAACAAATGCTATCTCAGAAAAATCACATCTTATAAAAAAGATAAGTGTCCCAGTTTATGTTTTTTATCTCAGTATATTCATAACAGAGACTGTACTTTTTTTATTTTCTATCTCCTTAGGAGTTGTATTTTTACTGCTCATTGACTACACGGTTAACTTTACTTTTCTTTGGATGATTCCCATCATGATACTCCAAACAATTTTCGCATTTTCCCTAGGAATTATAATCTCCTTATTTGTACCATTTTTCAAAGACTTAAAAGAAGCAGTACCCATCATAGTGCAGCTTTGGTTTTGGATGACACCCATTATCTATATGAAAGAGATGATAGCCGACAAGTTTCCTCTAGTCTTGGTATATAACCCACTTTACCATTATATGCACTTGTATCAGGATATATTTTTATTTGCCAAAGCACCCTCTGCGTATAATCTTTTCATCATTAGTCTTATATCATTTTCAAGCCTGCTAATAGCTGCATACTTATACAAGAAAATGATTAACACGATTAAGGATATTATCTAATGTCACAGCAAAATAAACTCCTAGAAGTCAAAAATATCACAAAAATTTACAAGATATATAAATCAAATATTGACAGATTAAAAGAGTTATTTACAAACAAAACATACCATAGAGAGTTTGTGTCAAATGACAATATCTCTTTTGATTTATATGAGAGTCAGAGCCTAGGAATCATAGGCGTAAATGGAGCAGGTAAATCAACTATCTTAAAAATCATTGCAGGTGTTATCGCTCCAAGTTCAGGCGAAATCATAAAACATGGAAGAGTTACCGCCCTCCTAGAGTTAGGAACAGGATTCAATGATGAACTCAACGGACATGAAAATATCTTTCTAAACGGGACTCTCATAGGGATGGAAAAAGAAGAGATTGACAAGGTCTTAGATGATATTATCTCCTTTAGTGAACTAGGGGATTATATCTATGAGCCTATCCGTACATACTCCTCAGGCATGAAGATGAGGTTGGCTTTTTCTATCGCCATATATTCACAACCAAAAATCCTAATAGTAGATGAAGCCTTATCCGTAGGAGATGCACACTTTGCTTTAAAATGCACAAACGCACTCAAACAAAGAAAAAAAAATAAGATGTCGATTATATATGTCTCCCATGATTTAGGCTCACTCAAATTACTTTGTGATAAAATCATACTGCTAAATCATGGGAAAATGATAGAACAAGGCACGCCAGAAGACACAATCAACACCTACAATTTTTTGATAGCCACCTTAAATGAAGATGAAGAAAAAATGCTCATAAAAGAGGAAAAAAAGAGTTCTTTTGGCACTTTTGATGTGCGTATAGAAAAAGTTGCGATTAAAAGTCTAAATGCAAACTTTATTAGTAGCGGAGACACAGTAAGTATTCAGGTTCATATAAATTCAACTGAGGATATTTCGTGCATGACTGTTGGCATTGTGATAAGAGATAAGTTTGCCCAAGATATTTTTGGAACAAATACATTTCATCATGATATGAAAATAGATTTAAAAAAAGAGAAAAATTATATATGTAATTTTTCACTTCCCCTAAACATAGGAGTGGGAAAATACACCATCACAGCAGCCGTCCACTCAAATGAAACACATTTACAAGATTGTGCCCACTGGCTAGATCATGCAACATCTTTTGAAATTTTAGATACAATAGGAAATAATTTTCTAGGGATCTGCAAACTAAACCCAACTATAACATTTACTCAAAAGGACGATGATGATTAAGAGAGCTAAATTATATTTTAATGATGACTTCATAGCATGATAAATCAAAAAATACAAAACTTCTACAGAGCTTTTGAAGATAAACATAGAGGCAGTAGACAAGAGATAAAAAATAGACTAAAAATTTATGTACAGTTTATACAACCCCTAAAAAAACTTTATCCCAAGCCAAAGGCCTTAGATATAGGCTGTGGTAGAGGAGAGTGGTTAGAGTTACTCAAAGAGAACTCTTTTGAGGGGATAGGCATAGATATTGATGAGTATATGCTAGAAGCCTGCACAAAACTAAATTTAAGTGTTTTATGCCAAGACGCTATAAAGTACTTGCAAGCTCAAGAAGATGAAAGCGTAGAAGTGATTAGTGCTTTTCATCTCATAGAACATATCTCTTTTGAAGACTTACATATTCTAGTTTCAGAGTCTGTAAGAGTTCTAAAACCAGCAGGTTTACTGATATTAGAAACACCAAATGCACAAAACATTAAAGTTGCAACAGAAAACTTTTATACTGATCCAACGCATACAAAACCTATACCTACAGAACTTTTATCGTTCCTGCTTCAACACCATGGATTTTATAAAAGCAAAACTTTAGGACTCCAAGAATCCATAAAACTCTTAGACACCACAAATGTGACAATCAAGGACATCATAGGATCTGTAAGTCCAGATTACGCTCTCATCTCTCAAAAACAAGCAAAAGATGAAAGTTTAGCTCTCTTTGATGAGCCTTTTTCACTAAACATAGGAATAACCCTAGATCAATTAGTACTAAAATTTGAAGAGAGGTTAATAAACCTTCAAAATAAGTTTAATAAGGCTATTTACCAAGCAAATACGCAAGTTGAAATGGCAAATACACAAGTCAAACAAGCAAACACACAAGTCAAACAAGTAAATACACAAATCCAAGAAGTAAATACAAGCTACCATTTACTCCTCAACAGCAACTCATTTAAAATCACAAAACCCTTAAGAGTGCTAGTGAAATATGCTAAATCGTTCTCCTTCATCTCCCTAAAAGAACTAGTCAAAAAAAGTATAAAATATTTGATTTTTAAGATAAATACAAGTCCAAAACTAAGACTTTTTGCCCTTAATGTACTAAAGAACTTCCCAAAAACAAAAGCAAGATTAAAAAAAATCGTCACTTCAAATTCTTTTAAACAAAGAACTCAAAATCCAAACTCACAAGAACTCTCACCAGAGGCAAAAATTATATATAACAAACTAAAGGAAACTTTCTAATGCGTATAGTTATTGATATGCAAGGTGCGCAAGCATCAAATGCAAAGAGAGGTATAGGGAGATACACCCTAGCCCTAGTCCAAGCCATGCTTGAAAATAACAATGATGAAGATCAATTTATCCTACTTTGTAATGCTTTTTTTCCAGAGAGTATAAGTGAAATAAAAGAGATATTTTCACCCTATCTAAGCAAAAAAAGCATCAAAGTTTGGACACCCATAGCAGAAGATGATCAAAGATCTCAAAAAGTGTATGAAGCCTACTTAATGAGCCTTAATCCTCAACTCATCATGATAAGTAGTCTCTTTGAGGGTTCAAATGATGAGGCAATAACAAGCATAAAGCTTCTCAATAAAAACATACCAGTAGCAGTAATCCAATACGATTTAATCCCTCTAGTCCATGAACAAATATACCTAAATAATCCGCAAATGAAAAAGTGGTATTTTGAAAAATTAGAGTACTTAAAAAAAGCAGACTTAGTATTGTCTATCTCAACTGCCTCAAAAGATGAGGCTATAAAATATTTAAATTTAAGTAGTATAGTAAATATCTCAGCAGCTTCGCAAAGCCATTTTAAAGCGATGGAAATTGCACCCCCACAAAAAAAAGAACTCTTTAACACATACAAGATTACAAAGCCTTTTATTATGTACACAGGGGGTATAGATTATCGTAAAAATGTGGAGGGTCTTATTCGTGCTTATGCACTCCTGCCCCAAGACCTAATCCAAGAGTTTCAACTTCTTATAGTATGTGCCATTACACAAGTGCAACTAGAACAACTACTTAGCCTCATCAAAGCAAATGGCTTAGATGAGAGAGATGTGATATTTACAAACTATATATCAGAAAATGATTTAGTCAGTTTATATAACCTTTGTAAAGTCTTTGTATTTCCATCTCTCCATGAGGGTTTTGGTTTTCCAGTCCTAGAAGCTATGCAGTGCCACAAAGCCGTGATATGTGGAAATAACTCAAGCCTTATAGAAGTTATGGGCTTAGAAGAAGCGATGTTTGATGCAAAAGATGACAAATCAATAGCAGCAAAAATTCAGCATGTCTTAAGAGATGAAGAGTTTTGTAAGTCCCTAGAAAATCACGCTAAAGAACAGTCTCAAAAGTTTTCATGGCAATCATCAGCAAAAATAGCCATACAAGAGATGAAAAAACTTCAAGTAAAGCTAAGTCCTATAAATAAAGCAAAACTAGCCTACATTTCGCCTCTTCCCCCAGAGAAAAGTGGTATAAGTGATTATAGTGCAGAGTTATTACTTGTTTTATCCAAGCATTATGATATTGATGTCATTGTAAAACAGACGCAAGTTACAGATACATGGATTATAAAAAATTGCAAGATAATCCAAGAAGAAGAGTTTAAACAGCATCATTCACATTACCAAAGAGTTCTCTACCATTTTGGAAACTCTAGTTTTCATGATCATATGTTTGATTTGTTGGACAAAATTCCAGGTATTGTTGTTCTTCATGATTTTTATATATCATCGCTTATTTTTAACTTAGAATCTACAGGAAAAAAAGAGTACCTTTTTACTCAAAGCCTTTATCACGATCATGGTCTCTACGCCCTAAATGATCACTTCAAAACACAAGATGTAGATGCAATGATAAGTAAGTATCCTTTAAATCTTAGAGTTTTACAAAATGCTCTAGGTATCATAACGCATTCACAGTTCTCTATAGACCTGATAAAACACTGGTATAACGAAGATCTAAAAAAAGATCATTTTGTAATACCACACCTAAGACAAGCAGCTAAAAAAATCGATAAACTTGCAGCAAAAGAGGAACTATCCTTAGCTAAAGACTCCTTTGTTATCTGTAGTTTTGGTTTAATAGGTGATAAAAAACTCCATCACCGTTTATTAGAAGCATTCTTAGAATCTTCCCTTTGCAGTATTTCAGAGTGTCACCTTATTTTTGTAGGGGAAAACCCAGCAACTCCTTATGGAGCAGAACTTACAAATACTATTAATAACTCAAATTCAAAAAATAAAATCATCATCACTTCATGGGTCGATACAAATACATTTCATACCTACCTCCAAGCAGCAGATATAGCAGTTCAGCTAAGAACAAGCTCAAGAGGTGAAACTTCAGGAGCTGTTTTAGACTGTATGAATTATGCACTCCCTACCATTGTAAACGCCAACGGTTCTATGGCAGAACTCTCAAAGCAAGCGCTACACATGCTAGAAGATGACTTTACAAACACACAGCTAGTATCAGCCCTAGAAAAGCTCTATGAAGATGAAGAGTACAGAACAACATTAAGTCAAAATGCACAAAACATCATACAAACAAAACACGAGCCAGTAGCCTGTGCTAAACAATACAATCAAGCCATAGAAAGCATCTACAACAAGCCTTCAAACCTAGCCTTAGCAAACCTAATAAATTCTCTAAAAGAGGATACATCAAGATTAAGTGATAGTAGTATAAAAAATATTTCACAATCCCTAGCCTATAACTTTACTCCTCAGCCAAAAATGAAACAACTCTTTGTAGATATATCAGAGTTAGTACAAAGAGACTCTAAAACAGGCATACAAAGAGTGGTTAAAAATATCTTAAATGAGCTTCTCAAAAACCCACCTAAACACTATAAAATTGAGCCTATTTATGCAGATGAGATCAGCCAAGGTTACCGTTATGCACATCAATTTGTTTCAAAATTTTTAGATATTCCGCAAAATGTTTTGTTTGATAAAGCTATAGACTTTTATGAAGATGATATTTTTTTAGGAGTTGATTTAAACCTCACTATTATCCCTTTTCAGGAAGATTATTTACAGTTTATCTCACAAAAAGGGGTAAAAGTAATTATTGTAGTCCATGACTTACTCCCTATTTTACAAGCGGACACATTTCTACCCTTAGCAACAAAATACTATCTACCGTGGATAAAAACAATAGCAAAGTTTCATTCTCTCATAGCTATATCAAAATCGGTAAAAGAGGAACTCCATAGCTACCTGCCAAATAAAAAAAATATATCTTATTTTCACCTAGGAGCAGGAATAACGAAGTTAGACACTCCCTCAAATCTATCTAAAGAGCAAAAATCACAGCTTCAAAGATTTAAAAAAAGCAAAACATTTCTAATGATAGGAACGATAGAACCCAGAAAAGCACATGCACAGACATTAGAAAGTTTTGAGTTATTATGGAAAAAAAATATTGATATAAGCCTTGTCATTGTTGGAAAAAAAGGCTGGCTAGTTGAGAGTTTTTTACAAAAAGTACAAAACCATCCACAACTAAACCAAAGGCTTTTTATCCTCCAAAATGTAGATAATACTTATCTACAAGAGTTATATTTAGTCTCAGATTGTTTGATAGCAGCGAGTTATGGAGAGGGATTTGGTTTGCCTCTTATAGAAGCAGCCCAACATAAGTTGGCTATTATAGCAAGAGATATTCCAGTATTTAAAGAAGTTGCTTCTAAGTATGCTTATTATTATGAGGATACACGCAGCCCCATCCCCTTGGCAGAGACACTAAAACAATGGCTTGACTTATACAAGCAAGACCTACACCCAAAATCTATAGAGATGCCCTATCTAACATGGGAGCAAAGTACACAAAAATTACTGCAAAATATTTTAAAGGATTCCTAATGAAGTTTGCACTCTTTTATATAATAACAGCTATTTTAATTTATGGATATACTCTTTTGAGTAAAGGTTATTATAGTGGGATAAACCTTCTTGAAAACTCTCCCCTAGAGTTTCTGCTTCTCACTATCATTTATACACTTTCTTATTTAGTATTAAGGAAAAAAGCGTATATCATACCTTTTATTATTATCTCCTTTTATCTAGTCCTAGATTTTGCTTCTTTAGTTTATAATAGAAACCTTGATTTTACTTATTTATCTCATGTGCCATTATTAGTAGAAGCCCTCATCCAATCAAAAGGCTCTTTAGCGTATGCTGCTTTTTTTCTGATCAACAGTATGAGTATATACTTAACATATAAATACCAAATAGTAAAAAAAATCCTCTTAACTTACACAATAATTATCTTATCTTTGACACTATTACTGAGTCCAATATTCCCTATCTCATCCTATTTTATAGTCTTATTTCAAAAATTAGCCTTTGAAAAAAAAGAATTTTGGTCAGACGATAAAACCTATTATGATTATCAAAAAACAGGAAGAATCAACTCCTTTATTTACGAAGGACTTGTAAAGTCTCAAAACAGATTAAAAGTCAAACACCATAAAGTAAACCAAGAAGAAGATTTAAACACTATCGTATCAAGCTTAAAATCTAAAATTCAAAAACGAGACATATACATCATAGGTTTAGAATCATTTTTTAGCCCAGAGCGTTTAACAAATCTAAAACTAAACAAAGAAATCCCAAAAATAAAAAATGCCTCAAGACACAGAGCCCCAATATATGGTGGTGGTACTATCCAATCAGAGTTTGAAGTTTTATGTGGAGTCCCAGCCCTACAAAAATTTTCAGCCTTTGAACTCACAGAATTTAAAGGAAGTTCTACAAATTGTTTACCTACAATCTTGAGTAAAATGGGCTACAGTACGATTTTCACAAACACATTTAAACCACAACCCTCTTATGAGGCTTTAAAAAGTTTAGGCTTCTCAGATATAAACTACCCAAAAGAGTACTTTGAAAATAAAACATCTTATCTAAGTAACGATAAAATATCTCAAGGCGAGTACGCTATCTATGATGATGATTTATATAAGCAAAACAATGACTATATTGAAAAAACATATCCAAATAAACCGATTTTAAACTATATGTTTTCAGTATGGGGACATGCTTTTCATGAGATGAAAAACCCAAAAAGACCTCAAGAGATTACAGTTTTAAACATAGAAGAGTTAAACCTAAGTGATCATACCCAAAGAGCGATAAACCAGCAGTTTTATAGAATGAAGTCTATAAAAAAATATTTAAAAAACATACAAAAGATCTCTCCAAATGCCCTCGTGATTCTCTATAGTGATCATCTTCCAGTTTTAGACAACAAAGATAGCTATAAAACCTATGGTTTAGAGGGAGGGATGTTTGATAACTTCTTACTCATAATGGACAAAGGAAGCATTGTAAAATACGACAAAGTAAACCTATACGCTGTAATGGATATAGTCCTAGATAGACTAAGCTCAGGTTGGTACTGTAAAAATAATGCTTGTAAAACAAAAGAGATATACGAAGATAGATACAATCACATAGATGAGTATTACAACATAATGATACCTGCTATGAGTAAGATAGGCTTCTCTTCTCTAAGAGCAGTAAAAGAAAAAGAGTATTTTGACACTACAAACATGATTTTTGAAGGTTTCTCTTCTGCGGAGAGTTCCCATAGATGGACAAATAGATTTAAGTCAAGTATAAGTTTTAAATATATCAAAACTACAGATAAAACCACTACCATAGTCCTAGATATAGACACTCTAGGAACACAAAACATCAGCATCTTCCTAAACGGCAATCTCATGCTAAAAAACAAAGAGATAAGAGGCGATAAACTCATACACCTTATGCCAAAAAACTCTTACTTCAATGATTCAAACATCAACACCATAAGCTTTAGCCTACCAAACGCAAAACGAGCAAGTGCTAAAGACTCAAGAATCCTAGCCATAAAGTTTAAGTCACTCAGCATAGAAGAAAACTAGGTGAAAAACTTTCTCTTAGCCCTATTTTTCAAACTCACTTATAACAATGAGTTAAGAAAAATATCGCTAAAAGTATTTAAGTACTTCCCAAAGCTAAAACCGCTCCTAATGCACCTAAGAGACAACGGACTCCCTCAAAAAAAACCAGCACAAAAAATCACCCTAGATGCAAGCTTCCTCCAAGAGATAAAACAAGAACTCCAAGGAGACAAAACCTTCAACACAAACACACAAAAGGCAAATATAGTATTAGCAGATACCCACAGCCAAAGCAAAAAAGTAAAACTAAGCAAAATTTTTAAAAATATTGATTTTCTCTTCACAAATGAAAAAAACCAAAAAATCTTCCTAGTCATAGACCTTAACCCAAGTAAAGAGGCTCTCCAAAGCTACCTAAGCCAAAAAAATATTCTCATTACATACAAAAACTCTAGTCCATATTGTGAACACTTTGATTATTTACAATACGGCTCAGACAATGAAATCATACAAATCATTTCCCTATATTACAATAACCCAACTCTTTATAAAGCCAAACTAAAAAAGATAAAGCAAAGCCAAATACCCAGCCAAATACTCAAAGAAAAAACCCTAGTACTGCAAAAAAACTCAAAAAAACTCCAGTTTGTTTTTATAAGCATCTACTTTGAAAACCTTCAAGCTACCATACAAACTATCGACAAGTACTGCGATTTTGTAAAAGAGTACATCATAGTAACTTCCCCTAAAAACATAGATATATTTCAAAACTTAAAAACAAAACACTCCTTCACCATCATAGATGAAACAAGTATCTTAGACAAAGAGATAAAAAACTTTGCCTCAAAAGACCATCAAAGTAAAAACTTTCTTCTAAGAGCCTCCCTAGCAAACCTAGAGATATTAGAAGAAGAGTTTATCATGCTAGACGATGATAACCAGATGCTAAAACCCATATCAAAAGAAAAGTTTATATCAAAAGAGGGCAAATACAAAGCATACTATTTCCACGACCTACTCAAATACCACCACAACATCACCCCCTACGATAAAGGACAACAAAACACAAAAGAGATACTTCTAGCTAAAAACTACAAACAACTCCTCTCTTACTCTTCTCATTGCCCACAGATTATAAACAAGTCCATCTATAAAGAAGCAATCCAAGAGTTTTACGAGATTTCCTTAGTCAAAGCCCTCGATGAATGGAGTATTTACTTTAACTATGCTCTTACACATTATCCCCATCTTTTTATAAAACAAGTATTTCAAACTCTAAACTGGCCTGCAAGCCCTTACCAGTTTACTCTCCCCTTTACCCAAGATGAAATCTCCTTTGAAAACTACTATAAAGAACTCTACGAGACCAAGTTTTTTACTCCCTCAAACACCTATGAAGAAAAACTAGCCATAAAAAAGAGATTACAAGAACCTTTCACCCTCTCCAAAGAACTTTTTAACAAAAACAAACAAAAACTAATAGACAGCAACATGATACACGGAGTCTTTTCCTTCATAAACAAAGAGATAAGCTTTTACCTTCTAAGCATCCCCTACTATATAGTCCTAAAAAAAGACTGCACCCTCAGCCTAATCTTACCATACAAGCTTCAAAGCCATCTATCAAAAGCCCCAGACATATCTCTAGTAATCTTCCAAGACAAAAACTACAAAACACTAAGAAAAATCCCAACAAAAGAAAACACCCCCCTAGAAGAAAACACCCTAGAGTTCCCAATAAGCTCAAAAAATCTCCAAGAAGGCATATACGATATATCTTTTAACATACTATACAACAAGAGCTACATATACAAAAACACCTCCCCCCACAAAATAAAACTAATAGTCTCAAAAGACTAAGCGTTATGCTCTAAGGATTTATATGTTTGGTTATCTGCGTTTTTTTTTAGCGACCCTAGTCTTACTCTCTCATCTTGGAATAACTTTTTATGGGGCAAACCCTGGAGTAGCAGCAGTAGTCATTTTCTACATACTTGCTGGATTTGTAGTTAGTAGTCTTTTTTCAAAGGTATTTATCTCAAAAACCCCCGTATATCTTGCCTTTTACTATGAAAGAGCCTTAAGGATATTTCCTCAGTATATTTTTATAGTTATCCTAACACTACTTTTTTTATTTCTAACAAAATACGGTTCTCCTAAATACGAACTCACAGCATTACTAAACAATCTTTTAGTGATCCCTCTAAACTACTACATGCTTCTTGAGAACTCTATCTTGCAAGAACCAAAATGGTGGTTAGTCCCACCAGCTTGGTCTTTAGGAGTAGAGTTACAAGCTTATTTAGTCTTACCCTTGATTATATATTTTAAACCTGTGAAAATAGCAGTTGCCATCCTATCCTTAGGTGTATTTTTTGTAGCAAATCTAGCTTATATCTCTACTGATTTTTTTGGATACAGGTTACTCCCTGGAGTACTATTTATTTTCATCTTAGGTTTATCTATATATAGAAACACTTCTCAAAACACTAAGGCAGATCTCTTTGATAAATTTTTCCCAGTATTGGTATATATAACTATGATTGTATTGTTAATAACATTAGCCATGTTAAATATCTTGCATAGCTCCGATATGCGAGAAACAATAATGGGCATCTTAATAGGCATCCCAATCGTCACACATCTAGCCAAGAGTAAAATAAAACTGCCAATGAACCATTTTTTAGGTGATTTGTCTTACGGTATGTTTTTATCTCATTTTTTAGCAATTTGGATATTAGAATATTATTCATTCATAGATAAATCTACAGAGATATATCTCTATAGTCTCACAGTCTTTCTAATATCATTGCTCATTTCTTTAGTAGGAGTTCTAAGTATTGAAAAAAATATCAAAAAATACAGATTTAAATTGTCTAAGAAGATTCTGAATCAAGTTCAGAATGACAGGTCATCACCCTAAACAACCCTCATCACCCTAAACAACCCTCCGTCACCCTGAACTTGATTCAGGGTCTAACTCCTCCAAAATTCCAAGCCTTAAACAAGAAATGATTATAATCCAAATAATTAAAACTAATTATACTACTCCCAACATATTCTTAGCTAATAAAACACATAAATAAAGAAATCTTTAAGATTAAATATCATATAATACGCCTAGTTTTCCCTAGGAATGCATGCTAAATAAAAGTCTAGCTTATCGTCAAACTAGATTGCGATACCAAAAACAGCAAACTAGCTTAAGCTAGATATTCTAGGTAAACTTAATATTAAGGAGAAAAAATGACACAAACACAAGTTTCGGAACTATATGTTTCAATATTTAACAGAGCGAGCGAAAGTACAGGTAACAAGAAATGGATGGCAGAAGAAAATGCAGCAGATGCTGCAGATTTAATGCTAGCAGATGCAGAAGCAATTGCACAATTCGGTACTAGCTTAGACTCAAACGAAGCTTTTGTAGCGCACTTATACGCTACTATTTTAGGTAAAGGTGATGGTGTAGATGCTGCTGGTAAAGCAGGTTGGGTTGCTTATTTAGAGCAAGGAAACTCAAAAGGTTCTATGATCGCTGAGATGATTTCTGTTATCCCTAACTATTACGAAGGTGGTAGTGCTTTTGCTGATGCAGATCAAGTTACAAAAGATGCAGCACTTTTTTACAAAAACAAAGTAGCTGTTTCTGATTATGCAGTAAGTAAAGTTGGTGAATTAGAAGCAGACGAGATTGCAGCTCTAGTATTTGGTACAAATGGTTTAGTTGTAGATGCAACAGCCGCTTCTATAACAACAGCAAAAATTGCTGTAGATGCAGTAGCAACAGCAAATCCTATAACTGTAACTCCAGGCACTAACATCATCAACATAGGTGGAACAACTATCGAAGGTACAACTGCTGATGATATGTTCATCTCTCGTGCTGGTGATATTGATGATAGTACTATCATCAACGGAAATGGTGGTAATGATACACTAAAATTATTACTAGACAACGGTGAAAACAACGGTGAAACAGCTATTACTCCAATCACTAATGGTATTGACACTTTAGAAGTAAGAGTTCAAAGTACAACAACTGTAAGTGGTGATAACAATATCGATACTCAAAATCCAACTAACACTGAGTCTAACATAGACGCTCAAGACATGAACGGTACTACTGAGTTCTGGGATGTTGATTCAAGAGCTAACTTAGTGGTCGAAGATGTAAGAAACAACTCTGCTGATACTCTAGTAGGGATGAAGCAAACTGATGTTGATGTTGATTATGCTTTACTTTTTAATGCACATAATATCACAGACAAAGGGACTACAACAAGTGGTGCTCAACTAACAATCGATCTTATTAATGTTCAAACATTAACAGATAGCAATGAGCCTTTAGCTGATAACCCTTACCTTGGTTTTGAATTTACTCTTACTGATAAAGCTGGTACTTCAAAAACATATAGCGTAACTCCAGACAAGTTCCAAGAGGCTAAAACTTATACAGAGTTAGCAAAAACTATCAACGACTATATTCAAGGTGAATTAGGTTTAACAAATGTTTCTGCTACAACAGGTATAACAACAAATGTTTTCAACTCAGTCACAGGTGTAAATGTTGGTACTAAAACAGAGATCCTTATCTCTACAAATGACTCAAGCACTTTAGGTACTGGTTCATGGTTAATCAAGGGTAAATTACCAGAAGACAACAACTTACAAGCAAACATGGGTGACAAAGGTCCAGGAGAAACAGGAACACTTACACAAACTAAGATAGTTCTTGATGATGTAGGACAAGGAAGCCAAGGTGGTGATCTTAAAGTTGGTAGTATGTCAAACGCTTTTATCTGGACACATTCAGGAAGCAAAGGGATCCAAGAGTTCAATGTAGAGGTTGATCGTTCAAGTTGGTTGACTTCATTGACTTCATCTTTAACAGGTGCTACGCTTGCAAACAGCTATGACACTTTAGAAGTTGTAAACTTTAAAAATATCGGTGCTAACGAAGATGTAAGAATCGACGCTCTTGTAGATGTTCGTACTGTAAATGCTTCAGCTATGACTGGTGAAGTAAATATCACTGCTGATTTAACTGATGATTCAGTTATAAAATATCTTCACCCTATCGAAGAAGATAACAAAGGCGAATCTGCTGATAACATCACATTTACATACACTTTAGGTTCAAATAATGATACATTTAACCTAACAGTTGATGATGCTTTAGTTGCTGATTCAGATTTCGCTGTTTCTATAGCTGGTGGAGCTGGTGATGATACTATCACTACTAACCTTGATGCTATGAGTGCTTCTGAGTATGCTTCACACAAATCTCTTAAGAACCTAAGAGTTGATGGCGGAGAAGGTAGCGACACTATCACAACTGCAGGCGACGGCGACTGGATCATCAACGGTGGTGCTGGAAACGACACTATCTATGCTGATAACACAGGTGCTGGTGTAACTACTACAGTTACTACTGCTGCTACTGCTGCTACTGGTGCTTATGCTACTGGTGGTGCAGCTGCTGTTCAAACTATGACTTTTGGTGCTGCTAATGCTAGTATATTGTCAGGTGGAACTGGTCTTATCACTGTTGCTGGTGTTGCTGTAAATGTTGGTGAGGGTTGGACTGCTACACAAGTTGGTGACGCTGTAGTTGCTGCTTTTGCTGCAAACACAACATACGCTACTGTTGTAAACACTGCTGGTGCAGTTGCATTTACTTGGGCTACAAATGCTAGAGTAGATACACTTAACACTTTCGTAGATACAGGTACTACAGGTGTTAGTGTAACTGGTACTAATGTTGCAACTACTATGGGTATCGCTGATGGCGGAGCTGTAAGTGAAGTGCAAACTATCGCTATTACATCTCTTGCTCCTGGTGCAACTACTGCTGGTGCAACAACATTTGTTGTAGATGGTGTAAATGTAGTAGTAAATGTCGCACTTACAGATACTGCTGCAACAGTAGCTGCAAATGTAGCTGCTGCCTTAAATGCTAATGCTTCTGTAGCAAAAGCTTTTGTTGCTACGGATACAACGGTTGTAAATGCTACTGATACTGATGCTACTTATACTGCTGCTACAGCTTTAGCTGCAACGGTAGTTGTTGAGTTTAATGGAACTGGTAATCATGCAGCTATCTCAAACACTACAACTGCTGTTGGTTCTACAGTAGCCGCTGCTACTGATAATGTAGAAGCTGCTGCTTTAGCTAACGGAACTGCTGCAGTACAAGATCTTGTTGTTACAGCTGGTGTTGGTCATGCTACAAACGCAACTACTATTACTGTGGCTGGTGTTACAGTAACTATACCTGATACTACTACTACAGCTATATCTGTAACTTCTGTAGGTGACGCTATAGTTGATGCCTTTGCTGGAAATGCAACATTTGCTACTGTAGTAAATGTTGCTGGTACAGTTACATTTACATACGCAGATGCTGGTGTTCAAGATCTTATACAAGTTCTTGATGTTGATGCAGGTGTAACAAGTACAATTTCTACAACTACTGCAGGTGTAAATGCTACTGGTACTAAAGCCGTTGCTGCTTCTACTGTACAAACAGTTAATACTGTACAGGTAATAACTTCAGACATCGAAGGTTATAATACAACTGCAGCTGTTGCAGCAGATGACGCTGTATGGACTGCAAATAACTTAGCTGCTGATAACCAAATCAATACTTTAGATACTGTAGCTACTAGCTCTTTTACAGGGATCAAAGGTCAAGTTCAAGTTGCATTTAAAGGTCTTAGCTCTTTAGTTATCGATCTTGACTATAGTACAACTACAAAAAGTTCAACAAGCTACGACATCAGAAAAGCACTTAAAATTGCTGTAAATGATGATGCTGTACTTTCTAAACTTCTTGTTGTTAAAGATGGTCCAGAAGGAACATTTATAGTTGAGTCTCTAATAGACGGTGTTATGAACTTAACTGACTTAAGTATCAACTTTACAGCTCCATTAGCAGCTGGTGCAACAGCTGTAGCTGGTAAGTTACAACTTGCTGCTGGTGAAGTTGCATTTCCTGCGGCTGCTGCAAACACAGCATACACATTAGCTTTTGCTCAATCTGATGGAGGTGTTGATCTTAACGGTTCAAACTCAATCGCTGCTAACGGTTCAGATAACACTATCGATGCTGGAACAGGAAATGATGTAATCGTTCTTGGTACATCAAGTACAACTACTCAGTCAAACGCAAGTGCTGACAGTAGTGACACAGTAGTATTTACTGGTTCTTTTGGTAATGACACTATCGTAAACTTTGTAACTGGTTCAAGTGCTGCTAGTGATACACTAGATTTTACAGCTTTGTTAAAAAAGGGTACAGCTACAACTTATGACAATGCAGGTAGTTTAACTCTGAGTAACAGTGAGATTGTTCTTAACACTGATAGTTCAGTAAACACTTATGTAACTGCAGCTAACACAGCAGTCAATGGTCTGATTCTTGTTACAAGTGCAACTGATGCAAATGTAGCAAGCGTATATTCAGCTGTTTCAACTACAGCTGCTACAACGGTAGCAACAACACTAATCGGTCAAATCGACTTAGCTGATGTTACTATCGCTTCTCTTACTATAAACGACTTCGCTTAGTAAGAAAAGTTTCAAACTCGTTTTGTCTAGTTCCCACCCCTCTGGGTGGAAACACCTACAATACAAGTCATAGAGTACTCAAAATCTCGTCATTGAGTGCTTGACACGGAATCTACAACCCAAGTAAAAAGCCTCACTTCACTCTAACGAGAGAAGTGAGGCTTTTTGCGTTAATCCCCCTCCGTCATTGGGAACTACACCCCTGTCATTCTGAACTTGCACCCAAAGGGCATGCCAATTCAGAATCTAACACATAAACAAGATTCCCAGTCAAGCTGAGAATGACAGAGAGTCAAGCTGAGAATGACAGAGAGTCAAATTTAGATATAATATAAGAAATGCAATGTAAAGAGTAAATTATGCTAACAAAAGAAGATTTAGCAAATGCAATTTTAGATTTGAAAACATCTCAAAAAGAATCAGATGAAAGATATGATAAAAGACAAATTGAAGCAGATAAAAGACTTGATAAGATAGCTAAATTAGTAGGAAATATATCCAACAACCAAGGAGATATAGCCGAAGAATTTTTCTATAATTCACTCTCTTGTAATCCTATGTTAAATGGCATTAAGTATGATATTACAGATAAAAATATCACAAGAAAAAGATTTGGTATCGAAGATGAATTTGATATGGTTTTGATAAATGGCAAAGATGTAGCCATAATAGAAACAAAGTACAAAGCTCATTCAAAAGATATAATAAAATTAGTTACAAAAAAATTAGAAAATTTTAAGATACTCTATCCAGAATACAAAGACTATGCACATCATCTAGCACTTGCAAGTTTTCATATAAACGATGATGTAAAAAAAGAAGCAAAAAGTAATAATATAATACTCTTACAAAGAAAAGGCGATATAATTGAAACACTTTAACTATAATCCTAAACTAGATTCCCAGTCAAGCTGAGAATGACAGAGAGTCAAGCTGAACTAGATTCCCAGTCAAGCTTAGAATGACAGAGAGTCAAGCTGAGAATTACAGACCGCATGAATCAAGCATGTTTTTACATAAGTCCAAATTTAGATATAATGTAAGAAATGCAATGTAAAGAGTAAATTATGGTAACAAAAGAAGATTTAGCAAATGCAATATTAGATTTAAATAAATCCCAAAAAGAGATGGGAGAGAAATTTAAAATATCTCAAATAGAGATGGATAAAAGACAGGCTAAAACAGAAGCCACAGTTCAAAGAGTAGCAAAATTAGTAGGAAATATATCCAACAACCAAGGAGATATAGCCGAAGAATTTTTCTATAATTCACTCTCTTGTAATCCTATGTTAAATGGCATTAAGTATGATATTACAGATAAAAATATCACAAGAAAAAGATTTGGTATCGAAGATGAATTTGATATGGTTTTGATAAATGGCAAAGATGTAGCCATAATAGAAACAAAGTACAAAGCTCATTCAAAAGATATAATAAAATTAGTTACAAAAAAATTAGAAAATTTTAAGATACTCTATCCAGAATACAAAGACTATGCACATCATCTAGCACTTGCAAGTTTTCATATAAACGATGATGTAAAAAAAGAAGCAAAAAACAACAACATAATACTTCTACAAAGAAAAGGTGATCTTATAGAAACACTCTAGCTATAAGACAATCCCCCATAATCCTAAACTAGATTCCCAGTCAAGCTGAGAATGACAGACCACCCCCCATCGTCATTCTGAACTTGCACCCAAAGGGCATGCCAATTCAGAATCTAATAACTACACCCCTGTGATTGAATATCCACTCATTTGCTCGTTCCAACCGTCTCTCTTGATGGGAACGCCTAATATTAATACACTTATGATATAATCAACTCATGGCAAAAATAGATTTAATAAAAGAAAAAATCAATTATTTAAAAGTTTGGTTAGGTATATCTGTTGTAACTTTAATAAGCTTATTAGGCTGGTTAAGTTCAAATTTTGCACTCTCAACTATAAGATTAATCCTTTCTTTTCTTGGTCTTGTATGGTTAGTAATATCTATACACTTTTTAAATAAATCTATTTTAATCAAAATAAACTCATTGGAGGAGTTATAATTATGGAAATTATTATCAGCTTAACTTTTTTAGGTGTTATAATATTTTTTAGTTATGAGGCTTATTTATCTATATAAAAAATTAAAATTAGAAACTACACCCCTGTGATTGAATATCCACTAAGTTATAAACAAAATTCCCAGTCAAGCTGAGAATGACAGACCCCCCGTCATTCCGTGCTTGACACGGAATCTATTATCCAAGTAAATAGCCTCACTTTCCTCTAAGGAGTTAAGTGAGGCTTTTTGCGTTAATATCCCTCTAATCTATTTAATATATAATATTCTCTATAAGGAAACCCAAAAATGACAACCATAGATGAAAAGGAAACTTTAGAAATCGAAAAATTAAAATTAGAAGTATCAAAGCTGTTACAAACTGATTTTAAATTAGAAGATAAAAAGCATAGAAACGACACAATCAAAGTTTTTTTATTAACGGTAGCTGTAACAACGGCTGTTGTAACCGCATATTTTAAGATGAACTAAAAAATATAAAAAACTACACCCCTGTGATTGAATATCCACCAAATTATAAACTAGATTCCCAGTCAAGCTGAGAATGACAGAGAGTCAAGCTGAGAATGACAGACCCCCCCCCCCGTCATTCCGTGCTTGACACGGAATCTCCTACATCTTAATCCCCCTCTAATAATTTTTATATATAATATTATCCACAAGGAAACCCAAAATGACAACTATTGATGAAAAAGAGATACTACAAATAGAAAAACTAAAAGCAGATTTGCGAAAAGTAATTCAAGACTTAGACAATGATAATCTAAAAGTAAAATACGAAGCATGGAGACTAGTATTTTATGGCGTAGCAGTAGGAGCAGGGGGAACTTTCGCAGTAGCAAAAACTCTACAATTGTTACAGCAGTAAATCAACTACACCCCTGTGTTGAATATCCACTAAGTTATGAACTAGATTCCCAGTCAAGCTGAGAATGACAGACCGCATGAATCAAGCATATTTTTACTTAAGTTCAAATTTAGCTATAATATAAGAAATGCAATGTAAAGAGTAAATTATGCTAACAAAAGAAGATTTAGCAAATGCAATTTTAGATTTGAAAACATCTCAAAAAGAATCAGATGAAAGATATGATAAAAGACAAATTGAAGCAGATAAAAGACTTGATAAGATAGCTAAATTAGTAGGAAATATATCCAACAACCAAGGAGATATAGCCGAAGAATTTTTCTATAATTCACTCTCTTGTAATCCTATGTTAAATGGCATTAAGTAT
>JADGEZ010000041.1 GCA_016744115.1 Sulfurimonas sp. | reverse complement strand
GCTCAATACTTTTTCTAGATATAAAATTATCATTAAAATTTAACTTTTTATTTTTATAAAATATATATTCTTTTTTTATTTCTACAGATACTAATGAATTTAAATTTTCATCTTGATATTTTTTATACATTTTTGAATAAATTTGAGAACACATAAAAGGGGATGTTGTATGAACCCATATTATATTTTCATCATTTAAATTTTTTATAGTTTCACTAATCATATCATCATATTTTAGATTTATACGCCGTTTGATAAAATGTACTTCTTCTTTTAATGCAATATCTTTAATAATAGTACTGCTAGAACTAATATATATTTGACTTGATTTAGCAAACTCTTTGCACTGAGCTATTTTCCATTCCAAAAGTGTTGTATCTCCAAAGGGAGCCAAATCACCAAGTTTATGGTAATTATTTGTTTCTTGTGCTGGTATTATTAGTGCAAAACTCATTACATTCTCCTTTTTAGTTCAGTTAATCTTGCTATTTCAGAAGCAATATGAAGATCAGAAAACTCTTGTTTTGAAAGAATATATAATTCTTCAAATTTCAATGCTTCCTTAATCGCTTTTTTGTTTTCAATAAAAGACTTCATAGGTAAAATTACTTTTCTAGTTTCCAATTTACATATTAGTTCTATTAAATTTTCGTATTGATTATCTATTTTTTTAATTGTTTTAGAAGAAACACTTCCTCCTACTGTAAAAGTTAAATTTGTATCCTTGATTTTTTGTCCAATTTCTTCTAAAAGCTTGAATGTAAATTCACTATCTGGTTTTATCTTATTATCAAAGTAAGATGCAGTTAAATCAGAACGACCAATTGTAATATTATCAAACCTTCCATCTGCAAATTCTAAGATTTCATCTAACTGACTTATAGCATTCTTTGTTTCAAGGTTGAGTGTTGTATGAATTTTATGAGAGCCATATATTTTTTCTAAACTATCAAAAAATTTTTTAGCTCCAAATTTACTCTCTACCATGGGAGCAATCAACCCATCTACATCTATTTCTAATGTATCTTTAATATCTCGAATTGCTTCTACTCCACCTATTTTTACATAAAATTTGACATTAGCTTTAGAAGTAAGTCTTCTAAGTCTCATTAAGTCTCTAAAAGAAGAACCCTCTGCCTCGAATTCTGCTTTTATACCTTGTAATTTATATTCATCTCTAAGAATACAAAGCTGTTCGTATAGTCTTTTTTCAATACCAAACATATTTATCCTATTAATTTTTTAATTTTGTTTACAATGCTTATTTCATCAACTGCATTAGCATCTTTTTCTGAGATATAACCCCAATTAGCTTGATATATATCTAAATTATTTATATTTTCACAAGGTAACAGATGTTCTAAATTATCATCTACAAAAATTGCTTTTATTATATTTTCTATATTCATAATGTGTTTTATTATATTAGCTTTATTCTTATGTTTTTCAAAATCTTCTTTATCGTATATCCGATTTGCATTAAAGAATACACCATTTAGCTCTAATAACTTTAGAACTGTTTCTTTGTCCTTTGTCGTAACAATGATAAATGTATCAGCCGAATTTACAAAAATAGTTTTTATAAATTCAAAAAAACTATATGCTTCATTTAATTTAAGCCAGTCTGTAATATAAAAATTTTGTAACTTATTTCTTGTATTAAAATACGATTTTTCAAACTCAATGTATTCATTTTTATTTGCTTTATTTATTAAACATTGATAATTAAATTCGAGGTTATCAATATCACCTTCTGAAATTAATTTTAATATATATTTATAATTCCAAGCAGAAGAAACTAAATATCTAAATTTTAAAAATAATTTATATTCATTAGAGTTAAAACTTAAATTATTAATTGTATTTTTATTATTCAAAGCTATCATAGATACTATATATGATTCTTTTACTGTATTAAATAATACTCCATCAAAATCTAGAAAAACGACATTTTTCATTTGCTATTCCTCGTATATGACTTATAATTTATAAATAAATATAAACTCTTTAATTTTATCATTAAAATATCTTTTGTTTTATTTAAATTAAAGATATCTGATATAAATACTACCATAAATTCTGAAAGTAATAAAGACATTATTGCACCTTCTACTTTATATTTGGGAATCAGATATATTGATGATATCAATAAAACTAATAAACCTAATATAACCCGCAAAAGATATTGTTTTTCAAGTTTAGCGATAATATAATACCTGCCACTTAAATAACCATGAAAAGAGAAAAAATTCAATAATACCATATATTTAAATAGTTCAGCAGAATATAAATAGTCTTTTCCGTATAATAAAAGAATTATTTCTTTTGAAAATACGATAAGTGCAATGGAATAAAACAAGACTATTAAGTTGAAATAATTTGAAATTATTTGTAAATTATTTAAATAACTTTTAGTATCTAAAGATGATTGTACTAAATATGGAAAAATGGAATTAACTAAAATAATTGGAATAAAATCTATTAATATAGCAATACGTAAAGCAACTTGATAATGAGCAATCAAAGTTAAATCATTAAGATAATATTTTAATAATATAGGGATTAAATTTAAATATACCATAACCATAATAACAGTAAACATAAGAGGCCAAGAGTCTTTTAGTAAACTAATCGCAACGATTTTATCAAATTTCCAGTTCAAAACTGATAAGTTATTTTTTATATAAAAATAAATAAATCCCATCGCTAAGACAAGACTATCAAAAAGTATTACCCATGCAAAAGTTACAAGAGGAGCTTCATTTAAGAGTAGTACTACTTTGGTTATACTACTGATTAATAAACTTATAATATTTGCATACACCACATACTTACTCATCACCTTAGATTGAAAGTACATATCTACTACATTAAAACTTTGAAATACTGTAGCCGATGCTATGATAAAAACTAAAGTATTTGTAAGTGTATCATTTGAGGTAAAATTTACAGCGATTGCTAGCAATGCTAGTACTCCAAAAGCCCCCATAAGTTTTAAGTAAAAAGCCGTGCCTATAAGCTCATCTCTTCTATTTTCATCTTTTACAAGTTCTCTCACTACAATGCTATCAAGTCCAAGAGTAGCAAAGGCGGTAAAAAGTCCTACAAAACTCCCAGCATAAGAAAAAAGTCCAAACTGCTCGGGTCCTAAGTATCTAGCCACCCAAATACCTACAAAAAGTCCTACTATCATACGCAGTATTTTCTCGCCAAAAAGCCATGATGTGTTTTTAAAGTATTTCATAAAACCTTGATGGTTTTTTAGAGATTTTAGTTTAGTAATCAAATCAATTCATTTCTTATATTAATTCAATGATTCGTAAATAACTAAAGTAGAAGTTAAGGAATTATACATCACAACCAATCTCTTTGCAAAACAAGTTAAATATAGTTTTTAATTTTTCTTCTTTTACATTTGCTATATATTTAAATAAAATTGAATTATGCAAAGTAAAATTTTTAGGTACAACTATCAAAGAATCTTTTTTTAATTTGCCATTAGATAAGTCATCCTTTGTAATTTTAATTTTACTCTTATTATATTGTGATGTTAATTGTAAACATATACAATCTTCTCCTAATTCTTTTATGACTAAAACAGGTCTAATTTTATATTCACTTAAATCTGTAAAATATATTTTAGCCAAATATATACTTCCTACCATTGCGAATAATCTTCTTTATCATCTATGAAGCTTTTAGAATCATGTCCAAGCTTACCAATTTGTCTTATCTCTTCTTGAGTCCAGTTTTCATAGTGTATATTTTCAGTATTACTAAACATTGATTTTTCTTCTATAATTTCAATATCCTTAGAATTTAAACTTTTTAATAAAAACATAATATGACTATAGATGTTATCTTCTATATTTAATTTTATTGTATGCATTTTTATTCCTTTTCCTTTATTAGACTTCTTGCAAAACTCCTATATGTCTCAGCACTTTATAGAGAGTTTTAATCAAGGCAAATATTCTCAAGCGTAGCCAAAGCTACGGTTGGGGTTATTTAACGCTGAGTAAAGCTCTCTATAAAGTGTCCTACGGAAGTGATAAGAAGTCTATTATACTTAACATTTATGATTTAAATACCACTCATACATCATCTCAATCCCATCTTCTAACTCTACTTTATGCTTCCAACCTAGACTGTGAAGTTTTGATGAATCTGTACGCTTTAGCATTGTGCCATCAGGTTTTGTATCGTTGAAGTACAGTTCCCCATTGTAACCCACTATCTTTTTGATGATTAAAGCTAAGTCTTTAATAGAGATATCTAGCCCTGTTCCTATATTTATATGCGTATTTTTTATCTCTTTGGTATCTCGTGCATAGGTATCTTTAAAATCTCTTTGCTCAAGTAAAAATACACAAGCGTCTGCCATATCTTCGCTATAAAGAAACTCTCTTCTAGGTTTTCCACTTCCCCAAATTTCAACTTTTTTTTCATTGTTTAGTTTTGCTTCGTGCATCTTTCTTAAAAGTGCTGGAAGTACATGCGAGGTTTCTAAATCAAAGTTGTCATTTGGTCCATAAAGATTCGTTGGCATCACCGATATAAAGTTTGTGCCGTATTGGATATTATAACTCTCACACATCTTTATACCTGCTATTTTTGCGATAGCATAAGGTTCATTTGTGTATTCTAACTCTGAGCTTAAAAGATACTCTTCTTTCATAGGTTGCGGAGACTCTTTAGGGTAAATACAAGTACTTCCTAAAAACAAAAGCTTTTTAACACCATTCTTATAACTTTGATGAATTATATTATTTTGCACTTGTAGGTTTTCATAGATAAAATCAGCCCTATAAGTATTGTTTGCCACTATCCCACCCACTAAGGCTGCTGCTAAGATTACATATTCTGGTTTTTCTTTTTCAAAAAACAGCTCAACTGAGGATTGATTAAGTAAGTCTAATTCTTTATGTGTACGATAAACAAAATTTGTATATCCTTTTTGTATCATATTTTTTAAAATAGCACTGCCTACTAAACCTTTGTGTCCAGCTATATATATTTTAGAATTTTTTTGCATTTTTTGCCTTTATCTCCTCTTACTTATCTCGTGTAAAAATATCACGAGTATATACTTTATCTCTAACATCTTTTAAATCATCATGTAACCTATTTGCTACTATCACTTCACTCACTCTTTTAAATTCATCTAAATCTTTTATAAGCCTAGAGTTAAAAAATGTATCTTCTTTTAAAGCTGGTTCATACACAAGAACTTCTATCCCTTTAGCTTTTATCCTTTTCATTATCCCTTGAACGGCTGAGGATCTAAAATTATCACTGTTTGCTTTCATAACTAATCTATATATACCAACAATCTTTGGCTTCTTATTTATAATACTATCAGCTATAAAGTCTTTTCTCGTACTGTTGGCATCTACAATCGCCCCTATTAAGTTATTTGGAACATTTTCATAATTTGCACGCAATTGTTTAGTGTCCTTAGGTAAGCAGTACCCTCCATAACCAAAAGAAGGGTTGTTATAATGATTTCCTATTCTTGTATCTAAACTTACTCCATTAATGATATCTTTTGTATTTAAGTTATTTGTCTGCGCATAAGAATCAAGTTCATTAAAAAAAGATACACGCATTGCTAAATAAGTATTGGAAAATAATTTGACAGCCTCTGCCTCACTAGACTCTGTAAACAAAACTTCAATATCCTCTTTTTTTGCACCCTTTACTAAAAGATTTGCAAAGACCTCAGCCCTTTTGGATTTTTCACCCACTATAACCCTACTTGGATGTAAGTTATCATATAAAGCGTAACCCTCTCTTAGAAACTCTGGTGAAAATAGTATATTTGTAGTATTGAATTTTTTATTTATAGAGGCTGTATATCCTACTGGTACAGTTGATTTTATGACAATTGTTGTTTTTGGATTTATTTTTAAAATATCGCTGATTACAAGTTCTACAAGAGATGTATCAAAGTTATTTGTATGCGTATCATAATCAGTTGGAGTAGCAACAATTACAAAATCCGAATCATTATACGCCTCCTCTTTACTTAGCGTTGCTCTAAAGTCTAAATCATCTCTTTGTAAAAAAATCTCAATCTCTTTATCTTCTATAGGCGATATTTTTTTATTTAAAAGCTCGACTTTTTCACTATCTACATCTAAGGCTACAACTTCATTTCTTTGAGAAAGAAGCATCCCATTTGAGAGACCTACATACCCTATGCCAACTATAGCTATTTTCATCTATTCTCTTTTTTTAGTTTATTTTTCAAAATAACTTTTCCACTTTCAACTCCAGGTTGATCATAAGCATTTATATCCATAAATTTTGCACAAAGAGAGGTTAAAAGTTCATACTCATACATTAAACTAGCTATAGATTTTTCACATACACCATCCATTGTTATCACATCACAAGGTATATCATCAAAGCTATTAATAGACTCTATTGTAGCATCTGCTTGTTTGTTGATAAGGCAAGAGAATTTGATGCCATCTAAATAGTCTAACTCTTCTAATCCTGCTAATTTTACATTTGGAATTTTTAAATCGCTATCAAAATTTTCAACTTTTATTACAGTCACTGTTTTATCTCTTTTACCCTCAACTATGAGTTGTAAAAAAGAGTGTTGATCTATTGGACCGATTATGCCTATAGGAGTTAAACCTTGTCTTAAGTTATATATATCAATCTTAGCTAAACTCTCGCCCCAAAGTTGAATATACCACTTATTAAAACCCTCTAATCGTGATGAATAGGAAAATACTACATTGATATTAAAATCATTTTTATATTCTGTAAAAAATCTTGCTTTTTTCAAAAGTCTATCATAAAACTCTTTTTTTAAAAAGAAAGAATCATACACCTCTCTAGCACCATCTAAAAGTTTATCTATATCTATACCAACGATAGCAAGAGGCAACAAACCAACTGCTGAAAAAACGGAAAACCTTCCACCAACATCTTTAGGAATATCAAACAATTGTATATCATTTTTTTTAGCATATACACTTAGTTTTGAGTCATGTTCTGTAATTACGAGAGTATTATTTTTATCACATCTAATAAGCGAGTTAATATATTTAAAAATCGAAACTGTTTCGATAGTAGTTCCAGACTTAGAGATTATAATAAAAAGTGTGTCTTGTAAGTCAATATTTTGGATTTTAGATTTTATATCTATGGGGTCTGTTGTCTCAAGAAAAAACAGTTGTTTACTAAGAGTTTTTGAGTGTTTTAGAAATTTATAAATAGCGTAAGTTCCGAGTGTACTTCCACCTATCCCAATGACTATTATATTTTTTTGTTTAACAGTTTTTGCATATTTTTTAAAAGCATTTGTATCTTGGTTTACTAGATTATAATATCCGATATATTCTTTTTCTTTTACAATCTCTTCAAAAATATTTTCATAATGCATCAATCTTTATCCTAATCCCTAAGTCTCAAAAATATAGGAAACCGTGGATTTCCCTTACTTGTTAATCCATAATACTTAAATGTAATTATAGCACCAATCTTAGGAGGATTATGCCTTTGCTTATCACTAAGCCCACTTCCTATTTTGATAACTTGCTTATTTTTCATTTTACAAGACAAAGAACCTAGGATATTTTTATATTTCCCTTGACCTTCATTATGCCCTACTACTTTACATTCTGTATCTGTATAACTTTTTACTTTAAGTGAGCTTTTAGTTCTCCCTGTATAATATGCTAAATTAGCATCACGAACAACAAGTCCCTCCCCTCCCTTACTTTCAATGGTTTTTAAAAATATATTTAAATGCTCTTGATTCTTGACTTTTATTTGCTGTATAATTTTTATGTACTTTGTCTCTCTTACTCGACTTAGTCTTTGGATTAAATTTCCTTTAGCATCAGGAACTTCAAAAATATTATATGTTAATTTATCCCATTTTTTATGTGGTTTTTTCTTATTTACAATGGATACAACAGTAGAAAAATCATCTCTTTTAGTCCACAATTCACCATCTAGTTTATGTTTTGGAAAGTCTTTTGTAAAAAATTCAGGACTGCTAAAAACTTTTCCGTTTCTTGAAGTGAGTTTTTTCCCATCCCAATACGCACGGATACCATCAAGTTTTTCACTCATATACCAAGAACTTACATTTAAATCTTGTGAGTAATTATTTAAAAGAAATAATTCTGGTTTTTTTGCATCAAGAGATACTAAGAAAAAAATCAAAATTATAAATAATTTCATATTAACTTAGTTCTTCTTATAAAAATAATTAGTTGCTTGAACAAAACCATCCACTGATCCACAGTCAAATCTTTTTCCGTTAAACTTATATGCAATCACTCTACCTTGTTTAGCTTGAGTTAAAAGTGCATCAGTAATCTGAATCTCTCCCCCCTTGCCAGCTTGAGTTTTTCTAATAATATCAAAAATATCTGGAGTTAAAATATAACGACCAATTATTGCTAAGTTTGAGGGAGCATCCTTTGGTTCTGGTTTTTCTACCATATCTTCTACTCTGATGATGTCCGTTTCTTCTATCTTACCCGCAATTACGCCATACTTATTTGTATCATTTATATCTATCTCTTGAACTGCTATGATTGAGCATTTGTACTTTTCATAGACTTGTATCATTTGAGTGAGTACAGAATCTTCTTTATTGTTATCACATAAATCATCGGCTAAGATAACCCCAAAGGCTTCATCCCCGATAAGTGTTTCCCCTGTTAAGATAGCATGTCCTAAACCTTTCATCTCATGCTGTCTCGTATAGGAAAAAGTACATCTTTTAATTATATCACGGATACCGCTCATGAGAGATTCTTTAGGTGTACCATTTATCTGATTCTCTAACTCATAAGATCTATCAAAATGATCCTCTATCGCTCTCTTACCACGACCTGTAACAATTGCCATAGTTGAAATACCTGCACTCATTGCTTCTTCAACACCATATTGTAAAAGTGGTTTTGTTAAGACTGGCAACATCTCCTTAGGAATTGCTTTGGTTGCTGGTAAAAATCTTGTGCCATATCCAGCAGCTGGAAAAAGACATTTTTTGATTTTTTTCATCTTTTACCTTTATATCTTAAGCTTGTATATTTTAAGAAATGGATTTGCAACTACTGGTTCAAAAAACTCTTTATTATATTCTTCTAAAACCATCAATTGTATATACAAAGAGTTGTAACTTTTCTCATCAAGAACTAAAAAAGTATTGTAAGCTGACATATATATGATACTAAGACCAGCACCAAAATCAAGTAGTTTTATATCTTTATAAAACTTTTTATCCTCATTATAAGATGTTTTTACGAATCTTCTCGTAGCTACTCTTTTTCCATTCATCTCTAAAGATAAATCTTTTTTATTGATAAATATATTTTGACCTAACTGGATTTTATCCTTTATCTCTCTAAAATTTCTACTAATAAAATAAAAAGGTTCTTTTTGTTTTTCCCCATTCATCAGATTCATATTTGAAAACTTTCTCACTGTGGGATAAATATTTAACATATTATATGGCAAGTAAAAATATATATCTCTTGTTTTTGAAGGAAGTTCTATATATGTTTGAAGTGAAAACAAAAAATCGTTTGTATCAGAAAATCCATAATCTTTTGTCATCTGTTCTATGTTAGAATAACTACGATTTGATTCAAAGTTTTTTTCTGTATATTCAACATCAAGTCTTGCTAATCTTGCTGCTTCTTCTTGTGGTGATGTAAGCATAAAACTTACTGGAAAGTTTACATCTCCTGCATGTTTGCCTCCATCAGCCAAAGTTTTTACATCTGAATAGTACCGTATGGGATAACCATAATCCCACCATGCAATAGTGTAATCTTCTCTTTGAGCTTTTTCTTTAAGTAGGCTAAGCCCTGTCACTTCATTTGAGTTAAGCACCGTTGGAACTTTATAAGACTCTATATGTTGATAATTTGGATATAAAACCATTAATGTAAAAGCCACCATACTCAAATACTTTAACTTCTTTGTTGGCATATTTTGAGCAATCTGTGTTATTAAAAAAGCAATTCCTAAGGCTAGAATTGGGACGGCGTATATAGTAAACCTCAATCCCCCAACACTTGCTAAAAAACCCAGACCCACCATAGGAAGAGCTAAGAGCATGATTCTATGTCTATATGCTAAAAATAGATAGCCCAGTATTGATATAACAAATGTAACACTATGCCCACTAATCCTATTTGCAAAAGTCTCAAATGGAATATGTCCAGCCTCACGAATAGTCTGTATCACGGCAAAAAAATGAAGCTTTAAGCCCTCATCTGCGACTATAGCTTCTCTTGAAAAGATATAGCCTTTAAGCTGTGCCCATATTGGACTAAATCCACCTGAGACAAAAAACAATACTATAGCACTTGTAAAAATATAATAAACATACTTGTCATACTTCTTCTGTGTAAAGATATAAAATGAAACTAAGACTAATCCAAGGCGAGTTAAATCATCTAATCCTATCATAGCAAACAACATAATCGCTAAGAGTTTATAGCTGTATATATTTTTTCTCTCAAAAATCAAGGTATAAACTAAAATTAATCCAAAAAATGAAAACTCTAAGGAATAACTTTGAGGATACCACCATCTGTATATTAAGATGTCTAGGGCTGCGATGATTAAGTATTTTTTTTCATTTGTTTGTATAGCCCCTATCATAGACCAAAGCAAAAACATAGGCAAAACAATATTTAACATATCCGTATCATAATAACCCACCATGGTACGGTTATAATAACTCCATGTTATTGATGCTAGCAGGGCAGCTATGAAACCCATCTCTAAATTATTTAGAACTCTTGCTATAAGTACTATAGGAATAACAAGAAGTGAGCTTAAAAATACTGGCATAAATAAGATAACACTTTCAAAAGAAAATGGAAGGATAAAAGCAAAAAAAGCAGTGAGTTGTGATACTGCTGAATTTATAGGAGATAAATCATTTTTTTGTGAGATTCCACTTAAAATATCTCTAGCACCCTCCGCCCAATAATATCCATCATTTGTGTTTATCATAAACTGACCAGCATGTTTAAAGGCTTCCATGTCTTGAAACTGGTATAACCAAATCATTCTCATTAAAACTGAAAATGTAAAGGCTATCAAAATATAGATAAGTGTTTTTTGTGTTTCTTTTGTTAAATTATTCATAAAATTTTAATTTTTCCTTATATGTTTTTATATCTGCAATTTTATCATATTTTATAGCACCTTTTAAAAGGAGTTTATACTTTTGAACTAAAGTATTTTTTATTGAATTTTTCAACTCCTCAATCTCTTTTTGAAACTCAAAATGAATATAAAGATTTTCTAAGGCAATCACTCGAAATCTATCCATACCCCAATACTTAAAACTAAGCTGATTTTCATGTCCAGCATACTTAGTAATCAGCTTCTCTTCTACTAAACCTATCTCATTTTTTAAAGCAATTCTAAGCCATAAATCATAATCTTCACACACTTCTAAATCTTCATCAAACAAACCAACATCAGCAAATAACTTTTTATGTATGAGTACAGAGGAAGGAGCGATAATACAATGTGATAAACACTCTTTAAAAATATACCCACCAAACTTTTTAAACTTCTTAGGAATTTTAACTTCTTTTAAATTTCTGATCCATTTTTCATCTGTATAACTCATCAAGATATTTGGATTTTTTTGATGAAAGTCCACTTGAAGTTCTAGTTTTTTTTCTTCCCAAACATCATCAGAATCTAAAAAAGCTATCCAATCATAACTAGCGTTTTGTATCCCTAAATTTCTTGCACTTGAAACTCCAGAGTTTTTTTGATATATGTATTTTATGTTTGGAAAATCTTCTTGTATCTGAGAGGTTTTATCACAAGAGCCATCATCGACAACGATAACTTCTAAGGGCAAAAAACTTTGAGCAAAAACAGACGCCAAAGCTCTTTTTAAAAATTCGTATCTATTATAACTTGGGATTATTACTGTTATTTTCATAAGAATTAGAAATTATTTTTATTTTTTTTCGAGTGCCTTGGCTTTTTCTTTTTTTTCTCTTTTTGAGGAGCTTGACTTGGAGAAAACGCCTCAATTTCTTTCTCTTTCATCTGAGTTCGCATAGAAAATTCTATACCCTCTAAAAGTTTTTCTTCATCACTTGATACAAAAGAGATACTTTTTCCAACTTCATCTACAAGGCGTAAACGGTTAAAATAGTCTTGTGGGTCTTGCGGTAAATCATAACTCACTATCTCTTGCATCTTGTGTTTTAGTTCAAAAGATTTTAAAATCATGTCTGTTGTTATTAAAATATTTATCTCTTTTTCTAAAAATGAAGCTCTGGCATCATCTATCTGCTGGGTTCTATGGTTTCCATGGATTGCGAGGGATTGTATATCTTTTGATTTGAGATACTCACAAAGAGAATCAGCACTTTTTTTACTCTTGCTAATTACTACAATTTGTTTTGCCTCACTTTTTTTAAGTAAAAGCTCAAAGGCTAGATTTTTATCATGTTGTGCGATAAAATAAACTTCTTGGGAAGTTCTTTTTGCAATGCTAATAAAATCATAATACTTTTTTTCTTTTTTTTCTACTTCTTCCAAATTCTTTCCTTTTTCTTTATAAATACAACTTTGAGGTAATTTCCCTCTTTAAAACTCTCCAATACTCTAAAATCTTTTGGAAGAGTGAAACTTTCTAAAACCTCATAAGTAACCTTTGAATCTTTAAAGGCTCTATAGATAAAATCTCTAAAAGTCATCATAGAAAAATTTGCAGAATTTGTTGATGCTAAAATAATTCCATTTTTCTTTGTGATTTGAATTGCTTCTTTTAAAAGGCTTACATAATCCTTTGAGGCAGAAAATGTATGTTTTTTACTTCTAGCAAAACTTGGAGGGTCTAAAATTACCATATCAAAAGTGAGTTTTTTACGAACTGCGTATTTGAAGTACTTAAATACATCTTCTACTATTATCTCTTGGCTATCAAGATTTATGTTATTTACTTCAAACTGCTCACTTGTCTTTGGCAAACTTCTTTTTGCTAAATCCACACTTGTTGTACTTAAAGCTCCTCCTAAGGCAGCAGCTACAGAAAAAGCTCCCGTATAAGAAAAAGTATTTAAAACTCTCGCCGATTTTGCATACTTCTCTTTGAGAGTTTTTCTCACATCTCTTTGATCTAAAAATACTCCGACCATAGCTCCATCATCAAGATATACTGTAAAGTTTACTCCATTTTCTTTGATTATCAAAGGATGAGTTACCCTCTTTCCTAAGAGAAAATCATCGTCATCACTAAGATACATCCCCTTAGTATCAAACCTTTTTTTTTCATAAATCCCTTTATATTTTACACAAGATTTAAGAGCTTCAAGAATCTCTTCTTTAAAAGTGTAAATCCCAGCACTATACCAAGTAAGTAAATAATATCCATCATAATAATCAATGCTTAAGCCACCTACCCCATCACCCTCACCATTAAAAACTCTAAAGGCTGTAGTTGTAGCATCATCATAAAACTCTTTTCTGTATGTTATAGCTGATTTAATTTTTTTACTAAAAAATCTGAGGTCTATTTTTTCATTTTTGTCATAAGATAAAATCCAACCAAAACCTTTATTTTGATTTCCATAATAAGCTTTAGCGATAAACTTCTTATTTGCACCAAAAAGATTTAAAAGCATACCCTCCTGAGTCACTTTATTAAAATCAACAAGAGCCTCTTTTAAAAGTAAAGGATAGCCCTCTTCGTATTTTGCTATATAATCTGATTTTAATTCTAAATCTATTTTCATAATGAAATTATAGTGTAAGTATATGAGAGTTTAATTATTATTATAGTTTTATAGTAGGAATATAGGTAAATCCGATGAGATTTCTATAAAATAATTTTTTTAAAAAAATAGATTTTAAATGCCTTATTTTAGGGCTTTATGTTTTTAGAAAAAGAAAATAACTAAAAGTATAATTCTTAAAAATAGCTTATAATGAATCAGTAAACATCCTGTTTATGGGCTTCATGAAACACTTCATCGGATTAACCTGGAGAACTTATGGTTGCGTGAGATTGTAACACTTTTTTAAGTTTATAAATTTAGACTATCGTAAGTAATAGGACAGAAATAAATTCATAGCTGATAAGAAGATTATATTCTCATTAAACTTAAGCATATTTAATCTAGTCAAGTTCACATGAAATCTAAATTTTTCAATGATTTTAATTTTGAAATCATTAGACTTCTTGCAAAACTCCTATATGTCTCAGCACTTTATAGAGAGTTTTAATCAAGGCAAATATTCTCAAGCGTAGCCAAAGCTACGGTTGGGGTT
>JADGEZ010000040.1 GCA_016744115.1 Sulfurimonas sp. | reverse complement strand
AAAAGACACCCTAGATGAATGGATAAACTTCCTAAAAAATGAAGAGATACCAGAAAACCCAAAAGCTAAAGGTCTTCTAAAAGCAAAAGAAACCTTAGACTACTTAAAAATGAAAGAGGATGAAAGACTAGATTATAACAAGTACCAAAAATCTCTGCACGATCAAGCTAGTGCTTATGAATCTACTTATGTGATTGGTGTGATTGAGGGGAAGAAAGAGGGGAAAATTGAAGGGAAGATTGAAGGTAAAAAAGAAGGAAAAAAAGAAGCTGAAGAAAAAGCAAATGACAAATTAAAAAACATGGTAGAGAGTTTATTAAACTCAAATGTAGATAAACAAACAATCAAACTAAGTACGGGATTAACTGAAGAAGAGTTGGCTAAGCTGACAAATAAGTGGCATAAGTAAAAAATTAATTTTAGTTATGTATAATTCACCTTTATTTAAATAAACAAGGATTACCATGTTTTTAAAAAAATTACTCTCAACTTTAGCTATTTCAATGTTATTTTCTGCTTGTGCTACTATGCAAAAAATACAAACACATAAGATAGCAAAAGGTAATAAAGCACAAATTAGTGAGACCTTAAAACTTAAAGAAAATGTACCTACTGGCTTAAAAAGAAAGGTTGCTATAGGTAGATTTACAAATGAAACCAGATATGGACAAAGTTTTTTTATAGATGACAATAATAACAAGATTGGAAAACAAGCGATGGATATTTTATCTACAAAACTGTTTCAATCAGGTCGATTTATTATGCTTGAGCGTGCTGATTTATCAAAAATAGAAGAAGAACTCAAACTAGGAAAGCATACTAAACTTGATAACTCCGCTGATTTTTTAATCCTTGGTTCTATTACGGAGTTTGGGCGAAAAGAAACAAGTGATGTAGGAATATTTAGCCGTGTTAAAAAACAGGAAGTATTTGCAAAGGTTCATATTCGAATCGTAGATGTTAGAACTGGTCTAATTATTTATTCTCAATCAGGTAATGGTACATCATTTAGTGAAGCTGGGACTGTTATGGGTCTTGGTAGTAAGGCTGGATACAATGCTCAACTTAACGATAAAGCGATTGATGCTGCGATTTCAGATTTGACCTCAAATATCATTGAGAATATGCTTGATAAGCCATGGAGAGGCTATATTTTGGGTTATGAAGATGGACTTTTCATAACATCAGGTGGCAAAAGTCAAAATATCAAAGTTGGAGATAAGTTTGATGTTTATAAAGAAGGTAAAAGAGTTAAGAATCCTCAAACAAATATGATGATAAGTTTACCTGGTAAAAAAATAGCTACCGTGAGTATAGAAACTACATTAGGGTATACTCCTGATACTGAAGTTTCTCTAGCCACTATCCTAAATGGTAACTTAAAACCATATATAAAAAAGAAAGATTACTCAAAATTATATATCCAAGTGGGAGCTAAATAATGAAAAAAATAATACTCATGATAAGCCTATTTGCTTTTATGTTTTTATCTGGATGTACTTATAAAGAGGGCGTGGTAAATGCTAGTCAAAAATCTTCTCTTTATTTTACAGGAAGTCTAAAAAATACGATGGTTTCAATAGATAATGGAGAAAGATTTAGCGTGAAAGTTTCTAAAGATAATCAATATTTTCTTACATCAGGTAAACATATAGTTCAAGTATATAAAGATAAGATTCTCATCATTCATAGAGAAATCTTTCTTGGTGATGGTATAGCTAAAGAGATAGAAGTACAATAAATGCAAAACAATAAAACAATACCTTTGCTAGTAATAACAACTATAGCATTGTTAATGTCAGCTTGTAGTACCAAGCAAGAACCTTTATATATATACGGAGACTACAGCCAAAGCTACTATGATTCTAAAAAAAATCTTGGCGTGAATACTGCCTTAGAATTACAAAAGTCAATAGAATATGCTATTGAAAATGCAAGTGAGAGCCGTTCGGGTAGAGTTGCTCCTGGGATGTATGCAAACCTAGGTTATATCTATCTCAAAGGTGGTAAAGCAGCTCAGGCTATAGAGAGCTTTAACAAAGAAAAATCAATATATCCCGAATCTGCTCACTTTATGAATAGAATGATTAAAAAAATAGACCTTATGGAAGGGAAAAATAAATGATGCAAAATAGACTTATAGCACTCTTAATTTTTATAGTCTCTATGCTTATATTTACTGGCTGTGCTTCTTCTTCACCAAAGGTAAAAAAAGTAGCAGAGTTCCCTAAAATGTATGAACAACAACCTCGCTCAATACTTATACTTCCTCCTATGAACCAAAGCACGGATGCACAGGCGAAAGATTATTATATGACAACTACAGAAGTACCTTTTGCTTTAAAGGGATATTATACATTTCCAACAGAGATGGTGAGTGATATAATGAAACAAGAGGGTGTGTATGATACTGAGGTTTTATACAATATGCCCCTTGATAAATATTATGAATATTTTGGTGCTGATGCAGTCTTGTTTACTAGAATAAAGAAATGGGATGTTTCATATATGGTACTTGCTTCAAGACTTACTATATCTATAGAGGCTAAAATCGTATCGACTAAAACATCTCAAGAGTTATGGAAATACACTGGCACCGTTGTTGTAGATTTAGGTGGTGGAGATACTGGTGGAGGGATTTTAGGATTAATCGCGAAAGTCGTTGTTGCCGCTGTAAATACTGCTACTGCTGATTATGTAAAATATGCGCATATTGCAAATAAAAAAATAGTGAATACACTTCCTGCTGGTCCATACAGTGAGATGCACATGAAAGATCAAAATCTTGAGTTGATCGATCAAACTATAAGAAGATAAATAACTTAGGAGTAAACTATGCTAGTAGAAATTGTATTTGCCGCAGGGTGTTTTTGGGGTGTTGAAAAACACTTTGAAAATATACCTGGAATTCTTAAAGCAGAGTCTGGTTACGCTGGTGGCAACTATAAAAACCCTACATACGATAGTGTCCTAAAATATAGAAGATTAAAAATAAATAGTGATATTATAAATCATACTGAAGCTGTAAAAGTGAGTTTTGACAACTCTAAAGTAACTGCAAATGACTTAGTAAAATCTTTTTGGCAACTCCATGATCCAACACAACTTAACGCTCAGGGAAATGATATAGGAAACAACTATAGAAGTGCCATTTTTTGGACGAATCAAAAGCAAAAAAATGTAGCTTATAAAACAAAATCAGCCTATCAAAAAGTACTTTTAAAAGCTGGTTATGGAAAAATTGTCACCGAGATAAAAGCCCTTGATATTTTTTATCCTGCTGAGGCTTATCATCAAGATTATTTAGCTAAAAATCCTAAGGGATACTGTCCAAATCATAGTACAGGAGTAAAGTTTAAAATGTCTAATGAAAAACAAAAGTTTACACTTCCTCTTGGGGGAAAAGAGATACTCATAATCACATCTCCATCTCATTGTCCTTACTGTGAAAAGTTTAAAAAAGATGTAAGTTCTAGCTATAAAGGAACAATTCCTATGCGAAGTGTTTTAGCAAGTAGTTTAAAAAACTTTAGCATTAAAACGGAACTATTTGCTACGCCTACTATCATCTTTATAGAAAACTCAAAAGAGGTTTTTGCACATATTGGCTCTATGCAAAGAAAAGATTTTTATAAGGTACTAGCGGATTTTAAACTGGGTAAAGACTCTGAGAGTTATAAAGTAGCCTTTAACCAAGGAACTGATAAACGCTTTTGTAAGCAATACGATATATTTAAAAATACACCTGATGGAGTTTTTATAGATAAACTCTCAGGCGAGATACTCTTTGATACCAAAGATAGATTTAACTCAAAAACTGGTTGGCTTAGTTTTTATAAGGCAGTAGATAACGCTACTATAGAAAAAGAAGATAATTCTTATGGGATGAAAAGAGTAGAAATTATCGCTAAAAAAAGTGGAATCCATTTAGGGCATGTTTTCCCACTTTCAGATGGAAAAAAAAGATTTTGTATCAATGCTACGGTTTTGGAGTTTGTTGCTAGGGGAAAATAAGTTAGGCTTTTTATTTGAGTATACTCTATTTTTGTGTTATAATTTCTATGTAAACATAAGTTAACGCGGTGAATCTTGCGGCCGTGCCGCTCTAATTTATTAGGGAACGGGCTAGAGGGGAGACAGCAAGTCCTCTCACTTATGGCAAATGATCTTTTATAATTCTTACTTTCCCTTTTTTATCTTTTTTTCTTATTTTTTCAATACTAATTTCATTCGTTCTTCTAAATGATGTTAAAAATATCGCCTTACCTGTCTTAGTGATTTTTAAAGTATAATGATAAAGTTTACTATGTTCTAGGATTATTGCAAGTGTGTGTTTACCATCTTGAGCGATAAAATGACTTTTGCCTATTATCTTGTCTAGGAGTAAATATTCCTCTTGTGTTAAATCTGGATGATGCTTGAGGTTTTTAATGAGAGTGTCATAACTTAAAATAACAGATTGTGTTTTGCTGTTTAATAGCTTGGCTAAAGTGCTACTAATTTTACCTACAATATATCCGTATTCATTTTTCATATACTTTTCATTAAATTTATTCATCCAATATTATAGCTAAATTCAATAAAACATCCTTTCAACTCATTAAATATTATACTCGCTATAAATTTTTGAACTTTAAGTCCTAAAATTACACCCACTCACTTTTTTTATGAAATTACGCTATACTCGCATATAATTCAAGAATTTTAATGAGTTGGTTATAGCCCCTTTTCTCACTCGGATACGCTATATTATGGAAACAACTCCCAAAAGCTACAAAAAACAAAGCCTATGAAAAAATAAGCCAAACAGCCCTCTTAGCCACTTTTTATGAGACACTAGGAGTAAACAAAGGCGATACTTTTATAGATAAGTAAGGTGGGAATCGAACCCACGTCGATGTACAAGCCACCCTTTCTACCGCTGAAATTTACTTTACTTATCTCTACTCAAATTATACACCAAAGGCAGTTAAAATGCAAACAGAAGTAACTGGACTAGAAGATTTACAAGAGACTTTAGACGATATTGAGAAAAAAACAAAAGACTTGAAACCTCTTCTTAAAGAACTAGCCAATCATCTAGTGAACACTGTAGAGGAGAGTTTTGAGACACAAACTACACCTGATGGTAAAAGATGGAGTCCAATCAAAAAAGCCACTCATAAGAACTACAGACTAGGTACAGACAAGATATTGCACAAATCAGGAGATATGAGAGACTCTTTAAAATCAAGAGTTTTTAAAAGCTCCTTAACAGTAGGGGTAAATGCCACCGCTGGATATGAGCGTTATCAGTATCCCTTAGTGCATCAATTTGGCACAAAAAAAGCAGGAAGAAACAAGAACATAACAATAGTAGCACGACTGTATAGTATAGAAGTTTGAATTAAACAGTTATAGCCCCCTTTCTCACTCGGATACGCTATACTGCTAAATTTGATGGAACTAAATGTATTCGGTTATAGCCCCCTTTCTCACTCGGATACGCTATACTCGTCCAAATTTCAATAACTTACTTCAAAGCGTTATAGCCCCCTTTCTCACTCGGATACGCTATACTCATGAAATTTTTCATTAGTATTTCAATTGTGTTATAGCCCCCTTTCTCACTCGGATACGCTATACTCAATTTTACTAAAATGTTGGCATCGCTTTTGTTATAGCCCCCTTTCTCACTCGGATACGCTATACTAAGTCAATAAAGTCAATACATATACAAAAAGTTATAGCCCCCTTTCTCACTCGGATACGCTATACTGTTCTATCTTTTGTCTATGGGCTACATTGTGTTATAGCCCCCTTTCTCACTCGGATACGCTATACTAATAGTTTTGTGAGTGAGCTATCTCATTAAGTTATAGCCCCCTTTCTCACTCGGATACGCTATACTAAAAGAACTTATCGAAGTTGGTACGGATATGTTATAGCCCCCTTTCTCACTCGGATACGCTATACTTATTTCAGCATTTAAATTTCATTCGATGATGTTATAGCCCCCTTTCTCACTCGGATACGCTATACTGTTTCCAATCTTGATGCCGCCGGCATTACTGTTATAGCCCCCTTTCTCACTCGGATACGCTATACTAAATGGTGCGGTTGATGATACCGATGAGTTGTTATAGCCCCCTTTCTCACTCGGATACGCTATACTTAAAAACTCTCTATCATTTTTTAATAGCTCGTTATAGCCCCCTTTCTCACTCGGATACGCTATACTCTTGCCTGAAATGAATCCGGCTTGCCCAATGTTATAGCCCCCTTTCTCACTCGGATACGCTATACTTATTTCAGCATTTAAATTTCATTCGACTGTGTTATAGCCCCCTTTCTCACTCGGATACGCTATACTGAATTGATTTATTTTGATTTAGACAACGGTGTTATAGCCCCCTTTCTCACTCGGATACGCTATACTAAGTAAGTCCCTCTCCTCATCAGAAATATAGTTATAGCCCCCTTTCTCACTCGGATACGCTATACTATATTACATCGGCTGTAATATTAATATGGAGTTATAGCCCCCTTTCTCACTCGGATACGCTATACTTTAGCTTTTGGTGGATATAGCGTTTTAAAAGTTATAGCCCCCTTTCTCACTCGGATACGCTATACTTTTGACAGATCGTGTAATTGATCCTTTTGTGTTATAGCCCCCTTTCTCACTCGGATACGCTATACTGTAACTTTATCAGAGCCTACTTGCAGGTCGGTTATAGCCCCCTTTCTCACTCGGATACGCTATACTGATGTAGATGTAGATGTAGATGTATATGCCGTTATAGCCCCCTTTCTCACTCGGATACGCTATACTAAAATAGTATAATACTATTGAATGTATCTAGTTATAGCCCCCTTTCTCACTCGGATACGCTATACTTAATGAGGAAGTGAGTGAATTAAAAGAGAGGTTATAGCCCCCTTTCTCACTCGGATACGCTATACTCTTTTATTTTGTATTCTTGTTCTGTTGTTAGTTATAGCCCCCTTTCTCACTCGGATACGCTATACTTAGATTATAGTTTATCCCCTTGACATACTGGTTATAGCCCCCTTTCTCACTCGGATACGCTATACTTATGGGAAGAAGATTATACAGCGGACCAGTGTTATAGCCCCCTTTCTCACTCGGATACGCTATACTAATCAATGAAGTTATAGCTAAGAAACAAAGGTTATAGCCCCCTTTCTCACTCGGATACGCTATACTAATCGTATTCGACGACTGTGACAGTATAATGTTATAGCCCCCTTTCTCACTCGGATACGCTATACTTACTAATAAATCGCAGTCCATTCAAGTGGAGTTATAGCCCCCTTTCTCACTCGGATACGCTATACTTCGTACACTTTAAACCCCTCTTATTGAGGGTCTTCTTGTATATAAACCTCTAAAATTTTTTCTTGAATTAGCTATATTTATCCAGATTTATCTCAATTTTTAGCTACAATTATTTCAAAATACACTTTTTTAACAGTAAATTTCTTTAGATTTCAAAGAAAAAGTGTTACATTTTTACTCAAAAGAGTAAAAGTTGTTTTTTTTCTAATTTTTCTTCCTCTTTTTTTACACCTACTAATATTTCCATCTTTGAATATTGCAAATCAGTAATACAAAGCATCCGTATATGTCCTTTTGATGGGAGATGCTCTTTGACTCTTTTTTTGTGTGTTTTTACACTATCTTCGCCCTTACAGATTCTGCTATATACAGAAAACTGCATCATTATAAAACCGTCTTTGAGTAAGAACCTTCTAAACTCTGTATATTTCTTTTTATCTTTTTTCGTTTTTGTTGGTAAATCAAAAAATACAAATATCCACATATACCTAGCCATCCTCAAACTACCGAAGGTAAATTCAATTTGCTTGAATCATTGAGTTTCATGGATTTTACAAAAGTTTGTGTCATAAAATCACACACATTGAGTACTGTAACATCCTCATCGTTAAACCTCATTTGCATATACAAGACATTTATAAGAGCAGTTTTGACATCTACACCCATGTGAACATCAAGCTCATCTTCTAACTCTAATCTTTTAACGACCATATCAACCATGGGTCTTAATGGTTCTATCATATCATCAGCCAAATTATACGCATTTAACTCCGAGTTGTGGAACACTCCAAAGGTGGGGAGAAGTCCATAAGAGACTAAAGAACGAGCTATTGCTCCACGGACTATGGCGTATCCATAGTTGAGTGCTATGTTTCTTGGGTCAAGTCCTTTTTGATCACGAGTGAAATCATCAAACAACCTACTCCAGTATCTTCTAGCAGCTAGTGCTTCTAAGTTCTCACTGTCTCCTGATTTTACTTTGTTTGTTAAAAGTTCTAGCTGTAGGTTGTCCTTGTCAAAGTACTTGAGTAGTTGAGACTGATTTATGATTTTTTGAGTGATTATCTTTTGCCATAGTTGCTTTTTGAGTGCTTTTTTCATATCTCTTTGTATATGAGATATTTGAGAAAATCTTGAATGCTGATGAAAAGGAGTAAACAAACCATTAGGCATGTGGTAGGTGTCACAAGTAAAAAGGGCTATTTTTTTCTCAGCACACATACTTAAAAGGGCTACTGTCATAGTCGCTTGATTGTTTTCTAAGACTATGACGCTTATGTCTTCAAGAGGCACTCTTATAGTAGCCTCATCTTTAGGTTCATATACTAGTTGGAGGTTTTTCATACTTAAGCTACAAGGCTTCGTTACTAAGATAGTTCTCCATGCACTCATTTTTTATCCTTTATTTTTTCTTCTACCCTCTTTTATACTTCCTTGTCTTTTTTCATTTTTTACCTCAACATAATTTCCTAAGGCATCTACTTGGTATTTTTTTATAAACACTAGGTTTTGTGATCCAAAGTTATATTCTTTTGAACCATCATGCTCTTTAAATATAATATTTGCCGTTCCACTATGTGTACTATCATAATAGCCTATATGCTCAACAGACTCTTTAGTAAGTGTTTTTTTGGTCTTAATCTCTATCATATCCCTTTTATAAAAAGAAAACTTAAACTCATAAGCCTCATCCATCTCTAACCATGGTTTATTAGCCCCAACTATCGCTTTGTTTGGTAACTTATCTTTAACAAAGTCACTTACATAGATTGGCACGAGATAATACTTTTTTGTCTTTTTATTTTGAAATAAATCCACTCTTGGCATCCCATCATTTAAGGCTATTCCATGTTTAAGTTTTACATTATTTACCTTACTTCCACCTTTTAATGACTCAACTTGTCCATTTTCTTTTTTATGAGAAAAGCTTTTGTTGCTGTAAGTTGTGGCTTTATGGGCTGCTCCTCCTATCTTTCTCCTTGGCATGTGTGAGACAAAGATTTGCTCTAAACTCTCTTTAACTTTTACTCCAAACTCTTCTAATGGAGTTATAAATCTTAAAAACTTTGCTTTTTCCTTTTTATCTTTATAACTAAAACCTTCTCTTTTTGCAGAAACTGTTGAGAGATTTTGTACCATAGACTGTGTAGAAAAGGCGAGGATGATAGCATCTTCTGCATGGTGGAGGTGGTTGTTTCTGTTTTTATCTCCTACTCCCCATTTATATCTGAGTTGTGATGTTAGCATCCCATTCATCGTAAACACATGTCTTGTCATATTTGATTTTTTAAAGGCTATATGTGATTCTATATAGTTTTTTACAAACTTAGAGATGTAAGAGGTGTCATTTATGTTTCTCTTTTTAAAATCAATTTCACTACTGTCATCAAAATTAGTTTTGAGTAGTCTATTTTTTTTCGCTTGTTTCTTTTTGTCTAAGTCATTGACTCTCTCAACAAACTCTAACCATCTGCTACTTTGCTTGTCTGAGCCCATATACTCAAATGGGCTAAGAGAACCTTTATCTTGGTTTTCTTTTGTTAAACATAAGACTTTGTTGTTTAAACTGTCATCCATTGAACGGCTATAAGGGAGGATGTGATCGACTTGTGTGGCATAAGGATCACACAAGGTATCAGGATTTATGTATGTTCCGCTGTAGATACAATAATGCTTTTGCTCCTCCCAAAGTCTAAACTTGAGTAACTCATGTCCACTTGGTTCTTTGCCTAGCTTATCTATCGCCTGTTCTCTTGCTTTTTCCTTTGTATCTCTAAATTCACCTTGAGCTTTTTGGATTTTTCTTCTGTCGTCATGGGATTTCTTTATATCTCTCGTAAACTCCACATGTACAGCATCAATCTCCCCATAATCTCTAGCTAAAGCATTAAAAACCAACCTCATCTGAGCTATAGCCCTCTTGACTACAGGGTTTGTCATCTCTAAGTTTTCTTGTTTACTAAGAGGTGGAAGAAATCGAGTTTTATCCCCTTTAAAGATAGCCTGAAAATCATAACCAGCACTTTTACAAGCCTTGTCATAATCTTCTCCCTTTTCTTGAAATGGGATTATCTTTTTAAGTGCTTTGTTACTTAGATGTCCAAACTTTGAAAATGATAAAGAGATTAAAGCTTCACAAACTGCCTCACTCTCTACTATCTCTTTGAGTTGCTTCATAGATTCTTCATCATTTTTTTCAGTCGTCAAAACTGTTGCTATAGCATCTAAGGTATCTGTATCGTTTTCTATCTTCTCCCAGTAAAGGTTATCTACTTCTTGAATAGCCTTTTTTATCCTTTGATATGCAGTAAACTCTATAAATTTTACTTTTTCAGGGTCTTTAATCTCACCAGTTTTTTGATCGTGGTAAAGAAGACCTTTTATCTTCATATCTTTATACTCTGGAAATAGTTTTTTTAATGCTTTATAGCTCAAGTTATTAATTTTTGCTTCTCTTATCACTTGGTGAATTTGTTCTAACAAAAGTGGCATCTGTTCTAAATCATCGTTAATAACTCTAAGATTTTTAATTGTTTGTAAGGCACGAAAATACTCAAAGGTATAAGAACTCTTAGAGGCTCTTTTCTCATCAACTTCAAAAGGACAATTTGCAACCATGTGAGCCACTGACTTTAAGGGTCGTTGCTCAAAAGCTATCTCTTTATAAGTTTGGAGCAAGTCATCGCTTACTAACTTGTTATCAAACTCTTTTTGCTTAGAAAATATAGTACTAATCTCATCACTAAGCATATACCTCTCAACCGAATTTTCATAGTTGAGTTTACCTTCTACATCTTTTCCATTTCGTTTTTTAACTTTAGTAGATATATACTCACCTATGGTTAAATATTTTGTATCCTCTAATATCTTTTTATTTAATCCAATTCCCCCAAGTACAGCCTTAGCTTCTTTATCTGATTTATCAGGTTTTTCACTTTTACGATTTGAGAAATAACCTCTATGTTTTGCAAGGTGTATCATGATTCGTGAGAGTTCTTTGTTGTCTAACTCTCTATAAAGTGCCTCTCTCCTTAAATCCCAAACATCTTTTTGCCCTTTATTTCCAATAAAAAGATTGTCTAGTTCATGCTGAGTAAGGACTTTTTCTTTTAAAAGTAGCCTTTTTATAGCTCGAATTTTTTGAGCTTTTCTCTTTGTAGTTCTTCTTGCACCTCTTGCTTCACGGCGAGGAAGGGCTAGAGACTTCCCATCTTTTGGATGTTCTGCAATGGTGAAGATCCTCACGCCACTAGCAATGATGTTATTACTAAGTGCTTTCTCTTCATCAACCATAACTAAAGCCCAACCGATAGAAGTTATCCCTAAATCCAATCCTAAAATTACCTTTGACATTTAATCTCCTTTTAATACAAACAATTATAACATAACGACAATAGTTTATCCGAGTGAGAAACGAATGGGCTATAATAAACAGGTTACGGTTCCTGTGCAAGGCTGTCTTAGACTTTACTGAACATTGTTCATCCTTTACAAAAACCGAATTTTAATTTACTTCTAAAAAATACTAAATGAAATAACTTTTAGACTAGATTCCCAGTCAAGCTGAGAATGACATAAGTTTTGATTTATCGTGGATTTTTACACTCTCATTAACTTATTCTTGATAACATTAAGATGACTATTTATCATCTGGGGTTATACACATGTTTACTAAATCAAAAATACTTGTATATCTACTTCTCTTAATTATCACTTTTTTATACTTCTTTTTAAAACCTTTAACTACCCTCTACTTAGAAAAAACTTTAACTAAATCACTCAAAAGAACAGTAAAAATCACTTCTGTCGTATTTTATCCTCTAAGTATAGATGGTATTATCAGCATTGACACATTTCCTGAGGGGGTCAAAGTCCATGCAAAATACGCAGGAGGGCTTTCACTTAAACCTAGGTCTATTGGTAAGATTATTATCACAAGTAACTCTATGGGGGGTCTTGTTACCATCCACTATGAACATTATACCTATCGTGGTGTTGCCAAAGATTTGGATTTTGAAAAAGTAGCTAAGGTTTTAGGAGATAAAAAGTTTATTAAAAGTGGAAAGGTCAATGGAACTTTTTTATACTATAAAAAGAAAAAAATTGGAAATACCAACTTTATTATTAGCGATTCAGTCCTAAATGATGTTACTATAAACAAACAAGTAAACCGTGTCAATGATGCCCTTAATCTTAATATGCTTAATCTCATCTCTCAAGGCGTAGATAAGGCAAAAAAGAAAAGTCTAGGAAGCAGTACGGATATTGACTACGGAACATTTAACATAAGCCTTAAAAATAATACTATCACAACAGATGATGTCGCCCTAAGAACAAAAAACTACCGTATTATGCTTGATGCCAATATACATAAAAAAGGGAAGATAAATTATTTTAATACCTATCTCTTAGACAACAAAGGCTGTGCGATGGTAAAACAAAAGTACAAAGGCACTATACAAAGACCAAAACTATACAAAACTACTCCAATGTACAAACATGTAGTCAAAGCTGTACCTAGTTCTATGTTTGATATGGGAAAAGAGATGATGAACTTTGGACAAGCACTAGTAGCACAACAAGGCTTTGGTCAAAAAAATATGAAAATGGGTAGCTATGTCTTAAGAGAGAGTGCCTATATGCTTGAAAATGGTTCTAAAATTGTGATGCCTAAAGATTGTCCTGTGATTTATAAGGGTCTCGTTAAACATCCAGATACAAACGAAGTAGATTCAAAAAAAGCTCCTAAATCCCATCGACTCATGCCTTAGCTATCTCTTTTAGTAGTTCTTCTTTTCTTTGATGTAGTCTTGGTTTTCACTGACTTAGAAGTGTTTTTGTTGTACTCTCTAGCTTTCTTTTTTTCTGGTTTTTTATGTTCACTTTTTAACTTAATATCATCAATATCTTTTCTTCTAATATTTGGATCTGGCTCAAAGCCTTCAACTGTTTCTTGGGCTATCTTCTGCCCTATTACCCTCTCAATCTCTTTAATATCATACTTTTCATAAATATCTATAAGCGAGATAGCTTCTCCATCTCTTCCAGCTCGTCCTGTCCTGCCTACACGATGCACATAATCTTCAGGCACAGATGGAAGCTCATAGTTAATGACATACGGCAACTCTTCTATATCTAGCCCACGAGATGCTATGTCTGTAGCAACAAGCACTCTTAACTTCACCTCTTTAAACAGACTCAGTGTTTTTAATCTTTTTGCCTGAGTAATATCGCCATGAATAAGCCCACATTTCAAGCCATCTTTTTGGAGTTCTGTAAAAAGTTCATTTGCACTTACCTTAGTTCTTGTAAAAACCAAAACTTGAGGATAATTCCTCGACCCTATAAGATAAGCTAAAAGTTCCGCTTTTCTATGAGTATCTACTAAATACACTTTTTGATTGATAGTATCAACAGTTGAGTTTTTCTTTGATGTTTCTATAAAGGCTGGACTTCTTAAAACAAGTTTTGAGAGTTTTCTTACCTTATCACTATAGGTTGCTGAAAAAAGTAAGGTCTGATGTTTTTTTGGTAGAAGTGGGTGGATTTTTCTTATATCTTTTGTAAAACCCATATCTAACATTCTATCGGCCTCATCTAAAACAAGTACCTCAACACTGGAGATATTTAAACCTCTTTGTATATGTTCTAAAAACCTACCAGGTGTGGCAATCACAATATCTACACCTTTTTTTAATATACGCTGTTGAGATTCAATATCTTTACCCCCTACAAGTACCGCACATTCTACTTTCATATGTTTAGAATATTGAGTAAAATCTTCAAAAATTTGGATAGAAAGTTCCCTAGTCGGAGATAAAATAACAGCCTTTAAAGCTCTATCACTTGATCCATCACTCTTACGAAGTCTTTGTAAAATTGGCAATCCAAACGCAGCAGTTTTACCAGTTCCAGTTTGTGCAGTAGCAAATATATCACTCTTAGCCATCACTAAAGGTATAGCTCTTTTTTGAATCAATGTAGGATGTTCGTATCCTAATTCATTTATCGCACTCAGCAATGGCTTAATAAGCCCTAATTTTTCAAATGACATCAATACTCCTGTTTAATAATGAAATTTTAGCATATTATTTAATATATAAGCTATAGAGGTGTATAATTGGTATTATGATAAGAAAAACACTTAAAAAAACATCTAAACACGAAAAGTTAAGATCCTTTATAAAAAAGTATAACATTCCTCCAGAGTATCTCTCAACAAATCGTAAGATGGTAAGCAAAGCTGTACTTATCGGTTTATTTATCGCTTTTATACCTATGCCTATGCAGATGTTGGCAGTTTTGGGAGTAGTACCGTTTTTAAAATTTAATGTACCCATTGCCCTTGCAATGTGTTGGCTTAGCAATCCCTTTACGATGCCGCCAATGTACTATATAGAATATTTAACAGGCTCATTTATACTAGGCACAGAAATAGCCCCAGTTGAGATGACTCTTGATTGGTTTAGTGAAAATTTTGATGATATTTTTATACCACTTTATTTTGGAACACTTATATTCTCAACACTTGGTTCTTTAGGAGGCTATTGGTTAGTAAATCACTTTTGGAAAGGCTCAGTACATAGAGATAAAAAACTTCACCCTCATCAAAGATAGTTAGGTTTATCTCTCATTTTTTTAACTATAATGAACCCCTAAAACTAAACCAGTAAAAATTGTTTTCTTATTTCTAAAATGTTAAAATTGAAATAGAAAAAATAGGGATAAGAAAATGAGTGTA
>JADGEZ010000039.1 GCA_016744115.1 Sulfurimonas sp. | reverse complement strand
TTAAAGTTGGTTTCAAACGAAGCCTGAAATATTTAAGATTTTACCAAGTGAGTTTCAAGATATTGCTTTTGAAATGGTACAACGTGGTGAAACTTGACAACTTATGATATAATTGTATTATGAGTAAAAGTGAAAAAATTAAAGAGCAGGTTGGTTAAAAGTAGTTTTTGGAATACTTTCAGCAATATTACTCTCCTTAAGTGGATGGTTAGCAACTCACTATAAATCATCTGATGATATATCAATAATGATTACAACAATTTTAATAGTGTGCTTTTCTCTTGCGATAGTGGTGGTAAATAAACAAGCGTATAAAAAAATTGATGAACTAGAGGAATTATAAAATGGAAATTACATTAATAATAGCAGCAGTATCTATCTTAATTGCATTTGGATACAGTGTATATGAAATAAATAATCATCCGACAACATAAAAAAAAGTGCAAGTTATAAATGGCACTAACTTAAGTACCAAAAGCCCCACAAACCACACATCACCACTAAGCAAAGCCACCACCTACACCTATAACAAAAACAGAAAAATCACTAAGATAGTAAAACCAAGTACAAGAACTATCTCAAACACTTATACTAAAGACCGTTTAGTAAGTACAAATACTCCTGAGGGAACTACTTCTTATACCTATCTGTTTGCAGATAGACTAGGAACTATCACAAATGCTAGTGAAAGTATAAACTATACTTACGATGCAGAGCTATTAACCTCACTTACTCAAAGTGGAACTCTAAACCAAACCATAAACTACAGCTACAACAATGACTTCTTAGTAACATCAAGTACATACGCAGGTACAACAAACAACTATACCTACGATAAGGATAATTTACTCACAACAAGTGGAAATTTCACACTTACAAGAGATAAGGCAAATGGCTACACCACAAAAGTAACAGACAATACCCTTACCCAAAACATAAGCTACAACAACTATGGTGAAGTATAATTATTGGTATTTTATTTCTCTCATTCCTATTCTGGAGCGATGGGAACGAGAAAGAACTTTCCCCTCGTTCTCACCGTCTAAGACTCTCAAAGCACTGTCATAGCGTTCAAATAACTGTCATTCCGTACTTGATCGGAATCTAAAAGCCCTTAAAGGATTCTGGTTATGAATCCTCCACATGTCAAATGTAAGTGACATATTCTCTAAAAACTGTTTCATCCAGTTTTTTAAACTTACTTGCAAAACTCCATATTGACTTGCTATCTCGTTTATAGTTTTATTAGCCTCTAAAACTTCAAGAACTAATTTAGATTTGTACCCTCAAGGGGCATTCCATCTCTTTTTACTCATAATTATTTATCCCTATTTTTTGTATTCTGATTCTATCATTTGGAATAAGAATACTTAGTTAATTTGTTTGTTTTTCTAGGGACATTATAATAATGGATTTAACAAAAGCTTGTAACTAAAATTGAATGCCTAATTTTTTTGTTTCATACTTGAGTACATTTCCGTTATCATCGGCAATATAAAGATGTGTAGAATCAAAACAAAGCCCTTCTTGTGCGGATTTTGGAAGTTTGATTATTTGTATTGCTTTGTTTGATTTCAAGTCATATTTAATAAGAATATTTTTTTTATCACTTAGCATATAAAGAAAATTTTTATAAAAACAAAGTCCAGCTATATCTTTAAATGAGTGTCTGTATATTTTTTTTATTTTTGCTTTTTTATTTTTGAGATGATTAATTCTAAATATTACATAATTATTAGAGTGTTTTATTTTTGATTGTTTGGCTAGATAAATAGCATCTCCAATCATAGTTATGGCTTCAATCCCATTTTTTGAATTTTCAAGAATTTTAATGCCTTGATATTTTTTTTTAATCTTCACTTCTTTAATGATACTAAAGTCATTTTTTCTCACAAGTAAAATAGAGTTTTTCCCCTCAACTACGAGTAAAAGAAGCTTATTTTTTTTATCGTAAGTGACACCTTCTAAATCATAATCACCTAGATATTTTTTATTTATTATAGCTCCATCTGTTGAGAGTCTATATATCCATCCCTCGTCATTCACAACGATAAGCTTATTTGTTTCTTGTATATAGCAAATCCCTGATGCTTCTGGAATTTTTGCTATAGACTTTGCATATAAACTAAGAGAGATAAAAAATAAAGCGATAAATAATTTCAAACTCTTATACCTTTTCCCAAAAAGTTCCTTGTGCGGTATCCATGATACTTACTCCAAAGGCTAAAATATCATCACGAATTGCATCAGAGAGTTCAAAGTTTTTTTCTTTTTTTGCTTCATCTCTTGATCTTATGAGCTGATTAATCTTTTTTTTTGTTTGAGTGGTGATACCAAACTGAAAATACTCAAAGGGATTTTTAATACCAAAACCTAAGATAGTTTCTATAAAAGCTAGGTTAGCAATAGTCTCTTTCTTGAGTACCTTATGTTTTCCCTGTGTATCAAGTGTTTCATTTGCTACACTAAGCATATCTTCTATAAGTGCGAGTGCCTCGGAAACATTCATATCATCACTTAGGGCTGTTAAAAGCTTATCTTTAAAAGGTGTTGCATCCGTGTTTTGTGCTAATCCAAAAAGACGCTTTTTGAGTCTATAAATTTTATCAAGTCTTTTTTTAGCAATGCTTAAATCATCAGTATTAAAATTAAAATTACTTCTATAGTGCGTACTCAGAAGATAAAAGCGTAAAACCTCTCCATCATACTCTTTGAGTGCATCTTTTAAAAAGAAACTATTACCCAAAGACTTAGACATTTTTTCACCATTTATATTTACAAAACCATTATGTATCCAGTAGTTTGCTAAAGTATGATTAGTTCCGCAACGAGTTTGTGCAGCTTCATTTTCATGGTGGGGAAACAACAAATCAGCACCACCACCGTGAATATCTACAGCAAACTTTGCATCAGGACTTGCTAAATGTTTTTCTATCATTGCTGAGCATTCTAAATGCCAACCAGGGCGACCATTACCAAAGGGTGATGTAAATGTAATAGACTCATCTTTTACAGACTTCCACATGGCAAAATCAGCTGGGTTCTTTTTCAGACTTGAACTCTCAACCCTCTCTTGTCGATCCTCGTCATCTTGAACACGAGAAGAGAGTTTAAGGTACTCACTATCACTAGCAGTATCAAAATAAACATCTCCCTCATCAGTTTTATAAGCATGACCAGTATCGAGTAGTTTTTGGATAAGTGCAAACATAGCGTCAAGAGATTCTGTAGCCTTTGGTTCAATGCTAGGAGGAGTTACTCCAATAGCATCCATCTCTTTATGAAAGGCGTTTGTATAAAAATTAGTAATCTCTTTTATCTCTTTTTTTTGCTCTTGTGCTTTTTTAATAATCTTATCATCAATATCTGTAATATTTCTAGCATAAGTAACATCGTAGTTATTAGCCCTTAAAACACGAGTAAGTAAGTCAAAAACTAAGGCAGATTTTGCATGACCTAGATGAGCATCATCATAAACAGTCGGACCACATACATAAAGCGTTACTTTGTCTTGTACTTGTGGTATAAATTTTCGTTTTGTTTTTTGGACTGAATCATATATATACATGTATAAATTTCCTATTATTTTTTTAAAATTCTTAACTTTTTTTGAAAATTAATTCTACTTAATGGCTATTTTATATTTCAAGGGCATTATACAAGAATTTTACTAGTATAATATCTTTATTATAATAAATATAACTAAGCAAGTGTAAAAAAAAGGACAAAAATGAATAAAGTAGATTTTAACGAAGGCTTGTTAGGCTTTTTAGATGCATCACCTACACCATTTCATGCTACATTAAACATGAGTATGATGTTAAGCAATGCTGGATTTATAAAGCTAAATGAAGTAGATACATGGAATTTAAAAGAGGGCAAAAAATACTATGTAACTCGTAATGATTCTTCTATAATTGCATTTACTTACCCAAAATCTAAAAACTATATGATGATTGGTTCGCATACCGACTCACCAAATTTAAAACTCAAACCAAAACCTGTTACAAAAGAACATGGTGTTGTAAAGTTTGGAGTTGAACCTTATGGTGGGCTTTTACTTAACCCTTGGTTTGATAGAGATTTATCTTTAGCGGGACGAGTTTCCTATCTTGATTCAAATGACGAGATAAAAGATACTCTTATAAATGTTGATAAACCTATTGCAATTATCCCCTCACTTGCAATTCATCTTGACGATAAGGCAAACAAAGATAAAACAATTAACAAACAAACAGATATCTCACCAATTTTAAGTACAAATGATGATTTTGAATTTGATGAGTTTTTAAAATGGCAACTCTCAAAGCAGGGTGTTTTGGATGTAAAAGAATTATACGCATCTGAACTTAGTTTTTATGATACTCAAAAAGCTTCTTTTGTAGGTCTGCATGATGATTTTATAGCCTCTGCGAGGTTAGATAATTTGCTCTCTTGTTATGTAGGACTAGTAAGTATTTGTAGTATTGAAGATGATAAGCCTATGCTTTTTATCGCATCAGATCATGAAGAGGTTGGAAGTGAATCTACCTCAGGGGCAGGGGGCAGTTTTTTAGAAAATACGCTCAAGAGAATGTTCCCTAACTACGATGAGTATATGAAAATGATACGAAGCTCGATTATGATTTCAGCTGATAATGCACACGCCATTCATCCAAATTTTCCATCAAAGCATGACTCAAAACACGCTCCATTTATAAACAAAGGAAGTGTTATAAAAGTAAATGCCAATCAAAGATATGCGTCAAACTCTAGAACAATTTCACGATTTATAAATGTAGCATCATCAATTAACGAGCCTTATCAAGAGTTTGTAACTCGTAGCGACATGGGATGTGGCTCAACTATAGGCCCTATTACAGCTACAAGACTTGGAATTGATACTCTTGATGTGGGACTTCCAAGCTTTGCTATGCACTCTATTCGTGAGCTTTGTGGAAGTGATGATGCACACTCTTTATATAAAATATTTGTAGGGTTTTGTGTCTAATGTCACCTGTAACAGCAGAAGAACTAAACCTTTTAATAGAGCAAACATATAAAGTTGAAAAAGAGTTTAATGAGCTTAAAGCTTCTTATGCTCACTTACAAGATACAGTTGAAAAAGTTGTAGAGTTCTTACCAAATCCTATATGGATTTTAAATGAAGATGGAACTATCTTTTTGCAAAATTCACATGCTAAAGATGTAGCTCAATTATTAGAACGATTAGAAGCACAAAAGAGTGATTATGAGGTGAAATATAACTCTCGGTCTTATCTTATAAAAAGTTCTTCCTATAAAGATAAGGTGATGCTGAGTGCTACTGATATAACAGAACAAAAAAGAAAAGAAAATCTTGCAACAATGGGGCAAATGGCTGCACACTTATCTCATGAAATAAGAAATCCTATAGGTTCTATATCGCTTTTAAGTTCAAGCTTGAAAAAAAAAGTACTGCCAGATAATATACCAATAGTAGAAGAGATACAAAAATCTGTTTATAGGATTGATAGAATTATAAAAGCGACTTTAATGTTTTCTAAAGGTGTCGATACTAATAAAAGTTCTTTTAATTGGAGTACGCTCAAAGAAGCTATTGATATGTCTATAGAATATTACGCTTATTCAAAAGAGATTAGCTTCAAGTTTCCTCAAGAAGATTTTGTATTAGAAGCAGATAAGGATTTATTAGAGATGTTGTTTTCAAATTTTATGGTAAATGCGATTGATGCTATAGAGTTAGATGATGAAGAGAGTGGCTTGATTGAAATAGACTATGTAAGTAGTGAAAAGTATCATAAGTTTTTTATTACTGATAGTGGCGTCGCTATCGAAGATGAAAAAGCTCTTTTTGAAGCCTTTAAAAGTACAAAAATAAAAGGAAACGGCTTAGGCTTGGTTCTTTCTCGTCAAATTGCTCAAGCTCATGGAGGTTATGTAAGCCTTATGAACTCAAAAAAGAAAGGATTTGAGATTGTTATTTCAAAATAATTATTAATGGAATGCTAATTGCTAATAATATTTTTGATATATATTTATATTTATATTTTAAGGAAGAAGAACATGGATAAACATGATAAAAAAATCATTGAACTTTTAGACTTTATTACAGTTGATGAGTTTTATGTTATTTGTTATTTCAGATGTAGTGTAAAAAATAAAACAGTAGTTTCAACTGTACCATTAGAGCCGTATGCAGGCAAGAGTCGATTAAAATGGAGTGATATAATTTTTCACCCTATAAAATCATACAATATATACTTTCATCCACCCGTTATGATTTATGGTAATGAATGTCATGAGACCATGGTTTTAAAAGCATTTAAGAAAGTTTCTAATTATTTTAGATGGAGTAAAAGAGAAAATAAATATTTGTATAACTAAGAATAAATAGATTAATAATTTTTTATAGCCTTGTATTAATATTTTTTAACTAGAATATCCTTTTAATTGGAGGATATTTACAAATGAAACAACTTTTATCGATACTTAACTCTATGAAGACTATGGCTATCTTGATGTCTATCTTTGCATTTGCCATTGGATATGCCACATTCATAGAAAATGATTATGGGACTATTACAGCTAAAGCAGATATTTTTAACACAAGATGGTTTGAAGTATTACTTGCCTTTTTAACACTTAATTTAATGCTTAATATTTATAAGTATAAAATGTTCTCTTTGAGTAAAGCCCCTATATTTATCTTTCATGTATCTTTTATCATCATTATTATTGGTGCTACCATTACTCGATATGTTGGATATGAGGGAACTATGCACATTCGTGAGGGTTCAAGTTCTTCAATGCTCACAAGTGCAGATACCTTTTTTAAGGTTGATGCAAAAGTTGGAAGTAAACACGTCATAAGTTCTGAGATAGTTTACCTCTCTAAAAGACTCCAAAACTCACTCTCTTCATCCCTAGTTATAGAGGGAAAAGATGTTGATGTTGAGTTAATAGACTACATTCCAGATGCTATAGAAAAAATGCTCCAAGACAAAGAAAATGGCAAACCTCTTGCAAATATGATGGTCACAGCTGATGGCAAAGGTGAATCTGTAGCCTTAAAAGAGGGAACTTACTTTGAAACTGATAGTGTGATTTTAGACTTTAATTCAGGGGAGACTTTTACTCAAAAACAAGTTGTTTCTATCTTTGTTAAAGACGGTACATTATTTATGAAACACGATATGAAGTTGAAGTTTTTAAAGATGGATGATCACTCCGATGGCGAACTAGAAGCGAGTGAAAATCAAGTATTTGCAAAAAGAACTCTCTTTACTGTAGGTGAGAGTAGTTTTGTTCTTCGTGATTTTATGCCTTTTGCCTCAATGAAAATAGTGAGTAATCCAAAAGCAAAAGCGATGAGACCAGGGATGGATGCCTTAAAGTTTAAGATAATAGTAGATGGTGTCTCTAAAGAAACGATTATCTTCGGTCAAGCTGGTCGTTTAGCCAAAGAGCAACACAATATTGTCAATGGTGTTGATGTGCATCTTTCTTATGGAGCAAAGAAAATACAAATTCCCTTTGAAGTACATTTAAATGATTTTCAACTTGATCGTTATCCAGGATCTATGAGTCCTGCATCTTATGCAAGTGAAGTGACTTTGATAGATAAACAAAATAATATCAATATGCCTTATAGAATTTATATGAATAATGTCTTAGAATATGGTGGTTTTAGATTTTTTCAATCCTCTTATGATCAAGATGAGTTGGGTACTATTTTATCTGTAAATAATGATCCAGGTACTTTACCCTCGTATATCGGTTATGCACTTTTAACCTTAGGAATGTTTTGGTCACTATTTTCAAGAAAAAATCGTTTTTCAAAGTTAGCGCACAAGGCTGCTAAAGCAAGAGATGCTAAATCTTTATCGGTTTTACTAACACTTGGATTGCTTGTAGCATTTACTCCATCGTATGCTCTAGATGCAGATATGAAAACGATTATCTCCTTTGAAAAAGAACATGCTAAGAAATTTGGCGAGTTGATTGTTCAAGATAGTGGCGGTAGAATGAAGCCTATGGATACTCTCTCAACAGAAGTCCTAGCTAAGATTTATGGAAAGAACACTCTTAGTATTGCCTCAAATACTTTAAGTCCAAATCAAGTGATACTTGGAATGATGATAACTCCTACATCCTACAGAAATATCAAAATGATTAAAACAAAAAATGAAGAGATAAATCATATTATTGGTGCTGATAAAGATGCTAAATACGCATCGTTTGCACAATTTTTTGAAGATCCAGATACTATGAACGGATATAAGCTAGCTCAAGCTGTCAATGATGCAGTAAGAAAAGAAGCAAAATATAGAAACAAAATAGATAAAGAGGTTTTAAAAATTGATGAGAGAGTAAATGTTTCTTATATGATATTTACAGGTGCTCTTATTAAAATATGGGCTAAACCTAATGATGCAGGAAATAAATGGTTTCCAACCATAGAAGCTCTACAAACTTTTACTCTAAACAATAGCGAGGTATTAAGAGTTGTTGCGGTTGATTATTTTACATCCGTAGATGAGGCTTTAAAGAGTTCGGATTGGAGTTTAGCAGATAAGGCCTTAGAAAAAATAGCAGAGTATCAACACAAGTATGGGCAAGCTGTTTATCCATCTAAAAATCGCATAAAGGCTGAAGTTTTTTACAATGAAGCACAAATTTTTGAAAGACTTTATCCTCTTTATCTTCTTATGGGATTTATACTTTTGATTTTAAGTTTTGCGAAGATTTTAAAGCCTAGATTTAAGATAGAACTTTTTACAAAAATCTCACTCTATTTACTCATAGTTTTTTTCATCATACATACGATAGGTCTTGGTATTCGATGGTATATCTCAGATCATGCACCATGGTCTAATGGCTATGAATCTATGATATATATAGGTTGGGCAACAGTTTTGGCTGGATTTATTTTCTCTAAACGCTCTTCTATGACGATGGCATCTACAGCGATACTAACAGGACTTATTTTATTTGTAGCCCATTTAAACTGGATGAATCCTCAGGTAACAAACCTTGTTCCTGTTCTTAACTCTTATTGGTTAAGTATTCATGTGTCTATGATTACGGCGAGTTATGGTTTCTTAGGTTTAGGTTCTCTTCTTGGATTTATAACGATTTTACTCTTCATCTTAAAAACAAAAAATAATGAAAAGCATATTAGCTATTCTATTAAAGAATTAAATTCAATTAATGAGATGAGTTTGATGGTGGGGCTTGTTCTTTTAACTATAGGAAATTTTTTAGGAGGAGTTTGGGCAAATGAATCTTGGGGTAGATACTGGGGCTGGGATCCAAAAGAAACTTGGGCTCTTGTAACGATTTTAGTTTATGCAATAATTTTGCATCTAAGATTTATTAAACCGCTTTACAATGAGTTTAACTTTTCAGTGATAACAACGCTAGCCTACACATCGGTACTTATGACATACTTCGGTGTAAACTATTACCTCTCAGGTCTTCACTCCTACGCAGCAGGCGACCCTGTACCAATACCTGATTTTGTGCCAATAACTTATACAATACTTTTTTTAGTTATCGCACTTGCATTTAGAAATAGAAAATTAGTATAGATGATGATGTAAAAGGAAAAGAAACCTTAGATTATTATAATGTCTTCCATTATCAAGACTAGCTAATTAAGTTTTCTTATTCCACAACCTAGGATACTTTTTTATAAAAAAAAGTATAAGTTTCAATTTACGTTTCTTTTAAAAAACTATTTTAATAGTTTGCTAAACCCCTATAATAACCTGTATTATAGGATTACAAGAGATGTGAGAAAATTAGAGGAGCTTGTTAAGTAATAGGGCATAAATAACTTCATAGCTAACATCATTTAAAAGGTTTAGATTCAAGGCGAATTTGACTTGGCGATACTAGTATAGTTAAGTTAAGTTCAACGAAGAAGATAATCCTTTTAAATTATGCCCGTAGGGTGAAAAGATACACTACAATCTAGTGCGTTAAAATTTCTTAAAGCTACTAGTAGCTCCTGCGAACTTTCGCCTTGTACCTTGGAGTGTATCTTTTCATTAGCTATGAAGTTATTTATGCCCTATTACTTAAGTACGGAAAAATATCTTATAAATATTTCGATGCGATTGTAGAACATGCCACTCTTGGAAAAGTGAAGTTAGTATTTCTTCACACTGGTACAAATTTATTAGTTTTTATCTCCACAGATATAACTTTAGTAGCTAAAGATATTCTCGCAACTTATAAAAAAAGATGGAACATAGAACAAGGCTATAAAGATTTACGAAGTCTATTTGGGCTTGGTAAAGAAGAAAATCGTATCTATGAAGCTCTTATCGCAAGAATCATTCTTTGCATGTTCACCTACAATATTGTTAGTTACATCAACCGTATAAAACATGAACCTCAAACACTTGGAGAACTCTTTAGAGATTTGGAATGTGAGCTTGAAACTCTTGCAATATCAATGCAACTCTTTATTCAAATACTCACAAAAATCTCTGAAATTCAAAATGTTGTCAAGGATAATAAAGATTTACTACAAATTATCGCTGTACTCAGTGCCTATACTCAAAAAGAGTTGGGTTTTATGTGCGAAAGTTGAGATTCTTATTCTATCATTTGGAATAAGAATACTTGGTTAATTGGTTTGTTTTTCTAGGGACATTATAATTCAAAAAGGTCGAGGAAGAAAGACTATTTTAAATGAAGATAGCGATAAAAAAGTTATTTCAGAATTCATCAAAATGTATTCACATCAACCAAAAAAAGCATATGCTTTAAGTGTAGAAAAGCTATCAAGAAAAATGAGCTATAAGACCTTTAAATGCTATTTATACCCCAAGGGTAGGTTACACGCATAAAACACTTAATTTAAGCTATAAACGCATTCGCAGAAGTACAGCAAAAAAACCAGACCCTGAACTTTATGAACGAAAGAGAAAAGAGCTTGAAGTGCTTGAAGCAAAGGCTTTTACAGGAGAAATTAATCTTGAATACTTTGATGAGAGTGGATTCAACCTCAATCCTAATTTACCATATGCTTGGAATCCAATAGGAGAGACTTTAAGTATCCCTTCTAAAATGAGTAAAAGCCTCAATGTCCTTGGATTTTTTAACAAAAATAAATCAACACTCTTCGCTTCAACAACCTATGATAAAGTTGATACAGAAGTAGTCATAGGTCATTTTAATCTCTTTGTAGATGAGATTTCAAAGCCTACTGTTGCTGTTGTTGATAATGCCTCAATTCACACTAGTAAAAAGTTTCAAGAGATGATACCAAAATTGGAGAAAAAGGATTGAGTATTTTCTATTTACCACCTTATTCTCCTCAATTAAATCCAATTGAAATGGTGTGGTACCCCAAGGGCATTTCCTCGCAAGCTCAGGGCAAATTTATGAAGTATTATTGGATAGAACTTGATGCTTATAAGTCTATTGAAAATTTGAAAAACTATGTTGAAAAAGTTATTATGGGATATGGTGTTGATTTTGAAATTATATTTGGGTAGCTACTTATAGTCCGTAAACGGACTAAGGACATTTCTAGTCCGTTCTTAGTCCGTGAGATTTAATCAAATATGAAAATATTTGAAATCGTATGAAAATAATTATAGTATATTAAACCCCAATAATAGCCTGTATTATGGGATTTGAAGAGGTTTGAGAAAATTAGAGGAGCTTGTTATATCGTGATTCTAATCCCGACAGGACAATGATCTGATCCGAAAATTTCATCAAGTATAAATGCGTCTTCAAGATTTTCACATAAATCCTCACTTATAAAAAAATAATCAATTCTCCATCCTATATTTCTATCTCTAGCTCCTGAACGGTATGACCACCAACTGTATTTTTCTTTTTCATCACCATTGACATATCTAAAAGTATCTACATAGCCATGTTTTAAAAGTTTATTTATCCATTCTCTTTCCAGAGGAAGAAAGCCTGATGCTTTAGAGTTTGCTCTTGGGTTAGATAAGTCAATCTCTGCATGTGCAGTATTGACATCTCCACAGATAATAATGGACTTACCATCTTCACGCAGTTTTTCACAATGTACTAAAAAATCATCATAAAATTTCATCTTATGTTCTAATCTTTCTTCATTCTTTTGACCATTTGGAAAATAGACATTAAAGAGGACTATATCTGCGTAATGTGTTTCAACTATTCTACCCTCAGCTGTTGTATCTACATGTTGGCATGATGACTTGTAATCACTTTGTAAGGTACTCCATGTAATTGTACCGCTGTAACCTTTTTTTGTTGCGGAGTTTATCGTTGTTTCAAGATATTTTTTATCAAATAAATCATCGGGTATTTGTTCCTCTGAGGCTTTTATCTCTTGAAGACATAAGATATCTGTTTGTCTCTCATCAATCCATTTTAATGCTTCTTTATTACCTACAGCACGAATTCCATTTACATTCCATGAAATTATTTCTATTGAATCAGACATTATGCTACAAAAGGAATCGTAATTTTTCTATCATTAAAGTTTGTATTACCTTTTAATAATTGAGTAAATTCATCCCTAGTTAGAACTGGTAATTCTATCTCTCTGCCCATAATTTTTTCTATGTTTTTTTGTTTAGCATCAAAGAGTTTTAATTCTGCATCATTATTTACAATTAAAAAATCAGCATTATTATCTTTTGCTTCTAAAAGAATGTTTCCAGCCATGAGGTAAGATAGTTTAGAACAACTCATTGGTATGTCAAAATGTTTTGATTTAAGTTCTACATAACTTGCATTACTCTTCTTGATAGATTTTTCAAAAGAAGAGTTATTTAACCCACAAAATAAAGAAATATTAAAATTATCAAGATATTGTACAGGTTCTGAATCTAAATAAACTTCAGTAAACTTTGAAGTTGCTTCCACATTTGCATTGAGTACTCGATATTGTAATGAAGAACGGATTCTTATCCCATCTTTTACATCTACAAGTGTTGATAACTCTTGCTTAAGTGTTGCATCTTTTTCTATAAGTTCTGAAGCAAGGAACAAGACATGTTCACCAATATAATCAGAGTTAAAGTGGAGTGTATTTGATGCGTAGTACTCAAGCATATAAATTTTTTCTTTGATAATTAATGCTTTTTCATCTACACTAAAATATCTATCAAGAAAATTTAATTTTTTTTGATAATCTTTTGTATCAATGATTAAATCATCGACTGCTCTATTTATGCTTAATGGTTCGAGTAAGAGTTCATTATTTTGAGTTATTACCTCACTCAGTTGAACATCTGAAGATACAAAAGTGTTGTTTACTCTAAGAAAGAATTTTTCATCTTTTATATATCCAAATTTTTCTATTTTATGTACAGCGTTTAGAACATCAACTATTGTATCAATATTATCAAGTTCTATCTCATAGCTTCTATAGTAGGGAAGATAGTCAGTTTTACTATCAAATTTAAAAAGTTTAATCTCTAGCATAATATTTAATCCAAGTATAATTTTTATCATTTTACAATGGAATAACTTTACTTTTAATATGTACAGAGTATTAGAAAATAAATATTAGCAGATGCTTCAAAAAGTTACTTTTAAAGTTATGAATGTTTAATATTTAAGCTAAAAAGGATCTTAGTGCTATTTACTTTATACTATGATATCTGCAATAAGTAGGTAATTCATGATAACTAGAGTAAAAGATTTTTTAGGTTTAGATAAAAAGAAAAAAAGTACTCCCTCTCAGCAGATCCTCACTTTGGAATGATAGCTGATGTAAAGAAGCCTGATAAGTGGGTCTTTTGGACTTCTGGATATTGCAGTGTAGGCTGTGGTTTGTATATCGGTGTTAAAGATGGCAAAGCAGTATATACAAAAGGAAACCCAAAACATGATGTAAATATGGGAATACTTTGCCCAAAAGGATTGAGTTTATGTAAAAGTTTCTCAACAGTTCAAACACATAGCAAAGCAACATGGTGAAAAGCTATTGGTGTTCTCTGGACAGGGCAACTTTTAACAGAAGAGTTTTACGCACTTGGAAAATTTGTATAACTTGGACTCCGCACGAATAATTTTGATGGAAATACAACTTTATGTATGTCCTCAGCTGTGATGGGATATAAACAATCTTTAGGTTCAGATGGTCAAATAGGTGCTTAGAAGACTTTGAAAAAGAAAATACTATTTTTTTAGTGTGTGCAAACATAGCGGATAATCATTCAATTTTAAAACAACATCAAGCTAAAAATAAACCTCGCATCATAGTTATTGATCCACGATCTTCTAAAAGTACACAAATTGCGACAACTTTTGTAGCACTCAATCCACGAACAGATTTAAGTAACAAGGCATAAATAACTTTATAGCTAACATCATTTAAAAGGTTAAGTTCAACGAAGGTGGAACAGGGCTGGGAAAATGAGCCTTATATAAAAGCAAATACAAATGGCTATAAAGAGTAGACTTCTTGCAAAACTCCTATATGTCTCAGCACTTTATAGAGAGTTTTAATCAAGGCAAATATTCTCAAGCGTAGCCAAAGCTACGGTTGGGGTTATTTAACGCTGAGTAAAGCTCTCTATAAAGTGTCCTACGGAAGTGATAAGAAGTGCCAAGCTTGCATAAAAAAATATTTTATCCTTAGCTTAGGCTAGGCATAAAAATTTGTTTTACACAATCTTAGCACTTCTTATCACTCTGAGGCATATAGGAGTTTTGCAAGAAGTCTAGTTAAAAAAGATCTTCAAAATTATCCTCCACAAGAGCTTGCAAATATTACAGGTATAGATGTAAAACACTTTATGAATTAGCAAGAGAGTTTGTATCACAAGATTCTGTTTTAACTGCGTGGACGATGGGTGTAAAAAAATTTTTTATGGAACACGAGAGTTTGGTTTTAGCTCTTCACATTCGCAGGATATAGAAAGTATGGAGATGTGAACGCTCTTAGTGATTATGCAAACATAGCAAATGTACCTGAAAATATTATCCCAAAAGAGGGTACATATACTAACTCTGAGAGGAAATGTAACCGTGCAAACAAAGCAGTTGAACCATTAGGAGATACAAAAAGTGACTTTGATATAGTTATAGTGTTTTCTAAATATTTTGATAATCTAAATGAGATGAAAAGAGTCAGTGAGGGGCAACTTTGTGATTATTCAGGTATCACTTATGAACTTTTACAAGAGCATGGCGGAATACAATGACCTTGTAATAAAGAGCGTCCATTAGGGACTAAAAGGCTCTTCTCTAGGTATTGCATTTAGAATAAAAGAGGAATACTTGGAGATGTAGTAGTTAGAGTAAGTCAAAGTGTAATAGAGGGAAGTATATTTGTCCCTTTTCATTACAATGCTCAACTTGTAAATAATTTAAAGAATGATAGCTTTTACTCAAAATTAGGTAAACCAAACTATAAACAAACAGTGATTCTATTACACTCTACACTAGTTCCTGCGGTGAAATAGAACATATAAAAACTGCCTGCGAAGGGATAGAGAATTATGAATATATAAATATTTCATCTTTAAGCAAACCCTAAGCAACACTTCCCTATAATTCCCATCCACAAACAATGACACATCAAGTTAATGAGTCAAAGCGGAGACGCTAAGATTGTTTGAGATCATTGAAAATTAAGCAAGTAATAGA
>JADGEZ010000038.1 GCA_016744115.1 Sulfurimonas sp. | reverse complement strand
GAAAAAGGTTCAATCTTCGCTTCAATCTGATATGTGGATTAGTTAATTTTGACCGTGGATTTGAGGTTGGTGGAAAATGAGTTTTGCAAGAAGTCTAATCTTTGATAGCTTAATAACTCGCCTTCATTGAGTTTTAATACATCTCTTAAAATCCAACGACCTAATTCTTTATTTGAGTATGACATTAAAGCCTTATTCCCATCTTGACAAACTTTTGATAGCATCATATTTCCACTTGGCAGTTTTAAATTAAACTGTTCATCCCTCGCTGGAAAAAAATTAGGGTATCGTTTATGAATAGCAATGGGAATAGGAATATAAACTTCACTGAAGTCTCGTTTTCTACCTTTAGCATTCCATTGATTTAGTCCACTTTTATCAAATACTGTAAAATTTTTGCCATATAAAGGAAGATAAATCGTTTGTGTTATATTGGATTTAGAACTAAAAGCTAAATCACTATCTTTTAAACATTTTTTTAAGTCTTGAAGTGGATTTTTTAGGATAGCTACAGGAAACTCAGAAAGTGTATCCTCTGTTAAAAATCTTTTATTTAAAGTACTTTTTGATAGTGAAAAAGAGTAATCATGAAGAGTATCGTTAAATGTAATTGAACTTTTAGTTCTTTTAATATTTTTTATCTTATCAATATTTATTAAGTCCATAGTTTCTTCATAAATTTTAAATGTGCCACTATCCCTAACAATACAATGGTAAATGGCTTTATCTAAATTATATAAATTACTAGTAAAATCAATTCTTGTATTTCGTAACTTAGATATTTGATGAACAAATTCTTCTGAATTTAAGTTTTCGTATAAATTTTTATCTTTACCAAATTCTGCAATTTTTTGAAATGATTTATTATTTCCTATTAGGAATGTTTTTAAGCCAATACCTAATACTCCTTTTTTCGCATCAGAGGAGACATCACTTCTGGATAAATCATCAGCTTTAAATGCTTTACAAAATATTTTTTCTGCAATTCTATAGTAAAGATAAGGTGTTTTAGAGTCAGTAAATAAATTAGATAAATAACCGACTAATTGTAAATAATCTTGATACTCTTGTTTTTGAAGCTGCGTTTGTGAGTTGAAAACATATTACTTTTTCTCTAGTGCTATCAATATTTTTTTTGCAAGTTGTTCTATGACATTTATAGAAACGGAATTTCCAAACTGTTTGTAAAGATGGGAATCTACAGTATCAGTAGGTATTAAATAGTTATCTGGAAAACCTTGGAAGTTAGCACATTCTCTTGGAGTGAGTTTTCTTATTCCATGACTATCTTTAATAATTGGAACATTATGTCCCCCTGTTCCCATATTTGCGGTTAATGTTGGACAAACATTATTCTTATTTTCTCTAACATATTGTCTTCTCCACTGATATATACTATTTGGATTTACTATGTCGTCTTTTATTCTTTGAAATAGTGGTTTTCCATTGTAATAATATTTATGATTAACCTCAGGAAGTAAACAATCTTTAATACTTTTAGATAATTTTATTTTTTCAGGAAACTCAAATTTTACTCCGTGATCTAGAAAAGCAATAATATAAATTCGTTCTCTATTTTGAGGTACTCCATAATCCTTAGCATTTAGTACTTTTGAATAAACTTTATAATTTAACTCTTGGAGTGTATTTTGTACAGTTAAAAAAGTATTGCCTTTATCATGACCAACAAACCCTTTAACATTCTCTAAAAAAATCACCTTTGGTTTATGATATTTAGCAATCCTCGCAACATCAAAGAAGAGTGTACCCCGTGTATCATTGAAACCTTTTCTTTTTCCAGCAATACTAAAAGCTTGACAAGGAAAACCTGCTAAAACAATATCATGAGAGGGGATGCTATTAGCTTCAATTTGTGTAATATCACCATGAGGAGTATCTTTGAAGTTTAAACAGTAGGTTTTTTGAGAATGTGCATCTATTTCAGATGAAAAAACAAAATCAACATTGCTCTTAAAAGCTTTTTCAAATCCTAGTCTAATCCCACCAATTCCAGCGAATAAATCTATAACTTTGAAGCTTGTCTTAATATTAGCGATTGCGTTATCATTCATTAATTTAGTCATAAAGTTCCTTTATTTATTCTGTATGGTAGCTAATTTTTATAAGGCTTACTCAAAATATGTCTATTTGAAATTAAAACATATTTTACCTAATTTAAGATTTTTTACCTATCAGCATAATTAAAAAAGCGATTATCGTTCCAAGTACGATTTGCCACGGGAAACCTATGCTTATTCCAAAGGAGTAGGGTTGTAAAGCTAAGACTGTTATAAATCCACCTACTAATGCAAAAGGGACGGTTTGTGCGTTTCCCCTAGATGTAAAGATAGCTGAAAAATAAACTCCAAGAAGTCCAGTATAGGCAAATGCCATAACACCAAGAGCAAATTCTATCAGTGAGAGTTCTGCATATCTTTGCCAAAAGTAACTTATCATCGCCATAGCAGATAAAACTACTGCGAAAAATAGTACTGCTTTTCTTGAAGCATCTACAAAGTGCTTTTCATCTACTTTGGCCTGTTTGAGTTTATAAGGCTTATATATGTCTTCTATGGCTACAGATGCCATAGCCCCTAAGACTGAGGAAGTTGAAGAGAGGGCAGCTGCGATAGCTCCTACAGTGACTAAACCTCGTAAACCCTCTGGCATCTCATTTAAGATATAGTACATAAATATAGTGATGTTTTCGCCTTGAAAATTTTGTACGACTTGTGAGTTTTGATAAAAAACAAAAAGTAAAACACCTATAAGCAAAAAGATTAAAACAACAGGGATTGTAAGTAAGATAGAAACTATGAGTGACTTAGCGGCTTCTTTTTCATTTTTACATGAGAGTACACGTTGCGTCATATCTTGATCAAGCCCAAAGGCTGCGATATTTAGGAGTAACCAACCACTCAAAAGACCGATAATACTAAACTTTCCATCTATGCTAGTATCTATAAAATTTAGCTTTTTATTTTCATGGAGAATTTGCATAATATTTACATCTCCAAGTGAGTAGTAAAGAAAAACTAAAACAGCTATACCTGCACCAATATAAGTTATAGCTTGAATAATATCACTTAAAATGACAGATTTTACCCCACCAAAATATGTATAGGCTAAAGCAGAAAAAATAAGTACCATAATTGAAATCGCTACATGAGTAAAAACTACATCACCAAACAAAATCATAGAAATAGCTAAAGAACCTATGTAAAGTCTAGCCCCACTCGCAAGCACTCTACCCACTAAAAACATCATTCCAGCTTGTTTTTTAGCCGATTCTCCGTAACGATTTTGTAAAAGTTCATATACAGTAATGGCTCGCATCTCATAAAACTTTGGTATCAAAACATAGGCTACAAAAATAACCGCTAAAAGTCCTGAGAAATAAAAACCTATAAAAGTAAAATCATATTTATATGAAAATTCAGGAACACCCAAGAAAGTGGCAGCTGATTGAGATGTAGCTAATACTGAGATAGCTACAGCAAACATAGACATAGTGTTTGAGCCTACAAAGTACTCTCTTGTAGTGTTTATTTTTGAGCGAGAAAAGAGGTAAGAACTGATAACTAAAATTAAAAAATAACTTGCAACTACCAACCAATCAAGGGGAGAAAAAGTATTACTCATGGAGTTTTTTAATACTCTGATTTGATGCTAAGATTTTTTGATATGAAATTGAACCATTTTTCACTTGCATAAAAATCATCTCAATAAGTTCATCAATATCTTGATTTCCTAGTTGATTCCCAAAAAGTAAAATATCTACACCAGCATTGATACTTAAAGTGACTGTTTCTTTTAAAGTATAATGCTTGGAGATAGCTTTCATTTGTAAATCATCGCTTATGATGACCCCCTTGTATCCCATCTCTTCACGAAGAAGTTTTGTATTTATCTCATAAGATAGGGTTGCAGGATACTGAGCATCAAGGTGAGAATTAAAAACATGTGCCGTCATAATCATATCTACGCTCTTTGAATTTATCAGTGTTTTGTAGGGTTCTAGCTCCTCTTTACTCCAAGTGTCAGTTATATCCACAAAACCTTGATGCGAATCGCCTAAAGAAGAACCGTGTCCAGGGAAGTGTTTGAGTACACTTATTACTCCTGCTTTTTTTTGTTCATCTATTAAAATTTTCGCGTAATTTTCTACTATTTTTGCATCATCTGAAAAAGAGCGTTCTAGTCCTACAATCACTTTATTTTTAGGATTTACTTCCAAATCTACTACAGGAGAAAAGTTACAGTTAATACCATTTTTTTGAAGCATCAAGGACATTTTTTTATATGTTTTTTGAGCATCTTTTAAAGAGTTTTGAGAGATTTTTTTTGCTGAGGGAAATTCTGCAAATCCAAACTTAGGTTTAAGTCGTGCAACCTTACCACCCTCTTGATCTATGGATATTAAAATAGGGTGCTTTGAGAGTGATTGAAGAGATGATGTAAGTTTTTGGAGTTGTTTTGGAGAGAGTATATTTTTATTTTGTTCTCTATCATTGTAAAAAATATCAAATAAAATCACACCTGCTAGATTGTACTTATTTATCTCTTGAATAATTTTACTTTTTTCGTTTATATTTGTATCAGGAAACCCTATGACTATCATGTTTCCTATCATTTTTTTGAGTTGTGTATCCGATATTTGAGTGGCGAATAAAGATAGATTAAGTAAAATGAGAACGAGTAATGATTTCAAAATAGAACCTTTTAATTAAGTATCTCATTTATAGCATCAATTGCATTAAATATAAGTGATTTTGTAGCTTCTTTTGTAACTTTTCTAGGTTCAAAATGATCTGAAATTACCTTAAGTATATAAAATCTCTTTATGGCTGGAGAATGTTTTACAGCATCATAAAAACCAAAAGATTCCATATCTACTATCTTATAAGTGTCATCAAAAGCTTCGCAATCAAGACAAGTAAGTGTTTTATCACTCAAAGAGTTTAACTTGTATGTTTTGTGTTTATAGTTAAGGTTTCCTATCTCTAGCAGTGTGCCTATTTTATATCTTTTTTCAGCCGCTGCTATTCCTATGTTTAAGAATGTGTCATCATCGCTTATATCGTAATGATTTATAAGTGTTTGTGTGGCTTGTACGGAGTTATTTACTCCGATACCACTCACTATAAGGGTTATAAACTCATTTGAAAATTGTGTAAAGTCTTTTGGTTTAGATTTCTTAAGTTTGTATCTATCCACAAAGGCTTGAGCTTCAGGTTTTAGGGCTACTACGATGTATAACATAATGTACTCACTTTTGGATTAGATTTCTTACTCTTGTTTATAATGTATTTTAAAATCCTATATTTTCAAATAATCTTAATTTAATGGATTCATTAAATTCATCATCTTCTATAATAAATTTAAGTAATAGGACATAAATACTCATCTTTTCCACCTGCTTTTTGTGCTATAACATCTAAAACTATATCTAATATCTTACTTCTGATACTTTTTGCTTTATGACTTTCTGTTATAAGCATAGCCAGATTTAACACAGCTCTAAATGAAAACATCCCTAATGACATACTCTTTAAATTCTTTGAACTCTTGACCTTTTAAAACTTTATATCCATTTTTGTCTAATTCATCTTTATTTTGTTCTAAATATCTAGTTACTGTTCTTATATCTATTTGAAATATTTGTGCCACTTTTGCTTTTGTAAAGATTCTTTCATCTTTACATGTTATACCACCAAGGGCTAAATGTAACTCTACTTTTTCTAAAGCATAGTCATTATTTAAAATATTTTGCCGACTTATGTCTGATGTTGTTAGGTCTTTAGTCATTTGTAAAATCCTTTTGTATAAACTCCATTGCCAAATCTTCCCCATCTTCAATAGCAATCTCAACAGCTTTTTTTGCTAGTTCTAAAAGTTGTTTTGATTTTTCTTTGTGACTAAACATTTAAACTAGAGAAACCTTCATATTTCTTAAATGATAATAAATATAAACTTTTTAATATATTTTCATCAATTCCTTCTAATTCTTCAAATACAGTATTTTCAATACCATTTTGTTGTATTTCTTTTAAAACATCGTCCATCACTTGGGGTAAAGCTTCAACTAATTGCTTAAAAGCTTCTTTTTCTCCAGTTACAATTTCATAAAATTTATCAATTGAAATTCTTCTAATTCTATCATTTGACATAGGATTACCTTTTAGTGATACTGCCCATTTTATATTTTGACTATCTTTTGCAATTACTTCAACTAGCATACAAGTTGCTTCACTATCATTTAAAAGTTTATCTTGCATTTTCATATAAGTAGCACTTGATGAAGATGAATTCATAGTATTATGTTTATTTTTCATTTCAATATAAATTTTATCAATATCATTGATGATATCAAAACCTTGTTTTGGTACACTCCAATTTGTGTCTTGTGTATTTTTATGAAAAATATACTTAAATATATTTTGTTGAAAATATCCAATATTATTACTATTTGATTTATCCATTTGCCTTATTGATTCTGCTTCAATAATATCTTCTATCGTTTTTCCATAAATTTTAGAATCAAATGTTAATTTAATTGGATCAATTAAATTTTTATTAAACTCTTTAAGATTAATTTTAAATCTATATTTTTCTATTGTTTCTTTTACATGGTTAAATAAATTTACATCACTTATAAAACTTAAATTATATTCTCTCATTTGCTTTACCTCTTTTAATTTATCTAAATACTTTATTATTGATAATCCTATTTCTTTTGCCATATTTACAGGAACTGCATTACCAATTTGTTTGTATTGTTCTGCAATTGAGCCTTCAAAAATCCACTCGTCTGGAAATGATTGTATTCTTGCATTTTCTCTAACACTAAATGGTCTTAGCTCATTTGGATGACACCTTTCTGTTTGCTTTTGTGCTGGTGTACATAGTACAGTTAATCCTGGTTCATCCCAAGATAATCTTCTTGCTATTCCTGTTCTTCCACCACCCATAAAATAAGTAGTTTTCATATATTCTCTAGCTATATCATCAGGTAAATCTCTCCAACAACCACCAGGCTTTACATGTTTTAAAACTTCTTTTTTCTTATCATTATATACTGCACATGGAGAATGTGGCACATTCTTTAATATATCTTTTAAAACTAATTGTTTTTTATATGCTTTAGGAAATGAATAATCTACACCAATTCTTTCTTTTATATCATTTCTTATTCCAATTATTAAAATTCTTTGTCTTTTTTGAGCAACACCATAATCTAATGAATTTAAAACTTTATAAGTTACACAATAACCAACTTCTTTAAATACATCTAACATTACTTGTAATGTTTTCCCCTTGTCATGAGTTGCTAAACCTTTTACATTTTCAGCTAAAAACATTTTTGGTTTAACTTCTTTTAAGATTTTTGCAAAATCTGAGAAAAGTGTTCCTCTTGTGTCTTCTAATCCTAGTTTTTTACCTGCATAAGAAAATGATTGACAAGGATAACCCCCTGATAATAAATCTATTTCTTCACAATCTTGTAAATAACTTTTTATTCCATTTTTTGAAATTATTGTTATATCTTCTTGTATAACATTCCAATTCGGTCTATTTTTTAATAAAGTCTTAGTTGCCCATTTATTGATTTCAACAGTAATTTTAGTATTAAATCCTGCTTGTTCCAATCCTAAAGCTAAACCACCTGCACCTGCAAATAGTTCAATCACATTATATTCTTTTGTAATTATTTTCAACTTCCTAACCTTGCTCAGCTCTAACTTCTTTTTCAAAAATCAATGATTCAATCTCTTGTATATACTCAGTTTTTAACTGTGTAAGTTTGTAGTTAGTATCTTTTAATATTTCACTTATTTTCACTAGATTTCCTTAGATGTTTTTACATCTAAAATTTTATCTAAAAAACACTTTAAGCCAAACTAGAAGTTTAAATCAAAAGAGTAACACCGCTAGCAAAGTTCATACTTACACAATGAAGTGAGCCATGTTGCTTGATGAGAGTGGAGCAATCAATGGGGGTTATCTCTCTTTGCGTAAAAGTTTTTTTAAAAATACTCAAAGCTTTAGTGTCTTCTTTTACCCCATAAATTGGAACTAAAACAGCATCATTTACAAACAAAAAATTAGCATAAGTTGCTGGAAGCCTCTCCTCTTTAAAGTAAATAGCCTCGGGCATTGGAAGTGCGATTAGGCTTAGTTGATACTCATGTGCTATTTGCATTAACTCTTTTTGCATGAGATAGAGTTCTTTATAGTGTTCATCTTTCGTATCTTCACATTGGACATACATAATCGTTTGCTTATCTACAAACCTTACAAGGGTGTCTATATGAGAATCTGTATCATCACCAGATAAATAAGCATGTTCAAGATATAAAATTTTATCCCCGCCAAAAAAGCTGTGAAGAGCTTGCGTTATCTCTATGGGGTCAAGATGTGGGTTTCTATTTTGATTGAGCATACATATAGAAGTAGTGAGAATGATACCATCACCATTACTCTCAACAGCTCCCCCCTCTAGGACAAAATCAAGTTTTTCTAAGTCTTGGAGATAAATGTTTTTCATTTCTTGACTCATGGCATCATCTTTTTTACTTGCAAATTTATTACCCCAAGCGTTAAAAGTAAAATCTAAGAGTTTTATCTCTTTGTTATCTTCTACACATAAAGCTGAGCAGTCTCTTGCCCAAGTATCATTTGTTTCATACTCTACAAAGTAAAGATTATGATGATCTAGAAATTTTGATTTAACATAAGTAATATCAGAACAAATGATAAAACATTTTTGGTGTTTTTGTATAGCTTGAATGATGTTTATAAAAGTTTCTTCAGCATCGCTTAAATACTCTAGCCAATCAGTCTTTTTATGTGGAAAAATTATCTGAGTAAAACTTTGTTTTTCAAACTCTGCAATAAGTCGTTTCATTTTGCTATACTTCCTTTATGGCTTACATAACTCTCAATAAAAAACATTTTTTTCATAACCTTGATATTATCGCAAACAAAACCAAAAGTAAAGATAAAATTGCCCTCGTTTTAAAGGATAATGCTTATGGACATGGGCTTTTAGAAATCGCATCAATGGCACAAGAGTATGGCATCACAAGAGTAGTTGTAAAATCCTATGAAGAAGCTATGAAACTAGAAAAAATGTTTGAATATATTTTAGTCTTAGCTGATTCTCCTAAAACAAAAAATGATAAAATCAGATACACCATAAATGATATTAACGATATAAACAAGTTCCAAACTGCAACAAAAGTAGAGTTAAAAGTAGATACAGGAATGCACCGAAATGGTGTCAGTATAGAGGAGTTTGATACAGCTATAGAGATGATAAAGGAGAAAAAACTTCTCTTAGAAGCAGTTTTTACCCATCACCGAAATGCTGATGAATTAACAAGCGAATGGTTTTGGCAAAATAAAATATTTTCTCAAATAAAATCTAAAATAAACGGAGTAAAGTTTCACTCTTGTAATTCAGCCTCGCTTTTTCGTCATTCTAGTTTTGATGAGGATATGGTTCGTATTGGAATCGCTGCGTATGGATGTTTAGAGTTTTCATCTGCCTTTGATAAAGTAGATTTAAAACCTGTTCTTTCACTCTATGCAAAAAAAATATCTTCAAGAAGTTTAAAAAAAGATAAAGCACTCGGATATGGAGCTAGTTATACAGCCGATACTGATTGTATAGTTAGTAATTATGACTTTGGTTATGGTGGTGGTTTTTTACGAATATGCTCAAACAACTATACAAATCCAAATGGAGAAAAATTACTCGGAAGAATATCTATGGATAACAGTTCATTTTTATCCGAGGTAGAAGAAATATTAATCTTTGATGATGCAAGAGAGATAGCAAAATCAGCACAAACCATCAGTTATGAGGTTTTGACATCTCTCAAATGTAACTTAGCAAGGAAGATAGTGTAAAGTAATGTTTAGTTTTCAACGGGGGTCTGGTATTACAACAGAATCTTTAACTAAGTCATAAATCTTGTTTATTTTACAAGATTAAAAATCTGCTTCTCCTCTTGCTTATGAGTTTACTTTTATAATAGCATTAGAAAAAATAACTCCATCTACGCCCAAGAGTGCTAACTCTTCTATCTCGTTTTCTTCTTCAATGAGAACTAATATTTTAGCATCAAAGAGGTATTCATTTGCGATATTTTTAGCATCTGTTGCTAAACTTTTTTTGACTATGATAAAAGAGGCGTTTAAAGCTGAGGCATAAACAAGGTCTCGAATATTTTTTGTGTAAAGAGATATAGTTATTTGATTTAAATTTGCATGTGAAATGATGTCGAGGTTTTCTTCTTTAAATTCTATATGTACTATAGAATTAGGGGGAGTATTTGTGATGCTATCTATATCAAAAACATGATAAAAAGAGTCTCTAAGTATAAATCTATGTCCAAAAATTAACATTATGCTTTTTCCACACATTGGTTTGAACAATAGTATTTATTGTTAGAAATAACTGTTTCATCTAGTTGTGAATAAACCCCACAAGAGGAACACTCAATCATATCACTACTCTCTTGTGTGATGTTCTTTCTTGGCTTTGAATCTCTAAGGAATGGCTTTTTCTTGATAAATAAGAAATAAACAATCCCAATGACAGCTAAAACCAATACTATTTTTAAAATCATAAATTTTCTCCTAAAAGTAAATAATGTCTCTTGTGTGTTTTGATGATTTTATGAGGCATATCAGAATCAATCTCTTGAAAAACTTTTTCACCTTTGTAAAACAAGAGTGTTGAAGTGTTATCGCGAAATTTTTCACTTAATTTTAAAAGCATTTTTGTATCAGTTACTGCTCTTGAGGTGATAAGCTCAAAGTCTTGAGCTTCCATCTCCTCAAGCCTTTTTTTAACTACCGTCACATTTTCTAAATTAAGATCAGCCTTTATAAACTGTAAAAAACTCGCTCGTTTTCCAAGTGGTTCGACTAAGGTGACCTCCATATCTGGAAGAGCAAAGGCTAGGATCATTCCAGGAAAACCAGCACCAGTACCGATATCCAATAAATTTTTATATTTTTTCAAAAAACTTACAGGAAATACAGCGTCGTATATAAAATTATTTAAAATATCTTCATCTTTAGCACCGGTAAGATTATGAACCTTATTCCACTTAAAAAGATGTTCTTTATATTTTTGAATATTGCGAAAAAAGTTATCAGGTAAATCTATTTTATCGTTAAGTAAAGTTGCTTTTAAGTCCAATGAAAATCCTTTTGCTATAGCGACATGATACAATAGATTAGTTCCTTATGTCAATTAGAGACTAAAAATAGTAGTTAAGTTCTGCCTTATATGTTTGCTGTTTATTTTTAATCTTGGATACTATTTTGTCAATATAATCATATTTAAACTTAAGTTGAAGATTTTGTGAGATACGAAAACTTTGTGAGATTTTTGCTATTTTTTGAGAATCCTTAGAGTCGTAGTATCTATTAGTAAGTTGGATATTTGTATTCATAAAATCATACTTGTCTATCACTAAACCTATCGAGCCTCCTATACCAGCGTGAATTTTGTTTGAGATATAAACTAATGGATCGAGCAAGACATAAGTATAAGCAAACTCATTTCCCCAGCTAAGACCAAATCCTAGCGTAGCTATAAAACTTGATTTCTCATTTAAATATTCTCTATCCCAACCGTATTTTGTTCTCCATGAGAAATTATCAAAAAGTTTACTTCTTTGTGCTAAAGATACGATAGAAATTAAAGTAAGTTTTTCTAAATCAACTTCTTCTTTGGTGTAGGAGAGTCCAATGTCGAAAAATTCTATTTGCGTGCCTCGTAAAAATCCATAATTTGCATCTTCTAAACTATGGTATGCTAGACGAAAATCAAGAAACCCTATTGCTTGTTCTTCCCTTACTCCTGCACTTAAAGATACTTTTATTGCTCTGTGACTGTTCGCTGGATCATCAGGTTTTAAAAAATCTAGCTTTATTCCTTTACCTAGGAGTGCCCTTTGTTGAGAGAGAATGTGAAATAGTGCGATATATTCACTTTTTTTCATATCGTTTTTACTAAAAGAGTATTCTAAAAATTCTGTTGTTGCTTCGAGTATGTATTGCTTTTCTTGTTTTGAAATTCTTTTATTTTCGATAAGCTTTTTTAAGTTTTTTGTATTTTCTACAATATCTAAGACAAAGTGTAAATTATCTTTATCTATTAGCTTTTCATATTTTAAGAGTTTGGTTCTTTTTGAGGGTCTGTATGTTATATCTGTCACTAGATTTTCAGAAATGCTCGCATGTACAGTCTCTAAAGGAATTACTTCATAGTGAAAATACTCTCTAAGATGTACAGATGGACGAGCAATTTCTATAAGCCAGAGCATATTATAAGAGCAGTTTTCTGTAAAAAAATAATAATAAGATTGAGTTCCATTGAGTTCCCAAATATGGCGAACCATTTTTAATACTTCTTGCTCATTAAGATTTAAATTGTATTCCCAAATATCTCTTTGTTCAGTATCTCGATATTCCTTGAGTTTTTCATAATAAGGAAGTAATGAATAACGCCCAAAATACCCTCCAAACAAGCCCTTGAGTGCAAAAATAGCCCCGTTTTCTTTATCTTGATCCGCATCAGCGGCATAATTGACTGCGTATGATAAAAGTTTTGATTTATAAGAGGAGTTGATGCGTAAAAAGGTGTGTCCAAACATAGAGGCAGGTGAGTTAATATGTGCCGATGGAAAAACTAAAGTGGCAGATTTTGGACTTAGTCTTTTCAGTGTCTTGTTGTACTCTTTACACTCTACTTTTGGTAAATTTTTGATAGAGAGTTTTTCTTTTAACCAAGCAGTACGGGCTGGAAAACGGCAAGCTGTAGAGTTGTCATCTAAGCTTTTTTCATTAAAAAGTGCGTCAAGCGTAGCGTCTAGTTCTTTTGAAGGATTTATTTTTCCATCACTGGCAAAAAAAAAGTTTTTATCGTCTATCTCACTTTCGCCATCTACCATATGAAGGAGCAAGTTCCAGTATCTTTGCTCGGATAGATTTATTTGATGAGCTTTATCTTTATAATGCTCAGCAGAAGCATATACAGATGTAATACAAAAAGTAAAAAGTAAAAATAATTTATAAAAGATGGAGTGTTCCTAATGAATAATGTGAAGAGGTCTAAACTAAACGAAAAAATCGTTTAGTTTAAGAGTGCTTATACTGAAGTAGAAGCGATGTTATCAAGAACATCATTCATCTCAACTTCTTGTGAAGTGTAGATGCTGTTAAAATTAGTTTGAAGTGATGCACTAAATGTAGCTGTATCTTCTATGTTTAAAAGTTCTGCTAAAGTGTCAATAGATTCACCATGACCCATAGAAATTTCTTTTGCTAAAATATCCATGTTTGAAGCAACAAATTCTTCTGCTCTTTCATTCATAACAAATTTAGTTTTTTTACAACCTGAACTCCCTGAAGTGATACCAAATGTCTGGTTACCTGAAGTACCGTTTGTTGTTGCTTGAAGAGCAAACATAATCGCTGAATCAGGGTTTTTGAGAACTGTACCACCAAGCCCACAACCTGTTTGTGAGTTTGCTGCCATTACAGCCGTACTTAGAGCGATAGTCGCAAATGTACTTAGTAGAATTTTTTTCATTTAAAGCCTTTGTTTTTAAGATTCGCCCATTATAAATTTTTTTGGCTTAATATATGTTTAAAATTCCCTCTAAAAATGATATAATTAAAGCCCAAAATAAAGGATGTAATATTTTAAATAAAATAGTTTTATTAAACAGCGCAAAGTATCAAAAAGCGATTATAGCATTTGATGTAGATTCAATTCAAATAGTTGGAAAGAATAATATCGGTAAAACTTCACTCATTAGTGTATTAAATTTTTTATATATGCCAAATAAAAAAGATTGGAACTTTGATGATCCCGCCTTAGAAACACTTAAATATTATTTTAAAAAGTTAGATAAAAATTATATCATTTTTGAGATTTACAAAAATAGCTATTTTTGTATTTTAATGAAAAGAAGTGATAATAATCAGCTTCAATATTACAAAATCGACTCTTCTTATGAAGATATACAAAATAAGCTATTTAAAAAACAAGATAAAAGCAATTTACTTTTAGACTTTGAAACGATTCAATCTAATTTGATAGGAAATATTGAAGAATTGGATAACAATAAATTTAAAACATTGTTATATGGCAAATCAAAAAGAGATAAAACTGTAATATGGCTCAATGAAAATAGTACACAAAAAACATTTAGTAAAATTTATAAATACCTACTCAACACAAAATTAATTACTAACGAAAAACTCAAAGAATCACTTCTCATAGCAGATAAGAAAAATGATGAAATCAGAGAATTTAGTCCAAATGACAATCAAAAAATAGAAGATATAAAAAGACACCAAAATTATATCTCTAAACTTGAAAATATAAAACAAGATTTTTCTGAGTTTAAACATCTTGTTGATGAGTATTATGCTAAAGATGAGAACTTAAACAAAAAATATTCTAATTTTAACAATCTGTATAATAGTGAATTAGCTAAGGTTAAAAAAGATAAAGAGACTTTAGAGGGTGAAGTGCAAAATATTCAATCAGCAGAAATTGAACCCCTTAATAAAAAAAGTTTATACCTAGCAACTCAAACAGGTTCTTGTAAGACCAATATAGCAAGTGTAAATAATAATTATAAGACTAAAAATCAAGAGATAGTAAAAATACAAAAGTATGATCCAATTGCACTATTAAAAGCTTCTTTAAAAAATATACAAACGGAAGAAAAAAATTTAAAATATGATATATCGCAGATAGAAAGAGAGGACTATACTAAAGATAATATTCAAGAACTTATACAAGAAAAACAAAGCCAAAGTACGCAAATAGAAAATAAAATCAAAAATTTTGAGAACTTATTAATACACCACATATCAGATGACGAAAATGTAAAAAAAGTTATCAATAGCGTCTTTTCTGATGATATATTAAACTCAGATAAAAGTAAGATAATTGCAAGTATTGAAACGATTGACAAAAATATTTTAAATCTTTTTGATGGAAAAATAGATATATCAAGTATCAAAGAAAAAGACTTTCTTACTATAGATACATTAAACACCCAACTTAAAAGAACTAATCAAGAACTCAAAAAGTACAAATCAATACAAATCAGTATCAACACTTTTGATGAAAAGCAAACGAGGTTAGTAAATATAGAAGATGAGCTTAAAAAAATCTCTTCTGAGATAAATGAAATAGAAAAATTACCAAAGTTAAAAGAAGAACTATTTATCTTTGATGAAGAAAGAAAAAAATTAGAAGATGAAAAACAAAAAATAGAAGAAGAAGAAAAAGATATAAAAAATAAAATTGACACAATAAAAAAATCTATTGAAGAAAAAAATAAAGATATCATTTCTTATACTCAAAGACTCAACAAATTACAAAGCTACTATATGAAGTTTGAAGATGAATTGAGAAATTTACACTTAAGCTTTATAAATGAAGAATCATCAGAGTCAATCGACAGCTTAGTTATAGATATAAAAGCTTTAAAAAGAACTCTATACTCTTTAAAAAATAGACTTCTTTCAAAAGTAGGAGCAGAAATTGCTTAGTGTAAAGTATGAGCAAATATAAAAAAATAGAAAATAGAAAACCAGAGCAATTTAAACG
>JADGEZ010000004.1 GCA_016744115.1 Sulfurimonas sp. | reverse complement strand
TTTAGATCCTGAAGGAGCAAAACTGTTACCACTGGTATCGTAAAGAGGTGAAATAAGAAAACTTGTTTTACTGGTCTTGAAAAAGGGAACCATTATAGTTTTTAGTTCCTACCCGAGATATAGCTTCTCTTGTAGCTGCTGCTAAGACTGCATTATTTAATTCTTGTTCTCCAACATTTTTATCTCCCAAACCAACAAAAATAGCATGTCCAAGTTCATGTGCTAAAGCAGAATCCTTATCATATTGATGAAAAGTTGTATGAGCCTCTATCGAATTCATAGAAATTATTCCAGAACCGGTATCCGTTGGTATTGTTATGTTTCCATTATAATCAGTCTCTCCACCTGCTCCTTTCTTCTGTGTATTCACCCTACGGGCAGCATTTAAAAGGTTTATCTTCTTCGTTTAACTTAACTTAACTTAACGATACTAGTATCGCCAAGTCAAATTCGCCTTGAATCTAAACCTTTTAAATGATGTTAACTATGAAGTTATTTATGCCCCATTACTTAAGTGTGAAAAAAGATAAAGCGATACAATATCTTAAATACTTGCATAAGCTGGAGAGGAACTACAAAAGTACATCCTTACACTTGAAGCTGCTGCATTTGTTGAAAAGATAAGGTTAGAATTTATAGTAAGTAATAGAACAGAAATAAATTCATAGCTGAAGAGAAGATTATATTCTCATTAAACTTAAGCATATTTAATCTAGTCAAGTTCACATTAAATCTAAATTTTTCAATGATTTTAATTTTGAAATTATTTAAGGTCTATTACTTAGCATATCGACAATGAAGAACTGTAAGGCTTTCGGGTGGAAGGATTACAGCGTTTTGTATGAACCCTCCCACCCTCAGCTAAATCGCATCGCCTTTGCCCTTGGAATTGGCTGAAAGATATCGCTAAAAAAATGAGCTTAAGAGTAGGATGCTTTGCAAATGCTTTTGAATATCCATAAATGTTATATAATGAATACGATAAGATGACCCTATGGATGATCTAAAGAAATTTAAAGTTATTAATATCGTAAAATAGGGGGGGGGCAATTTATCTATGAAGTGGTGACCCCGAGGAGAATTGAACTCCTGTAACATGGATGAAAACCATGGATCCTAACCGCTAGACGACGGGGCCACTTTTACAGTTATTATAACTGAACCGAGATTATATAGATTTATTACTTAATGCTTAGTTAAATAGTAAGTTTTTATAAAATATTGCTTTTAAATTGTTTAAGCCATTGCACATCTGATTCTTTCGCTTCTTCTTTTTGGTATAAAAGAGAATCAATTATGCTTATCAAAGTATCTTTATCCATAAACTCTAACAAAGAAGGATTTATAGAAGTTTCACATATACCATCGTATGAATTTAACAATTTTTGTATATCATTAATTAGTTTGTTTTTATCTGTATCCAATATACACTCCTATATTTTAATAGTGGTTAACATAATGTAAATTCTATTTAAAATAACAAAAAGGCTTCAAGAAACTAAATCCTTAATAATTATACATTCAATATACTTGAAATCTAAGCTATAAAAACTTTAATATTTCTTTTTCAATATCTTCTTTTTCAATGATACTTTCATGAACTATTTTTTTATTAAATAAACTTTTAATCATTTCTGGTATCTCTACATTTGCTTCTTTAGATATAGCTTTTAAAGCTTCACTGTCTTTAGCATCAACTTCGCCTGTTAAAGCATTTGCTATTACTGTTGAAAACTTTGTCCACTCAGCCGTTGAGTAGATGATACTCTTTATATTTGGATTTGATAATGTTTCATGAGTTTTAAAGCATGTCGCAGTATGAGGATCCATTAAGTATCCATCATTAAAGGCTGATTTTATATATTTTTTACCCTCAATATCAGAACAAAAATCTGCTACAAAGATTTCTTGTAATTTTTCTAGCTCTTTTGCAGTAAGCGTATAAATATGCTTACTATCAAGATCATTCATTAGCTCTTTTGTTCTATCTGATCCGTAAAGACTAAAGAGTACTCTTTCAACATTTGATGATTTAAGTATATCCATAGCAGGAGATGTTGTTTGTTTTAAATCTGCATCTCTAATATCATAAATACCTGTTTGAATGAGACGAGTTAAGATGTTATTTTCATTTGAAGATATAAGAAGTTTCTCAACTGGAAGCCCCATTAGCATAGCATAATAAGCTCCTAAAACATTACCGAAATTACCACTAGGAACATTTAAATATACTTTTTCACCTATGCCAATCGCCTCTTGTCTTAGTAATTCTAAATAATTATGAATATGATAAATAATTTGAAATATAATTCTTCCAAAATTAACAGAGTTTGCAGCAGATAAAGAGATATTTCTTTCCTTTAGTCTATTTATAAAACTTTTCGATGCTAGTAAATTTTTGAGTGCTGACTGTGCATCATCAAAATTACCTTTAATGCCAATGACTTTAAGATTGCTTGCATCTTCCGTAACCATTTGAAGTCTCTGAACATCTGATGTTCCATTGGCAGGATACAAACATACTACTTGAATATTTTTTTGATTTTTAAAAGTCTCTAAGGCTGCTGGACCTGTATCACCACTAGTAGCGACTAATATAAGATAGTTCTCTTCTCTTTTCTGTGCTACACAAGAGAGAATTTTTCCAAAAGGTTGGAGTGCCATATCTTTAAATGCACGAGTAGGTCCATGATAAAGCTCACTTATATAAAGGTTTTCTTTTAATTTAACTAAAGGTACAGGATTCGTAACATCATCAAACTTATCATAAAGTTCAAGTGCTTCATCTATCACATCTTGACTAATATCTATTTCAAAACGGGACAATAAATCTGATGCAAGTTCTTTATAAGATGAGTTTATATGTTTACTTAAAAATTCTTCTCCTAAATGAGGGAAATTCTCAGGTACATAAAGACCTCCAAATGAAGCTATTGGGCTTAAAATAGCTTGTGAAAAACTAACTGATATTACTCTGTTTGCATCGCATCCACGAGTTTGAATGAAGTTCATAAAATTTCTCTTTATTTTTTTTGTAGCATTATATCAAAAAAATTTTATATATCTATTATATTCGCATAAATCATTGAAATAAACGAATAGGATTTATATGATACGATTTTTGCGTTACTTCAAAAATAAGTTCATCATTTACTCTTCCTATAGAATAACCTTTTTTAATCTTTTTACCTTTTTTAATATTTGGAGAAATTTGTGATAAATTTGCGTAAATTGTGTGAAGACCATTTCTATGCTCTATAATCACGATATTATTTAAAACAGCAGTTTTGTCTGCATATATAACCTTGCCGTTAAACACAGTTTTTACTTTTGAATTTTTCTTTTTTGGCTTTAAGGAGATAGACTCATTAAATATTTTAATACCGTAAATAGGATCTGTATAGGTTCCATATTGTTTGATGATGCTATATGAATCAAGGGGAGCTATAGTTTTAATACCTTTGTATCTTTTAGTCTTAATTGCCTGATAACTGCTTCCATGCTTTTTAACTTTTGGTAAATTATAATCCTCTAATTCTTTTTCTTTTTCAAATGCTTTTTTATTAAAAGCAATTTGTCTCTTTTTTTCTTCTTTAGTTTTTTTAATCTCATCAATTTTAATAATATTCAAATGAGAAAGTGTCTTTTTTAATTCATCATGTTTACTTAATAATTTTTTGAGTTTTCTTTTATACGAATTTTTATCTGCTTTAAGTTTTTTAAGAGCAATTTTATTGCTTTTTTGCGTAGAACTTAGTTTCTTTCTTTTCTTGTCTATATTGTCTATGGCTTGTTTTAAAGATTTTGATTGTTTATTTAATTTCTCTATATCTTTTGAATTATTATAAAATTTATCATTTAATAATGCTGCTTTTTCTTTTGAATATTGCAACATTTCGTGTAAAATTTCAAACTCCATCAAAGATTCTTCATCAACTGAATAATTATCTTCAAGTATAACTGAAAATGTAACACTTTGTGCGATAACAAAAATAAGCTCTTCTTCTATTATGTTTTGTCTATTTTTAAGCTTTTCATTATGTTGCATTAAATCTTTCAATTCTACTTTATTTTCTTTATAACTTAGTTCTTTATCTAAAAGTTGCACTACTAAGTTTTTTAGAAATTTTTGTTGTTTTTGAATGTTTAATCTTTTATTTAAAATAGCTTTTGCATTTTTTGCCATTTTTTTATTGAGTGTTGTATAGTTTTTACTAAATGTCGAAATTTTACTAGCGGTTAGTTTAATTTTCTTATCAATATCCTCTTTTGCTATTAAAGCATATACAAACAAATGGATAATAAGAAATAACTTAATCATACCTCTTCTTTATGCCCTATCACTATAAGAAGTGCTAATAAAACTGATAAAAATAATGCTACACCTGAGAGTATTGCAAAATCCATCACTTGATCAAAAAAGATAATTTCAATACCAATATAACTTAGTTGTTCTTCTACCCAAAAACTTGTTGAAAGATAAGTAAAAAGTATAAAACTTAAAATACTTGCTATGATAGCATCAACTATTGCCAAACGAAATAATACTGCTGAACTAAGCCAAATTGGAGCACCAAATAAACCCATAATACTCATTCTTTCATTGTGCATAAACTGCCAAATTTTAAGCTCTTTAATGATTAAAAGAATAGTTACTACAAACATAGAAAGCGAAAAAACAGCGATAACATCTTTAAATAAAAGAAGTAGCTTAAATGTACTATCATGATTATGAGAGAAGTTTTCTACCTTTGTTATAGACTTTTTATTGAGCAGGTTATTTGTTAAGTTCTCTACTTCAGTTGGAGTAGGAAAATGTGTAAGCTTTAACTTATAAAAATTTGGTAATGTAAGCTTCAATAGTTCAAGATTTTTAGGATCAATTTTAGTATTTAATCTTTGAATAACATGGTCAGGATTTAATTCAGACACTTCATCTACTAAAGAAGAAAAAGATTTCATAGTTTTTTCATCAATACTTAGTTGAGAAACTACAATAATAGAATAACTACTCGCTAAATTTTCTTTATATGCACTTATTGAACGCTCAATAATAGTAAAAACTTGAATAGAAAAAAGTATGCTTACTAATGCAACAACTAATGAAAAGTGGTTTCTAATTGACTTCATGAATACTCCCATATTCTATATGAAAATGCTTATAATCAATATTCATAGTTTCAGGAATATTGTGTGTGACAACGATTACCGTTGTCTTTAACTGAGTGTTTGCACCCTCAAGTAAGTTCCAAATCAAACCTGCTGAATAATCATCAAGATTACCAGTAGGTTCATCAGCTAAAATAAGTATTGGGTTATGAGAAAGTGCTCTTGCCATTGCCACTCGTTGCTGTTCTCCACCACTTAATTCTAATGGATATTTTCCAGACTGATGTTTTAATCTTACATGTTTTAGTAAAGAATCAACTTGATTTTGAGTAACATTTTTTTCGTAGCCATTTATTATGAGTGGCAGCATGATATTTTTTTCTATCGTCCATTCTTTAATAAGCTTGTAATCTTGAAATACTATTCCGATATGCCTTCTTAAAAAATTTAATTTTGACTTTGAAACCTTAGAAATCTCAACACCTCCAACCACTAAACTTCCTTGAGCGGGTTTTAAAGCTCCATAGAGTGATTTTAAAAGTGTAGATTTACCACTTCCACTAGCTCCTGTTATAAAAACAAAACACCCTGAATTAACAGAAAAATTAATCTTATTAATAATTGTTTCATCATCAGAATAAGATAATGACAAATCCTCAGCAATAATTACTCTATCCATGTAAAACTCCATTTAAATACTTGTGTGCGCGTATATTACTTCTTGATCGTAAAGGTAAATGCGGAAAATATATTGCTTTTTGATTACTAATGAGGACATATAAATGTTCTGGTCTATCAAAACTTCCCATTGAGATACGAAGTAAGATGTTGTTATTTGCTATATATATTCTTTCAAAATGGATAAAACTCGTATCAAATTTTTCTATTTTTGTGTGAAGTTTTAAAATATTTTCTTTACTTATTCGAGCTAAAGAAAATTCAAATGTGCCTTCAATAGATAATTCTTGAGAAGCCTCTTCATTTATCATGCTTAGATCATAAATATTTTTCTCCATTTTTTTCCATCTATCTTCATACTTAGAACTTATAACTATCTCTTTATTTTTATTTATATGCAGCGTTGTTTTATTAAAGTTTATAAATGTTTGGTAAGAATATTCATAATAATTTTCACTATCTGTTCTAAGTTCTAAACATCCACCAACTTTTAAAACACGGTTTGCCTCTTGTATAAAAGTAGTTGATATTACTCTTCTGTGAGGTTTTTTATCCCAAGGAACTGGAAAATGTACATAAATTTTTCCCACTCTATTTGATGGAACTAACTCCATAAATAATCTTGCGTCATAATCAAGTATCAGTAAATTATCTAAATTTTGAATAGATATTTGCTTGAGAACTTGTTCAATAGAAGGTCTATGAATCTCAATACCTATAAAAAGTATATCCTTATTTTGTGATGCTTGGTGTAAGAGGTGACGACCTGAACCAAATCCTACTTCAATTCGCAAATCTTTTGATTCTGGAAAGGAATCAACAAAATATTCTATTTTTTTAAGTGAGTTCAGCTCTTCTAAATGGATGTTTTTTTTCACCTCAGGTACATTAGAAGAGAGTATATTCAATTTTGCAAGTTTAGCAAAAGACAACAATGCCTTATGTACATTATATATTGATGCTGGTCTTGTAAGTTTATCTGACTTTAAAAGTTTTTTACTTTCATCTTGCTTTAGTAGTAAAAAAAACTCATCTTGATCTATTTTAGTAGAGACAAGCATCTCATCTTTGTGATTAATGTTATTTACAATAAAATTAAAAGTAACCCCATCAAGGGTTTGAGGAAAATCAATACTTTTAAATTCTTCTATGTGAAGGTGCGGCATTAAAGTGAACTCACATCTAAGTCATCCATAACTTGTATCACATCTTTTTTTTCTATAGGAGTTGATATATTACGAAGAATTGGAGCTGATTTTTTTTCTTTTGGTGAAGGAAGTTTTCCTTGATTTTTTCTTGTTGTAAATTTTACTTGAATGCTTGGTTGTGATTTTATTGAAAATTCATCTACACTAAAAATTTCATAAAAATATGTAGTACTAGGCTCTATAGCTTTATCTATAAACTTAGTTGCCCTAATATTTAAAAACTCTTCACTAATAGAGTTTAACCAAGATTTTTTTCTTGTTTTATTCACTATATAACTTTTTATTCTAGCATCCGTAGAACTCCAAGAAATCTCTAAAGTATCCCCAACCATAATAACTTCAACTAAAGATGGTGAGAGAGGTTTTGAGAGTGTTTTTCCATGAGCTGACTTAGTTTCATAATTACTCTCAAGTCCATCCTTATCTATGGCACTTATTCTATAAAAATAATCTTCTCCATCTTCTTTAAAAACATCTATTAATTCAGTTTTTGCAGTTCTAGCCAGAAGAAAATAATTGTCATCTATACTATTTCCTCTATAAATATTATAATGAGAAAAATCTTTTATATTAGTTTTACTCCATGTAACTCTGATTTTTTTAGCTAGATTATCTGTGGCTTGAATTTTATCTATTTGTTGAGGGAGTGGTTTTGTAAGGACTTTCACTTCTTTACTTGCTTTTGAAATAATTCCATTATAAGTAATAACTTTAATTCTGTATTTATATACAAAATTATCTTTTAAATTTGAGTCTATATACTCAGCGTACAACCTGCCATTTATAGTTATTAATTCACTCCACTGATCTTCTTCAAGTGTTTTTCTTTCTATAAGATATTTTTCAACAATTTGATTTGTATGTGGTCTCCAAATAATTTTAGCACTTTTTGGCATATTTTGAACTACATGTATCCATGAGATTGATTCTAAAGAACCAAGAGTCTCTACTGTTACTTCTTTACTTTGTTTAGATTCCGAATCTTTAGTAAAGGTTTTAAAGTAATAAGAATACTTACTTTGTGGTTGAACATCATCATCAACATAATGTGTAACAAAACGATTTTTTACGGTATGGTGAAACTTATATTCATTATCTAGTGCATCTAGTGCCTTTTTATATACATATATCCCTTGAACCCTTGAATCTTTAATGCTATTCCACTCAAAAGCTACTGCTTTCATATCCACGAAAGTTCCAGTTGCAGTAAGGGTCACAAGAGGTAATGTATGATCTATTACTGGTGTATCACTTGGCTTAGGGTTTCCTAAACATCCGCTAAATGTCAGTATTAAAACTATTAAGAATGTAACTAGATTGAGTAACTTCATTCACTTGCTCCGAATTAAATTTTTTATTTATATAAGTTTGCATCACCTCATCAAATTTAGCTGTAAAAGATAGCTTCTTTTTTGTACTTGGATGGATGAAATATATCATATATGCATGAAGCAAAACTCGTTCCGATTTTTCCTGTTTAGGAGACAAACCATAAATATGATCTCCTAATATATGTCTATTTATGCTCTCTAAATGGACTCTAATTTGATGTGTTCTTCCTGTAAATAATTTACAAGCAACAAGTTGTACTGATTCATCATTAGATGGTAAAAGTGTTGCAAACTGAGTTTTTGAATATTTCCCAGTTTGGGTACATGCCATTTTTAAACGATTATGAGAACTTCTACCTATATTACACTCTATCGTTGTAATATTTTCTTTTAAAGGTGGGTTTAAAACGGCGAGATAATATCGTCCCATAGTTTTATTTTGAAGCTGTTGTGACAAAAATTCATGAGCAAGATTGTTTTTAGCTACAATCATTGTTCCACTAGTTCCTTTGTCTAGTCTATGCACTATCCCATGTCGTTCTTCGCCACTAATGGTTGAGAGTCGAATGCCCTTATGTTTTAACCAATCTACTAAAGTAGCATCCTTAACACTTGGTGCAGGATGAACTGTGACACCACTTGGTTTATTGATAACTAACACATCATCATCTTCATAAAGAATTTCAACATCAAAATCAACTTCTAAGGCTTTTTTTTTCTTAGGTTGTGGAAATTCAACTTTAACTGTTTGATTAACTTTTAGTTTTACTCCTGGACGAGTCACTTTTTTTTCTTCTACAAATACACAAGATTGTTTTATTAATTGTGCTATTTGAGAACGAGTCTGCCCTATCTCTTGTGCTAAAAAAATATCTAGTCTTTGAATGTTTCTACATATATAGCTTTGGTTTCTACTCATTTATGTCCCTTTTTGTGATACAATTTTATAAATTATTTTGGAGTTACCTATTTGTGGAGATTTGATAAGCGTATTCTAGCACAATTTGACTTTTTTTCTATAATTCTAATCATACCTTTGGTTTTAGCTTCACACTTTTTCATTGATGAAGTTGTTCCTAGCTTAGCTCAAAAACAAAGCACCTATGTAGCCGTATCGGTTTTAGTTTCAACTTTTGTATTTTTCCTCCCTATTAGGAGAATGAGTTGGCTTATACCTCTTGTTTATTGGATGAATATTTTACTTCTTATAGCAGTCGAATTTTTTGGTCACTCAAGACTTGGTGCTCAAAGGTGGATAGAGATACCTTATATCAACGCAACCATTCAACCGTCAGAATTTGTTAAACCTGCACTTATTTTAATGCTAGCTTATATCATAAATAAAAATCCACCTGATATAAATGGCTACAGAATAAAAGATTTTTTAAAAATTAGCTTTTATATTCTACTCCCTTTTATTCTTATCGCTAAAGAACCTGATTTGGGAACAGCCTTAGTTTTACTTCTTATTGGTTATGGTGTTTTGTTTTTTATCGGTGTTTATTGGAAAATCTGGGCTACTATTTTTACCATGATATTATTGTTCTCTCCCCTAGCCTATGAATATGCTTTAAAAGATTATCAAAAAGTTCGTATAAAAGATTTTTTAAGCGAAAAGCCATCTTATCATGTGCAACAATCTATTATCGCTATTGGTTCTGGTGGTTGGACTGGTAAAAGTAAAGAAGATGCAACACAAACACAAATGAGGTTCCTGCCTATTGCAACAAGTGATTTTATTTTTGCTTTTGTTGTTGAGAGAAGTGGATTTTTAGGGGCTTTAGCTTTAATCACCATATATATCATGCTTATTTTACATCTTATGAGTTTAAGTATTTTTAACACTGATTATTATATTAAAATTGTGACTATATCCATCTCTTTTATGATTTTTATCTATATGGGCGTAAATATTTCAATGACTATTGGTTACGCACCTGTAGTTGGAGTTCCCTTACCTATATTTTCTTATGGAGGGAGTAGTTTTTTAAACTTTATGGTCTTGTTTGCCATAATGCAAAATCTCATTACATTTAGATATAAAGATATGTATGATAAAAGTGGTACTAAAAGTTTTTTATAAAATCTAAACATAGTGCGGCTAGTTCATACAACCTGTCATTCTGAACTTGATTCAGAATCTAGCATAAGAAACTAGACCCTCAAGAGGAATAAATTTGTATTCATCAATACTCTTCATAGACTTCAAAATCTTCCTTAGTTGCTCCACAAGTAGGACAAACCCAATCATTAGGAATATCTTCAAAGGCTGTTCCTGAAGAAATTGATCCATCAGGATCACCAATATTTGGGTCGTAAATCCAATCACATAATGTACAGATATATTTTTTCATGATTAACTCCTATTAAACTCAATTATACCATAAGGAAAATTTTAAAATCAATCTAAAATAGAATTTACAATCATAGATGGTCGCCACATTTTCAAATCACCTTTACTTAAAAGCCTTAAATTTAATTTTGAAGAAGAATACTCGGATATAAATATTTCAAATAAACTTAAAATTTGATCTTGTAAACCAAAACTTAATATATAATTTTTTATTCCGTTTTCTATAAATGCTTGTTCTCTTTGATGTTCTATAGCTCGTTCTATTTGTGTCATATAGCACCAACCAAAAATACTTCCTAATGACACATACTTTGAATTTACAACCATATAATCATCTAAAATCACTTTTATTGCTTCTACATTACCCTCCATTGCAAAAGAGTTTGCTTTGATGAGGTCTCGATTCCATCTATCTTGTAAATCTCTGCCATCTTCGGTTTCTAATAAGTCTTCTGATAAGCTCAACATATTATAGGCACTAATCATATCCTTGTCTCTGATAGCTTTATAAAACTTTTGTTTGACTTCTATATTATGGCTTAATTCTTTAACCTCTGTTGAGAAATCTGGAAAATCAATAAGAATTCTTAGAATCTTTGTAGTAGAATGTGTATCATCTTCATCCATAAACTTTTGAGATTTAATGTATAAAGAATCTCCATAGTCCATGATAGACTTATATTCAGGGAACTCTTTTAAAAATGGATGTAATTTTATAAGTTCAAAAACAATTTTAAAATCTTTTTGTCCAAGAGAAACTTTAAATCTTTTATATACCTCACCCTGGGCAAATAGCTCTTGGGTTAGTTTAGTTTTATCACTTATCCCTCTATACGGTGCTAAAATTTCTCGTGCTTTATCTATCCCTTTTGGGTCCATTATATACTTCTGTGCTAAATAAAATGCTTTTTTCCATTTTGCGTCTAAAGATTTATATACTACTGTTTCTTTATATAAAGGGTGCTTTTGAAGTAAACCATAGGCAAGAGAAACTTTATCTTGCTCTACTAACTCTGCAAACCTATCATATTCCACATACTCTTCAAGTATATGATTCATTATTTTATTTTTTTCAGGAATATTTTTAAAATTATGAAACAATGCAATAGCCTGAAGTCTATCACCGTGTTGAAGAGATATTTTTGCTTTTTTAAGTGTATTTTCCCAAAGCTTTGACAACAAAATGTCAATCTTTGTATAGGCTAAGAGAGGATTTGTTTCTATAAAAAAATGGATACTATCATATTTTTTCTCTTTTAATAAAGATTTTATATAGTCTTCACCTCCATAAATATCATATACAGATAAATCACAACTCTTAGAAGCCACATATAAATATTTAGATTCTTCATCAAAAGCCAGAGAACTTATTGACTCTCTTGTTTTTACATACTTTCTTGATATTTGCTCGTAAGTATCTAAATCATAGACTAACACATAACCAAGAGAAGTCCCTAAGAAAAGAAACTTATTGTTTTGGGCTATGAGTATCTGTGTAACATCATCATGGATACCTTTTAATCTTATTATAACTTTTCCAGTATATATGTTCCATATAATGGCTGTATTATTTTTATCTATACTCAAAAGCCTATCTTTACCAATAAAAGATATTTTCATAACCGCAACAGAGTGATACCTTAGTTTATGCTTAGGTGCCATCATCGCAAGATTAAAAATAGATATTTTTCTATCATAAGAAGATGTTGCTACCCAATTCCCATTTGATGAAAATGCAATATCAGTAACAGCGTCAATATGAATAGGAAGGGCAAAAGCTAAGTCTCCACTTTCAATATCTGTAGCAAAAGTTTTTCCATCATCACCACAAGAAAACATATATTTACTGGCGTTATCTATCCCTACGCAAGAGACTTCTCCATTATGTTTATCCACTACATGAATTATTTTTCTCGTTTGCATACTGTATAGTTTAGCTTCGTTAGAGTCTGCACTAACAGTTGCAAAGTATTTAGAATCATTAGAAAAAGCCACTACACTATTTCTATATCTTAGATGAAAGTTGTTCGCTTTATATCCGTCTATTAAATCTAGTTTTTCTTTTTCTAGGATTCTTATTGTAGTTTTATCATCTACGATAAACACATCACCATTATTAAGTATTTTTATAAGTATAATTGGATTTGTAAAATTTTTATCTTTTATTGCTTTCATAATGCTAATCTCTTAAATATCCCTCATTTTTAAGTGTTTTTCGGATTTTTATTTGATGTTCTTTACCTTTAGTTTCCATATGAACCGTAACATGAGCATCACCATAATCAAGCGAGATGGATGTCCTATCATAAGAAATATGCACGATATTTGCATTTAACTCTTCTATGATTTCAGTAAATCTATGCAGAGAACCTGGCTTATCAATCAAAGTTACTGTTACATTCATTTTTCTACCAGATTTAAGAAGACCTTTTTCTATAATCACAGAAAGAAGGGTAACATCCATATTCCCTCCACTTAAAACTACTGCTACTTTTTTCCCCTTTAAATGCTCTAGTTTTTTATGAAGTAAGGCAGCAACACCAACTGCCCCTGCTCCTTCTACAACTAGCTTTTGATTTTCAAGTAAAAATAAAATAGCACTTGCTATCTCTTCATCATCTACGCTTATAAACTCATCTACATATTTAAGGATAAGAGAAAGTGTAACTTCTGATGTATCACGAACCGCTATACCATCAGCTATTGTTCTTACACTTTTAGAATCTACAGCTTTTTTAAGTGAAAATGAGTTTTTTAATGCTGGAGCACCACTAGCACCGACACCAATTATTTTGATATTTGGATTTATTTCTTTAATTGCTAGAGCCATACCAGAGATAAGACCCCCTCCCCCAACAGGTATCACTATAGCCTCTACATTCTGGCAAGAATCTAAAATATCTAAGGCAAGAGTTCCTTGACCAGCCATCACTTCATCATCTTCAAAGGGATGAACAAAGGTTAAAGAATTTTTCTCTGCATACTCTTTTGCGTAAGCATAAGCCTCATCATAATTAGTACCCGCTAAAATCACTTCTGCTCCAAAACCTTTTACACCATTAACCTTTGTTAATGGTGTAGATTCTGGCATGATAATAACAGCTTTGATATTAAACTTTGATGCGGATAAGGCTACACCTTGTGCATGATTTCCCGCACTCGCAGCCACTACACCTGAAGCTTTTTGAGTGTCACTTAATGAGGCTATTTTATTGTAAGCCCCACGAATTTTAAATGCACCTGTAATTTGAAGATTTTCTTTTTTGAGATAAATCTCACAATCAGTCAGTTTACTTAAATTTGGAGCGTAAGAAAATGGTGTATCTACAATAATATTTTTTATTCTCTCTCTAGCATCGTATATCATTTGTAAATTAAGCAATAAATTTCCTATCTATTTTGTAAAACGATTTTAGGGCATTGATTTTGCACAACCCTCATCCCAGCATCAAGAGCTTTTTGAGCCGCTTCGTTGTTTACTAATCCTAACTGACCCCAAAACACTTTTACATCTTTACGCTCAATGCATATATCTATTATAGCATTAAATGCATCTGGTTTTCTAAAAATATCTACCATATCCACATTAAAAGGTATCTCTTTTAAACTTCTATATACTTTTTCACCTAAAATAGTCTCTTCTTTTGGATAGACTGGTACTATTTTATATCCATGATTTTGTAAAAATTTTCCAACCATATTACTTGCTTTAGTCTCATTAGGTGATAAACCCAAAATTGCGATAGTTTTTACACTCTCTAGTATCTCTAAAACTTCTTTATTATCTGAGTTAATTGTAGCAAATTCACATTCCATTTCTTACCTTTGTTTATATATATAAATAATACTTATTTTATTTAATTGTCTCTAAATAATTGCTTAATCAATGTTGTAAAAGTTTATTTTTTACTTTTTTTGTAGATATTCTAAACCGAGGAAGATGAGAGAGAAAAAGCTTTTTATACAGTATCTTGTTATTTAGGGCTTTTAGATTCCGTGTCAAGCACGGAATGACGGTTGTTTAAAAGTTTCAATGACGGTTGTTTCAAAGTTTCAATGACGGTTGTTTCAAAGTTTCAATGACGGTTGTTTCAAAGTTTCAAACGAGGACGACGCTTTTTATCAAAAACTTTATAGTTACTTACCTTCTTTTTAGTTACTCACAATAAGTAGCTAAAAGTTCACTTCTTACTCTATTATATGTCTCTTCGCCTTTAAGCTTCTTAACGATTTCTAGTGCAAAACATATAGAAGTTGCAGGTCCCCTTGATGTCATAACATTTCCATCTTCTACAAGCATTGACTTATCACCTTGATAACCATCTAGCCTTATTTTTTCTTCAGCTGATGGGTAACATGTATAGTTTTGTTTAAGAACTCCAGCCTTGTGTAAAGCATAAGGTGCTGCACAAATTGCTGCTATATATTTTCCTAAACCATCCATCTCTTTTAACATATTTTGCACAATCTTATTTTCTGCGAGCTTATTAGCTCCGTCCCATCCACCAGGGAGAACCATCATGTCAAGAATGTCTGTAACAACATTATCCAAAGATACATCTGCCTCAATTACGATGCCATTTGCTCCCTGAACTAGAGCTACATGATCAAGTGAGGCTACAACAACATCTATATGCGCACGCCTCAATACATTTATTATTGTAACAGCCTCTATCTCTTCAAAACCTTTTGCTAAGGGTACTAATACTGTAGTCATAATATCTATCCTTTTTTTGAGTATTCCTCTAAAATTCTAGTTGCTTCTTCTATGTTTAAATATTTTAGCTTCTAGATCATAGTAAATCAAATTTAAGCAAAACAGCTCAATTTGTCACCCTGAACTTGATTCAGGGTCTAATGTATATGGAATAATAGACTAGATTCCCAGTCAAGCTGAGAATGACATTAACTTTGATTTACCATACTTTTAGCTGAGTTATTAATGTATCTTAACATTATTTAAGTATAATATCAAAATTTTACAAAAGGTACTACCCCCATAATGATAAACTATGAAGCAATAAAACCTATACTTTTTAAACTCCAAGCAGAAACTGCACATCACCTAGCGGAGTGCGTTTTAAAATTTCCAAATATTTGTCAAATTCTATTTAACCCAATTCTCAAATCTCACTTTATCGCCGATGATATACTCTCGCAAAAGATTTTTCAAAGAGATTTCTTAAACCCGATTGGCTTAGCTGCTGGATTTGATAAAAATGCAACTATGATTCGAGGGACACAAATCTTAGGCTTTGGCTTTAGCGAGATTGGAACGGTTACGCCAAAAGCTCAACTTGGAAATCCAAAACCTAGAATGTTTCGTCACATAGAAGAAGAAGCTATCCAAAATGCTATGGGCTTTAACAATGATGGAGCATATTCTGTTATAAAACGCTTAAAAAATCGTTTTCCTTTTACAACACCTATAGGTATAAACATTGGCAAAAACAAAATAACGCCAGAAAAAGAAGCTATAAATGACTATATACATCTCATCAAGGCTTTTGATGGCTTAGGAGATTATTTTGTTATTAATATCTCTTCTCCAAATACTCCAGGTTTAAGAGATTTACAAAATGAAGAGTTTATATCTACCTTATTTAGCGAGGCAAAGGCTCTCACTAAGATGCCAATACTACTTAAAATAGCACCTGATATGAGTATAGAAGATGCAGTATCGCTAAGTATAATGGCAGTAGAAAAAGGTGCAGATGGGATCATCGCTACAAATACAAGTACAGATTATTCTTTAGTGAAAAATCCTCAAGATATAGGCGGTATTAGTGGTGCAGTTTTAAAAGAAAAAAGTTTTAAAATTTTTGAAGCAATAGCAAAAGAACTTTTTGGAAAAACGACTCTTATCTCAGTGGGTGGGATTGATTCAGCACAAGAAGCGTACAAACGAATTAAAGCAGGTGCTTCACTTGTTCAAATTCTTAGCGGTCTAGTTTTTCATGGTCCAGATATGATAATGAACCTTAATAAAGAACTTATAGAATTACTCAAAGCCGATGGATATGACAATATTACACAGGCTATAGGCGTAGAAAGAGGCACTCATGCTAATTCATAAAATACTACTTACAATACTAATCTTAGGAACACTTATGGCATCATCATTACCAAAATACGAAACTAAAACACTCAAAAATGGACTACAAATCGTTGTTATCCCACTCAAGAACTCCACAAATGTAATCTCTACAGATATATTTTACAAGGTTGGAAGCAGAAATGAGATTATGGGTAAAACAGGCATTGCTCATATGCTTGAACACATGAACTTTAAATCTACAAAAAATCTTGATGCTGGAGAGTTTGATAAAGAAGTAAAAAGTATCGGCGGTGTAAACAACGCATCTACGAGTTTTGACTATACGCATTATTATATTAAATCTAGTACGGATAATCTTGGAAAATCTCTTTCTCTTTATGCAGAACTTATGCAAAACCTTAAACTAAAAGACAAAGAGTTTCAACCAGAACGAGATGTGGTAGCTGAAGAAAGACGCTGGAGAACTGAAAATAATCCAACAGGTTACCTTTACTTTGCACTTTTTAATGCTGCTTATGTTTATCATCCTTATCACTGGACACCCATAGGCTTTATGAATGATATACAAACATGGACAATCGAAGATATAAAAGATTTTCACAAAACATACTACCAAGCAAACAATGCGATTTTAATCGTAACAGGAGATGTAAATCCAAAAGAGGTATTTAAAAAAGCTAAAAAAGAATTTGGAAATATTGAAAATAAAGTAATAGTTCCTGAATTTAAATTTGTAGAACCAGAACAAGATGGGGCAAGGCGTGTCATGCTCAAAAAAGATAGTGAAGTTGAGATTGTCGCTATCACTTTTCATATTCCAGATTTTAAAGACCCTGATCAAGTTACACTAAGTGTAATCTCTGAGATTCTTTATTCTGGAAAAAGTTCACGACTTTACAAGAGGCTTGTAGATGAAAAGCAAATGGTAAACACTGTGTATGCTTATAATATGGAAAATATCGATCCAGGTTTATTTATATTTCTAGCAGTATGTAATCCTGGTGTAAAAGCAGAAGATGTAGAAGCCCAACTCATACAAGAGATAGAACTTATGAAAACAACAAAGGTTACAAAAGCAGAACTTCATAAAGTGAAGATAAATACAAAATCTGATTTTATATATTCACTAGAGAGTTCTACTTCTGTTGCAAACCTTTATGGAAGTTATTTAGTGCGTGGGGATATATCGCCACTGATGAGTTACGAAGAGGATGTTAAAAACATAACGGCTTCAAAAGTGCAAATTGCTGCAAAAAAATATTTTGATTTTGATAAATCTACTACTATCATTCTAAAAAAAGGAAACTAAAATGAAATATATATACACAATACTCTTTGCACTTCTACTCAGTGGATGTCTAGGAAAAGCACCTGTTACAGATAGAAATCAAGTTGTTTTTATGTCTGAGGGCGAAGAACATGCCATGGGTGCAAAAAGTTATAAAGAGTTTATAGCTAAGGCTAAAATTTCTAAAGACAAAGCTCAAACACAGCGTATTAAAACAATCGGTAACCGCATTGCAAAAGCTGCTAATAAGCCAAACTTTCAATGGGAATTTAATCTTATTGATGATAAACAAGTAAATGCTTGGTGTATGCCTGGTGGCAAGGTTGTTGTATATACTGGGATTCTTCAAATGGCTAAAAATGACGATCAGTTAGCAACCGTAATGGCACATGAAGTTGCTCATGCACTTGCTCGTCATGGAGCGGAGAGAATGAGTCATCAAAAAATCTCTTCTGGCGTACAACAGTTAGGAAGCTTACTTTTAGGTGCAGCTGCTCCAGAATATTCTAGTGCCTTTAGTATGGCTTATGGATATGGTGCTAAGTATGGAGTAATGCTTCCATTTAGTAGAAGTCATGAACATGAAGCAGATGAGATAGGAATACACCTAATGTATAAAGCTGGTTACGATATGAATGAAGCTACAAAATTTTGGCAAAATATGAAAGCTGCCAAAGGTGAAGCTCCTACCGAATTTCTCTCAACTCACCCAAGTGATGACAATAGAATAAGTTCAATACAAAAGACTATAGATAAAATACAAAAAAGTAAAAAATAAACTTACTTTTTATAATGATAGTATTTCTTGTTTAAATACTCTGTAACACTTTCATCATCTTCATCAAACCATGGAGCTGCACTATTTCGAGCACAGGCTTTAACACTTCTTGATAAGATAAGATAACTATTTATCTTATCTTCTCTATGTTTAAAGTCTACAGTTTTATGACATCGCATACAGTCAGCTTCTTTAAAAAGCACCTTTCCTTCTTCTATCCCTGCTTGTAAAAAAGTACTTAGTATTGTAGCACTTATCATAGTAGCTAGTTTTAAATATTTCATGATAAAACCTCCAAAGTATATTTAGTTAAGTATAGCAATTACTTATAAATATATTCTTAAAAAAATCTTTAGTATTTATTAATCAAATAAACTACATTCTATTTATAGAATAGTTACAATCTTACTTCTGTATCATTTCAAAAATTAATCGGAGATACAATGAAAATAATTCATAAAACACTACTAGGACTTCTAACTACTCTACTTTTAATAGGCTGTAGTTCAGACAAAGAAATTGACCCAAATATAGAACCAGCACTAGTTGTAGGTAAATCTTTGAAGCTTTCACTTAAAGATCAATTTGACAAGGCTCATACACTTGATACAAAAACTACAAAAGTAATTTTTGCTTTTTCAAAAGATATGGCACATATTGCAAATGACTACCTCCAAACAAAAGAAGCTTCATACTTAGCTGATAATAAGACTCAATTTGTTGCAGATGTAAGTTCTGCACCTTCTATCATAAAAAGTATGTTTATTCTTCCTGGACTAAAAGATTTCAAACACACTGTTTTGCTTTTCAATGAAAAAGAAGTAGCTGCCCCTTTTAAAGCAAAAATTGATACGCAAAAAATTATTGTAGTCTATTTAGATGCACAAAAAATATCAAAAATAGAGACTATTACAACGAAAGAAGAACTTGTTAAAACAATAGAAAACTTATAAACAGTAGCTGTTTATAAGTTCAAGTAACTTTTCTTTATCCATAGGCTTTGAAAGGTAATCGTTCATACCTACGGATAAGAATTTTTCTTTATCGCCCTCCATCGCATTTGCAGTAACGGCTATAATGATAGTTTCTTCTAAAATTTTCTCTTTTTCTATCTTTCTAATTTCTATGGTAGCTTCACTCCCATTCATTATAGGCATATTCTCATCCATCAATATCAAATCATATTTCGGACTTTCTTTAAATAAATCTACCGCTTCTTGTCCATGATTTGCAAGCATACTACTTGCACCTAAATCATCAAAAATTATTTTTAAAAGCATTTGATTTGTTTTATTATCTTCTACTATGAGTACATTCAAATTTTCATAGCAAAGCTCATCTATAGCTTCATCAAGAATCTCTTCTAGTTTTTCTTCTATCAGTTCTTCTTTGCAATAATCACTAAATACTGGTAATATGAAATAAAAATTACTCCCCTTACCTAAAATAGAATCAACAAATATTTCACCATTCATTAAGGCTAAAAGATTTTTTGATATAGATAATCCAAGCCCAGTACCTCCACTAATACCTACTTTAGCATTGCCTACCTGAGTAAATGCTGTAAATAGTTTTTGAGTGTCTTCTTGAGTCATCCCTATCCCAGAATCGACGATATGGCAACAAAGTTGGTCTTTAGCCTCATTGTAATTTAAGAGTATATTTACAACAGAATTATTTTTGCTAAACTTAATAGCATTACTTAGTAAATTATTTATAACTTGCTTCATTCTCAAGTTATCACCCATCATATATTTTGGTACATTTGCTGAATACTCAGTTACTAATGAAATATTTTTTTCTTTTGCGAGCTCTAAGTATAATTCTATGGATTCATCAAATTGAGTAAAGACTTTAAAGCAAACATTATTGATAACAAAATTTCCACTTTCTATTTTAGAATAATCTAAAATATCACTAATGATATTAATTAGAGACTTTCCAGCATTTAACACAATATTGATATATTTTAATTTTTCTTGGTTTGTTTCTTTCTCTTTTAAAATACTTATAAAACCTAAAATAGCATTCATTGGAGTTCTAATTTCATGTGACATATTCGCTAAAAAATTCGACTTAACATTCATCGCTATTTCTAATTCTTGTGCTTGATTCATAAGTTCATTGTTAAGAGTGTTCATCTTTTTGCCTATTAGGTTTAAAATAGCAAATAAAACTAGCGTCACTAAAAAAATAATTATAAAAGAGCCAAATACAAACATATCACCTGAATCTTCAATCATTTTTTTAGATATTCTAATCTTGAACAAATTATCTATACTAATGTCATCAAGTAAATATTTTACCTTATAAATATTTGGAGTTAAAATAGTATTTATAAAAAGGTTTACATCTTTTGAATCTGAGTTATGAATTTTTTCAACTAAAATATTAATTTGTTCATTTACACGGTTCATGTTTTTACGAAAATTCTCTATATTTTTAATCTCATCTTTGCTATATCCACTTTTAATGATAAGATGAGGACTGTAATATTTGTCCCAATTTGAATCAATCAACTTTTTTGATAAGACTAAAATATCTATCGCATCAGTATGACTTACCATCTTAGCATTCACAATATAAAGGGTTTCAAGTATATTTATATCATAAATATTTTTTAATTCATTGAGCATTTCGCTTGGTTGAATATACTTTTCAATCATAGAGTTAAAAAGTAAGTTCTCTTTTTTTTCCACCAAATATGTCATCAAAAAGCTCACACAAATCACAAGAATAAAAAGAACTTTGATAAAGAAAAAATATTTATTAAATGGATTATTTTTTTTCATTATTCTATAACCTTAATCTGAACAAACTTTTCATCCTTATAAGTAGTTAAATACACATTATCTAAAGCTTGATTATCATTTTTACTCATTGAAATTTTAAAACCTTCTAGTGTATCTAACGGAAGTTTTTTAAATGCATTAAGAAAGTTTTTTCTATTTAGCTTTTCACCAGCCAAGAGAAGAGCTTTTACTGCTAGCTTAGCACTCAAAAATCCTTCTAAACTTACAAAGCCAAAACTATCATTTGGATAATAATGATGAAATATTTCTTGATACTCCTTCACAGCTACATGCGATGTATCAAAAGGTAATGGAACAACCTGAGAGATAATTACATTATCGGTTTCATCCCCTAATTCATTAATAAGGGCTTTGCTTCCAACAAAGGATATGTTACAAAATAAAGTGCTTTTCATACCATTATTTTTTGCATGTTTGATAAAACCTGCACTTTGTTTGTATGCTCCTATGATAATAATCGCTTTAGGATTTGTAACTTTTAAAATATTAAATGAATTAAAGTAGGATAAACTATTTCTACGATACCGTGTACTAGAGAGAAGCTCTAAATTTCTCGCTTTCATTGCTTTGATAACACCTTTATAACCAGCCTTTCCATAAGCATCATTTTGATACAAAATAGAGATTTCTCTTATACCTTTATCTTCCACTAAATACTCAACAATAGCATCAGTTTCCATATAATAACTCGCTCTTAAGTTTATAAAGTTTGTTTCACCTTCTGCTCGTAAAAATTCTGCTCCAGTAAAGGGTGTTATAAAAGGGACTTTTTCTTTTTTAGATAGTGAGGTTACGGCTAAGGATGTAGGTGTACCAACTTCACCAAATAGGCTAAATACTTTGTCTTTATTAATTAACTTTCTTGTATTCTTAATAGCATAAAGAGGTTCATAGCAATCATCATAACTTATCAAAGAAATCTTTCTTGAATATATGCCTCCATTGTCATTCGTATGATTAAAGTATGCCTTAGCACCTTTCATCATATTATTCCCAAGATTTTTAGCAGGTCCACTCAGTGCACAACTTTGACCTAGAACTATCGCATCATTTTCATAAATTTTTTCTACTTTTAGGAAGTAAAAAGTACAAAGACTTAGAACGATTACGGATAAGGTTAAAAATTTATTTATTTTCATATAACTTCTTTAATTTTATCTATTAGACTTCTGCTAAAGCTCCTGTATTTTTGAGCACTTATGAAAAATTTCAATCAAGGCTATTTACATAAACTCTCCAATTATATCAATAATGCTATGAAAAGTTGATTAAAAAGTCAAATGTGAGTTATTAAGATTTTAAAAAAATTAGATACAATTAGATATTATTTCAACAAAGGCTAATAAACGATGGATATAGTAACAGGTTCTTCAACAGCACTTATAACCCCATTTAAAAATGGTAAACTCGATGAGCAAACTTATGCGGCTCTAGTACAAAGACAAATAAACAATGGTATGGACGCAGTTTGTCCTGTTGGAACAACGGGCGAGAGTGCTACTCTTAGTGTGGATGAAGATATTCTATGTATGGAAATTGCAGTTGAAGTTTGCAAGGGGACAAATACTAAAGTTCTTGCAGGTGCTGGAAGTAACTCTACAGCTGAGGCGATAAATACTGCAAAAAGAGCTCTTGCTTGTGGAGTAGATGCGATTTTTTCCGTTGCCCCTTATTATAACAAACCCTCGCAAGAAGGAATTTATCAGCATTATAAAACGATTGCTGAGTCCGTTCCTGATCTTGGCTTTATGCTTTACAATGTACCCGGTCGTACAGTGAGTGATATCTTGCCCCAGACTGTTATCAGACTCTTTGATGATGTTAAAAATATTTACGGAATTAAAGAGGCAACTGGCAGTTTAGAAAGAACTATTGCCCTGCTCTCTCAAAGACCTGAGCTTAAAGTGTTTTCTGGTGATGATACCATTGATTACCCAATCTTAGCCAATGGTGGAGCTGGGATTACTTCTGTTACTTCAAACTTGATGCCAGATTTAAAAAGTGAGCTTGTAAGATTAGCCCTAGCTGGTGATTTTTTAGGTGCTAAAGCTATCAATAATATGCTTTATCCTCTTAATTCGGTGATGTTTTGTGAAGCAAATCCGATGCCAATCAAAGCCGCTATGTATATAGCAGGACTAATACCAACACTAGAGTATAGACTTCCTCTAGTTGCTCCCTCTTTAGAGAGCATGAAAAAAATCCAAGAAGTTATGAAAAATTATGAGATTAAAGGATTATAGTATGTTAAAAGGAAAAACCCTATTTGTATCTGGTGGTACTCGTGGAATTGGTAAAGCTATCGTTTATGCATTTGCACAGCGTGGATGTAATGTTGCATTTACCTATGCTTCAAATGCTGATATAGCAGATGAAATCATCGCAGATGTAGAGGAAAAGTATGGTATCAAAAGTCGTGCTTACAAACTAGATATTTTAGAACCACTTACATACAAAGATGTGTATAAAGAGTTTGATGAAGACTTTGATAGATTAGATTTTTTCATCTCCAATGCTATCATTTCTGGTCGTTCGGTTGTTGGTGGCTTTGCTCCTTTTATGAGACTTAAACCTAAAGGCCTTACAAATATCTGGACAGCTACTGTTTCTGCCTTTGTTGTAGGAGCGCAAGAAGCTGCAAAAAGAATAGAAAAAGTTGGTGGTGGTTCTATCATCTCAATGAGTTCAACTGGAAACCTTGTATATACTCCAAACTATTCTGGTCATGGCACAAACAAAGCAGCAGTTGAGACAATGGTAAAATACGCAGCCGCTGAACTCGGAGAGAAAAATATCCGTGTAAATGCAGTAAGCGGTGGTCCAATTGACACCGATGCGCTTAAAGCATTTCCAAATTATGAAGAGGTGAAATCAGAGGTTGTAAAACGCTCTCCTCTTTCTCGTATGGGTGATGCAACAGATTTGACAGGTGCGTGTGTTTTTCTTTGTGAGAACAACTCTAGCTGGCTCACTGGTCAAACTATTGTCATTGATGGTGGTACTTCTTTTCAGTGAGTATTAATAACTGTAGGTAATTAGTCTTTTATCAATAGAACATTTTAAATTGAGAGTATGTAATAGATTAAAATAGGAAAATATTGAGTAAAAATAAATTTGATTTATAGCAAATACTCGGCTATAATATGGATGTTCCATTAAGTTAAATTTGGAGCGATTTTATCTAAAGCTTGACTTTGTAAATTTCTGGTTTAAAGTCAGCTTCAAGAATAATCTGAAATTACACTACAAAAGAAAAATAATGAAACTTTTAACTTTAAAAATAAAGCAAAAATTACTTGTAATTACGATATTTCCAGTTTTAGCACTCTTGCTACTTTCTTCTAACTTCATATATTCGTATTATACACATTTACAATCAAATACAAAATTTATAGTACATGCAGATTTAATTGAAAAATCTAGTGATTTAATGCACAGGATACAAATTGAAAGAGGTTTGAGTAAAGCATATCATAATTATAAAAAATCAGATTATTTTATAAATAAGCTTCAAGAACATAGAAATAATACAGACAATAATGTTCTAGTATTCACATCCAATATAAAAGATTCAAAATTCTTAACAAAAGCACACTTAAAGCTATTTCAAGAGTGCCAATTGCATGCAAAAAAACTAAAAAAAATAAGAACTAATATTGATACGAAAAATATACTACAAATTGATGGATATAAATATTATACAGCGTTTAACAATAGTTTGCTAAACTTTATAGATAGTCTAAGAATTAACTCTGGTAATGAACTTATTGCTACTTATATTTTAGCGGTACAACAACTCCTTGAACTTCAAGAAATTGCTGGTCAAGAAAGGGCTTTTGTATTAGGGATCATAAAATCACAAGATGTTTCTCAGCAAACAATATATAAACTTAATAATTTAATCAATCAACAAAAGAAGCATTACAAGTATGTTAATAATCTACTAGAACACTCTTCATTTTCTCAGTCACTTATAAATATTCATAAAAAGTTTGAAGAATCATACCTGATACAAACAAGATACGAAATTACTCATAATCACTTTTCAATAGATGCACCAAAATGGTTTAATGTATCAACACAAAAAATAAATGAATTTCATGCTTTTGGGCATGATCTATTTAGCGAGATTTATTTAGCGATTGAAGATGAGCAAGAAAGTTTAAGATTCGCATTATATGCATTAATTGCTTTTATTTCTATCATAACTCTTTTGATATTTTATGCTAATTATTATATAGCCAATACAATTGAGTATTCTATAAAACAATTAGATGGAGGTATCAAGAATTTTTATGAATTTTTATATTTTAGAAGTACTTTGCCTCTACCAATAAACACAAATTCCAAAGATGAACTCAATGACATGGCTCAAAATATAAATAAAGAGATGCTTATAATACAAGAAAATTTTGAACAAGATATGGAGTTCATTACAGAGACAACTCAAGTAGTTCAGCTTATGCAAAATGGTTATTTTTCAGAAAAACTATACTCATCCCCTATTCACCCAAATCTTAAAGAATTAAAAGTGTTTATGAATAAACTTATAAAGCTCATAACTGCTAAAATAAAAGAGCAAACATATAGTTTAGAAAGGTTAAATACATCTTTAGAAGATAAAGTTTTTAATCAAACGCTAGAACTTCAAAATCAGATAGAAGTTATTACAACAGCAAGAGATGATGCGATCCAAGCTCAGGTTGTAAAAGATGAATTTTTAGCAAATATGTCTCATGAGATAAGAACACCTCTTAACGCTATCCTTGGTTTTGTAAGTATTTTAAAAAAACAGATAAAAGATGAAAAGCCTCTGAATTATCTTAATATTATCTATACAAGTGGACAATCTTTACTCACAATTATTAATGACATTCTTGATTTTTCTAAAATTCAGAGTGGACAATTTCATATAGATAAACATCCTGTCCAAAGTGTTGAAGAGTTTAGTAACGCAGTTATGCTCTTCACATCAAAAGCTTATGAAAAACACATCGTTTATGTTGTTTATATAGATCCAAATTTACCTAAAACTATAAATATTGATTCGGTGAGAGTTAAACAAATCTTATCTAATTTACTCAGTAATGCTATTAAATTTACCCCTGCCAATGGTGAAATAAAAGTAACTGTAAGTACTAAAGATGATGCTCTCATTATTTCTATACAGGATAGTGGAATAGGGATTTCTAAAGAAAATCAAAAAAAAATCTTTACTGCATTTGAACAAGCCGATGGATCAACAACTAGAAAATATGGTGGAACAGGGCTTGGACTTTCTATCTCATTAAATCTAGCAAATTTAATGGGTGGAGAACTTAATTTAAAAAGTGAGAATGAAGAAGGATCGACATTTACTTTAGAAATACCTATAGAGATTATTGAAAAAAATCCCCTGCAACTTGTCAATACTCAAAGTGTGTCAAAATTACGATTTGCAATATTAAATACCTGTAAAGAATGTAAATCAAGTGTCAATCTTATACAAAAGTATCTTAATGACTTTGGTGTTGAACATATTATTAAACTAGATACTTATCAAACAGATGGATATGATCTACTTTTCTTTGTTCCTGATGATGAATATAATATAGAGATTATTGAGGCTCAAATACCTGCTATTGCAATGCTAAGATCAAATACAATTAAATTAGCAAATATAGAGCATATCCAAGCACTATATGCTCCTTTTATTCCAAAATCAATTATTCAAGCTCTCAATGATAGTGAAATTAAAAATATTAACATAATAGATGATTTAGAAGTTTCAGATGAAGAATGTGAGATTCAATATAAAGGTTCTATTTTAGTTGTAGAAGACAACAAAACAAACCAAATTCTTATTTGCTTGATACTCGATGATTATGGGGTAGATTATACAGTAGCTAAGGATGGGGTTGAAGCGGTTTGTATATTTAAAAAAGAAAAATTTGATATGGTACTTATGGATGAGAATATGCCAAACAAAAATGGGATAGAAGCAATGCTAGAGATAAAAGAATACGAAGCTCAAAAATCTCTTATCTTAACACCAATCATAGCTTTAACAGCAAGTGCCTTAGATAGTGATAAGAGAAGATTTACGGAAGCAGGAATGGATGGATTTATTGCAAAACCAATCAATACTGATATTTTGGAGATTGAGTTAGATAAATATTTAACTCAGGTAGTACAAGAGATTTAATAAGTAATAGGACATAAATAACTTCATAGCTAACATCATTTAAAAGGTTTAGATTCAAGGCGAATTTGACTTGGCAATACTAGTATCGTTAAGTTAAGTTCAACGAAGAAGATAATCCTTTTAAATGATGCCCGTAGTGTGAAAAGATACACTACAATCTACTGCGTTAAAAGTTCTTAAAGCTACTAGTAGATCCTACGAACTTTCGCCTTGTACCTTGCAGTGTATCTTTTCATTAACTATGAAGTTATTTATGCCCTATTACTTATTTATTTTGCAGTATAAAACTTACCTTTCTTTGGCGTAGTTATAAGCCCCTCTTCACTTAAAAATGTAGTAGGTAAAGATTCAGTTTTACTTGCATTACTCGCCTTAAATATAGCAAAATGCAGATGTGGACCACTTGAGTAACCTGTGTTTCCTGAATAGCCGATAAGCGTACCTTTACTTACTTTATCACCAACTTTTACTCGCACTCCATTTTTTTTGAGATGATAGTAAGTTGCAAAAGTTGTATCACTATGTTCTATCGTTATAAAGTTCCCTGAGCTTGCAAACTTTTTATCAAAACCACCTCTATTAGAATTTTCTTTTATCCTAACAATTACGCCCTCTCTTGCTGCATAAATTTTTGTACCTATTTGCATAGCAAAATCTATAGCGTATTGACTATGACCTGTATGTGTCACACTTCCATTATAGCCTTGAGAAATTTTATGTGATATTCCTTTTGCATAGGGAAGTCTATAGATATAACTATCATCATGAACAGCATCTATTGAACCAATAATCGAACTATATTTATAGGAGTAACTAAATGAGAGGGCTCGTCTTTGTTTATGCAAGCGGATATACTCTTTTTTTGTATTTGCCTTTATAGGAAATTCATTTCGTATGCTTCTATCGTAATCTAAACCCTGATACTTTGCTTTTATCTTCACTGTAATTGTATAAGGATTGTTGTTTTCAATATACACAATCATGCTTTTTCCGATATTTACAACTTTAATATTCACTTTTTTATTTTTAGAACTATTTTTATTTTTAGAACTGTATTGCGATTTACTTACTACATTGTAAAACTCTTGACTTGTTAAAATCTCAATTTTTTTATATTTTATTCTTTTTTCAAAAAAAGCTAGTTCTTTTTTTTTACTGTTTTTCTCATAAAACTTCAAAGATTTTTCTAAAAGAGCTCTATTTCTTAAAAGCCCATCAAATTCATAGCTTGTTAGTTTTGTAAAAAGTTTGTAATCATCGTTATCAATTGCTTTATTAATGCTCATATGGATTTCATGCAAGATGAAATCATACTTTTTTTCAAATGCTCGAAGTTGTGATAGGTACTGATGTACTTCTTTTTTATTTTTTGTTTTATCAACTTCAAAACCAAGTTTTTTAAGATCTTCTAGTTCAGTTGTATAACCACTAAGCATATCTTTAAGGCTGTCAATACCTGATAATTTTTTTATAGGTTCAAAAGACTTATATAAAGGCGTAGAAAGTTGCTTAAAAGTTTGTGGCAATTCTTCTAAAGCGAAGGTATTACAAAAGATAAAAAGTAAAAGAAAATATTTTAATAGCATATATTTAGACATTAAATATACTTAGGTAATAAACTCTTTATTTGTTTATAAATTTTCTCAAAATCACTAGAATAAATTCTCACTCCTGCAATAGAAGTAGTAAAATTAGTATCTCTCTCCCAGCGTGGAACAAGGTGCATATGAATATGCTCCGCTATCCCTGCCCCACCTGCTTTACCAAGGTTCATTCCGATGTTTACACCCTGAGCATGAACAGCTTCTTTTAAAAGGGCTACCCCTTTTTGTGCTAAAGCACTCATATGCAACCATACCTCTGAATCTAAATCTTCAAGTTTATCGGTATGAATATGAGGAATAATCATAAAATGTCCAGGGGTGTATGGGTATTTATTCATAACAATAAAACAATGTTTATCTCTGTAAAGTACACCAAGTTCTGCATCATCATTTTCATTATTACTTATATGACAAAATACACAAGCATCTACTTTATCATTACAAACATACTCATCTCTCCAGGGGGCATATAAAATATCCTGCATATCATTCTCCTCATGAGATTGGAATGTTCCCTATCAACTAGACAGTTACTAATCCAGTAAAAATTTATTATACTATACTAGCACAAGAAAATCAAATAATTTTTTCTAAAGTTGATTTTAGTTGATTATCATCTAGTGAATTATTATAAAAATAAAAAATTATGCACCATTTTTTTTCATTAAGTCTTTTTTGACGATATTTGAACAAAGTATTCGTTTATTTGTCATATAAAGCAATGAACATACATTTTATTCTTTTAGTCAGGAGTTTCTAACGCTCTTTTCAACTCTTCTTTATTTATCTTATTTTTATCACTTTGAACAAGAGGGAGAGTTTTTTTATAGATAACTTGACTTGGTATCATGTAGGTTGCTAGATGCTTTTTTAACTCAAAGAGTATCTCTTTACTAGAGAGTTCACTTTTTGCAGTATATACTAAAACTATTTCCTCCTGCTCTTTTTCATTTTCTACTGAAAAGACGGCAGAAGCATCTATTTGAGTTATATTTTTTGCTACGCAGGATTCTATCTCTAGGGGGGAAACTCTAAATCCTTTTGTTTTTATCATATCATCATGTCGTGAAACAAAATATAAATAATCCTCTTCATCTTTATATACATAATCACCTGATGCTACTACTATCTCATCAACAAGTTGTCCTTCTATATTGATGACATCTTTTAAGATTTGGATTGACTTGAACCTTTGCTCATTTTGCTCAGGTGCATTCCAAAAACCTTTATAGATGTAACCACCTCGATGGATTAACTCTCCTACTTCTCTAGGTTTGCACTCTTGCCCTTTTTCATTGATAACATAAAGTTCAACATCTGCAATAGCCTTTCCAATAGAATCAGGTCGGATTTCAATCTGGCTTGGATCTAAAAACGCAGAACGAAAAGCTTCTGTGAGTCCGTGCATAGAGAAAAAAGAGGCATTTGAAAAAAGATTTTTACAGTTTGTTATCATCTTTTTACTTACCGTTCCACCAGATGAAGTGATGATTCTTACATTTTTAAATAAGTCATTATTTGGTAATTTATGCATATCTTCATCAAATATTTGCGTAATATTAAAAGGCATCAAAGGAATAACACTTACCTTATCCTCTATAAGGTGATTTAAAAAATCATTAGGAAGTAAAAAATCATGTAAGGCTAGGGTAGCTCTTTTGTAAAGAGTAGAAAAGATTTGATTAAGTCCATAATCAAGGTTAAAAATAAGTAAGCCTGAGATAACATCATCTTCTTTAAGCTCTAAATACTGCGAAACAACACGAGCGGAGTTTATAAGATTTCTATGCGAAATTACTATCCCTTTTGGAGTTCCACTAATTCCAAAAGAGTAAGTTATCACTGCATTTGAATGTCCACTTATGTTACAAACATAGGTTTTGTTATAGTACTTATAGATTTCTTCAAAGGAAGATATTTCCTTACAGGAGGTTTCATACGAAATAATATGACCATTAAAATTTATGTCTTTTATTGTTTCATGTTTTATGCTATCTGTTATAATACACTTAATATCGCAGTCATTAATAATGTACTCAACTTGTTGGGGTTTGAGTAGTTTTGTGAGTGGTACAAGTATATATTTTGTTGATAAAACAGCTAAAATGGAGATAACTTGCTCAATAGACTTGCTAGAGTAAATTCCAATTCTTGTATCAGGAGACAGATCTAACTCGGCTAAATAATACGCTACCTGGTTTACTTTGGTAAATAATTCAGAGTAAGTAATACTTTCTTGATCCAATATCAAAGCTTTTTTATCAGCATGACTTAACGCAGCATCTTCAATAAGTGTTCGTATGCAGTTGATTGACATTTTCTACTCCTTGAGGTTTTTTATTCCTAGTGTCCAAATATCATAATTATAATCCATAACTATTTTTGGTTTATGCTTTGAGTTTAATATCTTTATATAAAAAAATGAGATAATATTTTCAACTTCTGCGTCCGATAAAACTTTTGTAATTCCACCAGTAAGAACTATAGAGTTAATGGAGTTTAGTTTAAGATTGATATATGCTTTTTTATAATGAGACATTTTACAAAGAACTAAAAAGACTGCAAGTTGCATCAGTACCTTTGTTGCCTTTTCGCTTGTTTGCTCAAAAATATTTTCTGTTACTTTTAAATGCGTAAGTAACTCATAAGTAAACTCATTAGACTGTGCGGCAAAGATTAAAGACTCTTTTGATTTATATACACCGAGTTTTTTAAAAACAAGTCTATCATACTCATTTCTTGTAACAATATTTTCATCTACTAAGTCTTTTGAATAATGAATATCAGTTGTAGCCCCACCAATATCAATCAAGATAAAAGGATTTACAACTGAAAAGTTAGCATCAATGAAGGCAAGAGTTTTGTTTACAACATAAGGTGTTGAATAAATTTGATTTGCAGTTATTGCATAGAGGTTTTTAATATCTTCCTTGCCCTCAATATCAAGTTGGTATAGGTTTGTAAGGTAGGTTTTAAGATGTTCTTCTACAATATGAAGCTTATTATCAATGATGTTTGGAAGTACGACAAGATTTTTTATATTTTTTTCTAAGGTAAGGGCATCGGTATTACTTCCTACGAAAACAATATTTGAATAATTAAGCTTTTCTAAGTATGAGTATAAGGAGTCTCCAAAAAGGCCAGAAGCCGAATCTATACCACCAACGATAATGACAACATCTATCAAAGAACTTGGAATTGAATATTCCTCTATATTTTGATGGATGAGAGTTTCTATAATATTTATACCAGAATTAAAGGCAATATTTGTAGCATATTTAAGAGAAAAAGAGTTACTAAGTCCTATGATTAAAGTGCTTAAACCTCCATTTGCAGAGGAACATATATATATGTCTTCTTTTTTAAACTTTTCAATAGTTGTGGCACATTTGTGTGTTAAGTCATCAAGTATATCTTTATTAAAATCCCTAAAGTGTTGCTCTATAGAAGAATCTGTTGCGACTTTAAAGTAGGTGCTTCCTATATCAATGGAGAGTTTATTTTTCATTGCATAATCCCTATATCGTGGATGATATCATTTACAATAGAGGTATTACTTTTGCCTAAATCACATTGAGATTTTTCGTACTCGAAGCATCTATCTGGTATGGGTACATTTCCACGCTTGATGATTCTAATGTTTTTGTTTGCATCACGCATTGTAATCATCTCATTGTGATTTATAATATGTGGAGAAAAAGGCACATCTATAATCCCATTTTTGATAGAGTTAAATACTTTTCTCCATAAGGTATCTGCTGAGTCATTAAAGACAGCTTCCATGATAGCTTTTACTTCCATTGTTAAAATCTCTTCTTCTTCTTTATCGGTTATATTTGGAAGACCGTTTAAGATTCTAAGCGTGTATTGAGTGTTTGCAACAGTTTCGGCATTTGCTTCTTTTGTTGGGATTCCTGAAGCTTCTTCTTTTGTCTTAGTGATGATTTTATCAGCTCCCACCATTGAGGCTATAACGGTGGACATATTTATAAGCTGTTGTGCAAATTTTTTGTCAGTTGGAAATGCTCCCATCCATTGATGATACACAAGATTTATAGTGGCATCTGCACAATCAATCTCCTGAGCATAAAACTTAGCCATTTTTCTCATCACCGAACCCATTACAATATCTTGATTCATAGAACCTGTTTGAGAAAACGAAACGGAGAAAGATTTAACACCCTCTTCTAAAGAAAGTAACATCTCAAGAAGCTGAATAACTATCGTGATAGACGGTGGGACAAGCGTAGCAGTTAAAGGACCAAAAGATTCTCTGTTTATTGGCAAGTTTAATTTTGAGTAGTTTGCACATACTTTTTCTACATACTTCCAGTAAAGAAAAGCTTTATCTAGTGGAAAGTTTTTTGAATATGGAAGAAGATAGGTAATAGGACCTCCTTCTATCTCAAATATCCCAGATGCTATTGCCACCTCAATCAAAAGTCTTGCATCTGGTGTACCATGGCGTAAGCTTACAGGCTTTTTAAAATGTGTTATCATTTGTCTTGTGGCTTTATACCCGTGAGTAACAAGTGGATAACCATTGAGCATATCATGTTCGCTTTCTTCACTGAGTTGAAGCATTTTTCTTGCAGTTGTATAGTCGTTAAGTCTTGTGTTTGAATCAATCGTTAAAGGAAGTACATCAACATTTGCTTCAACAAAAAACTCATTTAAGGCAAACTGTTTTTCGTATGTTGGAAAACCTCCACGAGGTTGTACTAGCATTTTTTCTTTTTTTGCAAAGTGGTGCGATATAAAAAGTTCTTCATTCGCATTTTTAACAAACTCTTCAACTTCTGCAAAATCAAAGGGGTCTATAAACTCATTATTAAGAATTATCTCTCTTTCTTCTTGTAGTAAACTCATTTTACATCTCTTTGTTTAATGTACATCTCTAGTGTATCAAGACCAGTATTTAAATCAACTTGATGAAAAACCAAATCAAAACCATATTTTTTATATCTTGGCACAATCTCATCCGCAGATGCCGTACCTACAACTAAATTTCCACCTATTACCATTATAATATCATCGAGTGTATTGTATTTTGATTTAAGAAGTTTAACCTCTCTCGCCCAACCTTCTGCCTCGCCGTTCAGCGAGGATATGAGAAGTACATCTGCCTGTGTCTCAACAGCTGCGTCAAAAAACTCTTCAAGGTAAGTATTGACTCCGAGATTAAAAACTTCAAAACCTCTTGCATCAAGAGAGAGTTCTATTAACCTATTTGCAACAACATGAATATCATTTCCAACTACGCCTGTTACTACTTTCATATATATAAAAACCTAATAATTATTTTAAACGATAGGATAGCAAAAATAAGGTTATAATATGATAATAAATTTACTTTTAGGAATAAAAATGAACTTTTTTACAGCAGACTTTTGTGATGAACATCCAGAAATAGTAGATGTATTAAGTTATGATTTTAAAAATTATGGCGGAGCTGATAAGTGTCGAGGAGAAGTTATAACTATTAAGCTAGATAAAAATAATTCTGAGCTTATAAAATTACTTAGAGATGAAGATGGAACTGATAAAATCGTGGTAGTAGATGTAGAAGCTGAATTTTTTGCTGTTGTAGGGGAAAACCTTATGAAGTTTGCACAACAAAATAACTATTCAGGGATAATTGTCAATGGCTACATAAGAGATACTTTTCAAATAAAAGAGATTCCAGTAGCACTTTATGCACTTGGCACTTGCCCTAGAAAATATATCCCTATTACCGAGGGTTTAAGAGATGTTCCTTTATCTTTTGGTGGAGTTAATTTTAAAAATGGTGATTATCTTTATGCAGACACGGATGGGGTGATGGTTACGCATAAGGCCTTGCATGATGAATCGTAGAGATTTCCTAGCAACAGCGAGTGTTGGTTCTGCTGCTTTAGCTTTTAGTAGTTGCAATGAAGGCAATCGTCAAGCAATAGACTATTCAAAGCAAGTAAAAGAAAAAGAAAATAAACAAAAAACAATCCATGTTAATAAAAATAAAAAAACGACCATCAGGTTAGCTACAAGTTGGCCTGCTCATTTTCCTATTATGGGAACTGGAGTTGAGAATTTTGTTAAAAGAATCAAAGAGATAAGTGGAGGAAGTTTAGAGGTAAAGCTTTATCCAAAAAATGTTTTAGTTCCTGCTTTGGCTGTATTTGATGCTTGTTCTAGCGGTCAGATTGATGCTTTTCATTCTGGTCCTTATTATTGGAAGGGTAAAAATTCTGCATTTTCACTTTATAGCGGCATTCCTTTTGGTTTTACAGCAGAAGAGATTAACTCTTGGATGCTTTTTGGAGGTGGTTTAGAGTTGTGGAGAGAACAGTATGCAAAATATAACCTTTACCCTTTTATGGGAGGAAATACCAATATTCAAATGGGTGGATGGTTTAGAAAACCTATAACATCTATAGAAGATATGAAAGGTTTAAAGATGCGAATCCCAGGACTTGGTGGTGAAGTTTTTGCAAAAATGGGAGTGAACCCTATCTTGCTTCCAGCTGGAGAGATTTATACATCATTAGAGCGTGGAGTGATAGATGCTACCGAATGGGTTGGACCTGCTCTTGATATAAAGATGGGATTTTACAAGGTTGCTCCTTATTATTATTCAGGATGGCATGAACCAGGTTCTATTTTAGAACTTACTTTTAACAACAAGTATTGGAATAAGTTAGGTAGAGAGCATCAATCTATGATAGAAGTAGCATCAAGTGAGATGAATTCAAACATGACAAGCGAATTTCATGCTGAGAATATCAAAGCACTACAAACACTTAAAAGTTTAGATGTAAATATTATGCAGTATCCAAAAGATGTGATAGAAGTTGGAAAAATTGCTCTAACAAATGTTATAACTGAGTTGAGTACGGCAAATAAAGATTTTCAAAAAGTATATGCTTCCATAGATAAACATTTGCAACTCTCAAAAGAATGGAGTGATACAAGTTTAAGATATTTTTTGAATGAAAGATAAGCAAATGAATCTCATTCTAAGTTTGTATTTAAGCATTCATCCAAAGTAAGTAAAATAAAATTTGCTAAAGTCATTATAAAAAAACCAGACTTATAAAAGACTGATGTTACGATAATTTAAATTCATAAATTTGCAAGAAGTAACATCTTTAAAATTATAGGTACTAAAAGTGCTTAACTATGAGAATGCAATAAATTCCTTTGAAAAGATAGAGATCACTAAGCTCTCAAAACTAACAGGTAAAAGTCATGATATATTTACAAAGGGTCTATTATTAAATGACACACTTCATGATGACAAGAGATTATGGAAGTCTATAAAATCATTTTTAAGAGATTATGAGAATGAGGATAGTGGCTGTATTCTCATAGATGATATGCTTATGCACAAACCATGGACAAAAACAAATGATATAGTGTGTTGGCACTACGACCATGTATCACAAAGGATGGCAAAAGGTATCTTGATGCTTAATTTTCATTATACAGATGACACAGGGATATTATTCCCTTAGGAGATGAGATTATCACAAAGACAGAAAATATTTGGAGTGAAGAGTAAGTAATAGGGCATAAATAACTTCATAGCTAACATCATTTAAAAGGTTTAGATTCAAGGCGAATTTGACTTGGCGATACAAGTATCGTTAAGTTAAGTTCAACAAAGAAGATAATCCTTTTAAATTATGCCCGTAGGGTGAAAAGATACACTACAATCTAGTGCGTTAAAATTTCTTAAAGCTACTAGTAGCTCCTGCGAACTTTCGCCTTGTACCTTGGAGTGTATCTTTTCATTAGCTATGAATTTATTTATGCCCTATTACTTATAATGTCCGAGAAAACCTGCTTAATCTGTCATTTTGAACTTGACTAGGGTCTAACTTATCTGAATAATGACTAGATTCCCAGTCAAGCTGAGAATGACATTAACTTTGATTTAGCGTGTTTGGAGCTTATAAAAACAGACATAAAAGTTATTTTTAGATAAAATACAGCCAATGAATTACTATAGTTTTGAATACCCTTTACTAATTTTATTGTTAATTCCAATAATTTACTGTCTTTATAGATGTAAAGAGAAGATGAATCCTAAGTTTTTTGTCCATTTACATTTTTTATCTTTAAAAAAGAATTTTTTAAAATTAGAATGGATAATTAAAATAATAATTTTTGTGCTTTTATGTATCGCCTTAACTTCCCCCATCATAATAGATAAGTTAAATCCCCTCAATAGAGATGGCAAAGATATAGTTTTAGCTATTGACGCAAGTGGTTCTATGAACGCATCGGGTTATGATAAAGAAAATGAAGTGAGTGAGGGAAAAAGGTTATCTCGTTTTGAGATTACAAAGCTTATCGTTAAAGAATTTATCTATAAAAGAGTGAGCGATAATGTGGGGATAGTTATGTATGGAGATTTTGCCTTTATAGCCTCCCCTATAACTTATGAAAAAGAGATAGTCGTTGAGATGTTATCTTACTTAAATCAAGGCATGGCTGGGCAAAATACTGCAATTGGCGAAGCTATAGCCATGGGAATACGAGCTTTTAAGCATTCTCGTGCAAAAACAAAGATTATCATACTTTTAACTGACGGTGAACATAATAGCGGATTAATTTCGCCTAAAGATGCTGCAAAATTAGCCAATGATAAAAATATCAAAATTTACACTATAGCCATTGGAGACAAAAGTAATACGGATGAAGCCTTACTCAAGCAAATTTCAAAAGAGAGTAAGGGGGAATTTTTTAGTGCAAATTCAGCTCAAGAATTACAAAAAGTGTATGAAAAAATAGATACCTTAGAGTCTTCAAAGATTAGAAGTAAAGAGTATTTACACAAAGAGTTTTATTATCAGAGTCTTCTTATCTTAGCATTGTTTTTACTCTCTTTTTTACTTTTTAAAGCGTTCAAAAGATGAGTTTTTTAAATCCTGAGTTTGTTTACTTTTTGATACTGCTTTTGCCTTTGTTTATCAAAAAGAACTTTAGAGAAATAAATTTTATCTCTTATGGTTATGTTCTTACTTTTATATTTATCGTACTTGCCTTAGTTCGCCCTGTCATACATCAAGAACCTATAAAAAGTGAACAAGTTTTAAGTGATGTGATTATTGCTGTAGATTTATCTCATTCTATGAGTGCTACAGATATAAAACCCTCACGATTAACTAGAGCAAAAGTGATACTCAAAAAACTTGTTAAAAGCGATACCAATACAAGATATGCTGTTATAGGGTTTACTACAAACGCTGTAGTTTTATCTCCTTTAACACAAGATAGTGAATTGCTCATGCACTTGTATGATGGACTAGATACAAATTTGATTATGACAAAGGGTAGTTCTGTCATGTCGGCTTTAGAATTATCAGCGAAGATGTCAAAGTCTAAAAAACCTTCTCTTGTGATCTTAAGTGATGGTGGGGATGAGTTTTCTTATGAAGATGAAGCAAACTTTGCGAAAAAAAGAGGGATGATTGTCAATGTTTTTATCTTAGCAAGTGAAATGGGGGCGACTCTTCATGCTGATAATGGGGAACTTATCAAAGATGAAACAGGCGATATTTTAGTAAGCCGTGAAAATGATGCCATAAAACTTATAGCAAGTGCTGGGGTTTATACAAAAGATTTTAATACGCTAAGAGATGCCCTTGATACTCAAAAAAACACAGAGTATAAAACACAAACAACTCTCGTTCAAAATATGGAATTTTTTTACTATTTTATAGTCTTAGCTATTTTTACATTTTTAGTGACTTTAACAAGTTTAAAAAGATACATTATCGCTTTTTTACTTCTTTTTACTATTAGCTTAGACGCGAGTTCAAGAACTCAAAATTTTCTCAAGGCAAGTGAGTATTATAAGGCTGGGGAGTATGAAAAAGCACTTAGTCATTATGAGATATTAAAATCATCCAATGCAGAATTTAAATCTGTAGTTTTTTACAATATAGGAAATTCATTTATAAGATTAAAAGAGTTCAAAAAAGCTAGAGATGCCTACTTAAAATCATTAACACTCTTTTACTCTCTTGAAGCAGATGAAAATATGCGTTATATTAGAGATATAGAGGAACAACAAGAGATGAGTACAGGGCAAGAAAGATCTAAAAAAAAATCTTCCATTGCCAAAAAAAGAAAAAACTCTAAAAAATCCAAATCAGGTGGAAGTTCAAATATGAAAGTATCAGCCCCTGCGAGTGGTGGAAGTGCAGATATTGGAGAAAAAACTAAAAGTGAAGCTATGTTGAACTTAAACAAGGGAAAGGCTAAGCTCAGTTCAAAACAATATGAGTTGATAAATAAAAGGGGGATAAATGAGAAAAAGCCTTGGTAGTAGTTTTGTATTTATTATAATCTTTTTTCATGTTGGATTAATGGCATCAAGCTATGAATGGAGTTCGACTAGTTCTAAAAATGAAGTTTATGTCAATGAAGCTATTTATTTAAAATATGTGTGTGAATTTAGTGATAGGGGGGAGCTTTTTACTATAGTTCTCAAGCCGTTTTATAACAAAAATGACTATAAGCTTAAACTAATCAAAAAAAGAGATGCGTTTATAGATGGTAAAAGAGTGAGTACTTATGAGTATTTGGCTAAGGCTAAGGTTGAGGGGAAATTTACATTAAGACTTGAAGCCAACATGAGAGAAACTACTTTGGAATCAATCGTATATAGTTCTGGAAGCAGAGATGATGATAGAGGAGATGAAGAGTTTAAAGAAAAAATGCTCCCTCTCCCTAGTCCAAAAATAAATGCTATAGCAAGTTATAGTGCTTTAGTTGGTAAGTTTAAGATAGAGATAAAAAAAGATAAAGAAGAAGTAAAAGCTTATGAGCCGTATCATTTTGACATTCATATCTCAGGAATTGGAAATTTACATGAGTTAGAGGCTATAAAGTTTCAAATAGAGGGAGTAAAGATATTTACACAAAAACCTTTTATAGATATGCAATATACTAAGGACGGAGAAAAAGGCTCATGGCATCAACAGTTTGCTTTTGTGGGCGAAAAAGATTTTACTATACCTGACTTAGAAATAAAATACTTTGATTTAGAATCAAGAAGTTTAAAATATTTAAAGATAAAATCCACCGCGGTTAAAGTGAATAAAGTTTATAAAAAAGAAGAGTTGCTAGACAATCTGGAAGAGAATAAACCTATAAACTTTGGATTTATCTATTATATATTAACTTTTTTAGCAGGATATTTAATCGCTAAAATCAATTTTAAAAAAGAAAAAACAGCTTCAAAAGATATGATTTTTATCCAAAAAGTTAAGTCGGTCAAATCTTTAGATGCTTTGAGTATCATTTTGATATTAGAAGATGAGAAGAAATTCAGTAGCATACTTTTAGAGTTAAACTCAAACAAGTCATTAGCACAAGAGAAAAATAAAGTTTTAAAATTAATAGACAATTAAATGCTTTTAAACTAAAATACTTTATGAAAAAATATTTTTTAACACTTAGCATCTTTTTATCTCTTTTTATGCTTGCCTGCACTCAAAAAGTTCATATTCAAGCTCTTGAACCAGCAGAAATTGATAGAGTTACAAAAATAAAAAAGATAGCTGTTATCGGGTTTAAAAACGATACAGTAGGACTCTCCTCAAAAATAGAATCAAATTTAGCAAGCTTTAAGATAGAAAATAAATCTTTTTTTACAATGATTAGTAGAAGTGATATACATCAGATAATTAAAGAGCAAAAAATCCAAAATAGCGGTTTAGTAGATACTCAAGATATTGTTGAAGTTGGTAGCCTCATGGGAGCAAAAGCACTCATTTCTGGAAGAGTAAATAGAGTAGGCTTAAGTGATACTCATTATTATGAAACAAAAGTAAAATGTGCTGATAAGAAGTGTAAAAAAACGTACGATTATGATGTCCGTTGTACAAAAAGAATTATCAGTTTATCTGCTGATATTAAGATAGTAGATATTCAAAGAGGCGATATAATTTACGCAGATAACCTCTCTAAAGAGGAAAAATTTACACATTGTAGTGATGATTACCGCTCACTTCCCTCAAAAGCAAGTGTTGTAAATCAGTTAGCATCAAGCATAGCAAATGATTTTACACATCGTTTGACACCTCATTATACATACTTTGAAGTTGAACTTTTAGAAAAACCTGATTTAGATTATAACGATGAGCAAGAACTACTTTTGAAAAATTCTCTCAAATACATCAAGCATAATCGCTATCTAAAAGCTGATAAGCTCTTAATTGAGCTGATAAACTCTACAGCACAACAAAGTTATGTAGCATTTTATAATCTTGGGGTAGTAAAAGAGGCTCAAGGTGATTATGAGAAGGCTTTATCTTATTATAAAAAAGCTGACAACTTAACATCAAAGCCAGTTGAAATTATTGATGTAGCCTATCTTAGAATAATTTCTATAATACAAAATCACAAAATCACAAAACAACAGATGGATAGATAGGTAGATAAGTATGATTTTTTTTAGATTGGCTTTGAGCTTATTTTTAGTACTTTTTTTATTTTATGGATGTTCTTCAAAAAAAAGAATTATCTCCTTACAAAAAGAATTGCCGATTTGGTATCAAAACCCTATGCAAACTACCTCCGCAACACTTTATACTGTAGCCGAAGGAGAAAGCAAATCTGATGCAATCGCCAATGCTTTAAGTGAAATACTTTCAAGCTTAAGTATTTCTATCTCCTCTGATTTTCATACTAAAACTCTTGTAAAAGAGGGTTATTTTGAGAGTATCCAAACTACATCTTCAAGTGATATAAGAACTCAAGTACAAAAGATAAGAATTAATAATTATGAAGTAATTCACTCTGATAACTTTAGTTTTAAGCGTTATTTAGTAGCTATAAAAATAGACAAGAAAAGTCTATCGCAAGGCTTACATCAAGACTTAGATACTAAGTTTAAGCTAGCTCAAAATAAAATGGCTAAAAATTATCATGCGATTAAAGAACTTTCTGTATATAAAAACTCTATTAAATCTTTGGATGATATACATGCTACTTTAGCCCTCTTACACTCTTTAAATCCAAAGTTTAATGATACTACATATATTCAGAAGCTTCAAAAAATACAAAATAAATATGATGTGCTTTTATCCAAAATTAGTTTTAGTATCCACAGTAATACTGACGCAAAAAATCTAAAAAGTTCTCTAAGAAAGGCTTTGAGTTCTAAAAAATATAAAATAAAAAATGCTAAGGATAAAAATCATTTTAGCATTTACATAAATTCTAAAACACTCATAGCCTCATCTTATGGTTTTAATTTAGCAAGAGTTGCTATATCAATCACAGTCAAAGACTACAAGGGCGTTATAGTGGGAAGCAATAAGTTGCATATAACTGGGCAATCAACACAGGGTAATAAAATTGCTAAAGAAAATGTAGCCGTGAAATTAAATACTTTGATACATAAAGAGGGAATTTCAAAAATTATCGGTCTTGATATTTAGCGGACTATGTAAATTTATGTCTTCTATTTCTTTTATTACATAGCTAAGTTGTTTTGTTTTTCTAGGGACATTATAATCATTGCAAGTGAGACTATAAGTAATAGGGCATAAATAACTTCATAGCTAATGAAAAGATACACTGAAAGGTACAAGGCGAAAGTTCGCAGGAGCTACTAGTAGCTTTAAGAACTTTTAACGCAGTAGATTGTAGTGTATCTTTTCACCCTACGGGCATCATTTAAAAGGATTATCTTCTTCGTTGAACTTTAACTTAACGATACTAGTATCGCCAAGTCAAATTCGCCTTGAATCTAAACCTTTTAAATGATGTTAGCTATGAAGTTATTTATGCTCTATTACTTAAGTACAGTACTAATGATTAAAAAATCATCTTCATTTTAATAGAAATTTCTATAGATTTCATATTTAACATCCTTTTGAAAGCGAAATAATATTCTTCATAAAAAGATGTATCATTAGATAGTAATGTATTTACTAAACTTTTACTCTGTCTTCTAAAGCCCTTGTTAAGGACAATATATCGACATTTTCTAAACTCACGCCTGTCGGAACGCCTTGTGCTATTTTAGAAAAATGTATTTCAAAACTCTTCAATTTATCTTCTATGTAAAGTATTACTGCATCGTTAGAAATAGAGGGTGTTATAGCAAATAAAACTTCAGATACTCCAGATTTCACAATAGAGACAAGTGTAGAGAGTGTAAACTCATCAAGAGCATCAAGTACAAAATACTTGCCATCAAAAAGTCCATTTTCTTCAAGTAAAAGTATATCTTTAGCATTTTCAACAATGCAAAGTACCGTATCATCTCGCCGTTCATCACAACAGATAAAACATAACTCATCTTCACTCATTCCACCGCATCGTGTACATTTTTTCAAACTACCAAGTGCATCTTCTATGGCATTTAATATTTTCATCCCTGCAAAACTATCATTCATCACCATAAAATAGGCCAATCTTGTAGCTGATTTTTTACCTATTGTTGGCAACTCTCGGAGTGCATCCACTAAACGATTAAATTTATCTAATGAGTTATTCATTACTTTTTTCTTTTGGAAGTAGTATCCAAAGTTTTAATGCTGATTTTAATTTACCCGCAGACTCTTTTGCTTGACTTCCAGAACCTAAAAATATATCAGCCCTCACCCTCCCCCTTATAGCACCACCAGTATCTTGTGCAAAAACTACTTTTTGAAACTCTTTAGCATCTATAATAGCACTTAAATATAAAATACTCCCTAATGGAATATATCTCCTATCTACAGCGATAGAACGATTTGGGGTTAAACGAAGTCCTAATGAACCTGTAGCCGTTTGTTTTATTTGCTTAAAATATACTACAGAATCGTTATAGTTTAAAACTTCATCAACTCTTGATGGATTCGTATCTAACCATGCACGAATACTTTGTAAAGATACACTTTTTAACTCTAAAGCACCAATTTCAACAAGATACCTGCCTATAGCTCTATACTTATGACCATTTTGGTTATCATAACCTATATACAAAATGCTCCCATTTTCAAGTATCACACGCCCAGAACCTTGTATCTCTAAAAAAAACAAATCCATTTTAGAATCAACATAACAAATAGCATCTGATTGCATGGTATTAGAAAAATTTTGTGATCTTTTTGCGTAAGGTACAAGTCTATTTTCTCTTATCTTCCCTCGTAATCTATAATTTTTCAACTCAGGATATATGGAGGATAAATCTACAATGACTAAATCTTTGGGTGTCATATATACTGGGTATTTGTATTTTTTAGTTTTACTTAAAGATCCTTGGAGTTGTGGCTCATAGTATCCCGTTAAAAGTCCCTCTTTTTTTGAATAAATCCTATATGGAGTAAAGTTATCTTGTAAAAAATATTTTGCATTTTTTGTAGACAGTGCTACTTGACAAAGACTTGTATATATTTTTCTAGTTTTTTTAGTCTTACAAGAGTTAATAAAGTTCATCAATACATCATCATAATTTTCTTCCCTCCACTGTGGAAGTTCATTAAAACTAGATTTAACTAAAGATGTTTTCACTAACTCTTTATAAATTATCTTAGGCTCTTTAGAACAGCCTAAAAAAGTAACTATGATAAGTGCAATTATTAAACCGCAAGTGATTTTCATTAATACTTTGGAAGGTTCGGCATTTTTGGCATAGTTGGCATCGTAGGCATTTCAACTATAGCTTTGTCTGAAGTATTAATCGTAGCTGTTTTTGTCTTTGTTTTATTCATCATTGGCATTTTCATATCACCCATAAATGGTATTTGCATATCAGAAACACCTTTATTTGACTCTATGTCTGGCATTTTCATATTGTCCATATCACCCATAAATGGCATATTTGCATTATCTGAGTTCATATTTGGAATTTTCATATCACCCATAAACGGTATTTTCATCCCATCTGAATCTGATTTAGAGTTCATATTAGGCATTTTCATACCTCCCATAGAAGGCATCTTCATATTATCCATGCTTGGCATTTTCATATCTTTAATGCTATCCATACTTGGCATCTCTATAGAATCTGAGTCCATCCCTGGCATTTTCATATCTTTGATGCTATCCATGTTTGGCATCTCTATAGAATCTGAGTCCATCCCTGGCATTTTCATATCTTTTATCTCATCTATAAAGGGTATCTTCATATCGCCTGATTCTTTGGTTGGATTCATAGTTGGCATCTTAACATCACCCATAAATGGAAGATTTGCCGTGTTATCTTCTTTAGTCTTTACATTTTTATCTGTTTTTGAATCCATAGATGGCATTTTCATATCATTGATATTCATTTTATCCATCATATCTGACATCATATCTGCACTAAGAATTGTACTCGTAACTACACCTACTGTAAATAAAAATCTTTTAAAGTTTGTCATTTTAGAATCCTCTAGTCTATTTAAGTTATTGTACACAAATAATTATAAATGTTTATATATTTAAGAAGCAAATCCACTAGAGAAATTATCTTTTGCTACTACGATTTCTTTTTGTTTTTCTTTTCTTTTAGTATCTTTTTCAACAAAAATCTTTTTTCTTGTTACTGGGTCTAGTTCTGTATAGTACATCACAGCCGAGTAAGTTCCAGGAGTTGGAGTGAAGACTTGTGCTTGTTCTGGATTCATTTGAAGTTCATCAGTAGTAAACCTTTTTAACTCGTGCATATCTTTGTCTTCACAGCCAGGGTGAGCGGCTATAAGATAGTAGGTCAAAAATTGATTTTTACCCTCTTCTTTGTTTAACTTGTCGTAAAGTTTTTTAAAATCTATGAGAGTTTGTTTTCCTGGTTTGCCCATAAGCTCTAAAACATGCTGTTGTGTATGCTCTGGTGCTACTTTCATCTGCCCTGAAATATGATGTTTTACCATCTCTTTTAAGTAGTCATATCCATGTTTTTTATCTTCTGTAATGAGATCATATCTTACACCTGAGGCAACAAAAGCTTTTCTCACACCCTCAACCTGTCTTACTTGACGAAGAAGATTTATATTTCTACTATGATCTACTTTCATTGACTTGCAAAGATGACTAGCATCCACACATCTTTGGTGATCACAAGTTCCAAGTTTGAGTTTTTTACCACACTCATACCCATACATATTTGCCGTAGGACCACCAACATCAGAAATGATACCTTTATAATCTTTATAATTATTAAAATCTTTTGCTTCTTTTAAGATGTTATCTTCTGAACGAGTTCGTATTGTACGCCCTTGATGCACACCGATAGCACAAAAATTACACTCTCCCCAACAGCCATGATGCGTCATGATTGAAAATTTGATAGTTTCTAAACATTTTACCTTGCCTTGTTTTGCATAATAAGGGTGTAACTCCCTTGTAAATGGAAGATTGGAATTAGCATCCATCTCCTGCTCATTAAGATAATCACAAGGGGGATTTTGGATTAAAAATCTTGTATCGACTTTTTGACATAAACCCTTTGCTGCTATGGGGTCATTGTTATCATAAAATAAGTCAAATAAATCTATATATTTTTCTTTATCTTCTAAACATTCTCCGTGAGATGGAAGCTGATGGAACTCATAATTTGGCTCTTTAGAGATATAGCAAATTCCACGAATATCTGTATAGTCTCTTTTTTGAGAGATAGCAAGACTGAGTTGTTCTAAAGCAATCTCGCCCATACCATAGATAAGAACATCAGCCTTAGAATCAAAAAGAATAGGTTTTTTAAGTTTGTTTGACCAGTAGTCATAATGAGTCACACGCCTTAAACTCGCTTCTATCCCTCCTAAAACTAAAGGAACAGTATCTTTAAAATATCTTCTTATAAGATTGCAATATACACTCAAAGCACGATCTGGGCGTTTGTTGTTTTTTCCACCAGGTGTATAATCATCTGAATTTCTAAATTTTTTTGTAGCCGTATAGTTTGAAACCATAGAATCAACACTACCACCACTCACGCCCCAGTAAAGACGAGGCTCTCCTAGACGCATGATATCATCAGGAGATTTCACATCAGGCTGACCAATCATACCAACCTTATAGCCGAGTTTTTCAAGCATACGCCCAACCATGGCAACACCGATAAAAGGAGAATCTATATAAGCATCACCACTCACAAGAATAATATCGCAATAATCCCAAGCTCTAGCATCCATATCTGATCTAGTCGTTGGTAAAAAATCTTTTTCACTAAATGTTAGTGTATCTCTAGGAGGTTGTTTGTTTTTGTTTCGTCTGCTCAATTTTTAGCCCTGTAACTGTTAATATGTATAATGGTACTAGAAAAACATAAAATAAACATAGTGATTTTTTACCTAAAAAGTTTTATTATAAGTAATAGGGCATAAATAACTTCATAGCTAATGAAAAGATACACTACAATCTACTGCATTAAAAGTTCTTAAAGCTACTAGCAGCTCCTGCGAACTTTCGCCTTATACCTTGCAGTGTACTTTCCATTAGCTATTAATAATTTAAACAGGAACTTGTTACAAAAAGTATCGTAGTTTGATGGAATAAGAAAACTTAGTTAAGTGGTCTTGACAATGGAGGACATTATATTTTAGGGCTTTATGTTTTTAGAAAAAGAAAATAACTAAAAGTATAATTCTTAAAAATAGCTTATAATGAATCAGTAAACATCCTGTTTATGGGCTTCATGAAATACTTCATCGGATTAACCTGATTTTTCTAGGGACATTATAAATCCCCGTGGATACTCAAAGTTAGATTTAGCTATAATCGCAAAATTATTATATAAAGGTGATTTATGGGTTTAGCAATCGGTCTTGTAGGACTTCCAAATGTAGGTAAATCAACAACTTTCAACGCACTCACAAAAGCACAAAATGCAGAAGCGGCAAATTATCCTTTTTGTACGATAGAGCCAAATAAAGCAATAGTTCCTGTTCCCGATAAAAGGTTAGCTGAGTTAGCAAAAATAGTTAATCCTCAAAAGATTCAGTATTCTACTCTTGATTTTGTTGATATTGCAGGTCTTGTAAAAGGTGCTTCAAAGGGTGAGGGACTTGGAAATAAATTTCTCTCCAATATCCGTGAGACAGAAGTTATTCTTCAAATTGTGAGATGTTTTGAAGATGAAAATATTATTCATACTGAGGGAAATATTGATCCGCTAAGAGATGTTGAGATTATAGAGGGCGAACTTATTTTAGCAGATATAGAAGTTTTATCAAATAGAATCGACAGACTTAAAAAACAGGCTAAAGCGGATAAATCTGCAAAAGCTTCTCTTGAGATGGCAGAAGAACTGATAGAATTTTTAGCAGATGGAAATTTAGCTCGTAACTTCGCTAATGCAGATAGCGATATTTATAGACAGCTCAATAATCAAGTTAGATTTTTAACAGATAAAGAGATTATGTACGGTGCAAATACTGATGAAGATGGTCTTTTAGAAGATAATGAATATCTTAAAGTACTCAAAGAACATGCTCAAAAAAACAACTGTGAACTTATTAAACTCTGTGCAAAAGTTGAAGAAGAATTGATTGGGCTAGAAGATGAAGAATCACAAGAGTTTTTAACAGACTTAGGTGTAGAAGAATCTGGTTTAGAGCAAATTATTCACAAAGGCTTTGCTAAACTCGGTTTAATGAGCTACTTTACAGCTGGCGTTAAAGAGGTTCGTGCATGGACCATCAAACAAAACTCAACTGCTCCTCGTGCAGCTGCTGCTATTCATAATGATTTCGAGAAGGGTTTTATTCGAGCAGAAGTGATAGCTTACAAGGACTACATAGAATGTGGTGGTGAAGGCAAGGCTAAAGAGGCTGGTAAAATGCGACTAGAGGGCAAAGAGTATATAGTGCAAGATGGTGATGTTATGCACTTTAGATTTAATCTCTAGGTTTTATTTGATCCATTTTTTAAAGAGTTAAAAATAGCCATTTGAACTCTTTGTAAACTTGGGTCAAAAGTTTCGAGTTTTTTCTCAGTTATTTCCTTGTTCTTTTCTTCATATTTTGGGAGTACAAGTAATAAATCTTCTTTTTTCTTTGCACTTATATCTTTAGAATTCAATTCTTTTAAAATATTTGATAGTTTTGCTTGTAAGGTTCTAACTTGAATATTTTTTGCATTTTTTGCGGCTTCGACTCTTTGATATAATTGCTCAAAATTATTTATATTTAAAACACTTCTATTTGCCATTAAGTCGCTGTTAATTACAGCATTTACTAACTTAACTTTATCGCTTGTGGGACTCATTAACCCTAATAATTCTATAAAAGAATCCGATATCTCTAAATAAAAAAACTCTTTATAATTTTTATAATAATCCTCTGCTAAACTGTGAACATACTTTATTCTCTTTGATTTTTGTAACTCGTCTAAAGCCTCATCCTTGGAGTAGTCTAATACCTCCATGGCAAACATTACCCATTCACTTGCTATCTCTTTAAAAAGAATATTTACAATATGTTTGAGTGTAAAATCTGAAAGCTTATTTAGATACACAAAGTTAAGATGTTCTTTTAAAATATCATGGACAAGATTTGTAGCTAAAATATGCATAATTTCAGATTTGTCTTTTTCTGACTTAATGCTTAATACTTCTTTTTCAAAAATAAACTTCTTGGCAAAGATAGATTCTATTAATTTTTCTTTATTCATCAAATTCAACCTAAATTAATTTTGCTATCGTTTGGGCATACTTAACATCTTCACCTGCGGATACAGTAAGTTCTAGCATACCTTTTTGTGCAATAACAATAATAGTAGAGCCCATCTCAAAACATCCAAAGTCATCGCCTTTATTTAAATATAAATCTTTAAACTCATAAGATTTAGGAGTACTTGCTACTGCATTTGTTTGAATGAGTTTTTCAAACGAAACTTGCATCACACCAACATTTAAAGCACTTACTAAAATCATAAAAAACTTTTTCCCTGAACTTGTTTCGCAATGGATTACCACTCTTTCATTTTCTATAAATAGATTAAGCCTTTTTCTAAGTGAGGGCATATTTACAGGATAAAATTTTCCAGGAATATGTACAGCTTTGAGTACTTTCAAGTTCGTTGGAATATGGTAACGATGATAGTCTTTTGGGGAAAGGTAAAAATTTAAAAATGTACCATCATGTATTACATTTTTTTCTTCTTGAGTAAATTCACTCCCTATGAAATCATCACATTTATACTCCATACCTTTAATCTGAAGAGCGTAATCATCTTTCATAATTCCACATTCAGAAATAAAAGAATCACATGGTGATATAAAGTCACTTCCATCAAGAGAAAACTTTCTATCTTCACGCAAGCGTCTTGTAAAAAGAGCATTTAAACTTTTATATGTACAAGGGGAATGAAAATCACTCATATCAAGACCCATCAGTTGGACATAAGAGTTATTTACTATTTTTTGAAACCATTTGGGAAACTCTTTTGAAGCAAATTTTCCAAAATTTTGAGAGATGAGAGATGTTATATGTCTTTTGTTCATTTGTTTTTTAATCCTAATTCATTTTTTTCTTAGCTAATTCTTCAATCAGTACGGTAGCATAAGAGCCTTTAGGTAAAGTGAAGTTTAGTTCATATTGAGCCTCAATAGGATTAAACCTACCCTCAACTCCTGTTGGATAAATCCAAGCATATCTTCTTGCCCCATCTGCATTTATTTCATCATCAAAATCTTTTTCTATTTGACCTGCGGTATCAGAAGACATTTTTACCTTTTTACCACATAACATTCCCGTTACAGAAATATCTCTAGCATTAAAGCGTTCTAGATCTTCATCACTTCCATCATAATCGAACAACCTTCCATAAGGGTAATGCTCCATTATATCGCCTAGCAGGACTTTAAAAGGATGCTTTTGATCTTGTAGTTTTTTTATTTGATCGAGCGGCATATTTAAAAGAGATTCTAACTCTTTTGCTTGAAAACTTGAAACTAAGGTGTTTATCTCTAAACGGCGACTTAGCCACATGTTAAATAGATGACTTTGGTACGCATTTATTAAAAGTTTTTTTACTCTTGGGTTACGTTCTTTTTTTTGACCTTTTGCAATTTTTTCACCATCTATATGATTGTCTCCATCATTTCCAAACCTTTGATAACCAAAATAATTAGGTATTCCAAATTTAGAAATATTTTTTAAAGCCTCATCTAACTTTAAAGCACTTGTAGGATTTACTTTTTTAAGTTTTATGTAAAATCTATTTGCCTTTAAATGTCCTATTTTAATCTTATTATTATGATACACCTTTGAGAGTATTTTAATCCCCTCATGCTCAAAATTTTCAAGAGCTGTTTCATGTTGTTTATGTATAGATATGTATTGTTTTGTCATTGCATGTTTATCTTTTAAACCTGCATACCCTATATCTCTGTTTTTAATCCCTAAGTATCTGGCAAAAATCCCTAGCATTTCAGAGGTTGAAAGGTTTTTTTTTCTTACAAATATAACTAAGTGTTCGCCCTCATTAGAAAATTCATACAAAGGAATCTCCTCAACAACAAAGTCTCTTGGCGTTTGCTTAAAGTGAAAATCTATACTTGAATGACCAAGCGAATAAAATCTGTCCATTACCTACCTTTTAAAATGATGTGATTTACATCTGTTTGTGTACCCCACTCGTTGAGCGACTGCAATTATATTTAAATCAGTTCGACTCATCTTAGCTCTTCTAATCATAGCTTTTCTCTGTCTTGGAAAAAACGACACTAGCATCTCGTATTCTTCACCACTACACCCTACCCTATTATCTATGTCTTTACAAAATTTATAACCTATGCTACTTGATTTACTCAGTTTTTCTAAATCACTAAATAAACCATCTGATATATCCATTCCGCCACTTAGGTATCTTGAACTGTTTTGAATAAACTTATTTCTAAGTTTGATATTTATAAACTTTGACTTAAGATGTATTTTTCCTCCATTAAGAAGCTTTTTTAAATCTTTTGCAGAATTTCCAAGCTTTCCTGTAAAGGCAATAATGTCACCCTTTCTAACACTATTTCTAAGTAAAGGATTTTTCGTTTTTGAAATAATAGTTATAGTGATATCTAACTTTGTACTACTTATAGTATCCCCACCTATTATCTCTACAGAAAACTCCTTTGCAACATCTCTAAATCCTAAGGCTAAGTCTCTCATCTGTTTTTTACTAATAGAACTCGGCATTGCTACGCTTAAGAGTGCATATTTTGGATTTGCATTCATAGCAATAGCATCAGATATATTTATGAGCATAGCCTTACGTGCGATTTGATAATGATTCATCCAAGCAGTTTTAAAATGTACATTTTCAAAAAAAGCATCTTTTGAATATACATATTCACCTACAACTGCACCATCATTGCCAATGCGTTTATTATCAAAAAGGGATATAAAATACTCTTCTAAATTCAAACTACCCTCTTTTTTATAAGCACTAAATCACTTATGATTAAGTATGTTTTAATGACTATAAATATAAAATACTTTGTATTATAACATTTTAGGAGAATTTATTGAAGCCATCAATTAAAAATGTATTTAAAAATTTAAACTTTTTTTTATTAATAATTTTAGCCTTGGCTTTTATTATATTTTTATTTTCGCTTGAACAATTATATTCCTATAAAAAATTTGAAACTTTAAAACAGCAAAAAGCTATTTTATTAGAAATAGTACAAAAACAAGAAGAATCAAATACCCTTGATTTAATAAAATTTAATGCTAAAATAGCAACATTAAAACATGCAATCCAAAATCAAATCAATCAAAATCAATACAACTATATTGCAAAATACATCACAAATAATGCAGATAAGTACACTAAACAACTTTACAAGTTTGAAAACTTAATTGACATATATAATCTCAAAATAAAAACCTATTTTGAACTTGAAGAAAATATTTTAGAACAAAATCAAAAATCACTAGAGATTAACAAGCTTAGTCATAAAATACTTAACTATCTTGATAAAATGATAGTTAAAAATATCGCTTTTGATAGCGATCGTTTTAATATTTTTTTTAGCCTACTAGCATTCTTGATTTTAAGCTTACTCTTTATAGTCATAAGATACAAAAATAGCTTAGCAAATATTAATAAAGATTTATTTAGATTGTATGCTATTGGTTTTGATGAAAATAATAAAAAATTATTTTTTCAAGAATCTGATTCTATCAACTTAAAAATGAAAAGAAAAATTTTAATTTCAGATAATCCAAATATGATTGATACTGCAACTGAATTATTTAACAATAAAGGCATGATACAAGCTTACTCTGAAAAAAGAAACTTAAATACTCAAAATTTTTCTTGTGTATCTATCCTCGAAATAGATAATTTTTCAAAATCAAATCGAGTATTTTCTCAAGAGCTTACCCTAGGTATTTTAAAAAAAGTTGCTTATACTATATCACTTCATCAACAGGTTACAGATATTATTTCAAGAACTGACTATAATCAATTTACACTTATTCTCTTTAGAACATCTAAAGATCAACTTTTCAAAGATGTAGATTCTATTCGTCAAAATATTTCTGAAATAAATTTGTTATCTGCAGAAAAAAAGATAATAAACATTACAGTTACTGGTAGTTTTCTTTTAAAAATGCAAAATTTATCGTTAGAAGAGTCCATAAAAAAAGCCAAGGAACTTCTTCAAACATCTGCTAAAGATACTAAAAACACAATCATTGAAACTGAAAATATTTTAAAATAAAATTGTTTTTTAACCTTTATAAAGTCTAGTAAGGATATAATCAAAATTATTTAGTTCTAAATTAGAAGGAAGTTTAATGAGTGTTCCAATTTATACCTACGATGCCATCGTTGTTGGTGCAGGTCTAGCGGGCTGTGCGGCAGCAAGAGAGTTACAAAAAGCAGGGAAAAAAGTAGCCGTTATCACAAAACTACACCCTTTAAGAAGTCATTCTGGTGCAGCACAGGGTGGAATTAATGCAGCCTTTAGCGATGATGATAGTGTAGAACTTCATGAGTTCGACACGGTAAAAGGTTCAGACTATTTAGCTGATCAAGACGCAGTTGAATTTATGTGTCAAAAAGCCCCTGAGACTATTAGATGGGTCGAGAGGATGGGTGCTGCTTTTAGCCGTACAGAAGATGGGAAAATTGCTCAACGCCCTTTTGGTGGGCAAAGCTCTCCTCGTGCCTGTTTTGCAAAAGATAGAACAGGTTTAACCTTACTTCAAACTATTTACGAACAAGCTCATCGTGCTGGTGTAAAGTTTTGGGATGAGTGGTATGTAGCTGATATTATCTACAAAGATGGAAAAATTTCTGGTATTGTTGCTTTTAATATTCGTGATATGCAAACAGTAATTTTTAATGCCAAATCAGTAATATTCGCAACAGGTGGATATGCAAGATCATATAAAATCAACTCAAATGCTCACGCAAATACAGGGGATGGACTTTCTATTGTTGCTCGTCATGGTCTTCCACTTGAAGATATGGAGTTTGTACAATTTCACCCATCAGGTTTATCTGGAAATGGTGTTTTAATCTCTGAAGCAGCAAGGGGAGAAGGTGGACGACTTCTAAATTCTAAGGGCGAAAGATTTATGGAAAAATACGCTCCAAATGCTATGGAGTTAGCTTCTCGTGATGTGGTTGCTAGAGCCATTTTAAATGAGATTCGTGAGGGTCGTGGTGTAGGTCCTAGAAAAGATGCTGTATATATTGATGTCACTCACTTAGGAAAAGATTTAATTATGCAAAAACTTCCTGAGTTACGAGAACTTGCCATTACCTTTTTAGGTTTAGACATGATTAAAGAGCCTATACTCATCTCTGCAACTGCTCACTACTCTATGGGTGGTATTCCCGTTGATATTGCTGGTCGTGCTAGAAAAAATAATACTGAATTTATCGAAGGTTTTTATGCCGCTGGTGAATGTTCTTGCGTATCTGTTCATGGGGCAAACCGTCTTGGAGCAAACTCTGTTCTTGAGGCTTTACTCTTTGGTAGATTTGTTGGTAAAACGATGGTTGGCGATATTGATAAAATCAAACTTCGTAAAGCTCAAGAGTCTGATGCAGATACTGCTTTAGCAGAACTTAATTTTGTTCTCAAAAATAATGGAAAAGAACATGTTCCTACTTTAAGAGAAGAACTCCAACAATGTATGACAGCTAATGCTGGTGCTTTTAGAAGTAAGGAAACTTTAGATTTAGCTATTAAAACGATTAAACAACTTCGTAAAAAATATAAAAATATTAGAATAAAAGATAAATCAAATGTTTTTAATACTGAACTTCAAGAAGCTATAGAATTTGGTCACATGCTTGATTATTCACTTTTCATAGTAGAGAGTGCTGTAGCTAGAAATGAAAGTCGTGGTGCTCACTTTAGAGAAGACTTTGACACTCGTAACGATGAGGAGTTCTTAAAACACACTATGGCTTACATGGATAAAGATGGTAAAATTTCGCTTGAGTATATGGATGTCGTCCTCGGCAAACATGAGCTTAGAGCTAGAACATACTAGGGAAAGGAGAATAAATCTATGAGTACACATACAATTACCACACAAAAAGTAAACTTTAAAGTATTTCGTTTTAATTCTGTCCAAGATTATCTTCCGTATTATGAAAACTATAACATGGATGTAAATTCTGAAGAAGTTATCTTAGATATTTTAGATAGAATTAAATGGGATCATGATGGAAGTTTTTCCTATAGAAGGTCTTGTCGTCATGGTATCTGTGGAACATGTGCTATAAAAGTCAATGGTCGTGTAACGCTTGCCTGTAAACAAAGTATGACAAGCATGATAGAACTTTTTGGTACAGACTTACTAATAGAACCACTGAGTATCAAACGCTCTATCAAAGATATGATAATCGACAAGGCAGATTTTTGGGAGAAACATGAGGCTATACATCCTTACCTTATATCAGATGTTGAAGAACATCCAGAACATGAGCATTTAGTATCCCCTAAAGAAGCTGAAGAGTTAAATGAAGCTGATTTATGTATCCAGTGTGGTGCTTGTCATTATGCTTGTCCTGTGGTTGAGATAAACGAGGACTTTTTTGGTCCTGCTGCATTTGCTAAAGCGTACCGTTTTGAAGCTGATGTTCGTGATGATGCACATACAACAAGGCTCAATGAATTACATGAAGAAAAACAGGGTCTTTGGGACTGTGTTAAATGTTTTGAGTGTCAAGAAGTTTGTCCTAAAGATGTTAATCCAATAGAAAAAATTACCAAACTCCATAATATGCTCTTTACGCAGGGAGTTGTAACTTCTAATATTGCTACCCGCCATGCAGTTGGATTTAAGCATTCAATCGCTAAAAATGGTGTGCTTGACGAGGGTGGATTAGTGCTTTATTCTGAACTTGCAGGAATTGTTAAACATGTTCCAGTCGCTGCAAAAATGTTCATAAAAGGTAAAATTGTTCCACCATGGGCTATCACAAAATCGGATAATCTTGATGAGATTAAAAAACTTGTAGAATCTTCTTCTACAGCGAAGTTCTAGGAGTTATTTATGTCAAAATTAAAATACGCACTTTTTACAGGATGTACAGCTAAACAAAGTACACCTGAGCAATACCTATCAACTATGGCACTCGCTGAAAAACTAGATATCCAACTTGTTGAACTTACTGAAGCATCATGCTGTGGAGCTTCTCATTTACAAGATTATGATGATTTTTTATCTTTAGTTTTAAATGCTAGAAATATTGCTTACGCAGAAAAACATGAACTCACGATGGTAACTATTTGTAATACTTGTCAGCTTAATACTGCTATGACTAAACACCGTCTAGATAATGATGCTGAGCTTAAAGCAAGAGTAAATCAAAAACTTGGTGAAGTTGGACTTGAGTATAAAGGTACATCAAATATTATTCATTTTTTATATGCAATAATTGATGATATAGGTCTTGATAAAATAAAAGAGATGGTTGTAAGACCTCTTAGTCAATTTAATATTGCACCTTTTTATGGTTGTCACAATATCCGCCCTTCTGAGCTTCAAAACGAATCTCATAAAACTCCTGAAAATCCATATAACCCTACTTCACTTGATGATTTAATCATAGCTTGTGGTGGAAAGAATGTAGATTATGAAGAAAAAAATAAATGCTGTGGTTTCCATGCAGAACTTCAAGCTCCAAAAACTGCAGCTATTTTAACTGGTAACGCTATTGCTGGAGCAATGGATGGCAATGCTGACTGGATGGTAACTCCATGTCCACTTTGTCATCTAAAACTTGATACACAAACACAGCATGCTTCAGAGGCTATAGGACGAGATGTTTCTCTCCCAGTTCTTCACATGCAACAAATGGTCGGTTTGGCTCTTGGTTGCTCTCAAAAAGAACTAGGTCTTAAGCATCATCTAGTAAATGTAGATTTTATGTAATCTTTTGTTCCTTGCCCAAGGTTATCCTTTAGGGCAAGTCATAACTAAAATTAAGAATATTATTAATTCTCCAAATTTTTTAAATAACTATCTTTTAATAACTGTTTAATCTTTTGAATTTGATACATATTTAAAATAAAACTGCTATCCATTATTTTATTCACATGATATACTTCTGTTACTGTTATACCATAGGGGTCTTTTTTTTCTTTAGTTATCATACCCTTTTCATCAGAAGAATATAAGTATAAATTTTTACGAGTTTTTTGAATATAATATGTTAGTACAATTTCATTAGAGTGCTTTTTTTCTATCGCAACAACAACTTGTAACTCATCGCTATATTCACCATCTTTTAAACCGAGCATATCACTTGCATCAGTCATACTTATATACCCAATGTACAACTTATTGTACAAGTCATGGAAGCGTTGAACTTTAAAGTTCATTAAAAAATACATGTCTAATACATGTTTTTTATGAGCTCTTAAAGTTTTAGTAATCCATGTCATAGTATTATAGTATCTAAATGGATATACATTTAATTTATGGGCTTCTAGCATTTTTTGGGATTGTATTATATCTTTTGGTTTTAGTTTTTTAGTTTCTGGATTTTGAATATACTCAAAAACATTTTTTGCTGAAAATTCTTGAGTAAACCAAACCTTGCAATATGATGGGAACTGTTTAGTTCCAGCTGCTCCATCATTGAGAATAATCAGAGCTTTAATTTCATAATTTGGGAAAATGATTTCAAGAAGTGCTTTTTTCTTTCTTAACCTCTTTCTTAATTTTAATACTGATCTAACTAAGGTCATTTCGACAAAATATAGTTCTTTGTTTTGTGTTATCATCATTGCATCAAATTCAGAAATTTCCCTACTTTTAGTGCGATAGACTATTTGTTGTTTTTCACTTATAGAAATAGTATTTGGCTGTGATTTAAATCTATTTTGATGATAACCTTTTAATATAAACTTATCAACTTCATCAGAATATTCAGCATACCGAAGTAGTTTTTCATATATGAAATTTTCAAAAACTTCCCCCTCAAATGAGCGGAAAGAACTTAAATATGCAGGCTCATCTTCAGATATTCCTTTTTTGATTAAAGATAAAAGATGTTTAGTATTGTACTCATAGTGAAATAAATTATCCGATATATCACTTGTATCAAGATTTCTTATAGATTTAGAAATATCAAGCATAGTTAGGGCATCTTTGCATGTTTAAAAAAATTATTTATAATGTCTCTATATTCATTAGTGTCGCTTACATGGTTTACTTCATCTCGTAATTTAGACGCACCGCAATAACCTTTAGTATAAGTATGTGTATGCTTTCTAAACATAGGGACACCATGATTACCATAAAATTCAATCATCTTATCATAATGTTCCATAATAATTTTATGCTTTAAAGATAAATTTATGTTTTTCTCACCTGTTCGTAATTGATGAAAAATCCAAGGAGCTCCAATCGCACCACGACCAATCATTACCCCATCTGCGCCAGTATATTCTAAGACCCATCTCGCTTTTTCATAAGAATCAATATCTCCGTTTGCTATTACAGGTATAGAAACAGCTTCTTTAATCTCTTTAATAGCATCATAATCAACATTTGCCTTAAACTTCCCCGCGCGAGTTCTTCCATGAACTGCTAAAAAATCAGCTCCTGAACCTTCAACCATTTTTGCAATTTCAATATGATTTTTTTTCTCAAATCCTAGTCTAATTTTTACACTTAACATATTTTTATTTGAAGTATCTTTCATCGTTTTTATAATTGATCCCATAAGAGGTAAATCAAGTAAAAGTGAGCTTCCACTACCATGTCCTACCACTTTTGGTACAGGGCAACCACAGTTTAAATCAAGTATATCTATCCCATCATGTTCATTTAAAATTTCTACTGCTTCTCTTGCTATATCTATACTAGAACTTGCAATTTGCACAGAATAAGGGTTTTCAATAGGGCTTTTTTTAAGCATATGAAGTGTTTTTTTAGAATTATGTACAAGTGCATTTGAACTCAACATTTCACTCACAGTTAAATCTGCACCAAACTTCTTAACAACAGATCTAAAAGGTAAGTCTGTAAATCCCGCTAGAGGTGCTAATATATATATCGGCTTATCAAAATTTAAATTTTTTTTATAAAAGTTAATATTTTCTAACATATCCTGTCTGTAACAAATAGATTTATATTGAAGTTTTGATGGCATTCTTTTAAGGCACGATAAGCTTTAAAGTTTTGATATTCATGAGACTGTGATATTTCCAAGATAGCATCAGCAGGTGCAATCATCTCTAAATCGAATAATGTAAATAGATACGCTTGCATAGCATCATCATTTAAGTCACTTATTGTTTCAAAAAGTCTCATTCTTTGTTCTGGAATCATTAAAGATAAGGCTGCAGAAATTTTAATATAATCATTAGGATCTAATTCCAATGTATTAAATAAATTAGATAAAGTTTCATTAGATATTTCTAGTGTGTTCTCATCCGCATTTACGCGAGACAGTATTATATATAAGGAATCATTACTCATTTGAGATTTATATTTTTCAATAGTACTCAGAGTAGCTGTTTGTACAAAATCTTTATAAATTTCACTCAGGAGTTCAGAGTTGTATTTATTTGGAGATTTTAAAAAGTCTTCAGCACTTTGAGAAGAACTTTTATATCTATTTCTTTCATTTTGAACTACCAAAGGATTGTCAACAGACAAAAAAGATTTTTTCAAGTCAACAACTTCTCCTTTTCTAATATCTTCTATTAGCTTTATAGTTGAACTTATTTTTTCATCTTTTATTAAAGAGAGGGAAATATTTTTTGGAAAAAGCGTTGTATTATCTATTAAAGAACCTAGAAGTTGATACTTGCGTGTTTTAAACATGTGATGACGATTCTCTTTTCCTAGATACGCATCAGATATGCAATCAAGGATAGCATTATAATCTTTTTCATATTTTCTAAGACTAAAACTTCCAAGTATGGAGTAAAAAGCAATATGTGATACACTTGCTAAATAAAATATAAAAAGAGGAATCATTGCCCATATAGAAACAGATAAAGGAGGAATTTCTATTCCCATCATATTAATACTTACTGTTTCACTAGAAACAAATGTACTTACATACCACCCAACAAAAGCAATAAGTAAAAGTGATACTATAGTATATCGTTTTATATGCATAATTTATTCCTTAATTTGTTTTTTCCACTATCTCGCGACAATCTATACAATATATAGCATGTGGTTTAACCTTCAATCTTTGAAACCCAATGTCATCTTCACACATTGCGCAGATTCCATACCCACCGTCTACTATTTTAGCAAAAGCAACATTTATTTCTCTTAACTCTTGTTCTTGCTGTCTTACTATTGCACTCTCAACCATTGAGTTATTATTAACTGAAGCGTGATCGCCTTCATCATTTAACTCCAATGAACTTAGTTGATCTAATTCCTTATTGACACCATCAATATTTTTAATTATTTGCTTGTTGCGTTCCTCTAAAATATCTTTAAAGTAGTTTAGTTCACTTTCTTGCAATTTATTTCCTTAATATATTTATATTTCACTTATGATAGGGATGATTATTTAAAATAGAAAACCCTCTATAAATCTGTTCCAATAAAACTGCTTTTGCGATTTTATGACTCATCGTTAGCTTTCCTAGACTGATAATTTTATCACTCTTTTTTAAAAACTCTTCTTCAAATCCATAAGCTCCACCTATGAAAAATTTCACCGACATTTTAGCATTTAAAAGCTTACTAAATTCATAACTGTCAATTAGTTTTCCATCAGGATGTAAAATCACACTATAATCTTTACTAATATACTCATTTAATGCTTTTGAATATGATCTTTGAGAAGCTTTTGGAGAAACGCTATGTGCTTGTGCTACATCTTTTGGAAATATTTCGGTATTTATTACTTTTGTAAAACGAGAAATCATTTTTATCAAATCTTTATAAAGGGGCTCATAAATCGTTTTTTCTTTTTTTGCGATAGATATTATTTCTATTTTCATAATTAATCTAGTAATCCGCTACCGATAACATGGTATCTAACATTCTGAAACTTATCGTTAAGATTAACCCCTCCTATAGCTCCAACAAAATGTTCTGATTTTGCTGCAATTATGTCCAGTGAATCACCTAGTATATTTGTGATATTTTTTGTATTCGTACTTCTATATGCACCTAAACCAATATAGTTTAAATCCATTTTATTCGCAGCAAGAACTTCTTGTTCATTATGTGTTGAAATTCCAAGTATCTTATCATTAGTGATAACTTTCCTAATGATTTTAACCGCAGTAGCTATGTCTGCATCAATATTTTTTAAATCTTCTTGTCCAAGATGTACACCATCGCAAAACTCTATGAGTTCATAAGCATCATTGACGATTAAAAAACCATCAAATATTTTTCTTATTCTAATAAGCTGTGTTTTGATAAAATCTGTACTGGCAGTTTTATTTCTGTACTGGATTACTTCAGCATTATTTTCTTTAGCTAAATCTATGAAAATTTCTAAACTCATTTTATGAGCGTCTAATAAATCTTGGTCGCATAGAGCATATAAATTCATTATTTGTTATGCAACTCTTAAAAGCGTAAGAACATCTGCTAAAGTATTTTTAAGATCATTTCTGTTTACAATCATGTCAATTGCACCTTTTTCAAGTAAAAACTCTGCCCTTTGAAATCCATCTGGAAGTGCTGAACCAATAGTTTGCTCAATAACACGCTGACCAGCAAAACCAATCAATGTTCCTGGTTCAGCTATAATAATATCACCTAAGCTAGCAAATGAAGCTGACACTCCACCCATAGTAGGATCAGTTAAAACAGAAATATATGGTAGTTTGTGACGAGCTAATTTTGCTAGAGCAGCAGATGTTTTACTCATTTGGAGCAAAGAAAAAGTACTCTCTTGCATTCTAGCACCTCCTGAAGCAGAAAGTATTATAAAGCCTTCTTTATTCTCAATCGCACGATTAATACCACGAACGATTTTTTCCCCCTCAACTGAACCTAGAGAACCACCCATAAATGCAAAATCAAAGATTACAACTTGAGCAGACACTCCATTCATTTTTATAGAACCACTTACAACTGATGAAGTTTTACCTGTTTTTTTAGTTGCTTCTTCGATTCTTTGTTTATATGATTTTTTATCTACGAAATTTAATGGATCTATAGGCTTAAGAGTACTATCATACTCTATAAAAGAACCTTTATCTGCTAAAAGTTCAAGCCTTTCTTTAACACCTATACGAAGATGAAATCCACATTTAGGACATACATAATTTTGATTCTCAACCTCTTTATAATACATCAAAGAGTGGCATGATTTACATTTCACCCAATGAGCTGAAGCTTCACTCTTAATAGGTTGTTTATTTGTATCTCTGGAAAAAAGGTTTAGTAAGTTCATGAAAATCCTTAGATTATTATATTCTTTATTACTTTGCAATATTTGAGTTATTATACCAAAAATATACCAACTGAAGAAAAAAATTGAGTATAATAGTTCCCTTATTTAAGACCAGTAAAACAAATTTACTTATTTTGCCTTTTAGGATACCTTTTGATATTTTTGTATTCATTAGACTTCTCCATAATTTTTCAATGAAATATCATCTGTAGCCCTATCTTTTCCATCCATTAAATTTTCATCCTGTGCTTTTTGAGAATTTCAACATGAACTTTGCAAGTAAATTCATTCCCTGGATCTGTGTTAAATATTTGAGCCTTAGGGTAAAAATATAAGAGCTTCATTTAATACACTTTTAACTATAGTAGTCGTATTTGAAATAAGAATTTTTAAACTGTTGTTTGCTTATTTATGAGTTTTAATCTTTTATACAACGGACAGCTTTACCATAGGCTTTGTGCCATTTCCATATTTTAGTGTCGTCAATGTGAGGGTTTATACCTAAATATTTTGCGAGTGTCCCATGATCGGAAGAAACATGAATATCTGAACTCCATAAATTTCCTCGAGTACCCAAATATGCATAGCCACTTACCGAATGTCGAAGACCATTAGCAGTAGTTTTAAGAAAAGAATGAAAAGCACTCTCTAATACTAAGCCTGCTAATTCCTCCTCTAATTCAGCTGCGGTAGGAACTCTAAATCCTACTGGGCATACATTATTATTTGAATTTTCATTTTTCCAAAGTGTATTATCTATTGTATCTCTCCAGTATCGTATATCAATATCAGCAGTCTCTATGAAACTGCTATGAGCGGGATCATCACTTTTTATGTTTGTTATAGTATATTTACTTGTTGGAACACCGTCACTTGCCCAAGTAGCTAACTCATGTCCGTCTGCTTTTCTTCCCCACTGAACAAGACTTCCATACGCTTTATAATCTGTTATGCTCGTAGCTTGTTGACTAGGATTAAAATCACCACTAGTTACATTTGAATACTGCGCACCTAGGTTGTTATTTAACCATGTTTTTCCTGTTTTAGGAGAAACTACTGGCATATAAATAAACTTATGATTAAATGCACTAGTATCAGTTAAATCTGCTACATTATAGTTTCTATCAGCAATACCAGGTATTACTTGAATTGTGAGTGTTCCTAAATCATTTGGAGCATCACTTGCGTCTACAGCATACTTAAAATTTGCAAGAGTAAATCCTGGAGCATTATCATCTATATCTAACTTTTTTGCTTTATAGATATTATCATTAGCACCTGTACTTGAGCTATCATCTATAGTAAATATTCCTTCAAACACTCCTGAACCTGATAAGTCAGTTTGTGCATCATAAGTAAAAGATACTATTACATTTGATTCTCCTTCTGATGAAAGAGTAGTATCGCTTATTGTAAAGGACTGTGAATGTGAAGGAAGTGAAACAGTACCACTTGCTACGGTATATGGTATTTGTACTTTTAGTGTAGTTACATTATTTATTGTATCTTGAATGTCTAGATTATCATAGTCTTCATCATTTACTGATAATACATACACTTTTAATGCATTATTAGTAATAGTTATGTTTGATGGAAGTCCTATTATAGTGGTTGGTGTTTGTATGATACTATTTGCTAAAGTTTGGATTTGAGTCAAAGTTATAGAAGAACCTGATGAATGACCTTGAATTAAAGCATTTAACGCACTTGCTTTATCTACAGTATTTACTCCTGTGATACCTGCTGTTGTATAATTTGTCTCTGTTGGTGCAGTAGAAGCATTGATAGTATAATTTCTAATTACGCTGAAAGCTAATGCTTCTCCAACCCCTAAATCTACTAAAGCTTGAATTTTTGCTACTGTATCAGTTCCTACTGTATTGCTAGCTTCTATTCTTGCATTTACTGCACTTAGATTATCTACTGTTACATTATTGATACCTGCATCTATATATTCTTGTAAACTTGGAGCTGCTTCTCCATCTTGTGCATAGTTTTGAATAAATGCTAGAGCATAACTTTTTAATGTTGGAATTATATTTAAATTTAAATTTTTAACTGTTTCATTGCTTGTATTATCGGTCACTTTTAAAACTAAATCAAAATCTTTTTCAAAAGGAATTCCATAAACTTCTATTTCTCGGAAGTTTTGATTATCTCCAGAAAATACTATTTTCATTTCATCAAATACTATATATTTTGGTGGAGTAAGTGTTACTGTAGTGCCTGCATTACGTATTGGATCACTTGTCCATAAAATAATATCTTTTGATAAAAATTGAACTGTTGAACCCTCTATTCTTTTTTCAGGGCCTCCACTATGTATTCTATTGTAGAATTTAAATTCACCACTAACATAAGTATTTGAAAATTTAATAGATATATATTTTCCATTTGCATGTTCTGGATGAACAGCATAATTGTTCGGATCACTTGTATTCAAATCACGATCAAGCATATTATCTAATGCCTCTTTTGTACTAGTACGTAAAAAGTCAGGGACATCAGTACTTGCTACACCATTTTCTATATATTCTCTGCTTTTGCCATCAAGAAAAGATATTGTATCAGCAGTCCAATTGCCACTTGAAACAGTAGTAGTTTTCAAGTCTGTTCCATCATGAGATATGGTAACATTTTTATTTTCTGCATTACTCGTTCCATTTAAAACAATATTTAAAGCATCTCTAATAGAAATATTTTGATCATTAGCATGAGAACTTATAATTAAAGTAGGAGGAGTATCAACTAATCTATTAGCATCTTGAATTATTGCATCATGTGTTAAAGTAGAATCATTTCCTGCACTATCTTTTATAGTTCCAGAGTTTAAATCTATACTACTTGATTCTACTTCTATACCATCAGGATCTTCATCTCCTACAACTAATGTATAAGTAAATACTAAAGTATCATTCCCAGTTCCACTTGCATAAGTAGCTTGTTTTATTACACTTCCTATTTTTATACCTATACTTGGAGTTCCTGTAACAGTAACATTTTCAGAAAATTCTACACTTACATTTATATCATCACCACTTACATATGTTTGTGTAGGTGATGTAAAAGACAAACTTGAAACAGTAGGAACTATTGTATCTACTTCATGAGTATATGTAATTATAGGAGTAGTAAGTAAAGCATTGTTTGAGCTATCTACTATATCATTTGAAGATATACTTATAGTTATATTTCCTTGCTTATTATCTTCCACTATTGCAGCTAAAGTATAAGTACTTGCATTAGTTGTTGAAAATGTTCCTTTACTAGCATTTGTTATAGTAATATCATCTATATCAAAACCTGTTACATCTTCTGAAAATGTAAAAGTAAATACAATATCTTTATTGGAATTAGAAATAGTATCGTCTCTATCATCACTTATAGCTAAAGTAGGAGCTGTTGTATCAGATGGTGGTGCAACAGGTGTGACAGGTTTAACTGCAATACTTAAATTTACTAAAGTTTGAATTTTTGTTAGTTTATTTGTCCCTACTATATCATTCGCTAATACTTTTGCATTCACTACACTTAGATTAGTTGATGTTACACCTGTTATACCTGCATTTATATATTGTTGTAAACTTGGAGCAGTCCCACCATTTTGTGCATAGTTTTGGATAAATGCTAGGGCTATTTCTTCTGCTGTTGGAGGTCTTGGAATTATTGGTGGTGTTGGCGGTGAAGGAGGTATTATATCTGCAATACCTAGATTTACTAAAGTTTGGATTTTTTCTACTGTATCTGTTGCTGTTGTATTACTTAGCTTTGCATTTACTACACTTAGATTAGCTGATGTTATACCTTTAATACCTGCATTTGTATATTGCTGTAAACTTGGAGCTGTTCCACCATTTTGTGCATAGTTTTGGATAAAGGCTATTGCAATTTCTTCTGCTGTTGGAGGTGTTGGAGGAGGTTGAATATCTGCATCTGCAATACCAAAGTTAGCTAAAACTTGGATTTTTAATAGAGTATCTGTACTTGCTGTTTCACTAGCTTTTACTCTTGCATTTACTGCATTTAGATTAGCTGATGTCACGCCTTTTATAGCTGCATCTTTATATTGTTGCAGACTTGGAGTAGTTAAAGAACCATCAATATAGTTTCTAATTACATCAAGAAGACTTTGTGTGCTAGATGCTTCTTCTATACTCTCTCTTACTTCTTTTGATACATTACCTTGTATTACGGGGTCATTTAAAGTATCTTTTAATTCTTCTGCTTTTTCTTGGGATAAAATATTATCTTTTATAGCCTCTTCAAATTCCTCTATTTGTATTTGAACTTCTGAGGAGTTACCATGAGTGAGTTTTGCTAAAGATGCTAAAAGTAAACCATATTTATTCTGGGGAGTATTGTCTTTTACTTCCTTTTGTCCTACTATTTTTGGAGTAACTTTTGTGGGGTTAAAATCTTCTCCTGTTAAAATCTTTGCTATTTTGATATTTTCTTTTGTTATATCTTCTTCGTTTTGAGACATAACATTTTTATTTGGATAAAGTTTTTGGAGTTTTTTAACAGCTATGCTTGTAACTGGTGTTATATTTACTACAAAACCTTCTATTTTATTTACAACAGATATAGCTATTAAAGTTATATTTGTAGCATCTTTTTCTTCTCCATCAATCTCATCAGTATATTTTCCACCTTGTGAAGAGGCGCTAACAGCTCCTGTATATGAGCCTATATTTATTGAGTATCTACCCTCTTCATTTGTGATACCTTCATTTAATAACTCATCGGTGTCTATTCTTCGTATTTTAATTATTGCGTTGTTAATGGGTCCTGCTGCTGATAAACCACTTATGATATTATCACTAGGAATCTTTTTAGTATCAGCATTAGAATCTCCTGAACTACATCCAGTAATTAGCACTAAGATAAAAATAATTAAAAGTATAAAATGCTTTTGAAGTTTCATAGTTTTCCTTATTTTTTTTAAAATATTTATTATTATTATAACAAAAGAAGACATAACTTTTTATTAAGTGGTTTTAGACACCATTTTATTACTTGTTACTAAAAATAAGCATTCAAATTTTAAAATTAATCTGATAAGATAAGTCTTACATATCACTAAAGGCTCAGCAAATGTCTACAAAATTAAAAATACTCAAGGAATCTAAAACCTTATTCTCACAGTTTGGCTATAAAGGCACGAGTGTAAGAAACATAGCATCTAAAGTTGGGATTCGAGAAAGTGCCTTATACAATCACTTTAAAAATAAAGAAGAAATTTTTTTAACTATTGCAAAAAATATATTTACCTCACCTTTCTCTTTTTCAAGCAATACTATTGAAAAATCAGCATTAAAAGGTAAACATTTTTTAAAAAAATTTGCTATGGAATACAAGCTATTAGCTTTTGATAAAGATAATGAAAATATGTTTAGAATACTACTTATCGAACTATTACAAAATAAAACACTTAGAGAACAGTTTATGAGTGAGTTTCATAATAAAAATGTAAAAATACTCTCAGAAGGTTTTTCAATTATGATACAAAATAATCTAGTACGCTCAAGTGACCCCATGATAATGTCCTACGAGTTTCTATCTACATTATTTTATATAAGACTTCAAATAACGCTTTTACGATTTGATTTTATTTCAACAAACATCTTATCTACTCAATTTGAAAAACATGTTGATTTTTTTTGGGAAAGTATTAAAGTAAAATAAATATTTCTAATTTTACACTCATTTATTTGTAACTCTAAGTAACTATTTACTTCTTAATTAAAATCAAAAACATCTTTTAATATGCTGTTTAAGTTTAATACAGATTTATATTTATAAAACATTGTTACTTTATTACACATGTGTAAAATCTTATAATAATCAAATTTTATAGAATTGTATAGAATTGGAAGATAGAACTTTATCTCTTCTTTTTTGAGTTTAAATATTTTCCTTTTATCTCCCTAAAATTCAAACTTAATTCGTATTTTATACTGATTTTCAAAAGCATAATATTTTACTCATTATATTCAATTATCACATTATTCATTGGCTTTAGATACTCTCGCTAAAAGTAAAAAATAAGGAAATATTTAAGCTTCATAAAGATTTTATTCGCTACCATAAGGCACAAATTCGTGTTTTTACAAGATTTTAATGTAACAGATGTTACTTTCTCTACTAAAAACTTTGATATCTAATATTTACTTAGATATGGAATTTAAGAATATTTTATACATTTTTGTGTATTTTTTCGAAACTTTTTTATAAATATAAGGAGTCAACTATGTTGAAAAAAGTAGAAGTAGGTCCTGCTGGCTATATGCCTCAGTCAGCACCGCAGATGGGAGTTGAACTTGCACCAGAAGGTCAAGCTTTACTTTACGGAAATGCGGTCACACCAGAAGAAGCGATGAGAGATGCAGCTATTGCATTACTCACGAAAAAGAATCCAACAATCTTTCCTGGTCCTCAAGTTCTATGGGACTGGAAAGAAGATGTTGCAGAAAAAGCAGCCGCTATATTAGATCTTGCGTCTGAGATTCCTAATTGTAAAATCATTCCAATGCCAGATTATAGACCTAAATATCCAAAGATTGATGTTAAGGCTGAAATTAATCCAAATCACCCAAATTTAACTATCTTAGATAATAAGATTGATGCTTGTATTTTTGTTGGTGTTCATTGTCACTATGCGAATCTTACACTTAGAATGATTCGTGCAGGTACAAGTTGTTATACAGTTGCATTATGTGCTTATATGGGACATGAAGAAGCGATGGCATCTATTAGAGATTTACACGCATCAGATATTCAAAAATTCAAAGAAATTTTAATCGAAGAAAGAAACAAATTAGGCATTGAGTGGACTACTACTCTACCACCTGAAAATCCATCTTTACCAAAAGAGGATTTTGGAACATTGTCACCTGCTGATTATGGTGAGTATAGAAGTCTCATCATGTCTAAAAAAGGTGAACATGTTGCTGAAGTTGAATAAAGGAGAAATGAAATGAGTCCAAATGTAAAACCAAAATTAAATAAAAAACAAGTAGATATAAATTACCTACTAAAAGAAGCTCCAAGAGAGCAGCATTTTATTACAGGTGCGCAAGCAATGTCTGAAGCTGTTAAAAGAGCGAGTGTTGATATGGCAATTGCTTATCCAATTACACCACAATCAGAAGTAATGCACCTTGTTGGAAATGTTTATGCAGAAGGTCATATTAAAGAATATTATAGAGCTGAAGAAGAACTTGGTACGATGTCGGCAATCGCTGGTGCATCAAGAGCAGGTGTTCGTCTCTTTACAGCAACATCAGGACCAGGACTTTTACGTGGACTTGAAGCAATTGTTTCATGGCCAGGGCATAGAGTTCCAGCAGTTCTAGGTGTTTTAACTCGTGTTATAAATGCACCACTTTCAATTCAGCCAGATAATCTTGAAATGGCATATATTATGCATTCAGGTATGGTTCTACTTCATGCTGAAAATCAGCAAGACACATTTGACTTTACATTAGCAGCCTTTGCTATTGCAGAAAAAGTTGATGTATATATTCCAGTTGCAGTTGCTACAGAAGGTTTCTTCGTAACACATGCAAAAGGTTATGTTGATATGATGTCAGAAGATTTAACGCTTACTGAGTTTGATCCAGTTGCTGCACCAGTTCCAGCTATGGATAACGAAACTCCACCTGCAAGAATTCAAAGAGATGCTCCAGTTCAAAAGTCAAACTTTATGAGTTACTTAATTCACTCTGTATGGCAACAAGAAATTTGGGATTCAAACAGACGAGCAATGAAGTACATCTATGAATACCTAGGTGGACCAATCGAAGTACAAAATCCTGAGGCTGATGTATTTGTTGTTGCATCTGGTTGTGCTGCTGCACAGGCTAGAGAAGCACATAGATACGCCCAAGAAGAAGGTTTAAGCGTTGGTTTAATCAAAGTAAGAGCTATCAGACCATTTCCAACTCAAGAAATTAGAGATGCTACTGCAAATGCTAAAGCACTTATTATTCCTGAGCATAACATCATTGGTTGGTTATGTAAAGAGGTTCAAGCAGCTATCCCTAATGGTGGTATAGTTGTTGAGGGTCCAAGAGTATATGGTGGTATGACACTTCCAGTAGAACTAATTATGAAAGAAATTTATGATTCTCTTGGTGTAGAGAACAATCTTAAATTATAAAAGGAGATAAAATGAGTTTAAAATATATAACTCCCGCAGAGAGATTTAAAAAATATCTGCCAAAAGATTATGTAGAATTAGTTGATTATGGTCCATTTGGGAAAACTCAAGATCAAGCTGGTCCGGGTAATATGGGACAGTTTAAAGAGTTAGTAGAAGAGCATCCTATGTGTTCTGGTTGTTGGATGGCGTATTATATTAGATTGATTTTCGCTTCACTTCCATGCCCTGAAGAGACAGTAACATTAGGTACAGCTGGATGTGGTCGTTTAGCTATTTCTCAAGCTGCCGTTCCTTTTGTATATGGAAACTATGGCGATCAAAATGCAATGGCTTCTGGTCTATCTCGTGCATTTAGACTACGCTTTCCTGATAAAACAAAAGATGTTATCACTATCGCAGGTGATGGTGGTACTATGGATATTGGTTTTTCTATGACTATGCACTCATGGATTCGTGGTGAAAGATTCACAACAATCATGCTTGATAATGAAGTTTATGGAAACACTGGTGGACAAGAGTCAGGTATGTCTCCTAAGGGTGCTGTACTTAAAATGGCTCCATTTGGTAAAAACTTTGAAAAAATGCCTGCAACAGGTTTAGCAATAGCTGCTGGTTGTGTGTATGTTGTTAGAATGTCTCCAACAAATATTAAAAAAGCTGCAAAAGTTATCAGACGAGCAATCTTTGTTGCTAGAGAAGTTGGACCTACATTTATTCAAGCCTATACTTCTTGTAATATTGAGTACTCTATTCCTACTGAAGAAGTATTTGCAGATGCTAAAGCTCAAGAAAAAGATCGTTTCCAGTTTGAAGAGTTTATGACTGATGAAGCAAAAGCAGTAATCGAGCGAGTAGAAGCTGAAGAAAAAGCAGCATCTAAAGCAAGAAAAGCAGCATCTAAAGCAGCTGCAGCGGAGGTAAACTAATATGGCTGAGAAAAAAAGATACAATATGAGAATCTCTGGGCTTGGTGGACAAGGTGTTGTTACCACAGCCCACATCCTTGGTTCATGTATGGATAATGCTGGAAAATATGCATCATTAGTACCATTTTTTGGTTCTGAGAAAAGAATGGCACCTGTTGAAGCTTATGTTAGAGCTTCTACAGACCCTATCTATGAAGTTGGTGAAGTTGTTTATCCAGACATCATTTTAATTTATCATGCACAAGTTGTTACACATGGTAAGTCATACACTATGCCTTTTTACACAGGTCTTAAACCAGATAGCTTAGTGATTATTAATACTTCTACAGATGTTCTTGAAGAAGAAGATCTTATAGTTCTTAAAGATTTAAATGCAAAAGTTATACAATTTGATGCAACAGCACTTGCTATGAAAATTGCAGGTACTGAACTTGCAACAAACATGGCAATGATGGGTATGCTTCTGGGTCTTACAAAACTTGTAACAGAAGATGACATTGAAAAAGCTGTAAGAGAGAGATTCTTAGGAAACTCTTTTGTTGCTTCTGGTGGTACGGCTGCTCTGGATTCTGCTATTGAGAAAAAGTTTAAGAAAAAAGAAGATTTACTTGCAAAAAATATGGAAGTTATCAACAGCACTTTTGAAATGGCAGATAGTGTAGATATGACTACTGATGATTTAGTTATTCAGTTTAAAGTATAAGGAGATTAAATGTATTATGTAGCAAAAGTTGATTCAAACATGTGTGCTGAGTATAAATGTAACACATGTACTTTATATTGTCCAGAAGCAAATACGCTAATGTTTGATAAGGCTGGAAACACATCATGGGTTGATATTGATAGATGTAAAGGATGTGCACTTTGTGTATATGTTTGTACTGATATGCTCAATAGAGACTGTATCACGATGGAAATGCCAAATGTTGGCGAGGGTTAATCACTCTTTTTGTTAAGCACCCTCTTGGGTGGCTTAATACTCTCTTACTTATATAGAAAATCCAAACCTCCTTATAAAAAACAATTAAAATATTTTAAAAAGCAAAAGGATTGTAGTGAAAGTTACAGTAAAAAAAATTGATGATATAAATTTTATCATAAGTGGAACAGTTGCCAATAGCGTAATTGAAGATAAAATTACTAAATTTAAAGAAGAAGCTAAAAAAGAAAATAAGAATGATTTAACAGATGAGCAATTAGAACAAAATGCAGCAGGTCAAGTTTTTAAAGATTTTGTAGATGCTGGAATAAAAGAAGCAAACATTGAAATAGAGACGCTACTCGGTCAACCAGGTATTAAAAAATATGAACAACAAGAAAATAGTGTGTATTTTGAAGTTAATTTGTCAATAAGTCCAGAGATTAATGTTGATATAGATTACAAAGATGTATTGCCAAGCTACAAAAAACCAATTGCAAATCCAAAGGCTGTAGAAGCTAAACTTGCAGAATTTGCTCTCCAACAAGCTCCTTTTAAAGCAATTAAAAAAACAAGATCTGTTCTTGATGGTGATGTCGCTGTTCTTGATTTTACAGGATATATAGATGGTAAAACTTTTGAAGGTGGTAGTGCTGAAAAATTTAACCTCAAAATTGGTTCTAAATCATTTATCCCAGGATTTGAAGAACAGGTTATCGGTATGGAGTATAAAGAAGAAAAAACTATTATAGTTAGTTTTCCTAATGATTATCAAGCAGAAGACTTAGCAGGAAAAGAAGCTAATTTTCTTGTAAAACTTCACGAAATTCAAGAACAACAAGCAGATATACCAGATGATGCCTTTGCAAAAAGAATACTCGCAGATACAAATGCTACGCTTAAAACACTCAAAGCAAAGTTAGCAGAACAAATAACATCAGCTGAACTCTCAGAGCTTTATATGAGTGAGCTTAAGCCAAAGATTATACAAGCCTTGCTCCCAAAATTTGATTTCACTTTACCAAATAATATAGTTGAACAAGAGATAGACGCAAAAATACGTGAGAAAACAAAATCATTTAATAAAGAAGAGCATAAATCTTATATAGAAAATAAAGAAAAATTTATCCAGCTCAGAGCATCAGTACTAGAAGATGCACAAACAAGCGTAAAGACATCTCTCATTATTGAAGCTTTAGCAATAAAAGAGGGTATAGAAGTTCATGAGCAAGAGGTGCATGCAGCTTTAGGCTATCAGGCTATGATGACAGGTCAGGATGCTCAGGAATTAGTGAAATATTATGAAGCTAACAACTTAATAGCATCAGCAAAAATGGGACTTACAGAAGATAAACTTTTTGGCGTTTTACTCGGGTTTCATCAGTCATAGTAAAGATTATGAATATAAAGAATGATGACTGGATTCAAAAAATCTGGATTTGGGCAGATGAAAATAATATCTCAGACTTACAATGGATAGAGCATGATTCTTATCTAAAATCTGGCTACTTCAAAGGTCTCCCAAGAAATAAAGAAGAGTTACTCAACCTCAAAGAACTTAATCTTTTAGGCTTTCAACTCAATGATTTACATATAGAAATAGGAAATCTTCTTAATCTAAAAAAGCTCTATCTTTTGGGAAATAATATTACTCATTTACCATTAGAAATAACTCATCTTATTTATTTAGAAGAATTGTATCTCTCAGGAAATCAATTAAGTGTATTGCCAAAACAGATAGGGGAGTTAAAGAGCCTTAAGCTCCTTCTTCTTCAAGAAAATAAAATTACAAGCATACCTAAAGAGATAGGTAAACTTCTAAATTTACTAAGTTTAGAACTCGGAGGAAATCAGCTCACATCTCTTCCAAAAGAGATAGGAAAACTTAAGAATTTAAGTAAATTAACTCTTTGGAAAAATAAGCTAGTAAAACTACCTCAAGAGATAGAGAATCTTACAAACTTACGAGAATTTGATTGTCTCTATAATAAAATACAACTAACAAAAGAAAATATTCAATGGCTAGAAAACTTAATAACTAAGAATTGTGAGCTTTGTATTTAAACTTTGTTAATTAACAACCACAACTACCTGTACTGCAACTACTATCAGAACTTGTAACACAACTCCCTGCATTAGGATTCTCAACCACGCCTATTATAAATTCATTTGTACTTGTTATTTGAGAAACAAATAGGTGTTTTGTACAAAAATCTTCATTCATAAATTCTACTGCAAGATTTGTGTAATTATAGGCATCCTGCTGATTATCAAATTTTTCTTCACTTTTATATTCACTTTTTTTAAAGCATGCACATTCTCGTGCTATTTTTACTGTGTACATAATTTATCCTTTTGTTAATTATTTTTTGAGTATAGTTATAATTACTGAAATTGAAGTATTTTTTAAAAGTAGCTAAGCTTTATAAATAAATTTTTATTTATAAAGCTCTGAAGAAATAAAAATAAATTAAGATTATCTACTATTATTTTCGTAAAAAAATTATAATTAGTTTCCACCACTTTTTTCTGGAGGAGCTTCACTTGCGTCAAAACCAATTGTCACAGGACTTCTACGCACAAGTATCCCTGCATCTTCAACATCATCATCTTCCTCATCTACAGGTCTTAAACTACTATGAATCACAACCTTATCTTTATAATCTACTGCTTCAAAAAAATGTGTCATACAAAACTCTTGATTCATGCGACACTCCAATACTCGTGCCTTATTAATCATATCTTCTCTTGTATCAAAAGTCATTATTTTTTCAAATCCACTTTTCTTAAAACAACTACACTCTTTTTCTATTTCTATTGTATACATTTTGTATCTCCTTTAATATTTATTACTTTATCTCTTTTATGATAATAAACTCACCATTTTCATAAGAATATACTTTTTTGTCTTCTCTATCAATAACAATGGGTCTAATCCATTCATTTAAAATAAAAGCTTTCGCAATTGAATTTTCAACTGCTTTTAAAACTTTTGTAAGGGGTGCTTCTATAAAAGTTAGAAGCCTGACGGGTTCATGGTATGCCTTTCCCTCTAAGTAAACTGATTGCATAGGAAGACCTATTTTTAAATCACTATAGTTACCACTAAATACCCCTACTTTTGAAACCACATTGTGATATACCTTTGAACCAGCACCATAAATATGATTATCTACTGTAGAAAAATAATGTTCTAAATTTATCCACTCACCTACGATTAATGGACCATCGAAAATGCGAGTAAGAATCTCAGATTCATCATTATCAAGTTTATAATCATAAGAATGCATAAAAAATCTATTTTTTAAATCCAGATGTTTAGTAAATTTTCTAGGACCAGCAAATACTCCCATATTTCCAGCAAGTCCCCATTCTGGTCTTGTTTCAGACCAATCCATAGATTTAAGTATCATATCTTTTTTTGTATTAGTAAATGGAAGAGATTGAGACCTTTCTTGCCTTGATAACTCAGATGCTTCATCAAAATCATTTTGGATTTTTGATAATTTTTCTAACTCTTCATCATTCAAAGTACCTGTATCATAAAATTTTATCTCATCTGTTGTTGTCGTATGAAACCCAGGGATAAATTTTGTATTTTGAGGAATTTCAATGCCTTTTTTCTTAATCTCTTCTCTTACCTCTTTGCTATTTGCAAACATGCAAAGCACTCGGGTATTTGGCAAGCTAATATTTCCACCACATGCACCACAGTCAAGAGCAGATTCAAAAGGATTGTTATCTGATACACTTCCATGACCGATAATCATTGCAAAATCAGGGAAATTATCAACCTGCCCAATCATTGTTAAATATTTATACAAATAAGAAACTTTATCATCAAGAGTAAAACCAACCATCTGGAGTTTTTTCTTTTGATATTCATAGTCTTCTATTGTAATATGATGAATAGATTTAAGTTTTTCAATTATTAGATCAGAAACTTCAATGGATAAATCATTATTAAATACCAAATGCTCTCTTAATTCTTCTATTTCATACATAGAGTAAGCTTGTTTAGAATTTTCTTCTAGGACTGAGTGAATTATTTTTATATGAAGTTTTTTGATATAAAATTCTATCTCCTTCGCAGAGAGTTTATCAAGAGTGTAGCTCGTTTTTGGCTTGTGAGGCTTGAGCTTAGATAAAAGTTTATTTGTCTTTTGTGCTAAAAAAGTTTTTCCAAAAAGATTAATTCCAAAAATCCATCCAATTGCTTCAACCATGATATAAGGAGTATAGGGATTATTTTTCAAGTCACTTAAAACTTTTTTTGTTACTTTATTCATCCCTTTTTTTGAAGAGTACTCTTCGTGTGATTCATCAGGTAACTCAAATACAACATTTTGAGGTTTAATAATAGCTGGTGCTAAAAACTGTTCATGTGCTTTATCAAACTCTACAAAAGCTATAGGAATTCCTAAAAATCCCCCTGCCCCATATGTTCTATAAGATCCAGATCGCTCTACAAACTTACGAATAACTTCAGAACGAACATCTAAACAAAAAGTAGCTGTTGCACTTACTACCTCCTCGTCTTCACTTTCATCATTAGTTAATTTCTCAACATAATTTTTTATATAAGTATCTTCAAGAGATTTAAGCCAAATATAGCCCTCTTCTTCTCTTAATTTTTTCAAAATGGAAGCTAATTCTATCAAAGGAATTTTACTTTGAAGTACATCGTTTGAATGTTGGATTTGTAAAGCATCCAATGTTAGTTCGTGGATGATATGATCGGATAAGACTTTATTTGTTTTTTCTTTTGCTTCTAGTGCATCTAAGGCTGATCCAAATAAAATATTTTTATGCTTGAGTAGTTGTAAAATAACATTACTAAGGTTCTGAGTTGAATACTCTTGAAATATTTCAAAACTGCTTATCTTACTCTTTTTCACAGATTTTAGTTCAAAATACAGTCTAATAGCTATATAGTCTACAAGTGATGATGGATACTCTTCTTGTGAAGCATACTCTGGATCTTCAGAGCGATACTTAATAAATCCAGCCCAACCATGAAGTTTAAGAAGATGTGTTAAAAGATAGGCTTCAATATCTTTAACACAAAGTTGCTTTAAGGATTCCTCAACAAATTTTTCAGAACTCTTCTCATAACTAAAGTTTTCATACAGTTTAAATGCTTCAAACATTCCAAGTTCTCGATTGGGCATATTGAGTGTTGTTTGATCTTCATCTAAAAAACGAGAAATAAATTCAATGATTTTTTTTTCAATTCCATCTTTATCATCAGAGGAAAAAAGTGCATCATTGATTTCATATAAGGTCATATGTTCAATGAGTTGATTTAACCATGCTTTTTCATCACAGATAGTTGAGCTTTTTTCTAAATGAGTATAAAGCTCATCATCAATTTTTTCCTTTTTAGATAAAAATTCAATTCTAAGACTAGCCCATTTTGGGCTTACTTCCATAAGAAACTTTTTAGCAAATTCTAAAGGTATATTAGAATCTTTTTCAAAAAGAACTTCTTTGATATTTTTTTCAAATATAAAACTATCTATTTTACCCTCTTCGTACAAACTCATATAATAGGATGAATCCATATAAACTTTACCACCAAAAATACACTGAGCTTTGTTAAGTCCATCTTTAAAATGCAAGTCTTCAAAGCCTTTTAAAGGGTTATGATGGATAAATGATCCAATAGGCCAATAGTGTGGGATAGTAGCTTTAACAGCATTGAGCTTATCTAAAATACTCATAGAAGCATCTCCTTAAATCCAAAACCACTAAGAATAAAGAGCAACATTATTATAAAAAAATGTATTGCCTTATCTTTTGAGTTCATATGAACATAATGTATATTTGGATTTGGTCTACCAAACAAAGTCTCTCTCATAACTCGCATTGCAAGAAAAAAATTACCAAAAAAGAGTGTTGTAACTACAATATACCACACTAAATTAGGCTCACTCTTAAAAATATGACTTAGAAAAAACAAGGAATTTGGAAAGGGTGGATAAAGAGCCAAGGCAATCAAATAAAAAGTTAAAAAAGTGCCAATATACGGTCTCACAAGAGTAGTCCCTGTAATGTTATGGTAGTTTGCACTCCCATAGTTTTTATCATAAAATTTTGCGATTAAATATAAACCGATCAAAGACACAAGAAGTGACAAACTATACATTGCTCCCGCATCTTCAAAAAGTATGAAAAATGGTGCATTAACAAATATAAGATAGTAGCCTAGCTTATAAAAATTTGTCGTCTTTGTAGCTTTATAGATAGAAAAAAGTGCACTGAAAAATGAAATCCATACAAGTGAAGTTCTATGTTCATTTTCTACAAATAATGAAAGTACAATTGCAGATAAAAGTAAAAAAGCACTGAGTAAAAAGATATATTTGCCATGAAATTTTGTGCCTTTTTCTAAAAAAATATAATAAGGCACACCAGCAGCCAATATAAATAATACTATATCTGATATCATACTTTTCCCTTTTTGAAAATTCTTATTATTCTAAAGAAATAACCCTCTTTTGCCAAAAAACTATAAAATAACCATTTAAGTCCATTTGCTTGAGTATCATTTTTAGAGACTACAACATAATGCTGTTTATACATAAAATACCATCCAATAGTCATAATAATAGCTAACATTATAAAGGACATCATAAAGCTTACATTCAGCGTTGCTGCCTGATAAAATAACAAGGCATCATATCCATAAAGGAAATGTTCAAGCGTTACTCCAATAAACTCATAAGTAAATAGTATGATAATAAAAGAACTTACCAAAGCCAATAGTACTTTAAGTGAATCAGATTTAGATACTTTAAAAAATGATAAAAATAGTTGTGTTCCAGTAAGCCAAGCAAAAGCCAAGATAACAATAGAAGCATTAAACTGAAAAAATTCCTCGCTTAGAACCATCTTGATTCCAACAAAAACAACAACTGGTATAATCGTAAAAAGAGCTAAATAATTAAAAATTTTGGCACTCTTATTTTTAATTTTTTCTTCCCAAAAAAGTTCATAAGTGAGACGCTTCGGAAGGTTTGATTCGTGTCTAGCTAATTTAATGAGAGACCCTGAATCTAAAAAGAGTGTTGCTTTGAAAATACCATGAACAATCAAGTGATAGATTGCCAAAGAAAATGCACCAAGACCAACCTCCATAATCATATATCCCATTTGACCTACTGTTGAGTAACCCAAAGAGCGTTTAATATCTGAAACAACAAGCATTAATAATGATGCTAAAATAGCGGTAAAAAGACCAACTATAAAGGCAATATTAAGTACGAGGGGTGTCAATAGGAGTAAATATGCTAGCTTATTAAGTAAAATTCCTCCCACATTAACAACTCCTGCGTGCATCACAGCAGAAACTGGTGTAGGGGCTTCTGATGTATAAGGCAACCAGATATGAAAAGGCATAATTGCAGATTTCATCATAGCTGCTATTAAAAAAAGTAGTCCAATTGTAAAAATCATAGGATCATTTACAGAAGTTTTTGACATCTCTAACCATTTTTCACTAAGTATTGCTAAATCAAAACTACCAAATGTTTTATAGGTTAAGACAATGGCAAATAAAAATACTAAATCAGCTCCTTTATGAGTGAACATCACCCATCTTGCTTGTTTAACAGCAGTATTTGAACCTACATTAAAGGATACAAGAAGATATAAACTTATACTTAAAAGTTGCCAAGCAAGAGCTAGTACGATAAGATTATTGCTCATTACAAGCAGATAAATCGCTGAAAAGATAAAATTTAAAAGAATAAAAAATCTTCTATACCCTGCTTCATCCCACATATATTTAGTCGCATATTTACGGATTACTAAACCTAAAATTGCAACATAAGGAACTAATATTGCTGAGAGTTCATTATATATTAGTAAACCATCAAACCCTACAATTACAGTATCATTACTTATGACATAGTAACTTCCGTATAAACCGAGTAAAACAACCATACTAGAGAGCATTATACTCACTTTTGGGATAAGTTCTTTTTTTCTGACAAAAAACAGTATAAATGCTATAACAATTGGAATGCTTGGAATAAGCAATATAATTTTTTCCACTAAAACTCCTATTGATTCATTAAAAATAAAATGTTATTCAAATTACTTTCTCGAACCTGTGTAATTATAGATGATTACTTTTAAATATACTTTAGTTAAAACGAAATTGTTATACAATTAGCTACTTTAAAGCAAAAATTAACACTTAAAATTTCACTAAAGGATAATTTTTTCAACATTAAGACTTCTTCGAAGATGTCATAATTAAAACTTTATTTCCTAGATTTATCTAGGAAATAAGTAAAAATTATTTTGAAAGAACTTTTGTTACTGCCTTACCGATTTCTGCTGGCGAGACAACAACCGTAACCCCAACAGCTTCTAGGGCTTCCATCTTTTCTTTTGCAGTTCCAGCTGAACCAGATACAATTGCACCAGCGTGACCCATTGTTTTACCCTTAGGAGCAGTTTGACCTGCAATAAAAGCGACAATAGGTTTAGTAATTTTCTCTTTAATAAGTTTAGCAGCTTGAATTTCAAGATCTCCACCAATCTCACCAATCATAACAATACATTTCGTATCTGGATCGGCTTCAAACATTGCTAAGAGTTCATTATAAGAAAGTCCAATAATTGGATCTCCACCAATACCAACCGCAGTTGTGATACCATGACCCTCTTTAACAACTTGATTCGTACCCTCATAAGTTAGCGTACCACTTTTTGAGATAAGACCAACGCTCCCTTTTTTGAAAATCATACCAGGCATAATTCCAATTTTACATTCTTCAGCAGTGATAATACCAGGACAATTTGGTCCTAGTGTTTTCATACCATGTTTTGTTGCATGAGCTTTAGCCATTTGCATATCTTTTACCGGAGCACCTTCTGTAATGATAACAGCTAGCTCAATTCCAGCCTCAGCAGCTTCCATTACAGCATCACCAACAAAAGCAGGTGGAACAAAAATCATGGAAACTGTTGCCCCTGTAGTTTTTACAGCATCATTTACCGTGTTAAAGACTGGTTTTCCTAAATGCTCTTGTCCACCTTTGTTTGGTGTAACACCACCAACAATTTGTGTTCCATAAGCAAGACATTGCTCAGCATGAAAAGAACCCTCTTTTCCTGTAAATCCTTGAACGATTACTTTTGTATTTTTATTTACTAAAATTGACATTAACTATTCTCCCTTTGCCGCAGCTACTGATTTTGCAGCACCGTCACCTAAGTCGTCGGCAACAATTAAATTTGAAATATTTGCATTTTTTAAAATCTCTGAAGCTTCTGGTGCATTTGTCCCATCTAGACGAACAATAACAGGTACATGAATATCAGTAATTTTAGTTGCTTCAATAATTCCATTTGCAATTCTATCGCAACGAACAATTCCACCAAAAATATTTACAAAAATTGCTTTTACCTTAGGATTTTTAAGAATAATCTCAAAACCTTTTGCAACTGTTTCAGCATTAGCTGAACCACCAACATCAAGAAAGTTAGCAGGAGTTCCACCCATATAATTAATCGTATCCATTGTACCCATCGCAAGACCTGCACCATTTACCATGCAACCAATCTCACCATCAAGTGCTACATAAGAAAGACCATATTTAGCAGCTTCAACTTCATCAGCATCTTCTTCTGTTAAATCTCTCATTGCTAAAACTTCTGGCTGACGACCAAGAGCAGAATTATCAAAGCCCATTTTTCCATCAAGTGCTAGAAATTCACCATTACTAGTTCTTACAAGAGGATTTATTTCAATCATTTCAGCATCATTTTCCATGTATAATGTAAAAAGTTTATTTGCAAAACGAATAATATTTTTTTGTTCTTGTTTATCAGTGATACCTAAACCAAAAGCAAGTTGTCGTCCGTGAAAACTTTGAAAACCAATAGCAGGATCCACAGGAATTGTAATGATCTTTTCAGGAGTATTTTCAGCTACATCTTCGATATTCATCCCACCCTCAGTAGAAGCCATAATTAGGGGCATCTCTAATTTTCTATCAAGAACAACTGAAAGATATAACTCATCTTTAATGTCAGCCCCATCTTCAATATAAAGCTTTTGAACTAATTTACCTTCGTCTGTTGTTTGATGTGTAACTAAAGTCATTCCAAGAATTTCATTCGCAAGAGTTTCTACTTCTTCTAAAGATTTAGCGAGTTTAACACCACCACCTAAACCACGTCCACCTGCATGTATTTGTGCTTTAACAACCCATACTGGACCACCTAACTGTTCAGCGGCTTTAACAGCATCTTTAACGCTCTCAACCATAATACCCTTAGGTGTAGGTACACCATACTTTTTGAAAATCTGCTTTGCTTGATATTCATGTATATTCATCTATTCTCCTTGTTATATAAATTAATTACGCTTTTACTTTTTAAGCCTTAGGGGCAGTCATATTTTCTGGAATTACATATTTATCAAACTCTTCTTCTGTTAAAAGACCTAAGTCTATAGCCGTTTGTTTTAAAGTAGAGTTATTTTTATGTGCTGTTTTTGCGATTTTTGCTGCATTATCATAGCCAATGTATGGATTTAATGCTGTTACTAACATAAGTGAATTATGCAGATAAAAATCAATTTTTTCTGCTACTGGCTCAAGTCCTACTGCACAATTATCATTAAAAGAGACTATGGAGTCTGATAACAAACGGCATGTTTGTAAGTAGTTATACGCAATAACTGGCTTAAAAACATTTAACTCAAAATTACCCTGAGATGCACCCATAGAGATAGCTACATCATTTCCAAATACTTGACAAGTAACCATAGTCACAGCTTCAGCTTGTGTAGGGTTTACTTTTCCTGGCATGATGGAAGAACCTGGCTCATTCGCTGGTATCTCTAGCTCCCCTATTCCGCAACGAGGACCTGACGCTAACCATCTCACATCATTTGCTATTTTCATCATATCAGCTGCTAAAGCTTTTAATGCTCCATGAGAATAGACAAGAGCATCATGAGAAGTAAGTGCGTGAAACTTGTTAGGTGCAGTTATAAAGTCATGTCCAGTTAATTCACTTAATTTTAAGGCTACTCGTTTACCAAGCTCGGGATGTGCATTAAGTCCTGTTCCAACAGCTGTTCCACCAAGAGCTAGTTCACGAACTGCTTCAAGGGAATCTTTAGCCATTTTCTCACACTTATTTAACATCTCAACCCAGCCACTAATCTCTTGACCTAGAGTAAGTGGAGTAGCATCTTGAAGATGTGTACGACCAATTTTAACAACTGATTCAAATTTCGCTGATTTTTCTTTCAAAGTAGCTTTGAGTTTTTGTATAGCTGGAATAACATTTGTTTCAACTGCAATTACAGCAGCTACATGAAGTGCTGTTGGATAAGTATCATTTGAACTTTGAGACTTGTTTACATCATCATTAGGATGGACAAGTTTCTCAACTCTAAAATCTCCGCCGAGAATCTCTGTAGCTCGATTAGCAAGAACTTCATTGTTATTCATGTTGGACTGTGTTCCAGAACCTGTTTGCCATACAACAAGAGGATAATTGCCATCTAGTTTACCATTAAGCATATCATCAGCAGCACTTGCTATTGCATCTGCTTTTTTTTGATCTAAGTTTCCTAAATCAGCATTGACTAAGGCAACCGCTTTTTTTAAGTAAGAAAATCCTCTTGTAATTTCATAAGGCATAGTCTCTTTACCAATTGCAAAGTTTTGAATACTTCTTTGTGTTTGTGCAGCCCAATACGCATCTATAGGAACTTTCATATCACCCATTGTATCTTTTTCAATACGCGTTTTCATAACTCTCCTTTAAAAAAATTATTTTCATTTAAAATCTCAATTGAACTTTGGATAGAATCTACTGAAATTTTAAATTTTTCTTTTGTTTCATCATCTAGTTCTAACTCTATAACTTTTTCTATACCATTTTTCCCAAGTATAACTGGTACGCCAACACTAACATCTTTGTAGCCATACTCACCCTCTAAGAGTGCGGATGAAGAAACAATAGTTTGAGTATCATTTAAAATAGCTTCAACCATATGTGCTATAGCTCGCCCCGGTCCATAATAACCAGAAGTCCCTAAATGTTTTACTATTTCAGCTCCACCAAATCGTGTTCTCTCAATAATTCCTTCCATATCTTTTTTTGATATTAATTCACTTAAAGGTATGTTACCTACATTGACTTTACTTGGAAGTGGAATCATATTTTCGCCATGATCACCGATAACTAAGCTTCCAGTTTGTTTTGCACTTATCCCAGTTAATTTAGAGATTTGATATGCCATACGAGAACCATCAAGCGCACCAGCCATACCGATAATTCTATTTCTATTCCAGCCTGTAATTTTATGGATAGCATAGCTCATCACATCAAGAGGATTTGAAACGCATATAATAATCGCTTTTGGAGAATTTTGCACAATATCTCCAACAACACTTTTCATAATATTTGCATTTATCATCAATAAATCAGCTCTTGTCATTCCAGGTTTTCTAGGAACTCCTGCTGTTATGATAACAATATCACAATTTTTCATATCGCTTGATTTTTGGGCATGCGTAACTAAAGTATCTTGAGGAGCATAATAAGCAGCTTGTGCAATATCTATAGACTTTCCTTGTGCTACTCCAGGAGCAACATCAAACAAAACTATCTCTTTACAAGTTCCCATCAAAGCTAAAGCATACGCCGCACTAGCACCAACTGCACCCGCTCCTATAATTCCGACTTTTCTCATTATTTTTCACCCTCGCAATCTTGGAAAAAATCATTTTCGCATAATGAATCAACCATATTTTGTACGGATGCAACAGAATTTTTAAAACGAGTTTTTTGTAAATCATTTAATGTCATCTCAATAATTTTTTGAGCACCTTTTGCCCCAATCATAACAGGAACACCACTCACAATATCTTTATATCCATACTCGCCCTGGAGCATCACCGCACAAGAATGAATTTGATTTGTGTCTTTAAGTATGGCATCAACCATCACCGCAGTCGATTTTGCTGGTGCATAATACGCAGAACCGCTACCAAGAAGGTTTACAATCTCTGCTCCACCATTTCTAGTTTTTTTAACAATTTCACCAATCTCTTCAGAATCAAGTAAGTCTGAAATTGGCACACCAGCAACAGTAGTAAATTTAGGAAGAGGAACCATAGTATCACCATGACCACCCATGATAGTAGCACGAATTTGTCCTGCTCCATATCCTAACTTTTCATATATAAAGTGAGCCATTCTTGCAGAATCTAAAATTCCCGCCATTCCTATAATTCTTTCTCTTGAAAACTGTGTATATTTATGAACAACATACGCCATTACATCAAGAGGATTACTCACAACTATTACAATTGCATCAGGTGCATATTTTTTAATTTCTAAGGCATAATTTTTTACTATTCCAGCATTCTTGCTTAGTAGATCATCTCTACTCATTCCTGGTGTTCTTGGAGCACCTGCTGTGATAACAACTATTTGACTCCCAGCCATATCCTCTGGACCCTCAGCTGCACGAACAATAGTGTGTTCTCTTGCAGCATTTGCAGCTTGTGACATATCGAGTGCTTTACCCTTTGCTATATCAACATTTCTACCACGCAGAACCACTTCATGGCATGAACCACGCATCCCTAAGATAAATGCTACTGTTGATCCAAAATTACCTGTTCCAATGACTGTGACTTTACTCGCCATACACTTCCTTTAATTATACAAAACAAAGAGACAAATCTACTAAAAGTAAGTTTGTGTCTTTAATCTATTATTTTACGATAATCGTGATTTAGAAAATAAAATCTAAACACTTAGTTTCTCAAATAAGAAACCACCACTCTAATGTGGAATTTTGCAAGAAGTTTTTAGCTCTTGATAATCCCATCTCAAAATGAGATGGAACTAAAAAAGCTAAACTATATAGCGTTAATAATTGTATTTAAAGTTGCAGATGGTCTCATCGCTTTTTCAGCTTTGGCGTCATCAGGATTGAAGTAACCACCAACATCTTGTGCTTTTCCCTCAACACCAAGTAACTCAGACATAATAATGTCTTCTTTCTCAGTTAAAGCTGTAGCAACAGAGGAGAATTTTGCAGCTAACTCTGCATTATCACCCTCTGCAAGTGCTTTAGCCCAGTATTGTGCTAAGAAAAAGTGAGATGCTTTATTGTCTGGCTGACCACATTTACGTGATGGAGCCTTGTTATTGTCAAGGTAAGCATCATTTGCAGCGTCAAGACCAGCAGTAAGTGCAGCTAGTTTAGAATCTGAATTTTTGTTACCGATAAATCTTAAAGACTCAGCAAGTGCTAAAAATTCACCTAAAGAATCCCACCTTAAGTGACCCTCAGCTAAAAATTGATCAACATGCTTAGGAGCAGATCCACCAGCACCAGTTTCATACAAACCACCACCAGCTAATAAAGGAACGATAGAAAGCATTTTTGCAGATGTTCCTAGTTCGAGAATTGGATACATATCAGTCAAATGGTCTCGTAAAACATTTCCAGTTACAGCGATAGTATTTTTTCCCTCTCTAACACGAGCATTAGTAAATCTAGTAGCATTAGTTACATTCATAGTTTCAATTTCAAGCCCTGAAGTATCGTGATTTTTTAAGTATTCATTTACTTTTAGAATCATTTGTGCATCATGTGCTCTATTTTCATCTAACCAAAAAATTGCTGGAACACCTTCGATTTTTGCTCTCTCAACTGCAAGTCTAACCCAGTCAATAATTGGAATATCTTTTACACGCGCAAGTCTCCAAATATCACCAGCCTCACAGTCAAATGACATAAGCTCTGCTCCATCTTCTGCTGTTACAGTTACTTTACCAGATTCTGCTAGTTCAAAAGTAGTTGGATGAGAACCATACTCTTCAGCTTTTTGAGCCATAAGTCCAACATTAGCCATTGAACCCATTGTAGCTACATTGTACTGACCATTTTTCACACAATCAGATACCATCTCTGCGTGGAACATTGCATAAGTACTATCAGGAATTACTGCAACACACTCTACTGCGTCACCATTTCTATTCCATTGTTTACCACCCTCACGAACAACAACAGGCATAGAAGCATCAATAATTACATCATTTGATGCATTAAAGTTTGTAGTTCCTTTGTCTGAATCAACCATTGCTATTTCAGGAGCGTCAGAATCAACGACTGCTTTAAACGCTGCTAATATCGCCGCTTCATTTACGTGACCAGCGATTTTTTTCTCAATATCAGAAATACCAAGATTAGCATTCACTTTAAGTTGTGAAAATGTATCAGAAAACTCAGCAAATACTGGTGCAAAAAACACTTCTAAAGCGTGACCGAAGATGATAGGGTCTGAGATTTTCATCATTGTTGCTTTGAGGTGTATTGACCATACAACACCATTTTCTTTAGCCTCATCAATACTTTTTTGAATGAACGCTCTAAGTTTAGAAGCAGACATAAATGTACCATCAATAATCTCTTTATCTAAAGTTTCTATAGTGCCTAGGGTATTACCATTTAAAGCTATTGTTACTTTTTGACCCTTAGGCATTGTTACTGACTTTTCATTTCCAAAGAAATCTCCATCACCAGCCATGTGAGCTACATACGCTTTTGGATTTTGAGGAAATTCACGTAATTTATGCGGATTTTTTTGAGCAAATTTCTTAACTGCGGTAGCAGCTCGTCTATCTGAATTACCCTCACGAAGGACAGGGTTTACGGCTGAACCTAAGCATGTGTTATATTTCGCACGAACTGCTTCTTCTTCTGCATTTGCTGGATTTTCAGGAAAATCAGGAATTTTATAAGCTTGACCTTGTAATTCAGAAATACAATCTTTAAGTTGTCCAATAGAGGCAGAAATATTTGGAAGTTTGATGATGTTTCCATCTTCTTGTAAAACAACCTCACCTAATTTGGATAGCTCATCCTCAGCTAAACCCATTGCAGATAAAACTCTACCAGCCAGTGAGATATTACTCACTACTACTTCTACACCTGCTGCTTGAGTGAAAGCGTTAACTATAGGTAATAATGAATATGTTGCTAAAGCCGGAGCTTCGTCGATTTTTGACCAAATGATTTTTGACATTAGATATCCTCTATATTAATATTTGAACTACAATAATACAATAAGGATGGGTAACAGACGCTCTGCTTATGTAAAGATTAAGAGAGATTTATATTCTGTTTCACTTTGTAGCACGCTTAATATTTTTCAAGTGTGTAGAATAGTAACGCGTAAAGTCATGTGTCCCATTTTTAGATTTCATAAAATACAAGTATGGAGTTTTTGCTGGAAAAATTGCGGCCTTAATCGCTTCAAAACTAACATTACAAATAGGAATTTTAGGTATTCCTTCATGTAAATAAGTATTAAAACTTGATTTATCTTCCCTTATTCGCTTAGGTGTGACCTTAATATGTGAATATTTTCCATAATTAAGAGTTCCGTCCATTTGTAGCTTCATACCTTTTTTAATTCTATTATAGATTACAGAGCTTACTATTGGCATCTCCTCTATATTTGCTGATTCTTTTTGTATAACCGAAGCTATTGCTACATATTGAAACCATTTTTTATCATCATAATTTGCAAAAAATTTAAAAGAAAGAGCTTTCATTCTCTTTTTTGATTGTTGCAACAATAGTTTTATGAGTTCATTTTCTTTAATGCCTAAGGGTATTTTATATGTATCTGGAACAAATGCACCCTCTTCATGTTTTGAGTACATCTCATAAGCAAGCTGTAGTTTGTTCCTGTTTAGTTTTAATTTTTTTGCTAATTGATTTAAAAAAATATATGTTGTCTCACCTGGTATCAGCGTTATATCTTGTAAGGCGGCTTTTGCTCGTGTAATCTTATATAAAAAATCACCTTTACTTAAATAGTTGTCATCAAGATCTATCCATCCACTTTGAGGTGAGCCTATGAGTCTTAAAACAATAGAGTCAAGTTTAGAAACATTATAGTTTTGTGCTTTTAAATGTGATATAATTTCATTTATAGATCCCTTAGGTATATAAAGTACCTTAGATGTTTTCACAGGCTTGTTTAGGTAGTACATGAATGATAAAATAATTACTAGCATTATTTCAAAAATCCATCTTATTATTACAAGTTTATTGTTAGTCATATTTATTTCACTTTCTATCTTATTTGTTGTTTTACAAAATGGATTATACATAGATAACATTTCTATTTCCAAATTTCAAATAAAGCAATTATACATTAAATGGAATGAAAACTTAGATGTTTCTATAAAAGAAATTAAAATCATCAAAGATAAAAATTCTATATTACCAGAATCATCTATAGATAACTTATCTCATATACTTAAGAAAATTCCACATTTTTATAATATTTTTGAAAAAATAGCTATTAGTAGCATCCTTATTGATGATGCAAAAGCATCATTTCAATACATCAAGGGTGAAGATGGTCATTTCTCTTTAGAATCTCCTTATTTATCTTTAAAAGCCTCACTTTTATTTGAGTTTGAATTTTTAAATATTTTCATTGAGACACTTAAAGATAAAAATAGAGACATTGAAATTCATGGTAATATCGTCTTAGATATAAATAGAAAAAATGCCACAAGCTCCCTTTTTCTAAACATACACAATGACATTTCTTTGAATGTACTTTTATTCACCGATAAGAAAAAACTTCACTATAAAATAAATTCTTTAAAAGAAATAAAAGATATAACTTATCTTGCCAAACTTTTAAATTTAGATGAAGCACTTGATTATTGGGTTTACAAGGCTATAGATTTTAGCAAACTTAGTATTAACGAAGCATATGGATGGCTAAATTTTAAGGATTTAGACAATGCCTATAAAAATATTTATCTTCAAACTAGTATTAAAAATCTTCTTTATTCTTATAATAAAAATGTGGATTCAATTCACACAAAAGAAACTACTTTAATCTTAAAAAATGGTGTACTATATATCTATCCTAAACAAGCATATACCAATAAATCACAACTGGGAAAAAGTTGGCTTAAAATTGATTTCACTCAAAAAGAGGAGTTATTAACACTTAAGCTACTTTTTGATGGAAAACTTGATAAAGATACATTGGCAATATTAGAACAATATAAAATAAAAATTCCATTTCTTCAAAATACAGGAAAAATAAAAACTGATTTAACCTTGAAAATAAATCTTAATACAATGTCAGTTGATGCTAAAGGAGATTTTTTCACTAAAGAAGCAAACTTTAAGTATTATGGATATGATATTGATATATTTAATGCCCATATTACATTAGATAATTATAAAGTAAGTAGTAAAAAAATGCTTGCTAAATATGAAAATAACATCACAACGATGCTTGACTTAACATTTGATGCAAAAAGCTCAAAGGGTAGAATAAATTTTCATATTTCTAAGCTAGATTTTGAAAATTTAGACCTTAGTTTAATAAGAGATAAAAAACTATTAAAAGCTACTTATATACTTTCTCCAAATAATAATAGCCTCTTTATCAATAAATCTCTTTGGAATTATAAAGATATAATTATAAATGTTGATAGAGTTAAAATACCGTTTGATTTTGATAAGGCTGAGTTAAAAATTCCTAAAACATCCCTTGAGTCAAAAGAATTGGGTTTAGTCTATGTAACAGGTCTTATAAATATAAAAGAAATTAATTTTTCTTTAAATATAAATTTAGAAAAAATCTACTTTCAAAATATACGCTTAGCTAAGAAAAATACAAAATTACAATTAAAATATAATAAATTCTTAACAATATACAATAATCAAAAAATAAATTTTTATTATAAAAATAAATTATCATTTATAAACCCTTTTATTATAGAAATTAAAAATGATATATTCAAACTAGAAGAAACCTATCTAAATTTTGCTGACATCTTTAAAACAAAGGTTTCTGCAGAATATTCATTTGATGAAAGAAAAGGATACCTACAAACTCGCAGGGCTAGAATTACAACACAAAACTTTGGTTTACTCTACTTTAATAAAGATAAAACAAAATTTGAAATAAAAACTGATACAAACGGTGTGCTTAGTGTTCAATCAGATGATTTAGAAGTATCTTTTTTTTATAAAAATAAAAATTGGAATTTAGATGCTAATTCTATGTTCTTGCTTTCACTTAATTCTGCTTTTATGAAAAATTATCATTTAAAAGACGGAAATATCTCCTTTTGGAAAAAACAAGACGACAAAAAAGTTCATTTTTCTTCGCACATTAAATACCCCTATAAACTCATGGTTAAAAATAATTTTGAGTATGAAAAATATCTAATAAATGGTTCTATTGATATTGATACAAAAAATATTTTATTTAATATAAATAACAATATAGATGTAAATATAAAAGACAATGTTGATGTAAAAATTTATGATATTGGTCTTAATGTTAATGCTTTTATCGATTTGCTAAACTCCTTAGAGATTAAAACAGATGATACCAACAACTTACATGTATCAATTGAAGCTAAAAATTCTCACTTGTATATTAGCGAAAACCGCCATGTCATATCTGATGATATTTACTTATACTATAATAATCATGAATTAACTGCTGGTCTTTTGTATAAAGATGGTGTTGCTGGTTTGAAATATAAAAATAATCATTTTAATGCCTATGGAAAAAAGTTTAATAATATATTTATGGAAAAACTATTTGCATTATCGAAGTTTGAAGGTGGATATTTTAAATTTAATCTCAGTGGTAGTACCAAAAAATATAATGGAATTTTTACAATAGATGATACAATAATTATTGAGTACAAAGTTCTTAACAATGTCTTAGCTTTTGTAAATACTATACCGTCTCTTATCACATTTTCTATTCCACAATATAATTCAAAAGGTTTAAAAATAAGCACAGCGTATATGAAGTTCACTGCAGAAGAAGATATTTTCCATATAAGCGATATTTACCTTCATTCAAAAGAACTCATAATAACAGGAAAAGGAGAGGCAAGCTTTAAATATAACACTATTGATACAGATCTAACCTTAAAAACGGATCTTGGAAGTAAAATTTCTAAGATTCCTCTACTCGGACATCTTTTAATGGGAAAAGATGCTCTATCTACAACCTTGCATGTATCAGGTGCATTGGATAATCCAGATATTAATTCACTCCTAGCAAAAGATATAGCTGTAGCCCCTCTGAATATATTACTCAGAGCTATCACTCTACCATATTATCTTATAAAAAGTATAGACCAAAATGTAAGTAAATAAGAAAAGAAATTTAGGGAGATAAAGAAAAAGATATGGTGTCAGAGGGGATACCCTAATTCTCTACAACTCCCCATAGTGTGGGCAATTGAACCATTTTAAAATCTTGTATTAAGTTTTTCAAAAGTTTCTCATCTATTTTAGTGCTGAAATTATATCTCATAAAACTTTATATTGCTTTTAAATTTAAATTTTATAGATCAAAGCAATTTTTATGCTTTAACAAATAAATAGTACTGGTTTTTATTGAAATAATTGAGAATGTGATCCTATTCTAATTAAAATTAGGTCTGTATCAGTTGAAAGATATATTAAAATTAAATCTCCACTTATATGGAATTCTCTTGTATCTTGGTACTTTCCACTTAGGGAGTGGTCTTTTGTTTCAGTAGGTAATGATTCTTCATTTAAAAGTATTGATAGATATAAAATATATTTTGAGTAATGCTGATTACTCATTTTAACTTTTGCTAAATCCTTAGAAAAAGATTTTTGCCTTTTTATTGTAAGCACTGTTTAGATTCTCTTTCCAGTTCTTCAAGTGTAATATCTTCTGTATTAATTCCATTTCTTGCTTCTTCAATAGCATTAATAGTTTCATTATTTGGAATTTTCATTTCAAATGGCAAGCCTCTTTCCATTACAGATTGAGTTAAAAACATATTTATAGCATCACTAAGACTTACCCCATATTTTTTAAATATATTTTTAGCTTGTTCTTTCATCTCCGAATCTAAATATACATTTGTTCTTACTTTTTGAGCAATCATAGTTAACTCCTTTTTTACAATTATAACACAAAGTTTGTGTTTTTTGTTAAGTTAAATCTTCTTGAAAAATATCTATATGTTTTGCGCTAGTAGGATGAGCCAGCTTAGCCCTTTTGGTATTAGACTTCTTGCAAAACTCCTATATGCCTCAGACTGATAAGAAGTGCTAAGATTGTGTAAAACAAATTTTTATGCCTAGCCTAAGCTAAGGATAAAATATTTTTTTATGCAAGCTTGGCACTTCTTATCACTT
>JADGEZ010000003.1:88757-95491 GCA_016744115.1 Sulfurimonas sp. | reverse complement strand
ATCTTAAAGTTTATGAAGGTTTGGTTATGGGAGGTTTTGAGTTTTTGTCATTGAGTGCTTAAGCCCCCCCCCTGTCATTGGGTGCTTGACACGGAATCTCATTGTGTTTTGTTTGTGTGACTAGACTCCCAGTCAAGCTGAGAGTGACGGCACATCAAGTTCAGAGTGACGACCCCCCTCCGTCATTGGGTGCTTAAGCCCCCCCCCTGTCATTCCGTGCTTGACACGGAATCTCATTGTGTTTTGTTTGTGTGACTAGACTCCTAGTCAAGCTGAGAGTGACGGTACATCAAGTTCAGAGTGACGGTACATCGAGTTCACAATGACGGTACACCTCGGTGGGAACGAAAAAGAACATAGATACATTGATTTTGCTCTATTGTTTCTTACTTCTCTTTACAAAATTCAACAATTACTGTCCACCTCTAACACAACGAACATACTTCTTAATTGACTTATCAACATAACTGAAATCGCCACTGCTGAAATAAACACGCCAAGCCTGAGAAGAATACTTTGCATGTTCTGTTTAACTCCAAAATATTTGCCATTGCATATCCATACTTTTTAATAATGGCTTTTTTATATATGTTTTTTTACTCCCACTTTTAGAATTTTCATAACTCTCTTTTGTCCTTATAGAGTGCAACTCTTTTTTATTTGGCAGTCTCCAGTCATCTTGTGTGTCTAAGCTTAGAGTACTACAATACTCTTTTGCATCACTCCAACTAAGATCTTGTTTATCATGGTCTATCTTCACTTGCCAGATTAGATTTGTGTCTTTATCTTGCCATGTTTTACCTGAGGAGCTTTGTACCTTTTGTTTTACTGGTTTTAATCTTATTATTTGATACCTTGCTATTGATACAAACTTTCCCTGTGGATAAGTGCTGATAAGTAATAGGAACAGAAATAAATTCATAGCTGATGAAAAGATACACTGCAAGGTATAAGGCGAAAGTTCGCAGGAGCTACTAGTAGCTTTAAGAACTTTTAACGCAGTAGATTGTAGTGTATCTTTTCACCCTATGGGCATCCTTTAAAAGGATTATCTTCTTCGTTGAACTTAACTTAACGATACTAGTATCGCCAAGTCAAATTCGCCTTGAATCTAAACCTTTTAAATGATGTTAGCTATGAAGTTATTTATGCCCTGTTACTTATAACAAAACTAATCACCCTTAAGTTTTGATTTAAGAGAGTCTTTGTTTATAATCTTCATATCCAAACTCTTTTACTATTTTTAAGCTTCCATCTTTTTTTAAAATCACTAATGATGGTAATTTTATTCCATTAAAAGTTGTATTTTTAACAAAAGTATAATGGATTTGGTCTTGAAAGATTATTTTCTTACCTACTTTTAGTTTTTCATCAAATGAATAATCACCCATAATATCACCAGCTAAACAAGTGTTTCCACCGAGCCTATAAGTGTATTTTTTTTCTCCTGCCTTAGCACTTCCTTTTACATCCGCACGGTAGGGCATCGCTAAAGTGTCTGGCATGTGTGCTTCTGCTGATGTGTCAAGGATAGCTATACTCATACCATTTTCAAAAATATCTAAGACACTACTCACAAGAGAACCTGTTTGCCAAGCAACCGCTTCGCCTGGTTCGAGATAAACATCCAGATTGTATTTATTTCTAAATACTTGGATGATATTTATTAATCTCTCTACATCATAGCCTTTTTTTGTTATATGATGTCCTCCACCAAAGTTAATGTATTTTAGATTTTTAAAATAGGGAGAAAAATTTTTCTCAAATGTAAATAAGACCGCTTGAAGTACCTCAACATTTTGTTCACATAAGGCATGAAAGTTAAGTCCATCAACATGACAAAGAAGCTCTTCATCAAAGTTATTTAAGGTTGTTCCTAATCGGCTATAAATTCCACACGGATTATATATATCTTTTGGAGATGCAGATATTTCAGGGTTTATTCTAAGAGATATTTCTATGTTTGGATTGATTTTTTTCACTATTTTGTGATATTTCAATAATTGATTTGGCGAGTTAAAGACGATATGGTTAGATATTTTTGCTATCTCTTGTATCTCATCAGGCTTAAAAGCTGGCGAATAGGTATGTATTTCCGCCTCTTTTTTATGCTTTTTAAACTCATCAAATGCTAATCTTGCCTCATATAAACCACTCGCTGTACAGCCTTTAAGGTAACTAGAGACTAAATCAAATGTAGAGTACATTGCAAAACCTTTTAAGGCTAAAATAATCTTTGCTCCACTTTTTTCTTGCACATAGTCTAATAGTTTTAAATTATTTTCTAACAAAGCCTCTTCACAAATATAAAAGGGTGTTGTTATATTGTTAAAATCCATTTATACCTCTAACTCTTTTATCTTCCATGGAAGCCCTTGAGTTTTCAACTCCTCCATAAATATATCTGGATCAAACTCTTCGATGTTAAACACTCCTAAGCCCTTGTATTTTCCCTCTAGCATAAGCTTTGCCCCTATCATAGCAGGAACACCTGTCGTATAAGATACTGCTTGAGAATTTACCTCAGCAAAACATTTTTCATGATCACTTACTTGATAGATATATATTTTTCTTCTTTTACCGTCTTTGATACCCTCAGCTACTATACCAATGTTTGTTTTGCCTTTTGTGCGAACTCCTAAGGATGCAGGGTCTGGTAAAAGCGTTTTTAAAAACTCCATAGGGATTATTTTTTGACCCTTATGTTCTATCTCTTTGATGCCAAGCATTCCAACATTTTCTAAGCATTTTAAATGTGTTAAATAACTCTCGCCAAATGTCATAAAAAATCGGATACGCTTTAAGCCTTTTATATGTTTTACTAAAGATTCGATCTCTTCATGGTAGAGTAGATAAGACTCTCTCTCCCCTACTTCAGGATAATCCCAAAGCATTTTAATCTCCATGGGTTTTGTCTCTATCCACTCTCCATTTTCCCAGTATCTTCCATTTGCGGAGACTTCACGGAGGTTTATTTCAGGGTTAAAGTTAGTTGCAAAAGCATATCCATGATCCCCTGCGTTACAGTCGAGTATATCAATAGTATGAATCTCATCAAAATAATGTTTACTAGCATAAGCACAAAATACATTGCTAACCCCTGGATCAAAACCACTTCCAAGAAGTCCCATAATTCCAGCTTTTTTAAACGCTTCATCTCTAGCCCATTGGAGTTTATACTCAAATTTTGCCTCATCTGGATGTTCATAGTTTGCAGTATCAAGGTATGGTGTAGAGGTGGCTATACAAGCGTCCATAATGCTTAAATCTTGATAGGGTAAGGCTACATTTATCACAATATCTGCATTGTATTTTAAGATTAAATTCTTTACATCCTCTGTAATATCAGCATCTATCGTAGTTATCTCTATATCTGCGTCAAGAAGTTCTGACCTTATCTCTTGGCATCTTCCTATACTTCTACTTGCTAAAATAATTTTTCCAAAAATATCAGCATTTTGAACACACTTATGAACGACAACACGCCCAACCCCACCTGCACCAATAATCAAAGTTGTTTTCATTGAAATTTTTCTCCTTAATGATTTTAATTTTGAAATTATTTAAGGTCTATTACTTATTTCTTCTAAAGTGTATTGTGGTAATTTGATCTTATTTTCAATTTCAAATATTCTCTCAAACTCAAAGTTTTCATTTTTTAGTTTAATTCTTCTACTTAAGTAATAGGGCATAAATATATTCATAGCTAACATCATTTAAAAGGTTTAGATTCAAGGCGAATTTGACTTGGCGATACTAGTATCGTTAAGTTAAGTTCAACGAAGAAGAGAATCCTTTTAAATGATGCCCTATTACTTAAATCATACTTTTCATATAAAATATTTAACATAGAAGAACCACTAATTCTTATTATTAAGTCTGGAAAAGTATCATATATATTTTTTATCTCTCTTGCCCAGTTTTTGTATTGGTGTATTTCATCTACGGCTATAACTCTTCCACATAAGGCAATAAAATACATAAACATATTTTCGCTCGTTCTCACACCCAATGAAGAAAATTTCAATACTCCAACATGAAGCACCAGCACTTAGAACTAAGGCAATAGTTGGTCTAACATTACCCTAAATTTATCTCGTAAATAAAAACTTATTTTTCATACTTATTTTTCATCTCTTGTATGATGGCTTTTAATTCTTGTGCCTTTGTATCTTTTGAAATTGCTTCACCATAATAAATAGTAATTTCTCTTCTTTTAAAAAATGATTTTTTCTTTTTTGGTTTATATTTGGAGAATAAACTGCCAAATAAGCCATCAATGTAAAATGGTACTATTACACCATCATAATCCTTAGAAATAAGTTCAAAACCTCTCATAAATTTCCCAAGTTCTCCATCTGTTGAGATAGCACCCTCAGGGTAAATACCAACTATTCGTTCATCTTTTAATCTTTTATGAGCTTCTCTAAACGCATCTTTTGAAGCTTTAGCTGATACTGGAATCGCTTCTCCTGTTTTAAACAGATAATGAAAACCCCTCCAATGGTAAATATCTTTTTCCATCATATAGTTAATGGGTCTTTTCATAGGAATTTGTAAAATAATCCAATCTAACCAACTTACATGATTTCCGAGCAATAACACACCTTTAGAATCTGGAATATTTTCTATGCCAACAAAATTATATTTATGTCTAAACATAGCAATAAACTTCATCAAAGTCCAAAATGACATAGCCTCATAATTTTTATATACCATAAAAGTCATATAAATCCCTACAAAACCCATCACATAAAAAAGTGATTGGGCATGCATTCCTAGATAAGCAAACACGGTAGTTAAAATCAAAAATGAAACCATAAAAATATTTTGTATAAAGTTGCTTCCTGCGATGATAGTTCCAAGATGCACTCGTGGTGATAAAAGTTGAATCCTAGCATTTAAAGGCACAATAACCAAACCAGAAAACATTCCAAATAATGCAAACAAAATTGCTAATGTAGTTATAGAAGTGATAGAGGGGACAAGAAGAACTATGGTAGTTATACCTATAGAACCGACACTCACTAGCCCCATATTTATATAATATTTTGAAAATTTTGCAGCCATTACAGAACCTATAACTATCCCAACAACAGCTAAAGCCATAATCCCCTGAACAACAATAGTGTTAGTAACTCCTAGCTTACTTTTTGCATATTCACCAAAAATAGCAAGGACTACTTGAGAGATAGACCAAAATAAACTTAGTGCCAAAATTGAGTCGAAAATTTCTTTTTTTCTTCTTACAATTTTTAAGTTTTTTACAAGATATTCGCCTATAACATACCTTTTAAATTCAAACTTTTTTCTACATTTATAGTCCATTTTATTTGGTAACTGATAGGCTAAAATCAACTCTATAAAAGAACCAATTACTAAAAGCCAACCAAGAGGTGCAATAGCTTTGAGTATATCTTCTTTGCTAGTAAAGCTTTCTTGAATTAGATTTTCAAAAAGTACTGTATAAAAAATGATACCACCTAAAATAGCGATAGTTGTTACAGCCTGAACTGCACCATTAGCATTGGTAAGATTTTTTACACCAAATAATTCCTTAATATAACCATATTTTGCAGGTCCATATATAGCACTTTGTAAGGCGAGTACAAAAGTCAATCCAAAAGCTACATAAAACCAACCATTATTGTAAGAGATAGTGATTAGAAGTGTAATGATTACTGCCATTATGGAAGAATACCGCATGATCGTATTTTTAGGAAACTTATCCGCTAAAAAGCCAGAAGGAGAAAACATAAGAATAAAAGGTAGCAAAATAAGAGCATTGACAATAGCAGTTAAGATAATTTGTATCTCACCATCATATACTTTAAAAATTGTGTTTTGAATAATTATTTTATGACCTAAATCTGTAAAAGCATTTAGAAAAACAACGAATAAATAGTTTATAACTCCTACAATTTTAAACATTTATTCTTCCAGTTCTATGGTTTGAGATACTAAAGTTGTACTCCAACCCTCATAATAAGATTGATTTTCTTTTATCACTTTATAGAGTTCCTTTACCACTTCGCTAACTTTTTCTTTATTTACTGCATGATTTTTTACCAAAGCGATACCATATGCAAACTCTTCACTACTAATCTCATCTTTGAAACTAAAACCTTCAATATCAAGAGTATTTAAAAATCTGTTTTTTTGTGTAGGTGTGTCAAAAGATACATAATGTTCAACATCTCGACAAACACTCAAGTCCTCGCCCTCCTCTTGAAGTAAAAATATAATTTTTTCACTTTGTATATGGATGAGTTCTAACTCGCTTGGAAAGAGTTGCGTTTCATAAAAATTCCATTTTTTATCTTTAATAATATTACTTTCATAGCCATAAGTAGTATCTTTAAGCATCGCAGTCACTAAAGAATCAAGCTCCTTAGTTGTAGAAGTACAAAAATAAAATTCGCTCCACCCGTCTACTACTCTCGTACCTAAATATTTAGCCTTGTCTTCATGTTCTATGGCAATTATTAAAGATTCTTTTGTTTCTAAAAACTCTTCGTAAGCTAAAGACAAATCATTTATTGCCTCATACTTTATAAAAACACTAAACAACCAACTAAAGTCCTCTTTATACTCACCTGCATCTATATCTATCTCTATGCTTTGTAACTGTGTATCTTCATTTCTTGTAAATATTTCTCTCATAAACTCTTCTATCATTTATTTTTTTTATTATATCTCTTTTATTTAAATATTTAAATTAATTATAATTCAAA
>JADGEZ010000003.1:0-88747 GCA_016744115.1 Sulfurimonas sp. | reverse complement strand
TTTTTATATTATGATAAAAATTATCAATATCATTGACTTTATAAAAAAAATGGTTATTATTCCGAAACTAAATGATATTAAATATTATAATCATTTAGATATAAAGGAATTTTATGAATAAAAAGACAACTACAAAACTCTCTTTAGCTCTCATAACAGTTTTATCTATAGCACCTCATGTATCAGCAGATGCAAATAGTGAGATAGATATGCTCAAAAAAGAGATACAATCTCTCAAAGAGAACCAACAGACTCTTATAGATGAAACAAGTTCTTTAAAAACTGGTTTTGAATATACAACAGTGGATGCTACAAAATCACATAGTGGATTAGGGAGTGCTGCCTCAAAGGTTTACTATTCCAGTTCTCCTCTTTCTATTGGTGGTTATGGCGAAATGTACATCTCTTCACAATCAGGTGATAATCCAGATAAACGAACCTTAGATGTGTATAGATTTGTTCCTTATATAGGATATAAATTTACAGATGATATCATTTTAAACACTGAAATAGAGTTTGAACATGGTGGAGTAAAAGCTGGAAATGGAAAATCAGGTGCAGATGCTAAAGCTGGTAAAGGTGGCGAAGTTATTATAGAGTTTATGTACTTAGACTTCTTGCAAAACAAAAACTATAACTTTAGACTAGGTCATATGCTCATACCAATGGGACTCATCAACCAAAGACACGAACCTACTCTTTTTACAACCGTACAAAGACCAGGAACATCGAAGTATATTATCCCAACTACATGGCATGAAAGTGGGGCAATGGTATATGGTGAGTTAGCAGATGATTTATCTTATAAATTTTCAGCAACTAGTGCCTTAGATACATCTCTAACTAATGGTAAAAAGTGGATTCGGTCAGGTCGTGGTGGTTCATTTAAGCGAACTGATCCAGCTTTAGCTTTTACAGCTAGAATTGACTATACTGGTCTAAACGGATTACTTATTGGTGCTTCTACATACTATGATGGGGATGTGAGTGTAACAGATATTCATGGTGACTATAGCAATTCTGGACTTCGTGTCTATGGTACATACGCAGTTGCAAGTCGTTCGGATGATGTAAACCCAACAGCTAATGAAGCGACTAATGCTGTTGGCGGATACCTTAACATTGCTTATGATGTACTCTCTTCATCTAAAGGTTCTTTACCAATCTTTATACAGTATGAGACATATAATCCAGAAGATGAGCTTGCTGATGGTAGCTCAAAAGATTCAATAGACACTATTACCATTGGTGCAAACTATTTTCCACATGAGCAAGTTGTACTAAAACTTGATTATGCTATGCAAGAAAAAGGTGATGTTGAAGATAATACACTAAGCCTTTCTCTTGGATTTGTATTTTAAGCATCGAGACAATGCCTAAATATATAATATTTTCATTCCTGTTTTTTGCACTCTCTTTGAGTGCAAAAATTCTCATCTCGCCTTTTGATGCAATGCATTTAGCCTATCCAAAAGCTACTTCTGTAAAAAAAGAGAATATTTTAATAAGTAAAAAGCATGCTATAAATATCTCTAATTTTGCACAAGTAAAGCTAGATTCAAAAATCTTTAGAATTTACAAAGCATTTCATAAAGATAGCCTCTTAGGCTATGGGATACTTATAAAACAAAAAGTTCGTTCAAAAAATTCTGTTATACTATACTTTATAAATTCTAGTTCAGTTTTACTAGGTATAGAAGTGATAGCTTTTAATGAACCCTTAGAATATTTACCCTCAAAAATGTGGGATTCTCAATTTAAAAATATAGATACAAATACGATGCTTCACATATCTAAAAATATTCCAACTATCTCAGGGGCAACGCTAAGTGCAAGAAGTACGACAAAAGGTTCACGAATTGCCTTTGCATTTTATAAGGAAATATTAAAAAACAAACAATGAAATTTACTCTCATAAAAGACTTAAATCAAGACCCCATGATGAAACCTATACTTTCTGGTTTACTCATATTCACTTTTTTTTATCTAATCGCAGACATTATCATTAAACACTATAACTTTGGTGTTTTGCCCTCTAGTATTAGCATCACTTTATTTGGAAGTGAAGAGGAGTTTATAGACCCTATCACTAAGTCTTCTTTTTTAGAAATTTGGCATACGGATATATTTTTCATTATGATGGTACTTTTAAGTTTAAGTGCTACATTTATAAGGCTTACTAGAAATAACAAAAAAAACTTACTAATTTTAAATATCACGCTTATCTCTTCAATGCTATCGTTAATAGCACTTTCCCTAGCCTTCTTCGTGTCAAGTTCTTTTATATTACTTTATTCAATAAGTCTTTTTACTTGGCATCTGCTTGCACTTTATATGGCTATCTCTTCTTTTTGGAATTTATATAATGCTTAAATCTTATAAATATACTATCATTTATTTTATAGGTTTTTCTTTTTTACTTTTAATAAGTGCTACTTTGTTGTTTGAAGAAAAAATTGGTTTTAGTGTTAAAGAAGTACTAGATTATTACGCAGGAAATGAAAGTCGTTTTATGATGCAAAAATCTGCCCTTGGTTTACTTAAAATAATACTACCTCATATTTTTGCCTTTGGTCTTTTTACGATGGTTATCTTACATTTTTTAATATTTACTCAATACAAAAATACTCAAAAAATAATTTTCTTAATTTATCTTGTTTTTATAACAGCTATATTAGAAATGCTAAGTCCATTTTTTACTATAAATGGCTTTGAGTTTTTTGCATATATTAAACTAGCATCATTTTTTTTATTTGAAGCTCTTATTGTTTATATATCTTTTTTATTGTTTTGGAGTATCATTAAAGACTAAGTTATTCGTAAACTTAGAGATATTTTCACTTATACAAAGTTTCCCATCACTTTTTAAAATAATATAGGCTAAATCAAAACTATCTAAAAATTTAAAAGCCTTTTGAATTGGCATCACACTAGAAGCTGTAGCATAAGCATCTAAATCACTACTAGACATATCAGATATCAAAGTAATAGATACAAATTTATCTTGTGAGATTTTTTGTTTTGGATTTATTAGATGGTTATTTTTTACAGAACCTACATAACGATTGTAATTACCACTCGTACTGATACCTGTTTCATTCTCTTTAGTCTTAAATGAGCCTAAGACCCCATCACCAAATGGATTTTGAACATCAATACTACATACACCTAAGCAACGGATATCTCCACTTGCTGCGATTATTGCCTTTTTAATACCCTTAGCTTTAAAGTAATCACTCACTTTATCAACAGCAAAACCCTTAGCCATTCCACCAAAATCTAGCTTTATATTCTTCTCTATTGATGCAAACTTCTTATCAAAGACTAAGCTATTAAAGTTAAGATAAGCATTGCTGAGTTCTTTATGAGTAGGGATACGCTCTTCATCACCAAAACGATATAAGTCTTTTGTAATTGAGCCTATGGTGATGTCGAAATAAGCGTTACTATGCTTATAATACCTTTGACTTAAAACAAGTGCCTCATAAGTTATATCATTGATAAAGGAATGCTTATCTTTGTTTAACTGAAATATTTGAGATTTTTCATTGTAGGAAGAGATACTTTCATCTATATTTTTAAAAATTATAAAAGCATCTTCGATAATCTCTTTTTTTTCTTCTTTTACAGAAACACTTATGTAGGTACCCATAATTATTTGAGTTCTGCTTGTCATTTTAGCCTCTAAAGAAAAAGCTAAAATACTAAATAATAAAAGTCCATTTCTAAATATCAATAATCTCATTCACTTCAAGACCAAAACCACTTAACCCAACAAAGTCTGATTCTTTCATAGATGTGATAAGGTTCATTTTTGATACACCTAAAGAGATTAAGATTTGAGCACCTGTTCCTATCTCTTTCATTGCTGAGTTGTCTTGGTGATGTGTTTTGTTTATAAATACTAAGACACCTGAGTTTTGTTTTAGATATTCTATAGAGTTTATAAGATTTGTATATTTTTTTTGATTTAGTAGGAGTTCTATATCTGTTATAACATTATGCACTCTAACATTTGCTACTTCACCCGCCTTATAAAAGACGATAGCTGTGTGTTCAATGTCATCGTGATCTGCAAATGTATGCTTATTTACTTTCACACCAAAAAAATCTATCTCCTGCACATCTGTTTCGTGTACAAGTTTCTCATTTGCCAAGCGATACTCAACTATGTCTGAAATAAAAACTGTTTTAAGATTATGCTCTTCTCCAAATAAGTCCAAATCGTCTCGTCTTGCCATTGTTCCATCTTGTTTAATGATTTCACAAATAACTCCAGCTTCACTAAGCCCTGCTAAACGACATATATCTACTGAACCCTCTGTATGACCAGTTCGCACAAGTGTTCCCCCATCTTTAGCTATAAGAGGAAAAATATGACCAGGTTTGACAAGTTCTTGAGCTTTGGAAATTGGATTTGCTAAAATTTTGATAGTATCATCACGCTCTGCTGAGGAGATACCAGTAAGGGCATCTTTAGCATCAACAGAAACAGTAAAAGCAGTTTCATAAGAGGAGGTATTTGAGCTAACCATAGGGTTTAAGTCTAGTCGAGTTGCAATTGTTTTACTTAGTGCTACACAAATAAGCCCTCGTGCATGAGTAGCCATAAAGTTTACATTATCAGGAGTTGAAAACGCTGCTGCATATACTAAGTCACCCTCATTTTCTCTATCCTCATCATCAATCATGATGACCATCTTCCCTTTTTTAATCTCTTGTATTGCCTCTAAAACTCTTTGAATTGCTGTCATTTTTTCTCTTTATTAAATAATTTTATTGATTATACTAAAATAACTATTACAAGTATATTAGCTTAAATAATGTCAAAATATTTACTAAGATTTATATGAAAATAAAAGAATTTAAAAAAATTTAAAAAAAACCTTGACAATAGATAATATTTTGTCTATAATTTCGGCTCACAAACACACAGTTGTTTGTCTTAATTACCGCGGAATAGAGCAGTTCGGTAGCTCGTCGGGCTCATAACCCGAAGGTCACAGGTTCAAATCCTGTTTCCGCAACCAATCTAAAACTATAAATGATGGGGATTCGCCAAGTGGTAAGGCACTAGCTTTTGGTGCTAGCATTCATAGGTTCGAATCCTATATCCCCATCCACATATCAATTCAAAAAATATTATATTGATTTAACATCTTCTAATACTAGTCTAAACTTCTCTGTGTCCATTGACACTATACCTCTACATATTGAGAAACTGTTAATAGCTATTAATAGGACATCTCATAAATTTAAAAGCAATGCTGAAAACTTTATCACACTGGACTTACAACAAAAGACTACCTAAGGGTTTTAGTTATGTAAGATGCTTTTATTTCATTATGTTAGTTAAGGGATAAAAGTGGTGGGTCCTATGTGACTCGAACACATGACCACTCCGTTATGAGCGGAGGGCTCTAACCAACTGAGCTAAAGACCCACTCTTTGTAGGGCGAGATTATACTCAAGAAAAGCTTATGTTCTTCTTATTTTATATTTTATTTTGTATTTATCATCCAAGATGAGAATACATCTAAGTAATTCCAATAAGATTGCAATGAAGTGCTAGTAACGCCCTCTTCTTTAAGCTCTAATATAAGCGGTTTATAAAGCTCTAACCATGTTTCTCTAGCTTGAGCGTCAATCTTAAAGGGGGAATGTCTCCCCACCATTTGAGGTGCTCCACGATTTTCATTAAAGTAAGGTCTTCCTCCACATATTTGTATAAAAAAGTCACTTGAATGCTTTTTAGCTTCTTCTAACATATCCTCTTCATGTGGAAACATGTGTGCTATGTTACTCTCACTTATTTCATCATAATGATCACTCACTAATTTTCTTATTCTTTCTTCACCCATTTCAAGTAAAAACTCTGGAATTGGTTTTGTTACTGGTACTCTTACTCCAAACATAACTTTAGTTATATCTAAATTCATTTATACTTCCTTTATTCTCTTTGTGGACATATTTTATCTCTTTAAAATAAAAGGATGCTTGTTTAGTGAAAATGTAGAAAATTTTTAGTTATAAGTAATAGGGCATAAATAACTTCTTATAAAACTAATATTATTTTATCTTAAATACTATTGCGTAGAGTAGCGGTACATAAATTAAGTTTAGTACAGTTGCCCAAGCTATTCCAAAACCTAGAGAAATTGCCATTGGTTGGAGTATCATAGCCTGCCCCGATGCAAAGAAAATCAATGTTGATAAACCTAGTACAGTGGTTAAGGATGTTAAAAGTATGGGTCTTAGTCTATGTTTTGCCCTATGTATTAAATCCTCTATATTTTTTGCACTCGATATGAACCTCACCATAATTAAACCATCATTTACTACAACTCCTGTAAGTCCAACTGCACCAATGAGTCCAGGCATAGTGATATTTACACCCATAATAAGATGTCCAATATAAACACCAAAAAATACCAAAGGGATAGTGCTAAGAACAATAAGTGGTTTTTTTATAGAGTCAAATAACCACACTAATGTTATAAAAATTAAAAATATAGAAATAATAGCTGATTCTAACATCTCTTTTTTATTTTTATTATTTTCTTTTTCTTCACCTTTAATATCTATTTTAATACCATCTTTTTTGAGTTTATTGATACTTTTATTTAACTCTAGCATCACCTCAGTAGAAGTGATATTTTTTTTGTCTATTGATGCGAAGACACTTCTTATACGCACTCCATCTTCTTTATTTAAAGCAACAAAACCTTGAACCATTACAAAGTCACAAACATCTTTTAAAGCTACAAACTGCTCAGAAAATGGAACTTTTACTTCTATAGTATTAATAGAGTTAATATCATTTTTAGCATCACTTTCAATCTTTATCCGAATAAGTCCACTGCTATTAAACATTTTTCCATATTCACCTTTTAGATAATAGGAGCGTAACTCTTTTGATATTATCTCTTCATTAAAGCCTAGTTCTTGTCCATAAGTATTTACACGAAGCTTTAACTCTTTTTCGCCTATATCAGCATCATCTGTAATATTAAAAACCCCTTTTATCTTTGCAAAAGACTCCTTTAAATATCTAAGACCTTCTAATGTTTTAGCTTCATCATCTGAACTTAAACTTATCTCTATATCGTGTGCAACAATTCCAGCACCAGGAACTTTTACTACGAGTTCATCAAAAATCATACCCTTATCGTCTTTGAGCTTTTTAAAAGACGATAATTCTTTTTTAATCACCTCGGCAATATCTTTTGAATCTACTTCTCTAATGCGTATATTTTTATCATATTCTAAAGATAATGTTGGACTAATATAAGTGTCAAAAAAGTTACTCGGCGCTCTTTCATGTAAATCTATAAAAATATGAAATAAATTCTCTCCCATTTGAGCACGATTTTTAGCATCAAGCTTAAAGCCTATAACAGAAGTAACCGATGACATATCTTTCTTGTGAAGAATTTTCAGTAAATGTGTTTCTATTTGAGTGACTATTTTTTCTGTATCTTCTAGCTCATTATTTACATTGACTTTTCCATATACATATATCTGTGTATTATCAAAATCAGGAAAGAGTTGAAACTTTGAATTTTTCATCAATATAAATGTAGCAAAAAGGATACTAAAAACAATTAAGATAAGAGATAGCCATTTCTGAGCAAAAACAAAATTCAAGACATTCTCATGCAAAGAGTTCAGTCTTTTCCATAATCTTTTTGTAAAACTTTCATTATCTGATACTTTTAAAAATTCATAAGCATGAAGTGGTAAAAAGTAAAAAGCCTCAAACAAAGAAGAGAGTAAAAGAACCGTTATCATAATAGGAATAATTTTTATAAAAGTTCCCATTTCCCCACTTAAAAGCAACATCGGTAAAAATGCGAAAATTGTGGTAAGTGTAGCTGTTAAAACTGCTGGAAACATCTCGGTTGCTCCAACTATAGCGGCTTCTCGCCTCTCCATCCCCTCTTCTAAATGTCTATAAATATTTTCAGTAACAACTATTGCCTCATCCACTAACATACCCAAAGCTATCAAAGCTCCTAGGAGTGAAAGCATATTAAGGCTGTTTCCCATTATTTCACTCGAAATCAAACCTATCATAAAACTTACAGGAATCCCAATCGCTACAACAAATGCGATACCACGATTTATAAAAATTAGCATTGCGATAAACACTAACATCAAACCAAACATAATATTTGAAAATACAATATTGAGACGGTTTTTAATCCATACAGAAGTGTCCGTATAAATATTATATTTAAGATGTGAATTTTTCGCTGTTTTTTCTTTTAAAAGTTCTCTTATCTGTTTCACTAAAGCTATAGCGTTCCCAGTTTTTGCCTTTGTTACATTGATAGATACATTTCTAACACCGTTATAGTGCGATATTTCAGATTGATCACTCAAAGTAAACATAACATCAGCAATATCTCCAATTTTTACACGGATATCTCCTATACCTAAAACCGTATCTTCTATGTATTTTTTGTCTTTTTCACCATTGTATGTAGATATATAAAGGTGAGCACCTTGTTCTTTTATAGTTCCTATAGGGAATATTGAACTAATATTTTTTAAAGAGGATACCACTAGAGTTGGCTCTAGTCCATAAGCTAATATCTTTTGTTCATTTATTCTAATAAGAAGTTCATCATCAGCGTCACCACGAATCGAAATTTCACTTAAATCTTTAAACTGACTCAACTCACTTTTTAATATTTCAGCTTTTTTTAGTAATTCTTTTTTTCCTACATTTCCAGATAAAGCGATTAGAACTAAAGGGAATGGATGATCTTTTATCTTTGCTATTGGTTCAGACATATCCGCTGGCAAGTCTTTTTTAACATTAGATAAAATATCTTTTACATCATTGAGTACCTTTATATTATTTGAGCCAGCTTTTATGTCCATGCTCATAGAAAAAGAACCATTTTTTATAATAGACTCTATCACCTCAAGTTCATTAATGTTTTGTAAATCATCTTCTATGGTTTTAACTAGCATCTTATCAAGTACATCTGCTGATGTACCTGCATACCCACCGCTGATACTTATCTTATCCATTTGAGTAGGAGGAAAAATCTCTTTAGGGATGTTGATATATGCGAAAATAGAAAGAAGTAATATAAATGCTAAGAGTATATGGTTTAAAAGTGGTTTATCTATAGAAAATTCTAAAAAACGGCGTAACATTCACATTCCTAAAAAAGTGTATCTAAGATATGATTTTGAAATTTTATAGATTCAATAGATGCAGTTATAAGCCTATTTTCTTCTTTAAGAGTATCATATTCGACTTTTAATTTTGCGATTTCTCTGCTTTTAAAATAAATTTGTTGCTGTATATATATCTTTGGAAAGGCAAAAATTGATACCAATAACAAAACAAGAATTATATACAAATAAAAAGTAAAATCTAGTAATCTATTTGGATTTAAAACTACTTCGAGTTCATCCAATAATTCATTTTTTTCATCCATCATATATCCATTGCAAAAACTCTCATTTTTGCACTTCTACTTCTAACATTTTCTTTTAATTCATCTTCTGTTGCCATAATTGGTTTCTTAGACATACTTTTACCTAATTGATTATCATTTGTACATTCACATCTAAATGCTTCTTCAGGACAGGTACATGACTTTGTCCATTTAGTGAATGTTTGTTTCACTATTCTATCTTCAAGCGAGTGAAAAGAGATTATAGCAATTTTTGCATCAGGGAATCTAGCCTCTTGTAAACTTTTTAAAAGAGATCTCAATTCACCAAGTTCATCATTTACTTCTATTCTTATTGCCTGCATTAAAAGTGTAGCAGGATGGATTTTTTTCCCATGGGGCATATCAGATTTTAAAGTTTCACTTAGCTCTCGTGCAGATATAAATGGACGATTTTCTACAATTTTTAATGCTATTTTTTTATAGTTTCTAAGTTCGCCATATTCTAAAAGCACAGTTTCTAACTTTTTTTGAGAATATTCATTTACCACTTTATAAGCTGATAAAGAAGCTCCTTTATCCATACGCATGTCAAGATTATCACTCTCATAAGAAAAACCTCTTGTCTTTTGGTCAAGTTGTAACGATGATACACCTATATCGGCTAAAATACCTTTTATTTTACTAATATCAACTTCTTCTAAGATATTTTTTATTATTTTAGAAAATTTTCCTTTTCTTATTGATATTCTATCTCCATATTTTTCTAATCTTTTCTTTGAAAATTCTATTGCTGTTTGGTCTTGATCTATTGCTATAATTTTAATATTTTTATTTGCTTCAAGTATCATAGAAGAATGCCCTCCATAACCCATAGTACAATCAATAATATAGCCATTATCAATTTCTTTGAAGACTTGGATAACTTCTTTGTATAGAACTGGAATATGCGGAATACTTTGCACAAAAAACCTTATATTAACTTATTTTATGAATTATACATAAATTTTGTAAAATTTAATTTTTAATACTGTATTATTGTAGATATACTACTTAGGATAGCCTATGATACAAGAATATCTATATCAAATTCTCACTATAATTATAATTTTAACATTCATTATAATTTATTTTTTAATAAAAAGTTCTCGTCAAAAAGAGATAAGTTTACTTCATGATATAAGCCCAAAAAATGATAAAGAGATTCAAGAGATTCAAACTACCTCAATATTAGAGGAAAGGCTGTATAAAGATAAAGACAAAGATTTCAAGTTTATAAACACAGAAGAAGGCTCTTTTGGAAGTATTGCAAATAATCCATTTGAACACATCACTCCAGCAACTATAAACAGAAGAAAACGAAATAAAATAGAAGTTCCTGCTCATGGAAAAATTTCAAAAGAAAATTTTAAAGAGTTTAAAGGTGTCAAGCTTCTTGTAACAGAAGATAATATGATTAACCAAAAAGTTATCAGTGCCTTACTCTCAGGAAGTGGTATCGAAATAACTATGGCAGACAATGGCAAAATAGCCTTAGATATACTAGAAAATAATGATGATTTCAATATAATTTTAATGGATGCTCGTATGCCAATCATGAATGGTTTTGAAGCAACAAAAAAAATAAAAGCAAATAAAAATTATCAACACATTGTAGTCATAGCTTTAAGTGGAGATATTTCTCCTGATGATATTAAAAAAATGACTGATGTAGGAATGGAAGAACACCTAGAAAAACCTCTTAAAATGAGTGCATTTTATGACATACTCTATGCCTATACAAAAGGTAATATTGAAGAAAATCAAGTTCTCAAAGGCACAAACACAAAAGAATTAAATGTAGAACAAGGTCTTGAAGTCTGTGGAGGCGATAACTTTTTTTATAAAGATATACTCAATGATTTTGTACACAACTACACAAATATCACCCAAGAACTTACAAAACACTTAGATGAAAACAATGAAATACTAGCAGACGCTATGCTTTTAGATTTTATCGGAATTACTGCAAATATTGGTGCTATAAACATTCATAATATAGCCCTTGAACTAAAAGAAACTATTAAAGACATACAAGAAAGAAGTTACATCACCCTCCTAGAAGAGTTTGAGCAACATTTACAGATTCTTCTAAGAGATATAAAAAGATATGTTTAAAACTTTTTATCTAGTTTGCCCATGTCCATAAATTTTAAACTTATAAGTAGTTAAACCTTCTATTCCCATTGGTCCACGAGCGTGGAGTTTATTTGTAGATATTCCCACTTCAGCACCAAAGCCAAACGCACCACCATCTGTAAAGCGTGTTGATGCGTTTACATACACACACGCTGCGTCAATAGCGTTTAAAAACTCTTCTGCTGTGCTAATATTTTCAGTTATAATCGCCTCAGAATGAGCAGAACCAAACTTAACAATATGCTCTATTGCCCCAGCAACTCCATCAACAACCTTAATATTTAAAATATTTGCTAAATACTCAGTGTTATAATCCTCATCACTCGCATGTCTAGCTTCGATAATTGCTTGAGTTTCTAAACAGCCTTTTAACTCAGTACAAGCAAGATCAAACTCTTTTTTTAATCTTGGAAGGATATCTGATGCAATAGAGCGATCAACTAAAAGTGTCTCCATAGCATTACAAACTCCAGGACGATGACATTTTGCGTTGATAGCAATTGCTATAGCATCCTCTAATTTTGCGTCTTTATCTATGTATGTATGGCACTGTCCTTTATCGTGCTTAACAACACTTACGGTAGCATTTTCACTTACATATTTGATAAGCCCTGCTCCACCACGAGGAATTATTAAATCAACATATTTATCCATCTTAATCAGTTTTGCTACACCCTCTCGTGAACTATCTGGAATAAGAGAGATGAGTGCTGCTGGTAAATCATTTTTAAGTAAGACCTCTTGAAGCACTTTTGCTATAGCTTTATTTGAGTACTGGGCTTCTTTTCCACCTTTGAGTACACATACATTTGAGCTTTTAAAACAAAGTGCTGCGGTGTCAGATGTAACATTTGGACGAGACTCATAGATGATTCCAATCACACCAATAGGGATACTCACCTTTTGTATTTTTAAATCATCCTCAGTTACCCAACCATCAAGAACACGCCCAACTGGTTCTTTAAGAGCTGCTATATCTTCTATAGCCACTGCCATAGCTTCAATGCGATCTTCATCTAAAAATAATCTATCCATAAGTGCTGATGTAAGTTTATTTTTTTCTCCATCAGCCATATCTTTTGCATTTTCAATTTTTAGATTTTGTATATTTTCTCTTAGAGCTAATGCCATCTCTTTTAAAACCTTATTTTTTTCTTTTGCACTCAAAGTACTGAGTGTTCGACTAGCACTCTTAGCTTCACTTAAAAAAATTTCCATTCTTTCACCTTTATTTCTACGCTAAATCAAAGCTAATATCATTCTCAGCTTGACTGGGAATTTAATCTATTATTCCATATAAACTAGACCCTGAATCAAGTTCAGGGTGACAAATTGAGTAGTATTTCTCAGTTTTGAATTAGCATGATTTTTCAATATGCTATACTAGCATAAAAAATTTAAGGTATATTAATGAAAACTATCACTTTTATTGGAAATGGCACTATGGCTTTGAGTATCGCTTTAGGCTTAAGAGAGACTTATAATATTGAAGTCGTTGGTAGAACTTTAGAGAAACTTGATGCCTTTGAAGTAGCCTTAGGAAAAAAAATTAACAAATATCTTTTAGATGATTTTGATATGAATGACAAAACGATTATGCTTTGTGTTAAACCCTCTAATGTTGAAGAAATTGCTACAAGACTCACTGGAAAAGCCAAGGTTATTTACTCTGTTTTAGCTGGAACATCTTTACAAAAACTCAAGGAAAACCTTTCTCCACATGCAGTTGTAAGAACTATGCCAAATCTAGCAGCTAGTGTAAACAAATCTATGACAACACTCACAGGCGATATAGAGTACAAAGAAGAAGCCCAAGAACTCTTAGGCACTATCGGGGTAACAAGATGGTTATCGAGTGAAAAAGAGATAGATATTGCCACCGCATTAGCTGGAAGTGGTCCAGCTTATCTAGCACTTATCGCTGAATCTTTAACAGATGGTGCTGTAAAACAAGGTTTAAAAAGAGAAGATGCCATGGCTATTATGCGTGGATTATTTTCTGGTTTTGGTGATTTAATCCAAGATATACACCCCGCTATTTTAAAAGATAATGTTATGAGTCCAGGGGGAACAACTGCTGCTGGATACGCAACACTTGAAGATGGAAATGTTAGAAGTTCTTGTGTAAATGCTATTGAAAAAGCTTATATAAAAGCAAAGGAACTTAGTTAATTTATCTATAATCATATTTATGATTTATACTTTCTAAACCTTATCATTTTAAACCTCTCACCGAGGAAATTCGGTAAGATGAGCATTTTAGCTTTTTCAAGTTCTTGTTTGTAAATTTTTTCTTCTACATTCTCTTTGAGTATCTCTAAAAGCTCTAGTATTCCCATATCTATGAGAGCTAACATTTGAAATTTGAGTTCTATATACTCAACTCCAGCCTCTTCATAAGCATCTTTGACATGAGCGAAGGTAACATCATAAGTGATATCTGATGCCCCAAAGAGTTCTTTTCTTTTTATATTTTCATCAAAAAATGGAATTACTTCATGTTTAGTATATACCCTAAGTGAAAAATCTGGTCGTGCTTGCATCTCGCCATAGTCAAAACTTATAAATTCAAATTTCTTTGCAGCTGATGCCATTGAAGTAGCAAATGCTTCATAACCTACAGCTATTTCTCCTCTGTCTTTAAAATATTTATCAGCCTTGGACTTTACCCAAGCATCATCACTATCAAACTCTATATTGTGATCGTCAATTGTGGCAGTTTTACCTTTATAATAAAGCTCACAAGCAAATGCATCAAAAATTTCATTTGCTATAAAAAAAGCATTTTTACATTTTAATTCTTCTAGTGATTTATAATGCTTAAGACTAACAGCATCAGCAAAGGAGTCTTTAAAATACTCTCTTTGTTGTTCTTGTAATGCATCAAATTTTTCTATAATAACAAATTCAAAAGTATCAAGAAGTTTAGGTCTAAGAGTATAAATAAACTCTACAACATCCGCTAAAAAGTAACCATGATGTGCTCCTATCTCACAAATAACAGCATTTTCTTCTAAAAATCCCTCATCAACTAAAGAGATTATATGCTTAGCAATACTTCCACCAAAAAATTTACTTGTGCTTACGGCGGTGTAAAAATCTCCACCCTTACCTATGGCTTTATAAGTAGCATAGTAGCCATTTTCGCCATAAAGCCAATCTGACATATATTGGCTAAATTTCTTACTCTTCATTCACATACATCTCATAAAGTGTTAAAAGTTCAAGTTGTTTATCTATCTCATAAATTTTAGAATTATATTTTGATATTTCAACTGAATTTTTAAGTGTTTGCACATCATACTTCGTTTTATATCCCACCTTAAAAAGCTTTTGGGTGTCATGTAAAAGTTTAGAATATATCTCTTTATTTTCAAGACTTAGTAGTTTCTTTCTTTCTAAATTTTTGATATTTATGAGTACTTGTTCAAACAAAGCAATAAGTTCTACTTTTTTATCCTTAGCAAAAACTTTTGATTTTAAATAATCAACTTTTGTAGATTCAATATCTCTAAAAGTATTAACATTTAAAGGCATAGACACTTTAAAACCATACTCATGATAATCCTTCTCTGGGGAACCTAATTGAAAGAGACTATCACTCTTCATCCAGTTATATCCCGCAGTAAAACTTACTTGTGGTAAATACTTTGCAATACTAACACCTTTAGCAAAATCATCTCTTTGTATTTGAGAATTTAGCATTTTTAATACAAGATTATATTCTAAGAACTGCTCCTTATTCAAAAGTTCTAAAGTTGGAATTTTGGCTGTTTTGTAGTCTAAGTCACTTAAAGCACTAAAGCTAGATAGTAACCTTTGTTTTGCTGTTTGGATGTCATATAGAGCTTGTATTACAGTATTTCTCTCTATGACTGCACTATCTAAAAAACCTACATCTAAACGCCCACTTAAATACTCTTCTTGTTTAATATCTAAGTTTATTTTAGAGTTTTCTATCAGTAACTTTTGTTTTGTTATTTGTAAATCTTTTTGTTTTGTTTGCATTAGTATAGAAATAGCATCTTTGATAAGTTTTCTTTTTGCTACATCTATAGAATAGTCAGAATACTTTTTTACTTCTTGTGCAAACTTAATGCCATAGTAGATACCACCACTTTGAAAGATTGGCTGATCTATTTTAATCGCTGCAGTTTTTGCAGTTTGACTACTTCCATAAGGATTACTTTTTATATAAGAATAGTTTAAATTTATCGGTGCTATCCAAGAATCTCTAAGTATGGAAGCATCTGCCTCACTTTTTTGATAGTCAAATCTAAACTGTTCTTGCTTGTTATTTGAGATGTACTCATCAAGTAAAGAATTTTTCTCATTTGTGTATGCTTGAGTGCTAAATACTATTAATAGCAGACTCAAGAGATTTAAAACCTTCATCTATTTCCTCTCTTGTTATTGTTAGTGGTGGTAAAAATCTCAAAGTATTTCTACCAGCTTTAAGAACCATGACACCATTGTCTTTTGCATTTGATATGATTCTAGATAAAGTATCAGCATCTTTTACTCTTAAACCACACATCATTCCTATACCGACTTTTGCAGTAAAAATATCTTGATGCTTTTCATATAAAGAGTTTACTGCTTGATTAAAAACCAAACTATGTCTCTCTAACTCTCCACTCTCTTTATACTCTTTTAAAATGTCCATCACCTCGCAAGTAGCAGCACAACTTAGATAATTTCCACCAAATGTTGAGCCATGATCACCCGCCTTTAGTACATCCTTGAGTGATGTCATAACTACGCCGATAGGAACACCCCCTCCAATACCTTTGGCTAAGGTAATAATATCAGGGGTGATGCCATAAACTTGTGAGGCTAAAAACTCACCTGTTCTGTATCCACCAGTTTGTACTTCATCTACTATAAGTAAAATATTTTTTGACCTGAGTAGTTTTTCTAAGTTTTGTATTTTTTCTTTATTTTGAGCTTCTACTCCACCTTCTCCTTGAACTAATTCTATCATAACTGCACAAGTATGGTTATCCAAAAGAGACTTTATTTCATCTACATCTTTTGCATACACAAAACCATCAGGGAAAGGTCCAAAATAATTGTGCATTGCCTCTTGACCTGTAGCTTTAACTGTGGTGATTGTACGACCATGAAAAGAGTGCGTTAATGTAATAATTTTATACTTTTTCACTTCTCCATTTATCTCGCCATATTTTCTAGCAATTTTGATAGCACCCTCATTTGCTTCAGCTCCACTGTTGCCAAAAAAACATTGCATATCATACCCACTCGCATCAACTATTTTTTGAGCTGCTTTTGCTTGAGGAGCTATATGATATAGATTTGATGCGTGTGTGAGCTTTGCTATTTGCTTCGTGATAGCTTCATTTACTCTTTCATTTGCATGACCAACACTTACAACCCCAATCCCAGCCGTAAAATCAATGTACTTTTTTGCATTAGCATCAAGAAGTGTTGCATTTTTTCCACTTACAAATTCTACATCTGTTCTTGCATATGTCGATAAAACAAATTTTGTATCTAACTTTTTTATATCCATAATTTTTCCTAGTTTAATTATTTTTCATAGTTGGTGGTACTAAATGTGCATCTATATATGCCTCTAGTTTATCACTTTCATCCATTTTTACAAGCCACTCTTTGAGAGAATTTCTCTCCCCCTTATACTCCATGTAAGGAACACTCTCTCCACAACTTGATTCTACTCCATATATATTGAAAATAAAAAAGTTTCTAACTAAAGGTTTTTTTTCATCAAAGAGTTTCAAGTAATTCTCAAAATCTTCACTATTTTTCTCCACTATTTGTGCCTTAGCAAAAAGCCTTAAAATCATTGCCTTTCCCTCATAAGCATTAAAAAGCAATGTAAATTCTCCATTATTTTTAGCATCTCTATAGGTTCTATTGCCACTTCCTGGATAGTCTAAAAAAACTATAGAGCTATCATTTAAAACTCTTATTGTCTTATAACCTTTTGGAGAGATATTTACCTCTTGAACTGAATTACTAGCGATATAAAAAATCTTTTGCTTTTTTATAAAATCTTTATCTTTTTCTTTTAATATTTTATATTGTTTTCCCATCTTTCAACCAAGCTATTATTTCAATTCTATTTTTACAAGTTTAGAAAATACTTTTGGCGAATCTATAATAATTTGTACCTTATATTTTGATATGTTTTTTGTATCTGCAATATTGAGAATTCTTGAAATTTTATACTTACTTTCTTTAGTATCAAGATAGATTTTTTTAGTCTCAATATCTAACAAATCCTCTTCATCAAGATAAATCGTCAATTTTGCTTTTGAAATATCTGCAATTTTTGCAAGTGGTGTTGCCATGCCAACAACCTGACCAGGTCTTACCAAGATCGAATACAGAGTAAAACCCTCAGCATTTAAGTTTTTATCTCTGAGAGATCTTTGTAATTGAGCATCTCTTAACTCCAAGTCAGCTACTAATATTTTTGAATTACTCATATCTTTTAAAGTGGCTAAGAGTGAGTTTTCACTACTAATCAAGTCATAATACTCTTTATCTTTTTCAATAGTAGATTTAATTTTTAAAGATTTAATTTTTTCATAATTTTTTCTCTTTTTTAATAAAAGATTTTCTAAATTGAGTAAAACTTTTTCATTTGCAGAGATTACCTTGTTTAAATACACAATCTTTGCTTTAACATTTTTCAACTCTTCTCTATCAAGTTGAGAATCGATTTTAATGTAAGGTTTTGAACTCAACTTTTTGCCTATCATGTCTTCATCAATAAAAAGAACTAGACCAGAGACATTAGAAGATATATCTCTTAGTTCATAAGGTTCAACCTTTGCATAATAAATTTTACTAAAGAGTAATGAACTCAAAAAAGTTATAATAACAATAAATTTCATAATAAATACCTTTTAATTAATATTAGACTTTAGACTTCTTTGAAAACTCTTATATGTCTATTTGTCATATTCTACCACTACATCACTTAACATTAAAGCATATTTCATATTACTTAGGGTATTATTAAAATATAATTAAATTAAAAGGTGTGATATGTCTGTTTTAGATAATGTAGATGCAGCTACAAACCTAAGTAAAAATAATGAACTACAATTGTTAGTTTTTAGAATTAGTGAAAGTGAAGATTCTGCTTATTATGCTATTAATGTTTTTAAGACTAGAGAAGTTGTAGAAGCTAAAAACCACTATTTAACTCAGATACCCTCGTCTCATCAATTATTAGAAGGTACTCTTATTTTGCGTGGTTTACAAATCCCTATCTTAAATCTTCCCCTATGGCTTGGTACAATACTTGTAAAAAAAGAGATTCAAAAATCAAATATCCTTATTTGTGATTTTAATGGTATTGTTATTGGACTTAGAATAATGTCTGCTTATAGAGTTATTAAGAAAAACTGGAATGAGATACATGCACCTGATAGCTATAGACTCAAAGAAGAAGGTCTAGTAATGAATGATACAAGACTTGAAGATGGCTCACTTTGTCTTATCTTAGATTATGAAAAACTTCTTGCAGATGTCATACCTCAAGCGATGGTTGATGTACTGGAATCACCCGCTAACATAAAAAATATTAGTTTACCTGAAAAACTTCTCAACGGTACAGTACTCATAGCAGAAGATTCTAAAACAGCACAAAGACACTTAAGTCAAATTTTCACTAATGCAAAATTAAACATGCGGGTATTTGACAATGGTAAAAAGCTCATGGACTATATAAAGTCTCTTCCTGATCCAAGTGAAATTCCTGCTATTATCACAGATATAGAAATGCCTGAGATGTCAGGTTTTACAGTTTTACAAAATCTTAGAAAAGATCCTTCTACAGAAAATCTTCCTATCATTGTAAATAGTTCTATGAGTAGTGCTAACAATAAAAGAGAAGCCGAAGTACTAGGTGCAAGTGGTTTCATAGATAAGACTAAAAGTCATAATATCATCCCACTTATCATTGAGGCAATGGATAAGCATCAGAACTAATTAAAAGATATTTTAAATTACAGTAGTCGTCATTTTTAAAAAATAAAAGAATAAAGAGCTTAGTATTAAAGTATAAATACCCTTATGAAAAAGACCAAACTCGAAAATAATTGTAACATATTGAAAGAACAGATAGAAGAAGGTTCGCCCTTATTAAGTAATAGGGCATAAATTACTTAACATCAAACACATCGCTAAGATATCTCAGGTTCTTGGTGTACCTATTGCTGCTTTTTTTGAGGTAGATTAAATCTAAAGTTAAATAAAAACTTGCTATCATGTCGCTTATGGATTAACAAGCCTTTGTGTTGTGTAGTCTTTGAGTAGAACTGCATTTGCTCACACCACTCTCATTAAATTAATCAAAAATATATTACGCAGGAATTATAATGTTAAGATTTGCACCTAGTCCAACTGGTGATATGCATATAGGAAACTTAAGAGTCGCCCTCTTTAACTATATTGTCTCAAAACAAAAAAAAGAAGATTTAATAATTAGAATTGAAGATACTGATAAACAAAGGAATATAGAGGGAAAAGATAAAGAAATATTAGACATTTTAAATCTTTTTGGAATTGAATATTCTCAAACAATATACCAAAGTGAAAATGTTCGTTTCCACACAGCAATGGCTTTACAACTAATACACGATAAAAAAGCTTTTTCATGCTTTTGTTCTACAGAGTGGTTAGACAAAAAAAGAGAAGAAGCAAAAGCAAGTAAAAAAGCATATAGATATGATGATGCCTGTGCTAAGCTTCATCCTGAACTTGTTATTGACAATACAAATCCTTTTACCATTCGTATTAAAAAAGCAAATGAAAACATAATAACTAAAGACCGCATAAAAGGCGAAGTTACTTTTAAACCTGATGATGTGGATAGTTTCATCATTATGAGACAAGACAAAACACCTACCTATAACTTTGCCTGTGCTGTGGATGATATGCTTAGTGATATCTCTATAGTGATTCGTGGGGAAGACCACATGAGTAACACACCAAAACAAGACCATATAAGAGGCTCGCTAAATTATGCTAAAAAAATCGAGTACGCCCATCTTCCAATTATTTTAAATACCGATGGTAAAAAAATGAGTAAACGCGATGATGCTTCAAGTGTTAAATGGCTTTTAGAAGAGGGTTTTTTACCACAAGCTATATCAAATTATTTAATACTAATAGGAAATAAGCCTCCAAAAGAGATATTTACTGTTGATGAAGCGATAGAGTGGTTTGATTTAGAAAAGATATCTAAATCCCCTGCCCGATTTGATATAAATATGTTAAGACATATAAACCATAAACATTTAGCATCTCTTGAGCCAAAAGAATTATCTCGATATGTTGGTTTTGCCGATGAAGAGATTGGAAAACTTGCAAAAGTTTATCTTGAAGAAGCAAGTACAACAAAAGAACTTAAAAATAAAATAAAAACAATATTTTCTAGCAAAGAGATACCTCAAGAGTTTAAAGAAGCTACAATCATTTTAATAGATGTTATTAAATCTGCACCCTACTTTGAAGCTTATGATGACTTTAAAAAATACCTTATGCAAGAATCAGGCTTAAAGGGAAAGAACTTTTTTAAACCACTGCGTTATATTTTAACAGGTTCAGGGAATGGTCCAGATGTCTCAGAGCTTTATAAATATCTTAAAAATTATATAGGGGAGATTGTAAAATGAGTGAGTTAGGTATAGTTGTTGTAAAATTATCTTCACTATTAACGGGTGTCATTGAAGTTTATATTTGGATAGTTATCATCTCTTCTTTACTTAGTTTTGTAAACCCTGATCCCTACAATCCTATTGTGCAATTTTTACATAGAATCACAAATCCAGCTTATTCTTTTGTCAGAAAACTGATGAGAACAAATTATAATGGTCTTGATTTAGCACCTTTAGTAATTATTATTGGTTTGCAGGTAGTGATTATATTGATGTCGTATATCTTTAACACCTTTGCTAAGCTTATATAAATGATAAAAAAATTTCTTATACTTGCTCTAACCTTTGCATTGTCTGATGCACAAATAGTTTTTTCAGATATACAAAAAAAACCATCTGGACGAGCTAAAAACTTTATGATTTGGCAGTATTTAAAGCAAGATATTACTCCTAAAGAGGCAGATTCTGCTTATAACTTAGTTGAGGGTAATATATATAAAATAAATAAAGCTTATTTGAAAAAATCTAAAAATAAAATTCTTTTACGCAAAGCGGAATGCAGAAACAATAAAGATTTACTCAGTATAAACGAAGAGGATTGCTTTAAACTAGCTATGAGTCTCTATAAAACACTAAGGATGGATAGTGTTTCAAGAGAAAAGCTTATAAAGAGGCTTCAATCTAAATCCGCTCGTGACGCTGTAAAAATTCAAGCTGAACCCTACTCCGAAAAAGCATATATATCTTATAAAGCAAATACAATCATAGGTATGTTTCTTAATGTTGGAACTCCTTATAGAAGAAAAAATCTAAATTTAAAGCTTTCTCCCTCCTTCATAAAACACATGTTCTCCCAAGATGCCTCACGCTGGAGAAGTTTTGCCATAATTAAAAAGATAGTAAATGATGATAAACTTAACAATCTACAAGAATCATTATTATTACTCAAGGGTCAAAATGTAGATTCTGATGCTAACTTTCTTTTGGGATTAAACCAGCTTAAATACAATAATCCAAAAAAAGCTATCAAAAATTTTAACTTAGCCAAGAAAATTTCTTCCAAACAAATAGATAAAGACAAAAATACTTTTTGGATGTATCAAGCAAGTAAAAATAAAAAATATTTAAAAGATTTAAGTCTAAGTAAAAATATAAATATTTACACTCAATATGCAAATGAAAAGTTAAATATTGAAGTAAATAATTATTTTACTTCCGTGAAAGTTGTCGATGCTGTCAATCAAGATATTTATAGCCCTTTTATGTGGAATAGTATTTTAAAAGAGATTAGACAAACACCACAAGATGAGTTACTTCAATTAGCAAAGAAATATAATCAAAAAAATATGGTTGCTGTCCAAGCTTTTATAATACAAAAGGCTCATTCTTATCAATTACATTCTTTTATTATGCCTTATAATGAATATTTACAAGATGTATCAAAAGATAATCAAGCCCTTATATATGCATTAATGCGTCAAGAAAGCCAACTTATTCCATCTGCACTTTCTCGTTCTTTTGCCTTAGGCTTAATGCAGATAATGCCTTTTGTCACAGATGATTTAAGTAAAAAAATTAAAGATCCTATCACTTGCTACGATGATATGTTTATACCAAAACAAAATATAAAATACGCTCTCAAACATCTAAAATGGCTTCATAAAACATATTATCATCCATTGTTTGTAGCTTATGCGTACAATGGTGGTTTAGGATACTTCAGAAGACATCTTAAGGCTGGAACTTTTCTTAAAGGTAAATATGAACCATTTATGAGTATGGAATTGATGTCAAATGCGGAGAGTAGAGAGTATGGAAAAAAAGTATTGTCTAACTATGTTATGTATAAAAAAATACTCGGAGAAGAGATATCTATCGCTGATCTGTTACATACTTTAACAAACCCGAAGAAAACTGACCGCTATCGATCGCAAGGTTAATCCTTTCTTTACTCTCATTTTTAAATATCACTAAATAATTGCTAGTCCAAGTATTTTGCATTGCTAAAAGGTGAGTGAATTTATTTTCGTTCTTCAGCTTGTGTGTTTCTATAGGATGCTTTTTATTTAAAGTGATAGAAATATCATCTTCTTTTGCATCTTTTAGGTATATTGAAATATAAAATTGATGTGTATTATAGTTGTTTTTTGTATATACATTATTTAAATATACAAGTGAATAGATACCTTTAACATTATTTAAAAGTGTTATTTTTCCACTTCTAGTATTTTCTATAGCAAACTCTTGTTCTTTTTCTACGCCCAAGGCACTAAAAGCATTTCTAGTTGTACAAGCTGATGATAAAAGTACAGCAGCCAAAGCGATAAAAAAATATTTCATATCAATTCCTATAAAATTTTAAAAAGAATTATAGCTAATTAAACGATTTTTTACTGACTCTTTTGTATAATATAATAAATTTCAACACAAAGAAAAAAATTGAATAAAAGATTAGCAGTTGCATTTACTGGACCCTCAAATAGCGGTAAAACAACGCTCATTCTTAAAGTTGCTAGAAAGCTTATCAACGAGTATAAAAAAGAAGTAGCAATAATTAAGCACGATCCAGGTGACAAGGCTAGGTTTGATGTAGTTGGTAAGGATAGTTATAAGTTTTCTGATACAGGAGCTGAAGTTATTGTAAGCTCTCCTCATCGAACAACTTATTTTTCTAAAAAAAATAAAGACCTTGATGAGATGATTAGACTTTTTAATAAGTTTGATATATTACTTGTTGAGGGTTTAAAAAATTTGCCACTACCACGAATTAGTATATTTAGAGATTCATTGGATAGCGATTATTTTCCGTATATGAACGCCTTAGCTACAGATGAGAGTGTAAATGTAGCAGATTATGATGTATCTAAGGATATAGATATTTTAGATTTGAATAATCCAGATGAAATAATTTCGTGGATATTAAAAAATGCAAAGGAAGTGTAAGTGAGAGAGATATTTGATGCAATTGCTAGATGTGCCATAAGAATTAAAGATGCTATAGATGTTAAGGATATAGGTTATTCCCAGCAAGAAAATAGCTCTGGAGAAACACAACTTCAACTTGATATTCAATGCGATATGATAATCGAAGAGGAATTTTCAAGAGTTGAATGTATAAATACCATAGCAAGTGAAGAAAAAGTTCACGAAGAAGTATTTCGTAAAAATGCTAAATATTTTATCGCTTATGACCCTCTTGATGGCTCTTCTTTAGTTGATGTAAATCTTAGCGTTGGCTCTATTTTTGGAATTTATGAAAATGCCTTTGGTGCTGAAAATATGGTCGCTTCTTGTTATGTCGTCTATGGACCTCGCGTAGAGATGGTATTTGCTGAGAACAAAACTAAGCTTTATCTTCTTCAAGCTGGTGAATTTGAGTTTGTTAAAGAGATTCGTTTAAACGAAAGAGGAAAGCTTAATGCTCCTGGTGGAACACAACAAAACTGGGCACCCTATCATAAAAAATTAGTTGATAGTTTCTTTGAAGAGGGCTATCGTTTACGTTATTCTGGTGGCATGGTTCCTGACTTACACCAAATACTTCTTAAAGGTGGTGGGTTATTTTCTTACCCAGCAACATCTGATAAGCCAGATGGAAAACTAAGGCGTTTGTTTGAAGTATTTCCATTTGCTTTTATTTATGAAAAATCTGGTGGTGGTGCAATAGATGGTAAAGATAACTTAATGACATTGGGCTACTCACACATCCATGATACAGCTGTTTGCTTTTTTGGTTCAAACTATGAGATAGCAAGAGTGAAAGAAGTTTATGCAAGAAACTGCTAAAGACAAATTTCAGCTTCATTTAGAGGAGATGCTCTTAAAGTTACAAGAGTGTCAAGTGCAAAAATCTATGAAAAGCTGTAGTGATTGTGAACATTTTTTAAGCTGTGAGCTAAGAACTGATTATATCAAAGCGGTATACAACAGTATGTCCAAAGGTGATACTGGTGGATTTGAGTTTTAAAATAGACGAAAAAAATTACAAAATAAGGAAATTTTTTAAATGAGTAAATACATTACAACACCGATATACTATGTAAATGGCGAGGCTCATATTGGTCACGCTTACACTACTTTTATAGCCGATACCATGACTAGATATGAAAAACTAAAAGGTGAAGATACTTACTTTTTAACTGGCACTGATGAGCATGGTCAAAAGATTGAAGAATCAGCTCAAAAAAATGCTAAGCCTACACAAGAGTTTGCTGATGAAATCTCTGCTACATTTAAAAATCTTTGGGATGAGTTTGATATAAGTTATGATCAGTTTATTAGAACTACCGATGAAAACCACAAACGAGGTGTTCAAAAAGCTTTTGAGGTGATGTATGCTAAGGGTGACATATACAAAGATTTTTACGAGGGTCATTATTGTGTAAGTTGTGAAACATTTTTTCCTGAAACGCAATTAGAAGATGGTGAGTTCTGCCCTGATTGTGGGAGGAGTACGAGTATCATTAAAGAAGAGAGTTATTTTTTTAAACTCTCAAAGTATGAAGATAAACTTTTAAAGTATTATGAAGATCATCCTGATTTTATTTTACCGCGTTCTCGTATAAATGAAGTGATTAACTTTGTAAAAGGTGGTTTACGAGATTTATCGGTAACTCGTACATCTTTTACTTGGGGTGTAAAAATTCCAAAGAGTTTAAATGATGATAAGCATGTTATGTATGTATGGCTTGACGCACTCTTAAACTATATTACAGCACTAGGATATGGTAAAGATGATGCAAATATGAAGTATTGGCCTGCATCAACACAGTTTGTTGGAAAAGATATTCTTCGTTTTCATGCTATATACTGGCCAGCATTTTTAATGAGCTTAGATTTACCTCTTCCAAAACATATTTGTGCTCATGGTTGGTGGACTAGAGATGGCGAGAAGATGTCAAAAAGTAAAGGGAATGTAATAGCTCCAAAAGTAGTAGCGGATGCTTATAGGGCTGAGAACCTCAGATATTTTATGCTTAGAGAAGTTCCCTTTGGTCAAGATGGTGACTTTTCTCAACGCGCATTCATAGATAGAATCAACTCTGAACTTAGTAATGATCTTGGAAATCTTTTAAATCGTATCATAGGTATGAGTGGAAAATACTCCGAGTTTAAAATAGATAGCGTAGATGTTCAAAAGTACCATTCTAAAGAACTTGATGCCATGAATGAGGCACTTGGAAATTTGGATGCTTTTATGCAACAAATGCAAACACATCGTTACCTTGAGGAGCTTTGGAAACTATTTGCAATTGGAAATGGTGCTATTACAGGCTACGAGCCTTGGGCAAAAATGAAAGAGGGTAAAGAGGACGAGGCTCTTGCTACCGTTGCCTTAGTAGCCAATATTTTAGCAAAAGCTGCAATTATGTTGCATCCAATTATGCCAAAAACTACAAATATCATAGCGGATGCTCTGAATTTTGAGATAAATCACGAATCTTACAAAGACCTAGTTTTAGGCAAAAATTTATTAAAAGTATTTAATATCAAAAAAGTTCCTCCACTTTTTCCACGCGTTGAAGAACCCTTGATGCCAGAAGCTCCAGTTGCTCAACCAAATGCACCCAAAGAAGAACAAAGTGTAAAAAAAGAAGAAGATAACCTCATAGAGATAGGTCAATTTTTTCAAACATCTCTCAAAGTTGGTATGATAGTCCAAGCAGAGGAAGTTCCTAAGAGTAAAAAACTTTTAAAACTTCAAGTAGATTTAGGTGAGCATTCAAATCGTCAAGTTGTAGCTGGAATAAAAGAGTTTTATAGTGCGGATTCTTTAATAGGCACTCAAGTATGCGTAGTTGCTAACTTAAAACCTGCCAAACTCATGGGAATGATTTCTGATGGGATGTTACTTGCGGCTAAGGATGAGCATGGTTTATGTTTGATTAGACCAGAGAAAGCTAAAAAAGTAGGAACTCCTATTGGATGAGACTTAAAAATATCCTTGCACTTATAAATGGTAAATTAATAAATGAACCATTTGTAGAAAAATTTGAAAATATTGTTTTTGAAGTAAAGTATTTAAAAAGAGGTGATCTCTTTGTTGCCTTTGATGAGACTATGATTGACGAAGCAGTGCAAAATGGTGCGTATGGTATTATCTTTGATAAACCCACCCAAATAAGTGATACAGAAATAGCTTGGATAAAAGTTCAAGAGTGTGAAGATGCACTCAAAAGAATATTGCGTTTTAGACTGATTAGTAAAAATATAGTTGTTTATGAATGTAATGAAATAGTGTTACAACTTTCTCTTGGAGTGATAACTAACTTGAATTTCATCACAGTTTATGGGAATATTCAAGAGATATATAAACAGTTATGGAATCTTGAAGAAAAATCCACCCTGCTCTTTTGTCAAGATTTATCTGATAAAGATATATTTACAAATATAAAAAAAATTTCAAAAAATCTTAAAAAAAACATTATAATTATGGAAAAAACGCTATTTGAGACATCTTTTATATATAATGACATATTTTATGAAAGACAATTAATATCTCCATTGTTTATTCCTTATCTTGAAGAATTATTATACCTTTACAAAACTTTAAATATTAATTTTAGACTAGGAAAGTTTACTCATATACAACATTTTGAAGCAGTGTTTATAAATCAAAAATTCGAGATTAAAGATTTTGGTACAAGCGATAAGGTTCTTATCTTTGAATCAAATGTAAATCTCATAGAATCGGAAATAAAATTTTTACAAAATAACGCTAATTGGGCAAATATAATTTATGTTTTACCAAATAATCTTATGGATAAGCATGAAGATTATAAAAATACTTATGGATATAAAAGTAAAAAAGATATTATAAGTATATTAAAAGATGTAAGTTTCAATTTTGCCCTAGTTGTAGGAGTAGATAAATCAATCTTATCTACTTCTACAACAGATAAAACTCAACTTAGATTAAACTTTCAATGGTAAAATATTCATAATTAAGCAATACTAAATAAAGGTAATTTTAATGAAAAATATTCTCGACGCTGTAGATTTTGATACACATTTCATATATGAGATAAGACTAAATATATATGATAGTTATATGTTCAAGGATGTTAAAGAGGGTGGAGCATTGGAAGATGAGCATGGACAATCTCTAGATGCAGTTTCTGATGTAAGAAGAACCATTAAGTATTCTTTCCCCTCTGAGAATAAAAAAATTATAAACGCAATCAATGTTGAAGATCAAAGAGAAGATGAACATGGAGATTTATGTAGAAATATTGAACTTCATTATTATCTTTTAGTTGATAAAGAGGAGGACGAAGAATTCTGTATAGAAGAACTTCATGATGAACTCGAAGAAGAATGGAGAGATGGAAGTGAGTGTGAAATTAAAATAACTTTATTGGACTTATAATATTATAACAAATCCTAAATGAGAACCAGTATCATATTAGCTCAGAAACTCTACATATAGAACTAAAATAAAAAATAAACCTTACTGAGTTAGTGTCTTAGATTTTAGGAGCATTATACTGAAATATTATTGAATTATGATCTTAGAAGTAAGGAGTTAGTAGCTGTTTTTGAGCAATTGAAATTTGATGGTTCTGAAAATGACGACTACTGTAATCTATAATGCACTATACATAAGATAATTATATTACTGATGCTCAGGTTAATCCGATGAAGTGTTTCATGAAGCCCATAAACAGGATGTTTACTGATTCATTATAAGCTATTTTTAAGAATTATACTTTTAGTTATTTTCTTTTTCTAAAAACATAAAGCCCTAAAATAAGGCATTTAAAATCTATTTTTTTTTTAAAAATTATTTCATAGAAATCTCATCGGATTTACCTAACTGATGCTATATATAAGTAAAATATAAGCCAATTTAAATTTTAAATTTTTCACCATCTAAATTTTTAAAAGTAGTATTATTAAACATATCATTAATAATTTTTTTAGGTTTAATCCATTGATCATGTAATGAGCATTTATTTCTATTATCACAACTTCCTATACCAAGAATACACTCTGATTGATTGTTAAATTCATTCAATGCATTTAAAACTTGCATAATAGTTATTTTTGATGCATCACGAGCAAGCTTATTTCCCCCTTCTCGACCACGAATAGAAACAATAAAGCCTTCTTTTACAAGATCAGTCATTATTTTTGTTAAAAACTTATAAGGAATGTTTAGAGTTTCTGAAATTTCTCTTGCGCTTAATAACTCTCCGCCACGATGGTTAGCCATGTAGCTTAAAATTCTAATTGCATATTTAGATGTTTTATTGAGTTGCATATTTTCACTTTAACTTTTATTTTAATGTATTATATACTAATTAATGCAATCATTATAGTGAAAAACATCACTTTAATTCAAAATTTATGATTATGTGTATTAAATTAAGTATAATTTCAAAAATCATCATAAAGACTTTTCATGAATATAGCTATTATTGGTTTAGGACTTATGGGAGGATCGCTCGCCCTTAGTCTTAAAAAACTTTCATTCATTAATTCTATAGTTGGATTGGATCTTAATAAAGAGCATCAAACTCAAGCAATTAGCTTAGAACTAGTGGATAAGGTAGTAGAATTTTCTCAAATAAAAAAGTGTGATGTAATTTTTCTTTGTATTCCTGTAAATGGTGTTATATCTGTGCTTAAAGACTTAATAGATGTTTCTCCAAATACAACGATTATAGACCTAGGAAGTACCAAAGAAATTATAGTGTCTTCTGTCCCACCACAAATAAGAAAAAATTTTGTTGCATCACATCCAATGACTGGAACTGAAAATTTTGGTCCATCAGCAGCAGTAGAGAATTTATATACTGGTAAGGTTGTGGTTTTATGTGACCTCCAAGAGAGTGGTGAGTTCCAAGGTTTAGTTGCAAAAAAAATTTATAAAGCACTTGGAATGAAAAAGTACTTTATGAAGGCAACTGAACATGATCGACACGCTGCTTTTATCTCTCATATGCCACATGCCATATCGTACTCCCTTGCAAACACCGTAATGAAACAAGAAAATAAACATAATATTTTAGCACTAGCTGCTGGTGGATTTCGTTCTATGAGTCGTTTAGCAAAAAGTTCTCCTCTTATGTGGGAAGATATTTTTAGGCAAAACAAAACAAATCTCATTGAGGCTATAGAACTTTTTGAAAAAGAATTAACTAAATTAAAAGACGACATTGTTGAAGAAAATTGGGAAAATGTGAGTAATGCTATGAACCATGGTAAAACGCTCCATGAAATTTTAGATTAAAATTCTTGTGAAATATTTAATAAATTACTTTGAATAATTTGCATATAATAGCAAATAAAAAGGTTATAATTGAATAAATTAAGCATGCATCCCATTACGCTTAGGGGAGAAAATATAGAAAATAAACGCCTTGAAATTAAAGAATATTTTTTAAATACTTATGAACTTTATGAAAAAATGTTTGAACTCTTAAAAGATGATACAGTTTTTTATAAAAAGAGTGAGCTAACTCGTCATCCAATGATATTTTATTTTGGACATACTGCAACATTTTATGTAAATAAATTAATCAATATGAAAATCATTGAAGAAAGAATTAATCCAGATTATGAATCTATCTTTGCAGTTGGCGTGGATGAGATGACTTGGGATGATGTTGAATCTAGTCATTATACTTGGCCTAGTGTTGATGAAACAAAAAAATATCGTGATAAAGTAAAAAAACTAGTTTTAAAACTTATAGAAGAGCTTCCTCTGAGTCTGCCAATTACTTTTGACTCTGATATGTGGATTATATTGATGGGTATTGAGCATGAGAGGATTCACCTTGAAACATCCTCGGTTTTACATCGTCAAATGCCCTTAAAATTCATACAAAATGTTGAAGCTTTTAAAATTTGTGATTATTATTCTGATGCACCTAAAAATAAGTTGGTGAAAATCCCACAAATAAATGTTACTCTAGGTAAAGAAAAAGATGATGATTACTATGCCTGGGACAATGAATATGGAAGCTCATCGCAAAAAGTAAAAAGTTTTCAAGCATCAAAATATTTGGTTTCAAATGAAGAGTATTTAGAGTTTGTACTAGATGGTGGATATGAAAAAGATGAATTTTGGTCAAAAGAGGGACTAGATTTTTTAAAATACTCAAAGGCTAAACATCCTATATTTTGGTCGAAAAAAAACTCTCAATATTTTTATAGAACACTTAGTTCAAAGATTGAACTCCCTTTAAGTTTTCCTGTAGACGTAAATGCCTTAGAGGCAGAAGCATTTTGTAGGTATAAAAGCCAAAAAAATTCTTTGAGTTATACACTTCCAAGTGAGTATGAATATGAAGCATTATGCCAATATGTTGGGATTAAAGACATAGTAAAAGATTCTGACGCTAACTTAAATTTAAAATATATGAGTGCTACACCCGTAGATACTTATAGTTTTTATGCTAAAGATGGCAATGAATTGTTTGATGTTGTAGGGAATGTTTGGCAGTGGTCTCGAAGCACTATGAAACCATTTGAAGGATTTAAAATACATCCAGCTTATGATGATTTTACAGTACCAACATTTGATAATGAACATGCCCTTATACTAGGTTCATCATGGGCTAGTAGTGGTAACTTGATTATGAAAAAGTCACGATATGCTTTTAGAAAGCATTTTCACCAAAATGCAGGTTTTAGATATGTAGTAACACAAGATAATAAAGAGGAAAGAATGGATATATATGAAACAGATGAATTAGTATCGCAATATTGTGAATTTCAATATGGAGACACTCATTTTGGAGTAGAAAATTTCGCAATTTCTTGTGCAAAAATTGCGTCAAAATTTACTAAGAATAAAACAAAAGCATTAGACTTAGGCTGTGCAACAGGAAGAGCTACATTTGAGTTAGCAAAAGAGTTTGATAAGGTTGAGGGGATTGATTTTTCAGCTCGTTTTGTGCAAGTAGGTTCAAAACTACAAACGGATGGATATGTAGCCTTTTCCACGCTTGACGAGGGTAATCTAAGTAGCAGTAAAAAAATTACAATAAAAGATTTAGGCTACGAAAATTTGAAAAAAAAAGTCTCTTTTTGGCAGGGAGATGCTTGTAATATGAAGCAAAATTTTAACTCCTATGACTTAATAATAGCAACAAATCTTATAGATAGATTGTACCAGCCACTACTCTTTTTAGATACCGTAGGAGAGAGATTAAATGATGATGGTATTTTAGTGATAACTTCGCCTTATACTTGGCAAGAAAGCTCAACAAAAAAAGAGTTTTGGCTCGGGGGATATAAGGATGATAATGGTAAAGAGATTAAAACACTAGATTCATTAAAAAATATCCTATCAGAGGAGTTTGAATTAATCCATACTCAAGATTTAGAGTTCGTGATCAAAGAGACTGCTAGAAAATATCAACATACTATCTCTGAGTTAAGTGTTTGGAAGAAAAAATAAAATATCTCTTTAGAGAATCAGCCTCAAGGGAAAATACTAATGCTGAAAAATACGCCTTAAGAGAAAAGTTATTTAAAACAAAAGATTTAATACCTGTATGGGTTGCAGATATGGATATAGATACACCTGATTTTATTTTAGAGGCTGTTAAGAAGCGTTTAAAACATCCTGTTATGGGTTATGAAGAAGTTCCTAAGAGTGCTTTTATGGCTCAAATACAGTGGATGAAAAAAGAGCATGGTATATCATTTGAGCTTAAAGATATTTTGTATTCTCATTCGGTAGTTGCTAGCATGAGTGTATGTATTGAGGCTTTTAGTAATATAGGAGATAAGATAATTGTTCAAACTCCTGTATATCCACCTTTTTTTCATTCAGTAAGCCAGAGCAAAAGAAAAGTATTAAAGAACCCTCTTAAGCTCACTCAAGAGGGAAATTATACCTTTGATATAGAAGACTTAAAAGCAAAGATTGATAAAGATACAAAACTTTTACTTCTTTGTTCTCCTCATAATCCTGTTGGAAGAGTTTGGAGAAAAAAAGAACTCTTAGAGATACTTGAAATTTGTTTAAAAAATGATATTGTAGTATTTGCAGATGAGATACATTCTGATTTAGTATATGAGCCAAACATACACATCCCTTTTGCTTCCCTTTCTCAAAAGGCGAGAGATATTACCATCACCGCAATAGGAGTAGGAAAAACATTTAACATGGCAGGTTTTGCTATAAGTTCTATAGCTATACCAAACAAAGATTTAAAACAAAGGTTTCAAACGGTGTATGAAAAAAATCATTTTGCACAAGGAAGTACCTTATCTCATGTAGCATTTGAATCAGCCTATACGCATGGTAAAGAATGGTTAGAAGATTTAAAAATTCATTTAATGCAAAATTATAATGATTTAAAAAAACTATGTGAGCGTTATCCTCAAAAAATAAAAATAACACCCATCGAAGCTACATACTTAGCCTGGCTAGATTGTCGAGGTATGGGGATGAGAGATAAAAGTTTGAGAGAATTTTTTATCCATGAAGCAAAACTTGGACTCAATGCTGGAATCAGTTTTTCAAAAGAGGGAAGCGGTTTTATGAGACTGAATTTTGCAGTATCTTCAGCTACAATGTTAGATATAATTCAAAGATTAGACAAAGCATTAGGGAATAAGAATTGACATCAATTTATTTTACTATAACTTAAAAGGAATTAATACATGAATAAACTAATATTTAGTTCAGCAATAAGCCAAAGTGGTTTTACTAATGCTTCTACATCAGCTTCTAATGATAAAGATAGTTCCACAATCATACGAGAGATTTTACAAAACTCTTATGATTCAGCTATAAATGAAGCTAATAGAGATACTGCAAAAGTAAAATTTATTATAGATTATATAGATAAAAATCAAATACCTGGAATAATAGAGTATGAAAAAGCATTACAGTCTATAAAAGTAGAAGACTTATCTACAAAAGAGCAAGGTATTCTAAATGTTATTGATGAACAATTAGAAATTGATAAAATACCCATTTTATATATCATAGATAATGGACTAGGGTTTACTCAAGATAAATTAGTGGCAATACTGAGTGATGGTATAAGCAATAAAAATAATCCTAATGATTCTGGTGGTTCATATGGAAATGGACATTTTTCAGCATTTAATATCTCAAATTTAAGATATGTATTATATGGTGGTAAATTTGAAGATGGAACAAAATTATGTTCAGGACAGGCACTACTTAGAACACATAAACAAAATGATGAACTAAAACTTGGAACAGGTTTTTTACTTACAAATCAAAACTCAATTGAAATTGAAAATGATATTTTTTATAAAAATGAAAATATACCAAATATTATAGATAATCAACTAGATTTTATTGAAAAAAGTGGAGCAGTTGTTGGAATTATTGGATTTAATTTTTTTGGTAATGAAGAAGATATTGATCAAGTTACAAGCTTGATTTCAAGTTCAATTGTTAGAAATTTTTATGTTGCGATTTTTGAAAATAATTTAGAAGTTGAAATTATCACTAAAGACAATATAGTAAATATAAATTATGAAACTTTAAATAATATATTCATTAAAACACAAGACGAGAAAAGTACTCCAAACTTCAATACTGCAAAACGATTTTATGATATGCTTAACCATGGTAAAAAACAAACTATTAAAACTTTAGAAGATGAAGTTAAAATTTATTATCAATTATCGCAAAGCGATACAAAATTAGCACTTTGTAGAAATGGTATGTGGATAGATGAATCCATACCTAGTCCATTAAACAAAGGTAACTTTCCATCAAGTAAAGCCTTTAATGCCTTAATTTTAGCACAGAAAAGAACTGGTTTTTCAACACTTATTAGAGAGGCAGAGAGTAATTTACATAATGATATTAGATTAAAAAGATTTAGTAATGATAAAAGTGGTAAAGTTAAAAGAGAAAAATTATCAACTTCTTTAAGAGAGATAAAAGAATTTTTATCGAATATTATTGAAAAAAATGACAATGATTCATTTGATTATGATATTCCAAATTTATCTATTAGTATGGTTGGTGATGCAAAATCAAAACAACAAAATAAAAGAAAATCTACACAAACAAAAAAAATACCTAGAAAAAAAAGAGTAGTCCCCGATAGTGATATACCTTTATCTGATAAAGGCAAGGGAAAAAAGAATAAAAGTGATACAAAACAAAGAGTTGGAAATCAATTTGAAGTAGGAAAATTTAGTTCTTTTCATAATGCTAAAAAACAAGAAGCAAAATTAAGATTTGCTACTGATAAAAATGCTTCAAATTTACTCCTTTATTTGAGACTTGAAGACGGAACAGACCCAACTTGTGATAGTGTTGGGATTACTCCAAGATTAAAAATCAATAAAGCATTAAACAACGGAATAGAATGCAAAATTATTCATGATGATACTATTGATATTGGAAAAGTTAATAAGAATACTCTTGTAGATTTAAGTATAGATTATGATACAAATATTATAGGAGACTATATAATTGATTATGAGTTTTTAAATAGTACTTCAAATAAGGATAAAAAATGAATCAAATAACAAGTTCGTATTCATTTCCAGTATTGGAAGAAGATAAATTCGATTATATTAATGAAGTTATTTATGAAGTAAATCAAGTCGATAGTGATAGCAAGTCAAATGATATAATTTTTGAGCATAAACTAACTAGTAATAATTTAATATCACAATTACTACAAAACAATGAAGCAAAGTTTATTACAACAATTGTATTAAAATCTTCAATGTATAGAGAAACTACTGATAATATTTTACAACTGATTTCATCAACACATATTAAGCAAAAGATACAATTAAAGACAACATTTGAAACACAAAGTTTTTTCTCTGCTATTATATATACAGGTGATGATAAAGAAGTTATTTTAAATTCTTCTAAAATGGGATTAGATGAGTTTTGGGATGGTGCGACAATAGAACTTAAAAAAGGTGCTATATTAGCTAGAGCAGGATGGAGAGAATTAGAAAATACAGCAAGTGATTTATTAACAATTCAAAAAGACAATAACGGTACGGTTAAATATGGCTTTGATGTATCAGTTATTTCAGAAGAAGGTGGAAGATTTATAGCAAGTGTAGAATCTAATCTATATGATAAAATTAAACAACTTCCAACAAATGATTCTCATCTTAGAAGTATAGTTATTCATATGCTATGTCTTGGATTTATGGACTTAGCTAAGGAATATAAAGATGATGATAGTGAATTGACAAATTTTAAAGGCATAAAACTAGAATTAAAAAATAAAGATATTAAAACTTGGGAAGATGATGAATTTAATCCTAATCAAGTAGCTTGTTATTTTTTAAAACATAATATTAAGTTGGAGAATGATAATGAATAATGGACTACAAAGATTAAAAAAGGTTACTAAAAATAGAGTAGAATCTATTTTATTATTGGAATCAGCATTAGATAAAGATACTTTTATAGAGTATCTATTGACTTATTTTGATAAAGAACAATTACTTAATGAAGTTAATTTTTCTAATTTTAATGAAAAATTATCAGAAAATGAATTTCAACAACTTCACTATTTATATCATTATCCTACTTTATGGGAAGTACTAAAAAATAATAATTTTTCTACTATTGATGCTTCAAATCCATTAAAATGGATTTCTATAACTATTCAATCAATTCAAAATGATATTATTCAACCATATTATCTAGCCTATGTAGAAAATAGTAAAAATGGTAAAAATAATATTATTGAAGCATTAAGATTATCGGAACAAGGAAATGATAAACAATTATTTAATACATGTAGAGCAATACTTAGGCATATGTTTGGTGCAATTCAAGAACGAGGTAAAAAAGGTATTTATCAAGATATTCCATTTGCTATAGCTTGGTGGAAAATTTATCTTGCTAAAGAGATTAGCAAAAAAGCAAAAATTGACGAAAAAACTATTTATGAATATTTTAACTCTAACCCAACAAACTATAATGAGTTAATAATGAGAATGAGTTCAAAATTAACAGTTATTGCAGATAAAAATATTAGAGATGGACTATTTAAATATATAATTGAAAAAGAAGTAACTAATACAAAAGATTTTAAAGAAATTATACGAATGATTGGGATTGAATCATCATGGAGAGCAATGGGTTCTTTGGATATTGAAGATAATAGAAAGATAATAGAAAGTTTGGTTGCATGAAGTTAGAGCATTATTATGTTAAAGATTATCACTCCAATATACCACATATTGTAAAATTTTCAGGTGGTCGTTCTAGTGGTGCTTTACTCTTTTCTATGCTTAAAAATAATATGTTAAAAGCAAGTCGTGGTGATGTTATTATATTTAACAATACATCAGCAGAACACAGTAAAACTTATAATTTTGTCATTGAATGTAAAAAAAGATGTGAAGAAAAATATAATATACCTTTTTTTCTTACAGAGTTTCAAACATTTGAAGATTGTAAAAATGGTGTTTATGATAGATTTCAAGCATATAGATTAGTAAATGAAAAACCTTATTCTGAGGATAATCCTAATGGTTATCATCATAAAGGAGAAGTCTTTGAAGAACTTATTTCTTGGCAGATGTATTTACCTAGTCTTATGAGTGGTAGAACTTGTACTAAAAAAATGAAAATGGATGTTACTTATGAATTTTTAAATGATTGGTTTTCAAATTTAGATTATATATCAAGATTAGGACATTATGGAAAAATAACTAGAATAGATAAAGATATTTTATATACAAAAAAACATCAAAAATATGGAGGTAAAGTTCCTTATGATATTTATCAGAATAAAAAAGAGTATTGTTTAACAAGATCACTATTTAGACCAGAACAGAATTTTAAAGATTTTACAAGAGTTAATTTAAAAAATAAAGAAATTTTTATACATAAAAAAAAGATAGAGTTTTGTAGTTTTATTGGATTTAGAGCAGATGAACCAATGAGGCTAGAAAAGATGAAAAAAAGAATTGATTCTAAACTAAATGATAATATAGAAGTAGCATATTTAAGAGAAAATAATGAGCATGTTTATGCCCCATTAGTAGAGTTTAATATGATACAAAAAGACATTAAGTATTATTGGGATAATAAAGAATGGGATTTGGGATTACCGTATGATGGAAGTCTTGGTAATTGTGTTTACTGTTTTATGAAGGGTGGAAATAAATTATCAAAGATAGAAACAACTACAGATGATAAAAACCCTGAAAATATTGATTGGTGGATTGATATAGAAAAAAAATATCAAAGAGATTTAGTAGCAGAGAATAGAGATATAAAAACTAAAGAAGAAAATCCGTTTATCAATTTTTTTGGTGTCAATGGTAAAATGTCTTATGAAATAATTAAAAATGGTAATAATCAAGAATATCTTGAAAATAGTTTACCTTGTAATTGTACAGACTGATTATAGGACTTAGATAGTTTTATATAATGAAAAACGATTTAGAAAAAATTACATCATTTTTAGAGAAGCATCATGTTTTAAGCCTTGCAACATTTAGTAACGAGCAACTGAGCGTATGCAGTCTTTTTTATGTTTATATCCAAGAATCTCAATCATTTATCGTTGCTAGTAGTAATGAAACTACTCATATACAAGATATATTGCAAAACTCTAAGATCGCTGGCAATATACTTTTGGAGACCAAAACGGTTGCTCAAATTCAAGGTGTGCAGTTTAGGGGAGAGTTTTTAAGTTGTAATAATCCAGATTACAAAGAGTTTTATTTTAAGAAATTTGGATACGCTAAGAGTATGAATCCTCCCTTATGGCAGATTAAAGTCCACTATTTTAAGATGACAGATAATACTTTAGGTTTTGGGGAAAAAATCATTTGGCAAAAACTTTTTGCTTAAACATAGAACATTCTATCCCACTACTTTGAAAGACTGTTAATGAAGGGATTTGATGCGATTTAAATCCATACGCTTTACATCCGTGAGGGTGTTGAGGTTTCCATGTTACAAAATAATATTCACATACTCTACAGTTTATTCTTTTCATAAATTTATTGTACAATAAACAAATAAAACTTTAAAGAAATAGGTGAATTAAATATGGATAAAATACTTTTAATGCTACAACTTCAATCGCAACTCAATGATGCAACTAATGGGGAAGACTGGACTAAGGGTCTTACTAAAACTGGTAAAACTATTAACTGGAAGAGGTGTATATATATGGAATGTGCTGAGATGATTGATAGCTTTTCTTGGAAGCATTGGAAGAGTATTAATGCTCAAGCTGATTGGGATAATCTTCAAATTGAAGTAGTAGATGTTTGGCATTTTATTATCTCTTTAGCAATTGAAAATTACTCACAAAACTTCAAAGGTGGCATTGAGGATTTAGCTATTAATATATCAGAATTTAAAAGTTTTAGAGTAATAGATGTGCAAGGTAATACTTTTGACACACAAGATACAGTCATTGAAAAAGTTGAAAATATAATGCGTATATCTTTAAATAATGATAGCTTAGATATAGAAAACTTAATACAAGAATTTTTTGATTTAGTGGTAATGAGTGGCTTAAACTTAGAATCACTGTATAGACTTTATGTTGGAAAAAATATCTTAAATCAATTTCGTCAAGATAATGGCTATAAAGATGGTTCATATATTAAAATATGGGCAGGGGAAGAAGACAATGTAGTGATGAAAAGAGTGTGGGAAAAGAATTCAAATATTAAGCCTGACTCTCTTTATAAGGAACTTACAAAGTTATATTTGGCCTTAAACAAGAGCTAACTTTGAGTAATATACTAGAAGTAAAAAACCTTTCATTTGGCTATACTAAAGATAACTTACTTTTTAATGACTTTTCAATGAGCCTAAAAAAAGGTGAAATTAAAGCGATAGTCGGTGAGAGTGGAGCTGGGAAGAGTACCCTTTTTGAATTGATATTAAAAAATTTAAAACCATTTTCTGGTTCGATACTTAAATCCAAATGTTCACAAGTTTTTCAAGACCCATACAGTTCTTTTCATCCAAGCTATAACCTACTTAATCAAATTCAAGATGTTGCACCCATAGATACTATAAATGAACTATTAGAATTGATTAATTTAGATTATGAATTATTACTCAAATTACCACATGAACTCTCTGGTGGGCAACTTCAACGGGCATCAATTCTTAGAGCGATACTGATGAAGCCTGCTTTGTTACTACTTGATGAACCAACATCAGCACTTGACAATGTTATTCAACTAGAGGTTATGAGTGTGCTAATGAAACATCTTAACACTATGGGTATGCTGCTTATCACGCATGATATGGAACTGGCATCATGGTGTGCGGATGAGATAATAACTCTTTAATTATTTATGTCCTATTGCTTAGCCATTGAGAATATCATATTGAAATACTTTAGATTCCGTGTCACGCACCGAATGACAGTTTTTTTCATAGTCTATCTTAGTTATTATTTAAAAAAAACTTCACTAAATAAAAACCACTTCCTGCCATGAAAATAGTTCCAAAAGCATTCAAAGATATATTAGCCATAGCTAAGAAAATATATCCACCCTCCAAGAGTAAAAAACTCTCAATTGCAAATGTTGAATAAGTGGTTAATGCTCCTAAAATACCAGTCGAGAGAAAAGATTTGGTGTGAAGAGAAAAAAGAGTTGTATGCATAAAGTAAGCGATTAGCACACCCATAAAAAAGCTACCGATAAGATTAACACCGAGTGTTCCAAAGGGTAGTGTATGAGGGACTTTATGAGAGATAAGCCCGTTAAGGTAAGCTCTTAAAACTGCACCGATAAAACCGCCACTACCTATGGCTAGGATTGTTTGCCAACTCATCATCATATACCTTTTGCATTTTTATTCTTAAGTCACTCAACCAGTTTTTATCATCTTTATTAGCGATAAATGAATCCATGAAAATAACCTTTATAGTTCCTGGTTTGTAGTAGAATTTTTTAATATTATAATATTTAGATGTTTGTATAAGTACGATAGGTTGTACTTTGAGTTGATACTTATCTGCAACAATCTTTGCTCCATTTTTAAAGGGAAGCATCCTTAAATTTCTTGATCTTGTTCCCTCTGGAAACATTGTAATAACTCGACCTTTATTGAGTCTATCTTTAGAAGCCTTAAGAAGACGAATAAGAGAATTTTTACTTTGTCTTTCTATAGGAATATCTTCTGGTAAACTCATAACTAAACCAAAAAAAGGAACATCAAAAAGCTCCTTTTTCGCAACCCAAGAGAGATCTTTTCTTGAGATAGTTTCCATGATACCAATATCTAAATCACTTTGATGGTTGATAAGATACATTTGAGCAGAGGGGTCTTCTTCTCCTTTAATATCAGTTGAAAATAAGATAGCTATTCTTGTAAACCATGCAAATATTTTTCTAGCATAAGGGCGTGGCAATAAGTAGTAAGTCAAAATTACTAAGGTGATTGCGATGAAAATTATGCTTGTAGCATAGAGCCAACTAAGGCGAGCAAATATCTTCATTTTTCACCCAACCAATTTTTTCATTTTTTAGTTTTACTTTTGTGAAATCTTTAACTCTTCCCTCTTTTGATAAGTGATATTGCACCTTTGTTGTTTCAAAAATCGTTCCATTATGTACGGGAAGTAGTTGTATCATACTAGCTCTTTTTATACAAATATCTTGAGATGGCATAGTAAAGTATAGAATATAAACAATAGGAAAAATGATTAATATTATATAAAAATAATGTTTTTTCCATACAGCTAAAATAAAGATAATCACAGCAACTATAATTGCTATAGTCATTTTTATCTTTTCTTTGGATTGATCCTTAGGTTTTAAATCTGTTTGCGTTGTTACACTATCATCATCTACAATTATAGGAATTGTAATTTTAGTGAATTTATTTGAAATGAGATTAAAGTAAGAAAAAGTAAAATTTTCAAGTTCTTTATTTATAACTACAAAATATGTTATTCTCGGATCAATATAAGAATCTCTCAAGGATTCTTTACCTTGTTTAAAAACATTACTAAATTTCATAACAGAAAGATTAGAGTTCTGTGCTAAGGCAGTAAATATTATAATGTTGTGCTTGGTGTCATAACTTGTAGTTTTATACTCACCAAGCTCTAAAGAGTTAGCAATAATATTTGAAAAATCATTTTTTGGATTGAGTGATATAATATTTAATTTTCTACCTTTTAATGTTGTTGATTTAAATTCTCCATAGTTTCCTATTGTTGCTGTAATATCGGGTAACCTTGCAGAATTATTTGTAGCAATAAATTTAAAAGTTTCTAAAAAATACTTCTCATACTTTTCACGATAAGGGGTAGAATTTAAAACTTTCAAACCTCTTCTATTGTGAAATTTATAAGTAATATTAGTAAAATTTTTAACTGTTGAAATTACTTTAATAGTGATAGCGAATACTTCACCTTTTATCACTCTTTGTGGAATATCGGTATGGCTTAGATATAAGACCTTATTAGCACTCAAGCCAGAGAAGAAGAAAAGAGTTAAAAGAAAAAAATACTTCACTACTGTAGAAATCCTTGAATCATAGCAAGACCATCATCTGAGCCAAGGATTAATTCCATTGCTCTCTCAGGATGAGGCATAAGACCAAAAACATTTTTATCTTTATTACAAATTCCAGCGATAGACTTCACGCTACCGTTAGGATTTTGAATTTCACCATGGGCATTAGTATATTTTAAAAGGATTTGATTATTTTTTTCCAACTCTATGAGCCCATTTTTATCAATAAAATAATTTCCATCATGATGTGCTATAGGAATATTTATAATAGAGTTAACAGGAAGTTTTTTTAAAAAAATATTGTCATTATTTATAACTTTTAAATGATGGTGCTTAGAGATAAAATGAAGATTGTCATTTCTTTTTAATGCACCTGGGAGTAATCCAGCCTCAGTTAAAACTTGGAAACCATTACAAATTCCAAGAACTGTCCCTCCATTATTTGCATAAGTAGTCACCTCTTTCATAATAGGTGAAAATCTTGCAATAGCACCACATCTTAAGTAGTCACCATAAGAAAAACCACCAGCAATCACAAGTAAATCCGTATTTTCAGGAAGAATTTGTGCTTTGTGCCATACAATTTCTGTAGTAGCACCTAATCTTTGAAAAGCATCTCGTGTATCATACTCGCAGTTCGTACCTGGAAATTGGACGATTGATACTTTCATTATACTAGCTCTATCTCATAGTCTTCGATAACAGTATTGGCTAAAAGTTCTTCGCACATTTTTTCTACATCTTTCATACCTTTCATTTTGTCATCTGTGTCTAGTTTTAAAATGATTTGTTTCCCAATACGGACATCACTAACCCCTTTAAAATCAAGAGAATCAAGTGCGTGGTGAACAGCTTTTCCTTGAGAATCTAAAACACCCGTTTTAAGAGATATATTTACAATGGCTTTTATCATTTTTTACTTTCCTAAAATTCTATTTAATACTTGTTCATACGCTACTTTCACACCGCCTAAACCTTGACGAAATCTATCTTTATCCATCTTTTCACCACTCTGCACATCCCAAAAGCGACAATTGTCAGGTGATATTTCATCTACTAGGATTATATTTCCAGTAGAATCTTTTCCAAATTCTAGTTTAAAATCAACTAGATTAAGACCACGCTCTAAAAAATATGGACGGAGAATATCATTGATTTGTCTAGCCATTCTACGAAGTTTATCAAGTTCATCTTGATGCTCAACTAAACCTAAGATAAGTGCATGTTGATCATTGAGTTTAGGATCTCCTAAATCATCGTCTTTATAATCAAACTCTACGAGAGTAAAGGGAAGTATCGTACCATCTTTTATTCCAAGATTACGAGTTAATGAACCTGTGGCAATATTACGCACGATTACTTCGATTAATATAACATCAACCTTAGTATGTAGCATGTGATTATCATCTAGCATCTTTACAAAGTGAGTTTGAATTCCATTTGCTTCTAAAAGTTTAAAAAGTTCAGTTGAAATCTTATTATTTAACGCACCTTTACCCGATTCACTAGACTTTTTTTCACCATTAAACGCAGTTAAATCATCTTTAAATTCTGAAATAACTAAGTTTTTATCATCTGTTAAAAAAAGCTTTTTTGCTTTTCCCTCGTAAAGTAGTTCTCTCTTTTGCATCTTAATCCTTATCCTTGTACTATTACTAAAGCTTTTAATATATCAACTGCTTCTTTAAGTTGAATGTCTTTTTGCATCATCTCTTGTGTAATTATATCTTTTTTAGCTTTTGCATCTGCTTTATCTAAATCTTTTTGAGTACCTTCATTATCAACTTTTTTAAGCTCTTCTTCTAAGTGTTTTTTTAAATCAGCCTCTTTGATTGCAAACTCATTCTTTTTAGTTTTTACCTCACCTGGAAATACTTCAATATCAGGCTTCACACCCACAGCTTGAATAGTTCTCCCACTAGGTAAATAGTAACGAGCTATTGTAAGTTTAACTGCCTCTCCATCTATTATAGGAAGGACGACTTGTACACTTCCTTTTCCAAAAGTATTTTCTCCTAAAAGTATAGCTCGTTTATGATCTTGTAATGCTCCACTAACAATTTCACTTGCACTCGCACTTCCCCCATTTATAAGAACAACCATTGGAACTTTTGTGATAGTTTTATATTTTGATGCGGTATAAGATCTATTATCAACCTCATTCCTTCCTTTTTGTGAAACGATATCTCCCTTATCTACAAAAAGGTCTGTTAAACCAACGGCTTGATCAAGAAGTCCACCTGGATTATTTCTCAAATCAAGTATAATTCCTTTCATTGTTCCTTCTTTCTTTTTAATCGCTTTACTAACATCTTCACTTACTTTTTTATCAAAACTCGTAACTCGTACATATAAAAAATCTTTACCAATATTTTTTGCATAGACTGACTGAATGGAGATAATACCTCTCACAATATGAATTGGAAGTGGTTTAATCTCACCTTCTCTTACAATCATGAGTTCAATAGGTGTTCCAACCTTACCCCGCATAATTGTAACAGCGTCATCTATAGTCATATCTATAGTAGATTTATCATTTATTTTTAAAATAATATCTTTGGCTTTTAAGCCTGCCTTATCTGCTGGAGTACCCTCTATAGGAGAAATTACAGTTAATGCACCATCTCTCATTCCAACGGTAATTCCAAGACCACCAAATTCTCCTTCTGTTTGAACCTTTAACTTTTTATAATCTTTTTTTTTGAGATAGTTAGAGTGAGCATCAAGGTTTGTTAGCATTCCTTCTATAGATTTGTTTATTAAATCTTCTATACTTAAATCATCTACATTGTATTGTTCTACAATGCTGATTACTTTTGTAAATTTTGCTAAAGATTCAAGCCTTGACATCTCTTTATCTTGGGGGTCTGTAGTTTCTTTTGCAAAAAGGCTTGAAGTTAAGACTAAGCCTAAGGAAAGAATAACTGAAGCAAACCCTAAGCTAAGGTATTTTTTATTTTTCATATACACATCCATAATTGATTTTAAAGAGACATTATAGTTAAAAGATGGTAACAAGTAGTTTTATGAGAAAATTCTATTTAAGGCTTGAAAAACTTTTGAGTTAAACTCTTTTTCATCTCTCAGTTGAAGCTTAGAGTCACGAAGTTTTTTACCCCACATAGGGTTAGGAAAATAGCTATCTAGCTCAAATCTAGCCATAACATGAATATGCACACGAGGAAGCATATTCGCAAATGATGCCATATTTATTTTTTTAGGTTTATAATAATCTTTCATTTCGTATTCAATAATATCGTAAGTCTGCCAAAGTTTTAAGCGAAGATTTTTAGGAACATCACCTAACTCTATATAAGACTCTTTAGTAAATATCTTCAACCAAGGAATTTCACTTTCTTCTTTTTCAACATAAATTTCATTATCTTCATAAATTATTTGACCCATATAAAAGTCCTTTTGATAGTTATAATAGCTTTTAATGTTACTTTTTTCTTGCAATAAGAAGTGTTGATATGTCCATGGAAAAGCTTTTTGTATAGAGCATCTCAAATCCAGCACTTTGGAGTTCCTTTTGCAAATTTTGCACCGTAGAGAAATCTTTTATAGAATTTGGAAGATACTCATAGGCTTCAAGATTATTTGAGATAACACCCCCTACTTTAGGTAATATTTTGTTCATATAAAAATCTTTGATTTTCCCTAGTAAAGATGGATTTTCATTTTTCATAAATTCTAATATTACAAGAAGTCCATCTTTTTTGAGTACTCTATTAAATTCCTCAAGTGCTTCTGTGCGTTGAACAACATTTCTAATTCCGTATGTTATACTCACTATATCACTACTAGCATCCGCAAGGGGAATTTGCGTAGCTTTTGCAATGTGATACTTGAATGTAGGGTATTTTCCTCTTGCAACATCAAGCATGCCTACAGATGGATCAACACCCACTATTTCACTTATATCAATATGCTGTTTATTCGCTCTAGAACTCCAGAAATCCATCATATCGCCTGTGCCACAAGCAACATCTACAATTTTGTCAATTTGCTTTTTAGCGTAAAATTTATACGATAAATCACAGGCTTTTCTTCTCCAAGACTTATCAATACCCATGCTCATTACACGATTGGCTGTGTCATAAGTAGGGGCAATATCATCGAACATTGAAACTATCTTTTCTTGTTTTTGCATAACTTATACTTTCCTTCTCATCCACATAATTATATCTTGAGTATTTTTTTGTATATTTAAAATTTCAAAATCATCTTTATTGTTTTTAAATACTTCATTTCCACCAAGTTTTGGGGCAATGTAACAAAGGTACATATCTACATACTCTCGTGAGAGTTCATACATATTTGAACCCCCCTCTATCACGATATTTTTATACTCTTTGAGTTTTGAAAAATCACTTTGTATAAATACTTTTCTATTTCCAACATGAAATAACGGTATTGATGTATCAAACTCTTTTTCACGAGATACGATCAAAATATCTGGAGCTTTTCCATTGACTAATCTCGCATCAAGAGTTGGTCTATCTACTCTAACAGTATTGCCACCTATAACAAGTAAGTCACAAACATCACGCATTGCATGAACATTTTTTCTTGATTCTTGTGAAGTTATTTCGCCCTCGTCTGTAGTGCCGTTTAATCTTTGAGCCCATTTGAAAAATACAAAATTTTTCTCTCTCCAAGTATTAAAAGGCTTTAGAAGTGCATCACACTCATTTTTCATCACTTCATTATATACGACACAATTATTTTTTGATAAAATCATATTCCCATTTTCTGCGACTTTGTTTGTATCATAACTTCCAACATAAACTTCTTTGATCCCAAGATCACTGATGAGATAGGCACATGATGGGGTTTTTCCTGAGTGTGAACAAGGTTCTAGCGTTGTATAAAGAGTGCAATTATGAAAAATATTATTATGATTACTTAAAAGGTGTGTATGAATATCTAATGAACTTACTAAAGATAATATATATTTATCTTTAGTAAGTTTGTAATAAGCAGATTTTAGTGCATTCACTTCTGCGTGAGCTTCCCCTGCTCTATGATGGGCTTCAATCGCTAGAATTTCACCACTTTTACTAACAATAGTACAAGCAACTGCTGGATTTGGATAAGTTAAACCTTGATATTTCCACGCCTCTTCAATAGCCAGACGCATAAAAAAATTATCGTTGATTACCATTCAAAATAAGTTTTTGCTTTGATAACATCGTTAAATTTAATTTCAACTTCTTCATCTTCTATTTCTAAAAAGATATTTAAACCTTCAATTTTCAGTAAAGTTCCTCTATATTTTTGTTTTTCATCAGCTAAAATTGAGACTTTTTCACCAATACTCATTTTAAAATGATTTATAGTGCTTATTTTTCTCTCTATTCCTGGGCTTCCTACTTCTAACCTATACTCACCTGAAACAGGAGGTGTCACATCTAAAAGGGGAGATAAAAGATGGGTCAAACCTACATAAGCATCAAGAGATACACTCGCTCGTTTCTCACCATTTATCTTAGTAGAGATAACACTTATGCGGTAAATTGTCTCTTCATTTTCATTCACTATGGATGTATCATAAAGTTCTAAATCAACTGATTTTACAAGTGAGTTTATATCGCTTTGTAAAGACATTATTCTTCTCCCTTATCTTGAGCAATTTTTTTAAATAATTCATCGATATTTTGTGCTTGTTTTAAATGCTCATCAAATTCAAATGTAAATGTAGGGCATCTATACCAGCCCTGATCTTTCAAGCAATATGTTTCAATAATAGGACGAGCTTTACGAAGTAACTTGAGGTAATCTCGTTTTTCTTGCTCTGAGAACTCTACGGGATCTATATACACCTTAGCATCACTCTTACCACGAGAACATTTAACTTCTATGACATTTAAATCATGAAGGCGTTTGTCATTCATAGCCCCTAGTGCTTGAGGTATCAACTCACTAAGAACTGATTCTGTTCTTTTTAATTTTATTTGTGCTTCAGTCATAAATCAAAGTATCCTTCACATATTACCTATAATGAAATTTTTTGCTCTATTTTTTTAAATGTTTCTAGTATATCACCTGGGATAACATCATCGTATCCACTAATCACAACACCACATTCATAACCGTTACCAATCTCATCCACATCATCTTTAAAGCGTTTAAGTGAAGTAAGCTCACCCTCATAATGAACAATACCCTCACGAATAACACGAACCATACCACCACGAATAAGCCTACCATCAACAACAATACAACCAGCGACAAGACCCTTAGGAATTTTAAATACTTCTTTAACTTCTGCCTGACCAGTATTTTCTTCAGTGTATTTTGGAGACATCATACCCGTAAGCATTCCAGTAATATCATCAATTAATTGATAAATAATTGAGTATGTTTTAATCTCAACACCTTTTTGTTTAGCTGCGGCTTTGACTGCACCTGTTGGACGAACATTAAATCCTAAAAGAATGCAGTTTTCAGAATTATTCACAAGTTCTACATCATTTTCAGTGATACCACCAACACCAGAACTGATAATACTTACCTTGACTTCATCATTTCTTAATGCTGAAATAGAGGACTTAATAGCTTCTAAAGTACCATGAACATCAGTTTTAAGAACTACTTTAAGAGATTTAAGTTTACCCTCTGCAATCATTGCTGTCATATCTTCTAATGATGATTTAGTAGAGATTGAGAGTTCTTTATGTCTGTCATATTCATGACGCTTCATTGCGAACTCTTTTGCTTCTTTATCAGAATCCATAACCATCATAGTCTCACCAGATGCTGGAACTTCATTTAAACCTGCTATAACCGCTGTATGACTTGGCAACAATGATTTTATCTGTTTTTTATGCTCATCTATCATCGCTTTAACACGACCATAGGCAGCACCACAAACAACATAATCACCAACTTTAAGTGTACCGTTTTGAACGATCACAGTAGCTACTGGACCACGCCCTTTTTCTAAAGAAGATTCAATAACAGATGCTTTAGCTGGAGCATTTACATTTGCTTTGAGTTCTAATATCTCAGCTGTAGTAAGGATATTTTCAAGTAAATCATCAATACCCATTCCAGATTTTGCTGATACTGGGATAAACTCAACATCTCCACCCCAATCAACAGGATTAATTCCATTCTCAGCCATTTGACCTTTAACCATGTCTGGCTGTGCCGTTTCTTTATCCATTTTATTTAATGCCACAATTATTGTAACACCTGATTCTTTTGCAAGTTTAATAACTTCAAGAGTTTGAGGTTTTACACCATCATCAGCAGCAACAACAATAATAATAATATCTGTAATATCAGTACCTTTTTGACGCATATATGAAAAAGCTGCATGCCCAGGCGTATCTATAAATGTAATCGCCTTGCCATCTTGCTTAACAGTATAAGCACCAATATGTTGTGTAATACCGCCAGCTTCACCCTCAGTAACTTTTGCTTCACGAATAGCATCAAGTAAAGAAGTTTTACCATGATCAACATGACCCATGATAGCAATAATAGGAGCTCTATGTGTTGCATCTGTATCTTCTTCAATATCATCTTCAATATGTGTAAATTCATCTTTAGGATCGATAATGGTTACTTCAACATCAAACTCTTCAGAAAGAATTTCTATCTCATCGTTTCCAAGAAAGTCATTTTTTGTCATCATCATACCAAGATCAAAAAGAACTTTTATAATATCTGACATCGGACGATTAAGAGCTTCTGCAAATTCATAAACACGAATATCTTCAGGAATTTCTACGTGAGTTACAATCTCTTCTTCTTGTTTAGCTTTCGCGTATTTTGTTTTTCTTTCTTTACGAACTTTTCTACCACGAGGAGCTTGTTTTTTATTTGCATTTCTTCCTGCTGGTTTTGGTGCGCGTGGTTTTCTTGGCTCTTCTACTGGAAGAGGTGCTCGTTCAGTTGAATTTAAATCTAGTAATGTAACTTGATTGTCCATATCCATAGACACATCAGCCATAGAACCGCCAAAAATATCCATACGAATACCCTGCTCTTGTTTTCTAGCTGTCGAGGAAGATGACCTTGTTCTTTTCTTCTGAGCTAATTCTTCTAATACTTTTGCACTCATTTTTCCATAAGAGGATACTGAAGCTTGCTTTGTGGGCATAGAATAATTTTCTTCAACCTTAGGCTTTCTCTTTTTAACAATTTTAAGACCTGATTTTTTAACCCTAGGCATAATATTTGCTTGAATTTTAATGATACCTAACTTCGTTTTAGTCACTGGAGTTTTAGTTTCTTTTTCTGGAGTTTTAGGAGGAACTTCTTTTACTATTTCCTTTTTCACTTCTTCAAGAACTTTAGTTTTTTCTTCTATATTTTTTTCACCAACAGATTCTACTGGAGTTGAACTCTTTTGCTCTTTTTCTATTGAAGTTTCCGCTGGGATAACTTCTCCATTCATAATGAATTTCATTAAATTATCTGCTTCTTCCACTGTTACAGTACTATTGGCAGCTTTTACTGCTATATTCAAATCTTGTGCTTTTTTAACAACATCTTTTGATGCTATTCCTAATTCTGCCGCTATCTCACTTACTTTAACTTTCTCTATCATCAGTGATGATCTCCTTTAGTCTGGTTGCAAGTTTATCTTTATCACCACTTTTGCATTGTCGCATAAGTGATTTCATGATTTTTTTTTCATTCAAAAGACAAGTCTTACATATATAAAAACTTCTTCCATTATTGTTAAAAGCTTTTAGTATGCCCTCAATACATTGAAGTCTTACTAAAAGCTTTTGTTCAACTCTTTCTCTACAAGAAACACACATTCTTATTGCTTGGTGAAATTTTTTTGACATTATATCTAAAACTTACTTTAATTAATAGAGTTACTTCTCTATTGTTAAGCCATTATTATCAAAATCTAAAATTCTTACTGTAAAGTCTGGGAATTTTTGAGCTAATTTATTTGCTATCATTGGGGAATCTTCATCATAAGCCATTGAGAAAAATGTAGATCCACTCCCTGATAGCGTACTCATCAAGGCTCCACTCTCATAAGCAATTTTTTGAACTGAAAAAAGTTCTGACAGTGTTTTCATCCTTGCTTTTTGATGAAACCTATCCTGCGATGCTAATTTTAACATCTCCCAATCTTCATTGAAAAATGCAGCTACACTTAAGGCTGTGTGAGATAAATTATAAGTAGCATTTTCTTTAGAATATGATTTAGGTAGAAGCATTCTTCCCTTTGCTGTATTCATTTGCTTATTTGGAATAACTACAATAGCCTTAATGTAATCTGGAAGATGTTTTTTTTGTGAAAAAACTTTATTTTTCTCAACTGTAGCAGCATTGAAGCCACCCATTACGGCAGGCGTGATGTTATCGGGATGAGATTCATATACAAGGGCATGATTCAAAATTCTTCTTTTTGAAACTCTTATTCCTGCTGCTTCATGTGCTGACGCAATTGCTGAAACAATCACAGCAGAAGAAGAACCTAAACCACGAGACATTGGAATAGAGTTGTAAAATGTAAATTTAAAGTTTTGTTTTTTCTTTGTTAGGCGTGAATAATGTTCGTTAAATATACTAATAAAAAGGTTATTTCCTTTTAATCTAGGATTATTTTCACCCTCACCTTTGATAGATACACTGAAAAATTTTGATTGATGAAACTCTACACGATTTCTCAAATCAACCGCTAAACCTAAAGAATCAAATCCAGGTCCAAGATTTGCTGAAGTCGCAGGAACGCTTATTGTCATGCTTAAAGCACCTTTATTGTAATCTAAGCAACAGCACCTATACAATAAAGCGGTGTTGATTTTTCTTTAAACTCAGTATAATCAAGCACAACTGGAAGCTCAAATGTGGCTTCAGGTACTGTTTCTAACTTTTGAGTTTTTATTTCTGAATCTATTTTAACAAAATATAGCTTTCCTATCGCTTTTATTGCTTGATTATTATTAAAATAAAAGGCATCTCTTGCAAAAAGTGGTATTTTTTTTAAAATACTTAAAGACTTTAAAAATATATAGGAAACTTTTATCGCCATAAAGCTTCCAGGACCATTTGCAAAAAAAAGTTTTTCAATATTATAAGAATCTAAAATTGTTTTATAGACACTAGGAAGAATTTGAGAACTTTTTTCATTTGAAACAATAGTATCAATGAGTTTCTTGTTTTCGTATATTCCAATTTGTATAGGAGAACTAAGTGCTATAAGGAGTACATCTATATTTTTAGGCATATGCTTTTTCAAGTTCCTTTGTTTTTTCATCAACAAGTTCTATTACTTCAAAATTATCCGCATTTTTTAAAAGTTTTAAGGTAAGCTTATGATTTAAGTCGTGACTTCCTGCCATCGCTTCATAATTTCCGACAAAGTTCATACCAATGAGCGACATATCCCCAATAGCGTCAAGAATCTTATGTCTCACAAACTCATCTGTAAATCTAAGCCCCTCAGGGTTTAGTACTTTTTTTTCATCTAAGACTATTGCATTTTCAAGAGAACCACCAAGAGCTAAACCTTTAGAACGCAAATACTGTACTTCATGCAAAAAGCCAAAAGTTCTAGCACGAGAAATTTCCTCTTTATAAGATTCTTTAGTAAATTTTAAAATATATTCTTGTTTTTGAATTACTGGATGAGGAAACTTAATTCTAAAGTCATATTTCAAATCAGGAGATGGAGATAATTTAACATACTTATCACCCTCTTGAACTATAACATCTTTTTTAATTCTCATTATTTTTTTTGGGGAATAAAGCTCTTTTATACCTGCCTCCTCTAAAAGCATACAAAAACTAGCAGAACTTCCATCCATTACAGGCACTTCATCAGCATCTACTATAATTTTTAAATTATCAATACCATAAGCATATACAGCCGAGAGTATATGTTCTATGGTTGAGATAACAAAACCATCTTTTCCTATCACTGTAGCCATTTTTGTATCTACTACATTTTGAGGAATCAAAGGTATAGCAACATCAACATCACTTCGGTAAAAAATTATTCCACTATTATCTTCTAAGGGTTCTAGTCTAAGTTTAACAGGTGAACCCTTATGTAAGCCTATTCCAACAAGTTCAACAGGTTTTTTTATAGTAGTCTGGTACATTTTCTGTCTCCTTCATTAAAGAAGCTATTTTAGCTCTTATTGATTATCTCTTTAGCATCTTCAATTATATCTGAAATATTTAACTTAATCCATTCTCTATCCATCCACTCTTCAGGACGGACCTCTATACCTTGAACTAATACACCAAAGTGAAGATGATCGCCCATAGCATACCCACTTTTACCTGTTTTTGCAATATCCATTTTCGCCTCAACCATATCATCTACATTTACATTTGTACTAGAACAATGTCCATAAATGGTGTATAAACCTAGTCCATGATACAACATTGGCATATTTCCGTATAAGCCATTATAATCAGAATAAACAACCTTAGCAAAATTTTGTGGTTTAATACTTGCCATAGCATTTGAAGCTAAGTCTAATCCAAGATGATAAGATTCACTTATTTCTCTACCCTTATACAAATACTTTCTATGATCACCAAAAGAAGCAACAACTTTTCCATTTTTCAATGGATACATTTTTTTGATATTAAAGCCTTTAACTATAGTATCTGGCAAAATTGACGATAAATCATGAATCAATTTTTCATTTTTAGCTCTTACATTCTCATTAATCATTTTAAACTGTTCTACTGAGTCAGTTAAACCCTGTGTTTCTTCAAACTCTTCGGCTAAATCTGCAATCTTACCCTTTAAAAAATTATCACTAATTTTAATTTTAGATACCTTATATTTTTTTTGCTTTATATAGAGTGGAATATGTGTTTTTGAAATATTGCCAGCATAATCCTTTGCTACAATAGTTGCCTTAAAAGTTTTATTTTTAAGTGGCCATGCAAGTAATGCTATGTAATAACCCTCTCCATAGAAGGTTTGTGCTTTAAACTTTTTCTTATTATTTAATTCTATATAAATATCTTCTAAGTTTTCATCTTGAATCTTAAAAATAACTAAGGCTGAACCACCTCTAGTTATTTTATAAGAGTTACTTAAAATACTTGATTGCGGTCTCTTTTTATCTATAATAAACTTAAACTCTTTAATAGTTTTATTGCCCTTCATAAAATTCCATGAACTTACATCATGTACTTCTACTATTAGCCGTATCACTTTTTCCTTTATGGAGAATATACTTCTTGGAGGTTTTACTTCAATATTTAATAATTGCTGAGGCTTTATGTATTGCTCATAACTTAGTATTTCTTTTCCATTAGCACTTACAAGAGTTACTTTGTGTAATTTAACACCGCTCTCATCAGTAATAGAAATATTTAGTGCTTTTTTTAAATTCCAATATCCATTATTATTGAGTTCTATTGTAGGTTTATTTCTTTCAAATATTTCCGAGGTATATACAAAAAAACTACCTGCAATAATTAAAATTAAAAGTATTATGCTTAGTTTTGACTTTGATTTATTTTTTCCCAAATCTATATTTCCTTATTTATTAGTTGTAAAATTTCTTCTGAAGCACTTTGCAAGGTATATTTTGAACTTAGATTAAACCCTGCTCTACCATGATGCCCACCACCACCAAATTTAATAGCTATTTTTGAAGCATTTAACACACCACTGGAGCGTATAGACACTTTAAGCCTTAAATCAACATTTTGTTTTATCAAGAGAGATACTTCAGCTCTAGGTAAAAATAAAGCCTCTTCTAAAGGATTTTCACAATCCTCTGCTCTTGCACCACTTTTTTTCATATCATCTTGAGAAACTAAAAACAATGCCACTCTTGCCTCAAGACATAAATCCATTTTTTCTAACATTATAGCCTTTAATCTTAAACCCGCTAAAGACTGGTATTTCATTATAAATTTATTGCATAGCTTATATTCTGCTCCTAGGTTTATAAGTTCACTAGACATAATAAAAATACTAGCATCCACTTTATCAGATAAGAATCCATCAGAATCATCTAATAATCCAGCATATAGTGCTGTTGCCATTTTTTTATTTATTTGTATATTATTAATTTTAAAATAATTAAACAAAACATGGGTAGTACTAATGAGTTCTGAATTTACAATATTAAAATCACCAAAATTTGTATTTGTCTCATGATGGTCAATATTGATTAAATCACATTCTAACTCTATTCCAATTCTACTAATAGAAGCACAATCAAGTGAAATTGCTAAATCAGCAGAACTAGGAAAAGTATTTCTAATCTTTTCAAACCACGGCAAAAAACTCAATTTATTATGAATATTTTTACTCACGCAGAAAAAGGATACTTTTTTGTGTAATCTCAATAAATGCGTGTACATAGCACTTGCACTGCTAAGCGAATCAGCATCAGGGTTAATATGGGCAATAACAACTATATGTTTTGCTGCATCAATTCTTTTTGTTATATTATTCATTATTTGAAATTATACACTAATTTCATTTCTTATTCATTTTATATACATAAGCTAAAACTTCAGCTACTGCTTCAAAAAGTGCTTCTGGTATTGGTTTTTCTACTTCTACATCATGATACAAACTTCTAGCTAGAGGTGGATTTTGTACTATATGTACATTATTTTCACGGGCTATTTTTTTAATTTTTCCTGCTAGAACATCCATTCCTTTGGCTACAACGACAGGTGCTGCCTTGTTTTCATCATATTTTAAAGCAACTGCATAATGTGTTGGATTTGTGATAACTACATCCGCATCTGGAACTGAAGACATCATTCTTTGGCGTGACATCTCCATCTGCTTTTGCTTGATTTTTGACTTTATTAATGGATCACCCTCCATATTTTTCATCTCATCTTTTACCTCTTGCTTACTCATTTTAAGCCCATCAAAGTACTGCTTTCTAACAATAATAATATCTATAATTGCAAAAATAAATATTACAAATAACATGACAAAGGCAATTATAATCATTTTTTCGACTAGCCACTCAAGCTGATCAGGTAAAGAAAATAGAGCAACTGTAGGCAACTCTTTTATAAATATGAAGAAAAACATAAATCCAACACCGAGTGTTGTAAATGATTTAAATGTAATTTTTACACCTTCAATTATTTTCTTCAAAGAAAAAAGATTTTTAGTTCCTTTAATGGGATCAATTTTACTAAACTTTGGTTGAATTGCATCAAGTGTAAAAAGAAATCCAAACTGGGCTAAAGCAGCAATTACACCAGCAATAGCAACGGCAATAGCTAAAGGTAAAATAATTAACATCAAATGCTCAAAGGTCACAATTGCAATATCTATCATAAACGACTTATCTAATGGCATTCCAATGAGGGAAAAATAATACTTAAAAAGTAGAATAACTTGTTTCGCCATAAAAGGAAACAACATCAACACCGCTAAAATTGCAACAAAAAGAGTGATAACACCTGATGCATCTTGAGACTTTGGAACATTTCCCTCTTTTCGAGCATCTTCTATTTTCTTAGGGGTGGGTTCTTCCGTTTTTTCAGCATCATCAGCCATAATTTAAGATTTTAATCCATTTTCATAGAAAGATCAATCCAGTTTGCTTGATGAATTAAAGAACCGCTACTTATTGCATCAACGCCACATTTTGCATAGGACTCTATAGTACTTAAAGAGATATTTCCACTCGCTTCTAAAAGTATATGGCTAAAGTTAGCATCTCTAAACTTTACTATTTCAAAGATTTGATTCGCTATCATATTGTCACACATTACTATGTCACATCCTGCTTCCATAGCTTCACAGGCTATTTCAAATGTTTGTGCTTCTATTTCTATTTTTGAAGTAAAGGGTATCTTTTTTCTCGCTTTTTTAATATACTCTTTTAAGTTTTTTATAGTTTTTAAGTGGGTATCTTTTATCATTAAACAATCATCAAGCCCCATTCTATGGTTTATGCAACCTCCACACCTTGTAGCGTATTTTTCAAAAACTCTTAAAAGTGGTCTTGTTTTTCTTGTGTCTAAAAGCTTGACTCCATAAGGTTCTATGATTTGAGCGTATTGTTTTGTTAAAAAAGCGATTGAACTTGCATGAAGCAAAATATTTAAAACTGTTCTTTCAACTTTTAAGATAGTATGAGAATTACCTTTTAGAACTGCTAATATATCACTATGAACAAAAGATTCGCCATCCTTTTTTCCCCAAATAATTTCAAAATTCTCTAACTTTGCTAAAGCATTTACATAGAGAACTCCTGCCATAACTCCTTCACTCTTTGCAATAATATCTGCCTTACAATCAATGCTAGGCTCAACTAAAGCATATAAATCACCACGACCAACATCTTGAGCTAAACTCTCTTTTACAAATGCTTCTATCATAATGCTAACATTCTCTCTAGTGCAATTTTAGCCCATTTTTGGGTACTTTCATCAATGTGAATTTCATTAATCGGTTTAAGATCTTCTATCGCTTTTAAAGTGACATAAACATCTTCTAAAGTTGTTTCATTCATCGTTGGGCATTCTGGTTTTGTGGAGGATAAGATATAGGTATTTTTAGTTCTAAGACGATTAACCATATTAAATTCAGTTCCAACAGCTATTTTTTGCTCAAGAGGCAACTCTTTTATGTACTTGATAAGTTGAGATGTTGAGCCTACAAAGTCTGAGGCATCGCATATCTTAGGATCACATTCAGGATGAACAGCTATCAAAATACCTGGAAATTTTTTTCTGTAAAATCCTATATCTTCAAGAGAAAATAGCTGATGCACAGAACAAAATCCATCATAACAGATTATGTCATTGTCTTGTGGGTTAGCACCATCCCCAATTACCATAGACTTAAGTCCCATTTGATTAGCAATGTTTTGTCCTAAGCATCTATCTGGAACAAACAAAATCTTTTTGCCAACTTTAAGGGCATCAGAAATAATAAACTTCGCATTTGAACTCGTGCAAACAAGCCCTCCCATTTCGCCTACCTTTGCCTTAACATCTGCATTTGAATTGATATATGTAATTGGGAGAATATTATCTTTAGAAATTCCATTTTCCTCCATAAAAGCGATAGACTCATCAAAATAGATGGCATCAATCATTTTTGCCATAGCACAACATGCGATTTTTGGCATCACTACTCTTTTTTTCGGACTTAATACTTTGACACTTTGTCCCATAAAACCAACACCACAAAACAATACAAACTCTGCATCATCATCTCTGGTTCTTGTTGCTAACTCAAGAGAATCACCTGTAATATCAGCAATATCAAATACCTCATCTCTTTGGTAAAAATGGGCTACAACTGTTACATCTAGTTTGGTTTTTAAATCAATTATTTTTTCTTTTAATTCTTCATTTGTATATTGCAAAAAAGTATCCTAATTTATTTATATTGAGCATGATTATATCGAAAAATTATTTTCTATTTTTAAACTCAAAAATTATTTCAAATATCTTTATATCAGGCTTATCTACAATGTTTCCATGCTTGTTATTTATAATTTTTTTTGTATTAGAAATATCTTTCCATAAACTACTATCTGTTTTAAGTATTTCATCATGCTTTGCTGCTATAAAAAGAGTGTTTTTATGCAAATCATAGATTATAAATTTTTTATTTAAGTTTTGTAAGTAAGCATTATCTTTATATGCTTCAAGTTGATTATAAGCACCACTATACAAACGCTTACTCGCCTGAATCATTTGCTTATGTTTATCAAAATCAAGAGAAAACATATCATACATAATCTCAGCTACTGGCATAATATATTTTAAAGTATCATCAATGTTTTCAACCCCTTTATGTGGTGTTGCTAGTGTGATTAAACTTATATTCTTCAAATTGATATTCTCTTCAAATAAGTTTACTAATACTTCTTTAGATAAGTTGCCACCATGAGAATGAGCTATGAGAGTTATACTATTTTTAGTATTATTTTTTAAAATAAATTTAATCAAGGATTCTAATTGTTTTGTATTATTTTTAGAAATGCCTAATGAAGAGTCCCAACTATAGACAATATTAAAATTATCTCTGAATAAGTTTGATTTATAATATGCTTTCCATTCTTCTTTATGCTTAATATGTCGCCTCTCATTACTTGGTGTCCCATCTCGAAAATCAAGACCATTTATGAAAATATTTACATTAGTATTGGTATATGACAAAAACCAAAGACTCTTTTTTGCTGTGTCAAAATCAGGTTCATTTTTATTTGTACTTTTATAAACAAGGCTAAAAGATGTATCTTCGGTATTATTTAAATTTTCTGGTATTTCCAGTGAGAGATCTTTTTTAAATAATGTTTTATCTACTTTAGTAAAACTATCTGCATAACGATAAAGATAATCATTCAAAGCTTTTTCATTTTCATCAATAAAATAGTATTGAGCATTTTTGCATAAAAATGAGTATTCAAAATTTATATTTTTACACAATTTATAAATAAATTCTATATCAAATACACTCTTATCTGGTTCAATCCTGTATAAAATCAACTGAGTATTTTTAAGTTTATATTTGAAAGTTGAGATTTTATTGTCTATATTTATCTTTATAAAGTTTGTTTTATTAATTTGTTTTGTTTTAATATTTTCATTTTTAATATAAATCATTGTATCTTCATTTTCATAAAGACCTGAGAAATCATTGCTAGAAGCATATATAATCAGTGGAGATAAGAGTGTAAGTAAAATTTTCATTTAATACTTTAGCAAAACAAAGACACAAACACTTAAGTCTAATCAATCATCCTCAACTTTTGCACATTAAACCCAATATCTAAATATATTTGTAAGTCAAGCCTAGATTAAGAGCCAAAAAGTTAAAATTCCAAATGTTAAATTTACCTAATGCACTTGCATCCATTCGCATACTTATCGCTCCTTTTATGTTTTGGATTATTTTAAATCCACAAATATTTACAGATAATGGTTTCCACATCTCATGGAACTACTACTTTGCATCACTTCTTTTTGTCTTAGCCTCTGCTACTGACTTTTTTGATGGCTACATTGCAAGAGAGTGGAATCAGATGACAATGTTAGGGGCGATACTCGACCCCCTCGCAGATAAGATGCTTACCCTTGCAGCCTTTCTAGGTCTTATGATGATAGGCGAGGCATCTGCTTGGGCAGTTTATATCATCGTTGTTCGAGAGCTTTTTATTACAGGACTTCGTACGGTTGCTATGAGTGAGGGTATCTCAGTTAAAGCTTCTTGGGCTGGAAAAGTAAAAACAGTAGCACAAATGATAGCTATAGGCTTCTTACTCATGCACTGGTCACTAGGAGACGCACTTCTTTGGTTTGCAGTTGCACTTACTGTATATTCTGGTTTAGAATACCTTTGGGGATTTAAACAAGCATTTGCAAAGGATGGTAAATAATGGGTATGATAGTTTCACTTTTAGTACTTAGTGCTTTAATCTTTTTTCATGAACTAGGTCACTATATGGCTGCTCGATTGATGGGTGTGTATGTGGAAGTTTTTAGCATAGGTTTTGGTAAAAAAATAGCCTCGTTTAAGAAGTTTGGAACAGAATGGCGAATAGCGATAATCCCACTTGGCGGTTATGTAAAGATGAAAGGTCAAAGTGACGCTGATCCAGGGCAAGTAAGTCTTGATGATGATAGTTACAATACTAAAACGCCTTTACAAAGAATTTTTATACTTCTAGCAGGTCCTTTTGCAAATTTTATTTTAGCCTTTGTGCTTTACTTTATCATCGCTCTTGGTGGACCAAATATTTTGTCTCCAGTTATCGGTAAAGTTGTCAAAGACTCTCCTGCTTTTATTGCAGGGCTAGAATCAAATGACACCGTTCGCTCGATTAATGGCGTATCTATCAGTACATGGAAAGAGATGGCTCAAATGATATCAGCATCACAAGATAGTTTAAATCTTGAAATTCAAAGAGCTGGATTTATAGAATATAAAACACTTACTCCAAAAGTCACTGAAACTAAAAATATGTTTAATGAAATTATCCAAAAAAAGATGATAGGAATAGGTAGCGCAGGAGTTTTCCACACACTAGAACTGAGTGTAAGTGAAACATTTTCTTATGCAAGTGAGCAAACTATTTTTGCATCAACTATGATATTTACAAGTTTACAAAAACTCATTATGGGTGATGTCCCTGCTAAAGAGCTTGGTGGTGTTATATCCATTGTCAAAATTACAGCAGATGCTACAGATGTTGGGTGGATGAGTGTTTTGTTTTTTGCAGCACTAATTTCTGTAAATCTTGGTGTTTTAAATCTTCTCCCAATTCCAGCACTTGATGGTGGACATATCATGTTTAATCTTTATGAGATGATAACAAAGAAAATGCCTAGTGAAAAGGTTCTTATAAATTTAACAATCGCAGGATGGGTAATACTTTTCTCACTTATGGGGCTTGGTTTATTTAATGATATTACGAGATTGATGGGCTGATAATCGTTGATGCTAGCTTATTTTTTTTTAGAAACTAACAAGCCTTATTTTTTTTAACTCTTTAGAAAAGTATTGAGAGTTAGGCAAAAATTCTTCCACAAGTGCATGAAATTTTTTAGAATGGTTCATATATTTTAAATGAGCTAATTCATGCACTACAACATAATCAATAAGTTCTTTTTTTGTTTTCATAAGCTCTGTATTAAAAGTTAAAATTTTATTTGAATTGCAACTACCCCATCTACTTTTCATCTTTCTAAACTTTATCTCTTTATAATCAAGTTGCATAACTTTTGAAAAATATTTAACCCTTGGGACGATATATTCTAAAGCAGATTCTTTATAAAAATCATTATAGCACTTGTGTATCTTGTCATGTGAATTTATTTTAATTTTTTGTAATTTTTGTCTAAGACTTACTAGCTCATCAACAGAATAAATTTCTCCAAATAAAAGTACTTCATCTTCAATTTTAACTCTAATAGGAGTATGTTCTTTAATAAAAAGAAGTTTTTTTCGTATCCATAGCTCTTTATCATCTAGTAATTTTAAGACAAATTCCTTAGAAACTTCAGGCGTTTTTAAAATAACTCTAGCCTCATCTTTGATGCTTATATAACTATTTTTCATCCCTTTTTTAACGATATGCTCTATCTCTAAATCTTTAAAAGAAAAACTATTCATATTTTATAGGGTCTTCTTTATTAGCTAACTTAAAACCATTTAATCTTAATCTACAACTATCACAAACTCCACAAGCTTTGGACTCATTTTTATAACAACTCCATGTTAAATGAAGTGGTACATTCAAAGCTAGAGACTTTTGTACTATTTGAGATTTTTGTAAACTTACTAAGGGCATATAGATTTTAATATTTGTTTCATCTTTAGTTCCGAGGTTAATACTTTTTTCCATACTTTGTATATAAGATTTACGACAATCTGGATAACCGCTGCTATCCTCTTCTACGACCCCTATACCAATAGCCTCTGCTCCTTCTTTTTCAGCAATAGCAGCTGACATACTTAAAAATATACCATTTCTAAAAGGCACATAAGTATTAGGAACACCCTCTTGAACTCCTATAGTTGGAACTTCTATTGTTTTATCTATTAAAGCCGATGCTCCTAGTTGTTTAAAAAAATCTAAGTCTAAAATATATTTGTCTTGAACTTTTAAAGATTTACATATTTTTTCAAAACATTCTAACTCTTTTTTTTGCGTTCTTTGCCCATAGTTAAAGTGAACAGCAATAATCTCGTATCCATCACTTTGCATCATATATGCACTCAGAGTAGAGTCCATCCCCCCACTCATCACACATACGGCTTTTTTTATATTTTTCATGATATGATTTTATCATAACTAATAAAAAAGTTTAATAACTTTACTAATCAAATTTAGTATATACTATGTGTAAAGGATTAATCATGGATGTATCATCAGCAAGTTCAAATATGGCAGTAGTTCAAGTCGAAGCACTTAAGAAGTCAATGGAAGTAGAAAAAAAAGCTACTCTGAGCGTTTTAGAGAGTGCAACTGAACAATCCAAACAAGTAACCGCACAAAAAACAGGCATAGGTAGCAATATAAATATAATTGCTTAAAATATTTGCATCAACTTAGCTTGAGTTATTAGATGTCGGGGTGGTCTGTCTTTTTATATATTAAAAGTTTGAAGTTGAAATAAGTTGATGTTTTTGAGACTAATCTTGCATCATTTCCATTTTAGGTACCATAACTCAACAAACTATTAATAGCAGAGGCTTCTAAGGAAGAAGAACCAATACTATTAGTCAATACTTTTACCCTAGCTTAGAAGTAATAGCCAACTCAACTTCAGATATATGGGCAGTGCCATCAACTCTAATATATGTTAGAGTATCCACTCTACAAGACATCTCTTTATAATAAGCTGTTAAAGGTTGAGTGAGTTTATGATGCACTTCAAGACGCTCAAGAACTACCGACTCTTTATCATCTTCTCTTTGTACTAATTCTTCACCAGTCAGATCATCTTTTCCCTCATTTTTTGGAGGATTAAAAACTATATGATATGTTCTTCCTGATGCTAAGTGAGCTCGACGACCAGCCATACGCTCAACAATCTCAGAATCTGGAACATCAATCTCTATAACTGCGTCAATAATAATACCAGCACTAGTCACAGCATCAGCCTGAGGAAGTGTACGAGGAAAACCATCTAATAAATAACCATTTTTACAATCATTTTCAGATACACGATCTTTGACTAAACCGATTATAATATCATCAGTGACTAATTTCCCCGCATCCATTGCTGCTTTTGCCATTTTACCCATCTGCGTACCAGCTTTTATTGCAGCACGCAGCATATCACCTGTAGAGATTTGAGGGATGTTGTATTTTTTCGTTAAAAATTGAGCTTGTGTGCCTTTTCCAGCACCAGGAGCTCCTAGTAGAATTATTCTCATTTATTATCCTAAGTATTTAATTGCCCATATTATAGTGTGATAGAGTTAAATAATACTTTTATTCACCCCAGCCTAATTTTTCTTTCAGTACATCAAAATAATTAAATTCATTTCTATGTATAAGTTTTGCAAAATTTCTTGACAACTTTATATGTATGCTATCACCCTCATTGAACTCATGTATATCTTGCCCATCAACAATAATCAAAGCTTTAGAGTCTGATGTTTTCATCTCTATAGAAAATTCACCTGGTAAGACAACAGGTCTTTGTGTTAAAGAATGAGGACAAATTGGTGTAAGCGTAAACACTTTAGTAAGAGGAAACAAAACAGGTCCACCAGCTGAGAGGTTATAGGCTGTTGAGCCTGTTGGAGTTGAAACGATAACCCCATCTCCGTAGTAGGTGTTAAAAGCTTTATTATCCACTAGCGTTTCAACATGAATCATGTTTGAGATTGAGGGTCTAGTGAATACTATATCGTTAAAAGCATGTACTTGTATCTCTTGCTTGTCTTTAATAAGAGTTGCTTGAAGTACTGAACGCTCATCTATACGGTAATCACCTCTACTGAGTTTTTTGACAAATTCATCAAGCTCATCCATGCTAACATCAGCTAAAAAACCTAGGTTTCCAGCATATACACCAAATATAGGAATCTCATAATTAAAACTTCTTCTTACCGCAGAAATCAATGTTCCATCGCCACCAAGGCTAACTAGTGCGTCACATTGCTTACAAAGTAAATCAAATTCCATACCCATAATATCAATCATAGCACCACTAATACTCTCTATATGAACTTCAATCCCATAGTTTATAAAAGTATCTTGAAGTTTAAAAAAACTACTTTTAAGCTCAGGGGTAGATGGTCGTAAAATTACACCAACACTTTTTATACATTTATTTTGCAAGAGAATATCACTTATATTAATTTAACAAATTATACTCACTTCTTGATAATAAAGAAATAAGCCTAGCTTTGATATAATTTTTAAAAATTAATTAACTAGGATTCTATATATATGAGAAGTCATTATTGTACAGATTTAAATGAAGCAAATGTAGGCGACAAAGTTGTTTTAGCTGGTTGGGCTAACAATCATCGTGACCATGGTGGGATTATTTTTATTGATTTGCGTGATAAAAGTGGTTTAGTTCAACTCACTTGTGACCCAGCAGATAGCGAGCAAGCACATAAAATAGCAAATAGCGTTCGTGATGAGTTTGTTCTTATCGCCCATGGTAGAGTTCGTTTGCGTGGAGAGGGTTTAACAAACCCTCGTTTAAAAACTGGATCTATTGAGATTATAGTTGAAAAACTTATTATTGAAAATAAGTCCGCTACTGTTCCATTTGTTATTGGAGATAAAAGTGTTGGGGAAGAGACAACTCTTAAGTACAGATACTTAGAACTTCGTGACCCAGACTTATATGAAGTATTTCGTCTTCGTTCAAAAGCAGCCATTGCCGCAAGAAATATACTTGATACAAATGGTTTTTTAGAAGTTGAAACTCCTATTTTAACAAAATCAACTCCAGAGGGTGCTAGAGATTATCTAGTGCCTTCTCGTGTCCATGATGGTGAATTTTACGCACTTCCTCAATCTCCACAACTTTTTAAACAACTTCTCATGGTTGGTGGTTTTGATAGATATTTTCAAATTGCAAAGTGTTTTAGAGATGAAGATTTAAGAGCTGATAGACAACCAGAGTTTACTCAAATAGATGTTGAGATGAGTTTTTGTACTCAAGAAGATGTTATTAAAGTTGCAGAAGACCTGCTTGTTGCTATGTTTAAGTCTTGTGGTATCCAAACACAAACTCCATTTAACCGCATCACTTATAATAATGCTATGGAATGGTATGGATCAGATAAGCCAGATATGAGGTATGACCTTAAGATGGTAGATGTTATTGATATTTTTGAGAGATGTGATAATGAAATATTTACAAATATTGCAAAACAGCCACATAAGAACCGTATCAAAGCTTTAAAAGTTCCTGGCGCGGATTTGATTTTTTCTAAGCGAGAGATGAAAGGTTTTGAAGAGTTTGTTCGTAAGTTTGGTGCGCATGGTCTGGGTTACTTCCAAATGAAAGAAGATGGGCTTAAAGGTCCACTTGTAAAATTTTTCTCACAAGAAGATATAGCACTACTAATAGAGAGAACTGAACTTGAAGTCGGTGATGTGGTATTCTTTGGTGCAGGGGATAAAAAAACCGTGCTTGATTACATGGGTAGATTTAGAAACTTTATAGCAGAACATGAAAAAATGAATCTCGTTGATAAAGATGCTTATGAATTTATTTGGGTTGTAGATTTTCCAATGTTTGAAGTTGAAGATGGTCGTGTTAAAGCACTTCATCATCCATTTACAATGCCAAAAGATACCGATAAAGATGATGTTCAAGAGATAGAGTCTATCGCTTATGATATTGTACTCAATGGTACAGAACTTGGCGGTGGATCTATTCGTATCCACAAAGAAGATATACAAAATGAAGTTTTTAAACTATTAGGGATTGGGGAAGAAGAAGCTCAAGAAAAATTTGGCTTTTTACTTGATGCACTTAAATTTGGCGCACCTCCCCATGGTGGGTTTGCTCTTGGCTTTGATAGAATGATGATGCTTATATCTAAAACGCCAAGCATTAGAGATGTCATAGCATTTCCTAAAACACAAAAAGCTTCTTGTATCCTAACCAAAGCTCCAAGTCCTGTTGATAATAATCAGCTTCGTGATTTACATATTAAACTTCGTGAACAAAAAAAATCTCAAGGAGGCAATTAGTGCCAAATACACATAAAAAACTATTTCTTATCATCGGAGCACCAGGGAGTGGAAAAACTACTGATGCTGAGTTAATAGCAAAAGAAAATGAAAATATTACTCATTACTCTACGGGTGATGTACTTAGAGAAGAAGTTGCCTTAGGAAGTGAGAGAGGACTTGAATTGGATACTTATATGTCTAAGGGAAATATTGTTCCAATTGACATGGTGATGGAAACTATTATTAATTCCATTAAAAAATCACCTACTGAAGTTATATTAATTGATGGTTTTCCTCGAAGTGTTGAGCAAATGAATACACTTGATTCTTATTTAGAAAAAGAAGATTCCATTAGCTTATTACATGTGATTGAAATTGAAGTAAGTGAGAAAACAGCTAGAGATAGAGTGCTTGGTAGGTCAAGAGGTAAAGATGATAATAGTGAGGTTTTTGATAACCGAATAAAACTTTATCTAAAACCTTTGCCTTCTATAAAAGCTTTTTATGGACTCAAAAAGATGCTTGTAGTTATTTCTGGTGAGGGTTCTTTAGAAATAATAGTAAAAGAACTTCATGAATTTATTCAATCAAAAATTTAAAAGGATGCAATTTTGAAAGCTGTAGTCTTTACAATTATACTTATTATAGCACTTTCAAGTTCTGCTAATGCAGGACTATGGAACGATGTAAAAGATGATTTAACGCAAATATGGGATAACTTTAAGGTAGATAGAAAAGAAGTTTGGAGTGATTTTAAAGAAGATAGAAAAACTTGGAAAGAAGATAGAAAAGAGATCCAAGATGATTTAAAAGCTGAAAGAAATCGTGAGCGAGAGGATTCTAAAAAAACTTATGAAAAAGCTGAAGACGATATTAAGAAAGCCTTCAAAAATTTAAAAGATGACTTATAATTGGAAAATCCCTTTGAATCAGGACATATAAAAAATTATTTATTATTATACAGTGTTATTGTACTCATTATGGTTTTATTTTTTATAGCTGCAACACTTTTTCACGATATCAAAGAAATAAAAAAAAGAACCTTTCTTATAGAGAAGAATAAATCTTTAGATACTAAGTAATAGGGTTTATAGAAGATTTCATGAGACTTTGAAGTATAAAAAACTATCAATTTTTACTGAAATAGTCTAAAAACCAATAATAAAATTATACTAAATTAAGAGAATTTTGAATAAAAAGACCCAGTATAATAAGTAGAAAAAACGCTCCAGCTTTGTTATAAAGTTTATTGGCTAGGATAAGGAGTAGTGTAATTGAAGCTCCAAGCATAATGAGCATATCAAATTGTGTAGCTACTAAATCTACTGTAAGTGGATTAACGAGGGAAGCAGCACCTAGAACCATAGAAAAGTTTGCTACATTAGAACCTATGATATTTCCTATACTCATCTCAGCATTGCCTTTTTTAACGGCTACTAAAGAAACTACAAGTTCAGGCAATGATGTTCCAAGCGAAATTAAAAATATTCCTATAATCCATTCACTAATACCAAACTCTCTTGCTATGTTTGAGCCACTTTCAATTACGAAACTCGCACCGCCTATTGTAAGAGTAAAACCTATGGCTAATAAAAGTATTGTTTTTCCCCATTTAAATTTTTGAGATGATAACTCCGCATCAACTTCACCTGCTAAATCATCTTTTGCATCACTAAAGAGATATACTAGAAAAGAAACCATTAACAAAAGATATAAAACACCATCTATTCTTCCTATAACACCATCTTCAACCATTATAAAAAACATCACTAAAGGAACTATAACCCATGCACTATCTTGTGCAAATAAATTTCTTTTAGGCTGCATTTTCTTAGCAATAAAAAACACAATACCTAGAACTAAGGTGATATTAAAAATCACACTACCTACAACATTTGCTACAGCCATATCACTTTTACCTTGGTTTGATGCCATCATTGATGCTGCCATTTCAGGTAAAGATGTTCCAAATGCTATAAGAGTAGCCCCTATGACAAAATGCGATATTTTAAAATGTAAAGCAATTCTTTCTGATTCTTTGATTATAAAATCTGCTCCATATATTAAAGCTGACATAGCAACTATAAAAATCATGAAATCCATCTGTATTATCCTTGTGTTCTAATTATTAAACTTTTTGGTAGATTAAACTTAGTGATTAATCTTTCTTCTTCTTGTCTCATTTCCCCATCATCTATTTCATGGTTATAGCCTAAGAGATGCAGTAATCCATGAATATATAATAAGCAAAGTTCATCCTCATTTGTATGACCGAGCTCTATTGATTTATCTAAAACATGCCAAGCTGAAATAACGATACTTCCAGCAATTGGCATATCTACATAAGGAAAACTAAGTACATCTGTTGCTTTGTTAATATTTCTGTGTTGGTAATTAATGTGTTGTATCTCTTCTTGTGTAGTGATAATAAGCTCAATCTCTTTATCTGTAAGTGTTTGAGTTATTTCATTAAGAAGTTTGTCATTAATTTCTAAAGAAGTTCTATTGTCAAGTTCAATCATAAATGGGATTATATCAAACAAGACTTCAAAAGAATAAAGTAGTTCCAAGAACTCACACTATTTAAAATAATCACATTAAAATAAAACTTAAATTTATAAAATGGTAAAATTATGAAAAGCATATAATTTAAAAGGAAGTTTCATGACAGAAAAATATCCAGATAGTTTAAAAGGCTCAAAGTCACTTTTAGCTAAATATCTTACACCAGAGATGTTTGAAGAGTTAAAGGATAAAAAAACATCAAATGGCTTTACTCTTAGTGATGCGATAAACTCTGGAGTTCAAAACCCAGATAGTGGGATAGGTGTTTATGCAGGGGATGAAGAGTCTTATGAAGTTTTTGCTCCACTTTTTGATAAAATCATAGAAGATTATCATGGGTTTACTAAAAATGATAAGCATATAAGTAACCTAAACCCTAATGATTTAGATGCACTAAACCCTGATAGCAACGGAGAGTACATTCTTTCTACTAGGATAAGAGTTGGTAGAAATGTTGCAGATATTCCACTTGGTACTGCTATTTTAAAAGATCAAAGACAAAAGATAGAAAAAGATGTTTCAAAAGTTTTAATTTCTTTTAGTGGTTCTCTAGCAGGTAAATATTATCCGCTAAACAATATGAGTGAAGCAGATAGCCAATCTTTGATAGCTGAGCACTTTTTATTTAAGGCTGGAGATAGATTTTTAGAAGCAGCAGGGCTAAATAAAGATTGGCCTAACGCAAGAGGAATTTTTCATAATGATGATAAAACATTTTTAGTATGGATAAATGAAGAAGATGAACTAAGAATTATCTCAATGCAAGCAGGTGGAGATATAAAAGAGGTTTTTACTCGTCTTACTACTGCCATAGCAGAGATACAAAAAAGTGTAAAATTTGCTTATGATGAGCATCTAGGTTTTATAACAAGTTGTCCTACAAATCTCGGAACTGCTCTGAGAGCAAGTGTCCATATAAAGCTTCCTAAACTTGGTGAAAATATGGATGAGTTTAAATCTATAGCAGATAAACACAATGTTCAAATAAGAGGCATACACGGAGAACATTCTGATAGTGAGGGTGGAGTTTACGACATCTCAAATAAAAGAAGACTAGGAGTGAGTGAAGTAGAATGTGTTCAAGATATGTATGATGGTGTTGTGGCTTTGATAAAGAGAGAAAAAGAACTAAGTTTATAAAGTCTTCAATAAGTAAGAGAGTAAAAATAACTTTATAGGCTGAGAAAAAAGGTGATATTATCGTAGTTTATAGAGCTTTCTTCTCTCGCTAGAACCAGCGATATTTAACTGATAACGATACTTTGCTATCGTTCTTCTCACCATTTTTACTTTAAATTTTTCTTGAATTAGTTTTAAAAACTTCATATCACTTAAAGGTTTTTCACGATTTTCTTCTTTTACGAGAGTGAGCAAAAATTCTTTAATCGCAGCATTAGAAACATCCTCATCAATAGCAGTTGTAAAAAATTCTTTCATTGATATAACACCTCTAGCACAGGCTATGTATTTGTTTGCTATGGCACGAGAAATTGTAGATGGGTTATGACCAAACTCATCTGCTAATGTTTTTAAGGTTAGAGGCATTATAGAACCACCTGTAAAAAATTCATATTGATACTCAACTATCATAAGTCCAACCTTGTATAGAGTAGCTTTACGCATATCTAGGGCATCTACTAAGGACTTGGCTTCTTTTATTTTTGCATGAATAAACTCATGATTAACTCCATAATTTGTATCTATTTTTATCTTTGGATAATAGGCATCATTTAACTCAACTTCAATGGCATTATCCTCATTAAAAAATATCATTAAATCAGGTACAACTTGCATAGATTCTTCTTGATATTCAATTGCTGGAGGATTTTTAAAACTTCCTATCACTTTCATAACTTCTAAAAATCCATCTCTTGAAGAAAAACTATGAATTTCTTCTATATTTGCTATCACTTCACAGGCTAAAGAATACCCAGTATCAGAAATTTGCGCTGAATCTAACTGAAAAATAAAAGACTCAGCTAAATCTTTTGCACCAATACCAACTGGATCAACATGTGCAAAACGAAGTCTAACTTTTTCAAACTGTTCTAAACTTATACTATATTTTCTACAAAACTCTTCGCTATCACCCTCATAATAGCCTCCATCATCAAGATTAGCTATTACATAATCAGCAATTTTTTGAGAAATTGGAGTTGGGAAAAGTGGCATACCCATTTGTTCATCTAAAACATCGTGTAAAGAACGATAGGCTATAGTTAATGCTTCTATTTGCTCAGTTCTTGAGTTACTTACTGAGCCTGAAATCACTTTTTTTGGAATTTTTTTCTCAAAATTTTCTTCATATCCTGATTCTACTTCAACTACAGGATTTCCATCAATAAAGGGAGCCATCGCCTCATCTAAATCAGATAAACTTGAATGTAGTATCGGAAGCCAATTTCTTAGTGTATTTGAGAGTGTATGCTTATTCTCTACACTTTGAGCTTGCCTAAGTCCTGCCATAATATTTATCGCTTTTTAAAGCTTAAAGCCCTCACCTAGATAATGCGTACGAACATCTGCATTTTTTCCAATCTCTTCACTTGTTCCACTTGCTAACAACTCTCCTGCTTTGATGACATACGCACGATCACAAACAGCTAAGGTTTCACGAACATTATGATCAGTTATGAGAACACCAATATCATAAGATACTAGCTGTTTGATAACCTTTTGTATATCCATAACAGCGATTGGATCAACCCCAGCAAACGGTTCATCAAGAAGCAAAAATTTTGGCTCATTTACAAGTGCTCTAGCTATCTCAACACGCCGTCTCTCTCCTCCACTTAAACTGATACCTTTTCTATAACGAATTGGCTCGATATTAAACATATCTAGGAGTTCTAAAATTCTATCTTCTTGAGCTTTTTTACCCTTGATTCCAACCTGTGCCGCTACCATAAGATTATCCTCAACACTCAAATCTTTAAATATAGAAGCTTCTTGGGGAAGATAACCTATCCCCTTTAAAGCCCTTTCATGGAGGGGCATACTTGAAAGGTTTTCTCCATCAAAAAAAACCTCTCCTTTAGTCGCTTCAACAAGTCCGCATATCATATAAAATGTTGTAGTTTTCCCTGCTCCATTTGGTCCTAAAAGTCCAACCACTTCACCGCTATTTACTTCAAGGCTCATCCCTTTTACTATCTCTAAATCTTTAATTTTTTTTTCTAAATTTTTTGCTTGTAACTTATGCATACTCTACCCTATATTCTCTTTTTTCATTGGAAGTTTTTTTAATTTTTATCTTCATTACATCCATCCCAGCATTGTTTAAAATTTTATATAACTCTTCATCTCCCCACTCCACAAAGTGAAGCCCGTCTTTTTGCAGTTCTTCTAGCATTCCGAGTGATATAAAATGTTCTAGTCCATGATTATATATATCATAATGAAAAATGTTCTTTGCGTAACATTGCTGAAGTGAAAATGTTGGCGATGTAACTTCATCTTTAATACCTAGCTTTATAACAATCGCTTTTACAAATGTTGTTTTTCCTGAGGCTAAATCACCCTGTAATAGAACTATTCCTGAGGGAAACTCTTGTATAATATCATCAACAACAATATCTATATCATTAAGAGCTAAACTGTAACTTTTCATAATTTATTTGATATATCTATAATTTGATGTAACTTAATCTTGGCTCTATTGTTTTGTATCGCTTCCTTCGCCATCTCTAAGCCATCTTGAATATCACGAGCTAAACCATCTACTATTAAAGCACAAGCAGTATTTATAAGTACTATATCTCTTTGGGCTGGAGTAGATGTAGAGTTAAAAATATTTAACAAAATTTGTGCATTTTCTCTAGCATCTCCACCAACAATAGCTTTAAGCGGTACTTTTTTTATTCCATATTCTTGGGGGTCGATTATAAACTCATGCACTACCCCATCTTTTAACTGCGAGGCATAAGTAATATCTGAGATACTAATCTCATCCATCTTCTCTTTAGAACTTACAACCATCGTTGAAGTAGCACCGTTAATTTTTAATACTTCTGCCATTTTTGGAACAAAAGCCTTATCAAAAACACCCAGAAGTGATTTTTTAACTCCTGCTGGATTTGTTAATGGACCTAAAATATTAAAAATTGTTTTATCACTTATGCTTTTTCTTACAGGCATAATAAATTTCATACAGGGATGATGATTTTGTGCAAACATAAAAGTAAAACCTGATTTTTCAAGAAGTTTTGCTGAGTTTTGTATGCTTAAATCAAGTCTAAGCCCTAGGGATTCAAACATATCTGCACTTCCTGATTTTGAAGTAACAGAACGACTGCCATGCTTTGCTACACTAGATCCACAGGCTGCACTTAAAATTGCAACGGTTGAGGAGATGTTAAAGCTTCCTATTTTATCCCCTCCTGTTCCTACTACATCAAGAGCATTCTTACTAATCTCATCAGATATAGGCAAAGAGATTGCAAAGTTTTTCATCACTTCTGCGGCTCCTGCAATCACATCCACTGGAGTATGCTCATTTAAGCTCATACTAAGTAAAAATTCTCTCATCTCTTCATCACTCATTTTATGTTCAAAAAGTGTAGTAAAAGCTACTTTAGATTCTTCATAGTTCATGATACTTCCTTGATAAACTCATGCTGTAGAGATTTAGGTGTTGATTTTGTATTTGGAATTTGTAAAACTTCATACTCTTTAGAACTCTCAAGGTAATTGATAATGATGATACTTCCAACTTCCACATTCTTACTAGATTTAGCAACAACACCATTAATAAGCACTACTTTATTTTTTATCATATCTTGTGCAACTGAACGCCGTTTTGTTATGTTTACTGAATTTAAAAACTTATCTATTCTCATTTTTAACTCTCTTTCTTATACGCTCTTTGTGTAATTTTTATTTATTGTAAGATATTACAACTAAAAATAATCTAAGAGTTGGAACATTTTTTGCATTAGATGTTAAAAAGACACTTTAATGTTAAAATTTACTACCCATTCTATGATACAAATCATCCAAAGTCTTGAAGAAAAGCTAAGCCTCTTAGAAGCCCATGAAATAGTAACATTCGAAGTACTTAATCCTGACATTGTCGATTCTACTTATGCAGGAAATGTATTGAGTATTAAGGGAAAAGATTATATTTATCATGGCTATAAATCTTGGACTGATTTAGCTCAAATATTACAATGTAAAATGCTTACACCTCAATTCTCTAGTCCCGATATAGTACGCATAAAATATAAAAAATTAAATCCTGATTGTAGCTTTCACAAAAATACAGATTCTCTTGAATTTAAATACGGAAGTGACTCTATATTTTCAAAAATATATAAGATGCAAGAACCCTCATTTGTGCATTACTACAAACAAGCCCTCCAAAATGTGCATATAGACAAAAGAATAAAAATTCTTAATCTTGGTATAAATAGTGGTGATGAGTTTGAATTTATACGAGAATTTGCATCAAATTTTTCTGATTTAGAGTTAGTTGGGATTGATTATTGTAACTCTGCAATTGTGAGTGCTAAAAAGAAATTTGTATCAAATAAAAATGTATTCTTTTATACTCAAGATATTAATGATTTAGCATCACTTAATTTAGGTAAGTTTGATTTGATTATAAGCATAGGCACGCTACAGAGTTCAAACTTAGAATTTAACCCACTTTTTATGTCCATAGTACAAAATCAACTCAAGCGAGATGGAGCTATTATTTTAGGTTTTCCAAATTGTCGTTGGCTTGATGGCGAGATGGTCTATGGAGCGAGAGTTAAACATTATCCATTTTCTGAAATGTCATTAGTGTATAAAGATGTAATATTTTGTAAAAAATATCTTCAACAAAAAAAGTTTAGAGTTAGCATAACAGGAAAAGATTATATTTTCTTAACCGCTACATCAATTAAATGAACGAGATAAAATTTCTTATTTCTTGTTTAAAAACACTTAAAAGTTAAAATCATTTCAAATTTTATAGCGTCTTTTATAAATAATTTAAATCTTAATCAGATTTTGCATAAAATAAAATAAATAATTACTTGTTGTCTAGTTATTACATTAGAATAAGTAATAGATATTTACCTACAGATGAGAAGACTATATGGCTCTGTAAGGAGAACCTCAAAAATAAGAAGCTATCTAAAAAGTTATTTAAGCTCTTTATAAAACTCAATGGAGAATTTAATAGGCTAATTCGCATTAAGGGTTAGTACCGTATTCCTTAAAATTCAATGCTCTAAATAGGAGCTAAAAATATTAAATTTCTCTATATAACTACTTTCTAAACATTTCACTTCACCCTATTTTCATAGGTAATTTAAGCTTATCTTAGCAGTAATCATAATAAGTCACCTCTACAAATCTTGTTAATTATTCTTTCGTCTGCTCATATCTTAGTCATGTAACTATTTATATGTATAATGGCACTACAAATACATAAAATAAACATAGTGCTTTTGTTTATTTATGTAAAACCAACAAAATGAGATTAGATATGACTTATCCTTATGAAAATTTAGAAAACTTTACACTGCCTTCTTTACTTAATCGTTCACTTGATTTATATGCTGATGCTGATGCTTTTGCTAAAGTTGGACAAGAAGCGATGAAGTATTCAGAGTTTAACACCCTTGTATATTCAACTATAAAGCTTCTTCAAGATAATGGCATCAAAAAAGGGGATAAAGTACTTCTTCTTAGTGAAAATATGCCAAACTGGGGTGTAGCTTATTTTGCTGTCACATATTTTGGCGGCGTAATCGTTCCCATACTTCCAGATTTTCATCCCGCTGATGTTCATCGCATTATAAAGCACTCCGAAGTTAAGGCTGTATTTGTTTCAAATAAATTTCAAAAAACTATAGAGGAGTGCGAAGATTCAAATATAAAATTTGGAATTAATCTTGATACCCTTAACATAGTTGAGATATTATCTGATGCTAAGTATATGAGTGAGCAAAACTCTCAATCTTCAGGAGAACTTACAAAACCACAAGAAGATGACCTAGCCTCACTTATATATACTTCAGGCACTACAGGTAATTCAAAAGGCGTTATGCTCTCTCACAAAAACCTTGTTACAAATGCTATGAGTGCTTATATTCAAGTTACTATCACACAAGATGATGTGTTCTTATCTATACTTCCTATGGCTCATACTTTGGAGTGTACTGTTGGTTTAATCGTTCCTATGCTTCATGGGGCGAGCGTGTATTATATAGATAAAGCACCAACTCCTAGTGTTTTAATGAAAGCCTTTAAGGTAGTGAAACCTACGATGATGGTAAGTGTTCCCCTTATCATTGAGAAGATATATAAAAGTAAAATACTTCCTAAGTTTAAAGAATCTTTTTGGATTAAAACTCTTTATAGGGTATGTTTTATCAGAAAAAAACTCAACAAAACTGCTGGAGAAAAACTTATTGAAACCTTTGGTGGGAGAATGAGATTTTACGGTATCGGTGGTGCTGGAATCTCCCCTTATGTTGAACAATTTTTAATCGAAGCAGAATTTCCATATGTCGTAGGCTATGGTTTAACCGAAACAGCTCCTCTTTTAGCTGGTTCAGTTCTAGGGAAAAAAATGAAACTAGGCTCTACTGGTATCGCTATGGCAGGGGTTGAGTTAAAGATTAAAAACAAAAATCCAAAAACAGGTAATGGTGAGATTATCGCTAAATCACCTAGTATCATGATGGGATACTTTAAAGATGAAGCACAAACTGCTGAAGTTATAGAAGATGGCTGGTTTTTAACAGGTGACTTAGGCTACATAGATGATGAGGGTTTCTTATTTATCAATGGAAGAAGTAAAAATGTTCTTATAGGTCAAGGTGGTGAAAACATTTACCCTGAACAAATAGAAGCAACTATCAATCAAGATGAAACTGTCTTAGACTCTTTAGTTATGATGGATAAAGATGCTAAACTCATCGCTTTAATAAACCTAGACTATGAAATAATTTCTGAAGCTGATAAAGAAAACATTGAAAATTATCTAGAAAATATACGTAAAACTGTTAATGCTCAAATATCGTCATTTTCAAGAATGGTAAAATTTATAGAAGAAGTTGAGCCATTTCTCAAAACACCTACAAAAAAAATCAAAAGATATTTATATGAAAACAAATAAGACAAAACTAAGAGCCATGATTTATGGTGCTTTTTATGGTGATGCTTATTCTCTAGGAGGGCATTGGATATATGATACTCAAGCACTCAAAGATGCCTCCTTTTCTTTAGATACTTGCAATGACCCAATAAGCTCTTACCACCCAACAAAACACAAGGGTGATTTTACTCACTACGGTGATCAGATGTTATGGTTACTTCAAGACCTTGTAGAAGAGGGTATGTTTTGTATTACATGTTTTGGTAATAAATGGCATAAAAATATGAAAGAATATACTGGATATATTGATGGTGCTACAAAACATACAATGAAACAGCTTGACATTCATAAAAACTATTTTACTTGTGGTTCAAAATCATCTGACTTAGGTGCAGTAAGTAGAATGTTTCCAATAATTTTAAAGTACCGTAACTCTATAGAGAGTATGAAAGATAGCATAAAAATACACACTATCTTAACTCACACAAACAAAGATTTAATCCAAGTTGCTTACTTTTTTAGTCAACTAGTTATGGGAGTATTAGCTGGACTAGACTTAGAAGAAGTGATAAACTCTTCATGTGAAAATTTTGGTGATAATATCTCAAAATGGATACAAGAAGCTAAGTGGGCACAAGCATTGGATACCAAAGAAGCTATACTCAAACTAGGTCAATCATGTAGTGTAAACGGTGCATTTGCAAGTACAATTTACATACTTTTAAAACACAAAGACAACTTTAAAGAAGCACTAAAAGCAAATATGTTAGCAGGAGGAGACTCATCAGCAAGAGGAATGATAATTGGTGCGATACTAGCAATAGTACACTCAAAAGAAGTCCTAGAGGGATCTTTTGTCAAACAACTAAATAAAGATGAAGAGATAGAGAGTTTAGTAAATAAACTTCTTGCATAACCTAGACCTAAATCAAGTTTAGGGTGACGAAAGTTCTAGTTTTCCGTCATTCCAAACTTGATTTGGAATCTAGTTATTAGGTTATGCAAGAAGTCTAATCAACTTCTTTGAAATAAATTATGGAGAATAAAATGATAAGTAAAAATACAAAATACTTTATGATAGTAGCATCTTTAATGATGGCACTAACAATAGCTATCGGAGCATTTGGAGCACATGGATTGAAGCCGTATTTAGATGAATATTCAACAGACATATATCAAAAAGCTGTTTCATACCAGTTTTACAATACTTTGGGATTATTTTTTATCTCCTTTGTATCTTATCTATTGCCAAAATCTACAAAAATAGTAAAATCATTTTATCTTATATGGATAGGAACATTGATTTTTTCATTTTCATTATATATTTTAGCAATAACAAAAATAATGTGGCTAGGAGCCATCACCCCTATCGGTGGATTTTTTATGATTGTAGGATGGCTTTTATGTGCGTTTAGCTTGTTTAAAGAGTTAGAGATTTATCCATCCTGATATTTACCTAAAATATAGACAAGGACTTTTTTCATCTTGATTTGTGATGAAACTATATTTATCAATAAGTAATAGGGCATAAACTTTAGTATAGTTATGTAAACTCATAAATGATACTTTAGCTATTTAGCATACTCTACAGCCCTACTTTCTCTAATTACATTCACTCTTACATCACCTGGGTACTGAACTCTTTGTTCTATCTCTTTAGCTATTTCTTTAGCGAGTAAGATAGATTCATCATCTGTTATAAGAGTAGCATTAACAAGAACACGCACCTCTCGCCCTGCATTAATAGCATAGGCTTGTTTTACACCATGGTGAGAAGATGCTATCTCTTCTATCTCGGTTACTCTTTTTAAAAAACTCTCTAAGACTTCACGCCTTGCACCTGGTCTTGCAGCTGAGAGTGCATCAGCAGCACACACAGCACCACACTCTATCGTTTCAATTTCTTGATGCCCATGATGAGCATATATTGCATTTATTACCACACTATTTTCATTATAGCGATTACAAATATCAGCACCCAAATCTACATGACTACCATCATAATCATGTGTAAGAGCCTTACCTATATCATGCAATAAACCTGCTCTTTTTGCTAATATAGAGTCTCCTCCCATCTCTGATGCCATTAGACCCGCTAAATGTGCTACTTCTAGTGTATGTGCCAAGGCATTTTGCCCATAACTTGCACGGTATCGTAACCTTCCTATAAGCCTAACTAGTTCAGGATGCATTACCCCAATGTTTAAATCAGAAATTATCTCTTCACCCTCTGCTAAAATTCCTGCTTCAAACTCATCTGAAACTTTTGCAAAAATTTCTTCAATTTTTGCAGGTTGGATTCTTCCATCTTGTATGAGAAGTTTTAGTGTTTTAGTCGCTATCGCTCGTCTATAAAGGTTAAAGGAACTTACTAAAATTGCATTTGGAGTATCATCAATCACAATATCAACACCTAAAATTGTCTCTAAAGCCTTAATATTTCGACCCTCTTTTCCAATGATACGACCTTTTAATTCATCATTATCTAAATGGACTAAATTACTTAACCTTTCTTGAGCAAATTCTCCAGCAAATCTACTTGTTGCCTGTGCTAATATATAATTTGCTTTCTCTTTTGCTTCCTTTTTTGCTTCTTCTTCACATTTTCTTACGATATGTGATATTTCAATACGCGATCTTTCTTCCACTTTTTCAAGCAAAATAACACTCGCTTCTTCTTTTGTCATTCCTGAACAGTTTTCTATGTTGTGCAGTGCCTCATCAATTTTTTCTTCATATTTTTCTTTTAGTGATTCCAGTGACTTTTCATTTCTTTGTATATCAATTAGTTTTGCTTTAATAATAGTATGATTTTGATGAATTTTATTTTCTTCATTTCTTTTATATTTATTAAAACTATTTTCTTTCCTCTTTACATCATTTTCTCTTTGACTTAGATCTACTTTAGCTCTGTCTTTTGCACTCTGAAAACTCTTTGTAGCTTCTAGTTTAAGTTCTTTAGATTTAAAGTGTGCTTTTTCCAAAAGTATGTGCGCTTCATTTTCAATGACGCTTGCTTTTGCCTTTGCTTGATCCGTATAGATGTCAAAACTTGCACTAATTAATTTTTTTGAAATAAAAAAGCCAACGACCCCACTAACAGTAGCTATACCACCACCTACTAGTATTTCGTTAAACATTTATTGTCCTATTTTTACATTTTTAGCTAATTTTCTTATTCTTGGTGTGATGAGAACATCACACGAAATATCATGACTATCACATATTTTTTCTCTTGTGTAACAAATACTTGCTTGTATAAAAACTGTGTATGGCTTCTCTTTTACCCTTGAAAAAAAACGATCGTACATCCCTTTTCCAAAGCCTATTCTTTGTAAGTTACCATCTACACCAAGCATAGGAACTATAGCTATATCTATTTTTTTTATATCTTTTAATGAATTTCCCGCTTCAAAAATACCATATTTTTTCTTACTCAGCGGTAATCTATATGTTACCATCTTAAAACTTTGCCCTTGCATAAATGGCAGATATATCTTATTCTTTCGTCTTAAGTAATGCATCACTTTTCTTATATCAGATTCAAATCTTATTGGGTAATAAAATAATATAGATTTATTTTTAATTTTTCCTAATTCAAGGAGAAGATTTCTACTTACTTGTAAATCTCTATAATATTTGTTATGCAAAGGTAATGCTTCCAATTTGTCTAAGCATTTTCTTCTAAATTGTACTTTTGTAAGAGTCATCTTAAATCTTTATGGCTATAATTTCAAACATTTTACTCAAATAATAAAAACAAAGGTATTTTAATGTTAAAAAAAATAATTTTCATGTCACTTATCAGTCTTTCTTTCTTATTTCAAGCTTGTGGAGATAATCAAGAAAAACAGAATATAGCAGCTCCTAATCAATTCGTGCTTACCTCTACCGATAATAAACAATATATTATAATACAAGAGAAGGATGGTTTTATACTTAAAGATGCTCCTGATAAACTTATAATGTTTGATATTTTTGCAACATGGTGTCCTCCATGTAAGACATCTGCAACACATTTAACATCCTTAGAAAAAAAATTTAAAGATGACTTAGTGATTATAGGTATAACAATTGAAGAAAATATTTCTAATGCTAAACTGATAGAATTTAAAAAAGAATATGATGCACAATATGCTCTCGTTAATTCAAGTGATAACCGCCCTTTAATAGATGCTATAGCTAGTTCACTAGATTTGAATGGTAGATTTCCCATCCCACTTATGGCGTTATTTAAAGATGCAAAACTAATTACTCATTATATAGGTGCTGTCGAAGAAGAATTTGTTGAGAGTGATATAAAAAGAGCTTTAGGAAAATAATTTATGTTTGGCTTTATAAAAAAATCTCTCGATAAAACTGTCAATGCAATAAAAACTGTAGCACCAAAGAAAAAAACATTTTTTACAAAAGATGAACTTGAAGATATCTTACTTGAAGCTGATGTAGAATATGATTTAGTAGAGATTATTATTGAGCAGACATATCAAGATAAAATTACTAGAGAAATTTTACGCTCAAAACTCCTAGCAACTCTTGCTTATACCTCTTACAAAGAAGCAGAATTCACAAGTCCTTTTGTTGAACTCATTATTGGAGTTAATGGAGCTGGTAAAACTACAACTATTGCAAAACTAGCTCAAAAATATAAAGACGAAGGCAAAACAGTTATTTTAGGTGCTGGAGATACTTTTAGGGCTGCTGCCATCGAGCAACTAACGCTCTGGTCTAAAAAACTAGATATTCCTATAGTCTCTTCAAAACAAGGTCATGACAGCTCAGCTGTTGCCTATGACACAATAAATTCTGCAAAATCAAAAGGTTTTGATCATGTTATCATAGATACTGCGGGGAGACTTCATACTCAAAAAAATCTAGCAAATGAACTTATAAAGATAAATAAAATCTGCAATAAAGCACATCAAAATGCACCTCACAGAACTCTCTTAATCCTTGATGGTACACAAGGAAACTCGGCTATAGCTCAGGCAAAAGCCTTTCATGAGATGATAGGTATAGATGGCATCATAATCACAAAGCTTGATGGTACAGCAAAAGGTGGTAGTCTCTTTAGTATCGCTTATGCTCTTGAACTTCCTATCTTATATATAGGAACTGGTGAACAAGTTCAAGACCTTGTAAAGTTTGACAAATATAACTTTGTAGATAGCCTCTTAGATGCTCTTTTTATAGAAGAGGAAAATATTTTGCTATAATGATTTTTAAAATTCCATACAGGTTTTTAAATGATTTCTTTATTAAAAATTTTAAAATTACCAGGTTCAATTTTATGCATTAAAATTATTGATGATAAAATTTATATTTTAGACAATAAATTTATTTTGCTTATATATTCAAACAATACTTTCAGCTCTATAGACAAACATATTTTACTTCAAAATCAAAAAGATAAACATCTTTATGAAAATACTTTATCTATCTCTAAAAATCTAAATTTTTATCATTCCTATACTCAAAGCTCCAATGGTTTAATATTTACTCTTAAAGAAAATACTATGCATAAAAGTTTAGATATTAGACTACATGTTGGAAATATTTCCTATGCAAAATTTTCCAATAATGCAAAACTTCTTCTTGTTGGTGGGGAGGATGGGTATTCTAGCTTTTACAGTTTCAAATCTAAGCGCTTAAGCTTTAGCCTAGAAGCTCGCTCAGACTATATTAGCAGTGCTGTATTTTCAAAATCTGATGAATTTGTGTGTATCGGTGCTTACGACAAGGCGATTAAGATACATAATATTGAGCTACATGAAAATATTGCAGAGTGCAAGATTAGCGATACACCTGAAGATTTAATCTTTACAGATGATAATAAAAAAGTTCTTGGAATCACTAGAGATAGAAAATTGTTTTCTTACCTCATAAAAGAAAACTCCCTAGAGTATGCTAGTATGCTTTTTGCACAGTGGCCTACAAATATTATACAAATAAATTCAAATTATATTTTAGTTGGAACAAAAGGTGATGTATTATATATATTTGAAATCAATAGTTTATCCTTAGTCAAACGCTTTAAAGTTGATAACTTTGGTGTAAGTTCCTTAGAAGTATCTGAAAATATTTTGTACATTGGCTATTTAAACGGTGAACTTAAAATTATAGATATGGATCACCTCTATCAAGAATTTGAGCTAAAATTAAAAGATAGCAAATTCTCCCAAGCTAATGAATTAATGAAAAAAAATGTTTTTCTGATGACTAAAGATATTATAAAAATATATAATGACACTTGGGAGGAAGTACTAGAAATAGCAAAAGATACCTTACTTGAGCATAATACTGAAGAAGCGGACAATATTGTAAATCCATTTATTTGGGATAAGGATAAGAAGGATCAATACAAGACCTTACAAATCAATCTTAAAGATATAAAACATTTTGAAAATTTAATTTCTCAGGATAACTATATAGAAACTTTTATACTAGCAGATGAAAAAAAATATTTACAAACTCTAACAAATTTTCAAATAATACAAACAGATTTTTACAAAAAATTTCAAGTAGCAAAAACTCTATTTTCTAAAGATACACACATAAATATACAAGATGCTAAAAATATTATGGATCCTTATCTCAAAGTTGCATCTAAAAAAAATTTGGTTCATAATCTACTCTTACATTATAAAATTTTTACCCGTTCACTTAAACTCATAAAGTCGAGAAACTTTAAAGTTTATTTTAGACTAGTCAAACATAATGAATTTTTAAAAGAAGAGATTCTCTACTCAAAAGTGCTAGAAGTAGGCAATCAAACATATTTAAAACTACTGAGTTTTGAACAATCTCAAGACTATGAAAAGGCAAGTGAAATTGCTACTTATCTCAAAGACTTCACTCCATTTGAAGATAAGGTTGTTGAGTTACAACATATTATAGATTCCAAAATAGAGTTAATTAGACTCATAAAAACAAATAATACACATAAAATTTATAATCTGATTTCACAATCTGATGAACTTAAACTTTTATCATCTTTTATAGAGTATCATAAAATTTTTGAAGCAAAAAGAGATGAAGCTAATGATTTTGCAAATCTTGGAAAATCCTCAGAAGTAAAAAAAATATTTGAGGATCATTTAAATATAAACTATCTAGTTAATTCTATCGCTGTTATTTTTAAACTTTCCTATTTAGTTGAGCTTGAATCAGCTATGGAATCAGTGCCAAAAAATGTAAATATCCCAGCAAGTGTAAAAAGGTACGCTTTACTCTTTGGTATAGACTCAGAGTTACATTTACTTTCAAAAAAATTAAACTTTCATAATCAAGTTCCTAAATATCCTCCAAATCCTACAGGCTTCAAAAGTAATAATTTTTTTGACTGTATAGTAATAACAAAAAAATAACTTTAAAATATATCATATTGCAATATTTTTTCATTTAATCTCAAAAATACTTTATACTACTAAACTTCTAATATAAAGGCAGTAAACTATGGCTAAAAAAAAAATACTATTTGAATGTCAGCATTGCGGGCTAACTACACCAAAATGGATGGGAAAATGTACAAACTGTGGAACATGGGATTCACTCATAGAACTAACAGAGCATCAGCAAGAAGTTGTTAAAAATATTAAATCCAATCCTAATCCTCGTGTCAAAGCTATCAGTATCAATGATATACAAGAAAGTGAAGTATATCGATATTCATCCCTAGATAAGGAGCTAGACAGTGTATTGGGAGGAGGTATAGTACCTGGTTCTCTTACCCTTCTAGGAGGAAGCCCAGGTGTTGGTAAATCTACCCTACTTCTTAAAATTGCCTCAAATATTTCTTCACAAAACAAGAATGTACTCTATGTAAGCGGAGAAGAGTCTGCTGGACAAATAAAACTTCGGGCAAATAGGCTCAAGGCAAATCAAGATACACTTTATCTTTTAAGTGAGATTAAACTTGAACAAATTTTGCTTGAATTACAAGATAAACACTATGATTTTTTAATCATTGATTCTATTCAAACTATTTACTCTGAAAATATAAGCTCTGCACCTGGATCTGTCACTCAAGTAAGACAAACTACTTTTGAACTTATGAGAATAGCCAAAGAAAAAGGTATTGCTATATTTATAATTGGACATATTACAAAAGAAGGCTCAATCGCTGGTCCGAGAGTACTTGAACATATGGTTGATGTTGTTTTATATTTTGAGGGAGATAGTTCACAAGAACTAAGAATACTCAGAGGATATAAAAACCGCTTTGGTGCTACAAGCGAGATTGGTGTTTTTGAGATGAAATCCGAGGGACTTGTGTCTGCTACAAATATTTCATCACGATTTTTTAACCCCACTTCACAACAATCCGGTTCAGCACTTACAGTCATAATGGAAGGATCTCGTCCTATAATACTTGAAGTTCAAGCTCTTGTATCTATGTCTCATTCGCCAAATTCAAAGCGACAAGCAACGGGATATGATAACAATAGGTTAAATATGCTTCTCGCTTTACTAGAGCGAAAACTTGATATTCCACTCTCTGGATATGATGTATTTATAAATATTACAGGTGGTATAAAAATCACAGAAACAGCGGCAGATTTAGCAGTTCTAGCTGCGATACTTAGTAGTTTTAGAGACCGTGTTATCTCAAAAGAAACTGTATTTATTGGGGAAGTGTCACTTGTTGGGGATGTTAGAGAAGTTTATGAACTTGATGCAAGGTTAAAAGAAGTAAAAGTTCAAAATATTTCAAAAGTACTTTTAGCAAAAAAACCACGCGAAAAAACTAAAATGAAAATATATATTGTTGATGAAGTAAGAAAACTTTTGGAATGGTATTAAGTCAGGTTAATCCGATGAAGTGTTTCATGAAGCCCATAAACAGGATGTTTACTGATTCATTATAAGCTATTTTTAAGAATTATACTTTTAGTTATTTTCTTTTTCTAAAAACATAAAGCCCTAAAATAAGGCATTTTAAATCTATTTTTTTTAAAAAAATTATTTTATAGAAATCTCATCGGATTTACCTAGTATTAAGTAGAATATACAAAACTCTAATCGCTAATTATAATTATTTAGCTATACTCGCAATTAATATTTATCAAGGAAAGCTATCATGGCAGAAGAAGAAAAACCCCAAGAAGTTATCGAAAAAAAATCCAACAATATATTACTCATCATTATTATCGTTGTCTTAGTACTATTGATATTATTGGGTGCAATAGCATTTTTATTAATTGGTGGTGATGAAGAAGAGATGAGTTCTGCTCCAGTTGAAAAAATCAAAGAAAAAAGGTCTAAAAAAAGAACTAGTACCGCTTTTATGGATGATTCTAGATCATTAAGTGAAATAGGAATCTTATACCCTCTTGATACATTTACGGTAAACCTCAAAAGTGACGCAGGAAGAAGATATTTAAAAGTAACTATGTCGCTAGAACTAGAGGGTGATGAATTAAGTGTAGAACTAGACGCAAAAATCCCTGTTTTAAGAGATAGAATCATTCGCATCCTATCATCAAAAACTTTAGAAGAAATATCCTCTAAAAAAGGAAAAGGAAAAGTATCTATGCAAGTTATGGATATTCTAAATGCTATGATTTCAGATGGTGAAATAAAAGGTATTTATTTTACAGAATTTGTCATTCAGTAGGCTAATGTAAGTAAATTTAATTAAAAAACTCCAAATCCCTTTATATTGGGGTTTTTCCATGATACACTATAATTAAGTTCAGCTTAAATACCAATTCTTAGCAATATGATCGGACAATATATATTATCTGTCTTTTCTGTATATCTTGAACATTATGCAGAAATTATCGAGTCAAAGAAGATAAATTTAGGTGATAATTTTTCTTTATTCTGTGACAATACGGTTACACTAAAAAATAAAGGGTGATTATAAGCCTTGTACATAGGCTTTAAAGAGAGTTAGGTATAACATAAGCCGAGTTTTGTATAGATAGCATTAATCTACTATATAATTCACATCATATCTCTAGCGAAACAGTAGCTTTGTAAGACGCTGACCATCTGTTTCTTGCTGCCATGTTGGGTTTACAAGCTCTCTATATCGCTATAAAGACTGGTAGGCTCTTACTCCACCTTTTCACCGTTACTATTATTAGCAGTCTAATCTCTGTTGCACTTTCCCTCGTATTACTACGGCCATTCGTTAAATGGAACACTGTCTTACAGCAGCTCGGACTTTCCTCTTGAATATTCAAGCCAACTATCTGTCATACCTAATAGATGATAGCATATTAATCCTTTAAACTTAATAATTTATTGGAGCTATTTTTTGGTTTCGTTGGATATAACATACACCTTTAATTTTGATAAGTAATAGGGCATAAATAACTTCATAGCTAATGAAAACATACACTGCAAGGTACAAGGCGAAAGTTCGCAGGAGATACTAGTAGCTTTAAGAACTTTTAACGCAGTAGATTGTAGTGTATCTTTTCACCCTACGGCATCATTTAAAAGGATTATCTTCTTCGTTGAACTTAACTTAACTATACTAGTATCGCCAAGTCAAATTCGCCTTGAATCTAAACCTTTTAAATGATGTTAGCTATGAAGTTATTTATGCCCTATTACTTATGTCTCTACTTTGTTAGGACTGATGCTAAAACCATCTTCAAGCAGTTGATGATATGCCTTCATATATCCATAGCTTAGTATCTCTTAAATACTTTTGCTACATGTTCTTTGATTAGACTTCTTGCAAAACTCTAAAAGTAGGAACTAAAAATGCTATCAAATTTGTATGAATAAATATGAAAGATTACAGAAGAAAGAAGCAAAGAATTT
>JADGEZ010000037.1 GCA_016744115.1 Sulfurimonas sp. | reverse complement strand
AACACTAAACCTAGAATCATTGTTATCATAATATTTTCATGATAAACCCCTTTTGTTTTATTTTTGTTTTTTCTTCACTTTTTTGTGAAGTGTATAGATAATATGTATTTACTTGACATTGTCAAGTTTTGTTTTGTTGGAAATTTGTTTGTAATGAGATTATAGTTAAATCTTTTGGGGTTTTTGCTTTTTTGGGTTAGATTATGAATCAAGTTCAGAATGACGATATATCAAGTTCAGAATGGCGGAGGGTCATTCTCAGCTTGACTGGGAATCTTGTTTATCTCAAAACCTCTATTAAATGATCTTGTTTAAATATTTCACAAAATGAAATCATTTCGTTTATAACTTCTTTAACTTCACTTGGTTTTGCTATATCAAAAACCATAAACATAGTATCACTATTTTCCTCTTTATCAATTTCAATAAATCCAAATTTTTTATAAAATTCTATTGCTTCAAATTTACTATCAACAATCAAAGCACGACAACCTATTTTCTTTTGTTGAACTATTGCTAAGATATTAGCAAAAGTCATCAATATGCTTCCTACACCATTATTACAAAAATTATCAAATACACATAGTCTAGTTATTTTTACAGCTGGAATAGAATATTTAATGGAAGATGAAATATCTATTTTATCATCTACTGTATTTCTTTCAATAGTAGCTATTGATACAGAGATATAAGCTAAAAAATTTTCATTATCATCCACATAAAAATATGTTTGAAATAATCCTTCTTTTTGATGGTTAAAAGCATATTGCTTGATGTGCTTTTCTAGTTCTGTATTTTCACAAGAGAAGCTTTTTTTTAGCCTATCAAATTTACTTCTTGAAATATTATTTAGACTAATTATTGAAGGCATTAAAAACTTTTAATTAGCAGATGGAAAAGGTTTTTTAATAGCAAAATCAAGAAGAGATTTTAATTTATCTTTTTTTTCTTGAATATATTTAGAAGATTTATTTTCACTAAACATTGAAAAAACTTTTGTTGCATCAGTACCAGATAGTAAAATACCACTTTCTTTTTTTGCATTTTCATTTATATGTTTAACAGCCATTTGAATCTCCTTACTTTTGATTTAGTGTATTGTAGCAAAAAATGGATTAAACAGCATATTTAATATTTTTTTAGAATTAATTTTTCATATCCAATCGATACAGCCATAGCTACTATAAAACCAAGCAAACCATCACTAACAATAGAGTGATACCCCAATATTCTCCAAATAATTGCAGTAACAAGTCCTACTAGACCAAGCTAGTGCTTATGAATCTACTTATGTTATTGGTAGGATTGAGGGGAAGAAGGAAGCTAAAGAAAAAGCAAATGACAAATTAAAAAACATGGTAGAGAGTTTATTAAACTCAAATGTAGATAAACAAACAATAAAACTAAGTACAGGATTAACTGACAAAGAGTTAGCTAACTTGACAAATCGGTGGAACTAGTAAGCATCGGATTAAGAATAGTTTAAAGCTTGATATTGTCAAGTACACAAAAAAGTATTGTAGGTTGATGGAATAAGAAAACTTAGTTAAATGATCTTGACAATGGAAGACATTATACTTTTGAATTTAATTTTCAACCCTTAATGCGAATATAGTCTTTTCTTATAATATAATTAAAGCCAAATCTTTAAAGTATCGGTATTTAGCCCCATTGCAGTATTTTGGTATCCTCGAACCTCTTTAATGTAAGACTTACAAAATCCCTCTACCATACAAGCACCGGCCTTTCCTCTCCATTCTCCGCTTTGTAAATATCTTTCTAAATCTTCTTGATCAAACTCTTTAAAAATATAATCAGTTTGAGAAATATCGATAAGTTTTTTATGAGGTGTTTGGTATATCATACAAGTGATAATCGAGCTTGTATTGCCACTTTGAGTCATTAAAATATGAAATGCCTCCTCTATACACTTTGCTTTTCGTAAAATCTGATTTTGTGAAGTTACCACGGTATCGGCTACTAAAAGAGGAAAATCCTCAAATCCAAAAGTCTTAAAGTTTGCTTCATACTTACCAAGTGTAGCTTGATAAACAAAGTTTTTAGGGCTTGATGTGATGATACTATCTTCATTAAAATCAACACTCTCTTGCCTAAACTCAATACTAGCCTCATTCAAAAGCATAGCACGAGTTTGAGAAGAAGAGCAAAGGCGTATCATTTTATAGGGATGTAGAGAAAATCGTCCCTAAAAATATAGCAACAATCCCAAGTATGATATTAAGAGGAACCATATATTTGCCTATTATCCCTAGAGAAAATTTTGCCGCTGCTATATCTCCTGCTTCTAAAAATACCACCGCTCTATTTCTGCGTTTTATCATCACTACAAGATTGATAAACATCACCGTCCAGATTCCTTCTTTTATGTGAGAGAGAGATGCAAATTCACTTTGGGGTAAAGAGTAGCCTTTTATCATCACTATGGCTGTTAAAATCAAGATGATAACAAAAGGAAAAACTATAATAAAAAGTCTTTTAAGTGCGTGTGCAATTCTTCTTAATCTCTCTTGTGGGTCTTGTATCTCTAAAAAAGATTGATGTGCTGCAAAACGCATAGCTACCATCCCTCCAACCCAAATAACAGCAGAAATAACATGCAAAAAAACTATAAGTGTTTTATATTCAAAAAATAATGCTTCCATTAAGAAAGAGCCTTAGTGATGAATGATAAAGATGCCTCTTTAGCCTCAGCTAACTTAGTAACATCTTTTCCACCAGCTTGAGCAAAGTCAGAACGACCACCTCCACCGCCACCTAAGATAGGTGCGATATTTTTAATCCAATCACCTGCTTTTGCATTTGCATTTGCTACTCCACAAGCTATGAGAACCTTGTCTCCTTTGACTTGAAAAAGCATTGCACAAAGTTTTTCATTTTGGTTTTTCAACTCATCTATTTTTTCTTTAATATCGCCCGATGGATACTCTTCTATTACAACAGCCACTCCATTAATTTGGGATACTTTTATCTCAACTTTTGCTGAATTATGAGCCTCTTTGATTTCGGCTTTTAACTCAACTATACTTGATTTCATTCTAGCTATCCCAGCTAGTATATCAAGATTTTTTACCTCATTTTCCACTTCTTGTATAAGCGTTCTTTGCTTTGTAAAATGTTTATATGCCGCATTACCACAAACAGCTTCAATGCGTCTAACACCAGCACTTACTCCACTCTCTTTTGTGATGATAAATGAACCGATATTTGCAGAATTTTGGACATGTATACCTCCACAAAACTCTACTGACGCAGTATCAAAACTCACCACCCGAACCTCATCTCCGTACTTCTCCCCAAACTGTGCTTTAGCTCCTGAATTTTTTGCATCTTCTATACCCATGACTTGTGTTTTAGTAACGATAGCTTGTGCGACTTTAGTATTTACTCTTGTTTCTATCTCTTTGAGTTCTTTGCTACTTATTGGCTTTGGATGAGAAAAATCAAACCTAAGTCTATGAGCATCACATAAAGAACCAGCCTGAGTAATATGATCACCTAAAACATCAAATAAAATAGCATGAAGGAGATGCGTAGCTGAGTGATGTTTGATGATTTCGTTTCTTAAAATATCTACATGAGCATCTACTATCATTCCCAGTTTTAGCTCTTTTTTAACTTCTAGTTGCGATAGATTAAGTCCGAAAAATTTCTTTGTGTCTAGTACTTTTGCAAAATGTTCTAAGTATCCAGTATCTCCAGCTTGTCCACCAGATTCTGCATAAAAAGGAGTTATATCTAAAAATATCCAGCCTTTTTCTCCCACTTTGAGCGTATCAACTGATTTAAAGTTTTCATCTAAAAGTGCTTGAACTTCACCTGAATGCTGAGTAAATTCATAACCAACAAAGGTATTTTCTCCAAATTTTTCAAGTAAGGCTTTGAAGTCTCCAGCTACCGCTACATCTCCGCTTCCTTTCCATGCTGCTTTTGCACGAGTTCGTTGTTCTAACATCAAGTCTTGAAATTTTTTAGAATCAAGTGCTAGGTTATGACTTTTTAACATATCTTGTGTAAGGTCAAGAGGAAAACCAAAAGTGTCATAAAGTTTAAAAGCAACTTCTCCTGAAAACACTTCTTTTGTATTTTTAAGCTGGGCATCAAAGAGGGCAATTCCACTCTCTATGGTTTTAAAAAACCTTGCTTCTTCAAGTTGGATTTGCTCTTTTACTGCCTCAGCTTTTTTGACTAAATAGTCATACTCTGTACCCATGATACCCACAACAGTATCTACAAGTTTAAACATAAATGGTTCACAAAATCCTAGTAAATAACCATGTCTAACAGCACGGCGGAGGATTCTACGAAGAACATAACCACGCCCCTCATTTGAGAAGTTTGTACCTTGAGCTAGTAAAAAAAGAGCCGTTCTAATATGATCTGCGATAACTCTGTAAGATGTGCCACTAGCGTACTCGTATTTTTTATTGATAAGTTTTTCTACATCATTGATTATAGGCATAAAAAGTGATGAACTGTAGTTAGATAAAACACCCTCCTTTACTGCTACTACACGCTCAAGTCCCATTCCTGTATCTATGGATGGTTTGGCTAGGGGGATTCTACCTCCCCCTTTTTGCTTCACTTCATACTGCATAAAAACAAGGTTCCAAATTTCTAAAAATCTGTCTCCCTCACCCCCTAAATAATCTTCCTCGCCACTAAAGTGTTCTTCACCTTGATCGTAAAATATTTCAGAACATGGTCCGCATGGTCCGGTATCACCCATAGACCAGAAGTTATCAACATCTCCTAGGCGTAAGATTCTTGTTTTAGGTATGTGTTTTTGCCATAATTTTTCTGCTTCATCATCGGAATCATGGACAGTTACCCATAGTTTATTTATGTCGAGTTTAAGTACCTCGGTTAAAAATTCCCACGAATAGGCTATCGCTTCTTCTTTAAAATAATCTCCAAATGAAAAGTTTCCTAACATCTCAAAAAATGTATGATGCCTTGATGTATGACCTACATTTTCAAGGTCGTTATGTTTACCACCAGCTCTTAGACATGTTTGGCATGAGCTAGCTCGTGGATTTTCAGGTATTGGAATCTCCCCTGTAAAAATCGACTTAAAAGGAACCATCCCAGCATTGTTAAAAAGAAGTGTTGCATCATCTGGAATTAGGGGTGATGATGCTACTCTTGCATGATTTTTTGACTCAAAATAATTTAAATATTCTTCTCTAATGTTCATTGTTGTTCTCTTGTATAAAATTGCGTGATTATAACAAAAATGAACTTAATACTGATAAAGACCTCCTCAGCTTGACTAGGAATCAACTTTAAGGCGACAAATTGAGCTGTTTCTTAACTTTGATATACCGTGCTAGTGTGCTGAAATCGCATTTGCAATTCTAATCATTGTTTCATCCCTGCCTAAAATAGCCATAACACTATCAAGTCCTGGTCCAGACATCTTTCCAAGGAGTGCCACACGAAGAGGTTGCCCGATTTTACCAAAACCTATTTCCATTTCAGAGACAACTTGCTCCATTAAAGTATGATAATCACTTGGTAAATGAAGTTCTTTTGTTGCAGTTATTTTAGCTCCAAAAGCATTTAAAATCTTAATCGCATCGCCTTTAAAAGCTTTTTTAACTGCTTTTTCATCATAAGATGATGGAGTTGTCAAAATCTCTTTTGTAAGCTCTGCTAACTCTTTTAAAGTTTTTGCTCTATCTTTGAGTACATCAAGTAAAATCTCTTTTTTATCATGTGAAGTCAGCACTAAGCCATAGGGGCTTAAAAGCTCTGCTAACTCAGTATTAGAACTATTTTTAATATAGTGAGCATTAAGCCAGTCAAGTTTTTGAGTGTTATAAATGGAAGCTGATTTGTTTATATCTTGTGGATCAAAAAGAGTTTTCATCTCATCCATAGAAAAAATTTCTTGATCTCCATGACTCCAACCCAAACGCACTAAGAAGTTTAAAAGGGCTTGTGGCGTATATCCCATCTCTTTATATGCCATAACATCAGTTGCTCCATCTCGTTTGGAGAGTTTTTTACCAGCTGAATTATGAATCATAGGTACATGATAAAACATTGGAACATCAAAACCAAGAGCTTCATACACTACAATTTGTTTAGGAGTATTTGACAAATGGTCATCTCCACGCATGACCTCATTTATACCCATCAAATGATCATCAATCGTTACAACAAAATTATATGTTGCACTGCCATCAGAACGAGCAATGACAAAATCATCTAAAATATCTTCAGCCTTAAAAGAGACATCCCCTTTTACTCCATCTTTTACAATAATTTCTCCACTCAAAGGTGCTTTTATCCGAATAACAGGTTCAATGCCTTTAGGAGGAGTTCCCTCAAAATCACGGTACTTTCCATTATACATTGTTCGTTCATTGTTTGCCATTTGGGTTTCACGAAGCTGTGTTAATTCTTCTTTTGACATATAGCATTTATATGCTTTTCCTGCCTCAAGTAACTCTTTTATATACCCAGCATAAATCTCATCACGCTGAGACTGGTAAACAATCTCACCGTCATGCTCTAATCCAAGCCATTCAAAGGCTTCTAAAATCGCATCAGTAGCCTCTTTAGAGTTCCTTGCCTTGTCTGTGTCTTCTATGCGTAAAACAAACTTTCCATTGTTTTTTTTAGCCCAAAGGTATGAAAAAAGAGCGGTTCTCAGACCACCAATATGAAGGTATCCAGTAGGAGATGGAGCAAAACGAGTAATGAGCATAAAAAGCCTTTAATTTAATTGACAGGATTTTAGACAAAAATTGGTTAAATGATGGTAAAATAATCGCTAAAATTAAAGGAATTAGATAATATGTACAAATTTTTACTAGTACTAGCCTATGGAGTAAGTTTAAATGCTCAAATAGTTTCTGCTGTCTCAATTATCGTAAGAGATAAGGCGATAACTCTTTATGAAATAAAACAAAAAATGCAATCCCTCAATATCAATGCTCAAGAAGCCAGTCAAGTACTTATCCGTCAAAAACTCGAAGAGATAGAAATCATCAAAAGAAAGATAAAGGTTAGTAGTACTGAGGTTTATGATGATATCAAAGAAACAGCCAAACGAAATAACATGAGCGTCAATGATTTTTATGAGGCAGCACTCAATGCAAAAGGGATTAATTCTACAGATTTAAAAAAAATAGTAAGAGAAAAATTACTCTCTAAAAAACTTTATGCTAGCATCGCATATTCAAAATTAAGACCGTTTTCACAGAGTGAACTTCAAGAATACTATACCCTTCACAAATCTACTTTTTCTCATCCCAAATCATTTACCGTCGCTATCTATCAGACAAAAGATAAAACGGCACTTGTACAAAAAATAGCAAACCCTATGTTTTATGCACCTCAAATACAAGAGAGTGAGCAAGTACTCCCTTATGATAGAATCTCTCCTCAATTAGCTCAGATTCTTACAAAAACACCTGTTTATACTTTTACATCCATCCTCCCTGATGCTAAAGATGGGTATATAAGTTTTTATATTAAAGAAGTTGAAAATTCTCAAGAACAAAGTTTTCAGAGTGTTAAAGAAAAGGTTCAAAATATAATGCTTGGAAAAAAGAGAGAGCATGTGCTTAGTGATTATTTTAAAAGATTAAGAGACAATGTGGACATTAAAGTTTTACGAAACCCTAGCTAGTCTTAATTCTTAAAACTAAAAGAGGAGGTCTCTTGTGTATTTGAAAAAAAATATATTCTTTAACTATCGAAATATTATTATTTCTGCCTCCCTTATTCCCATTATATTATTTGGATTTCTTATGTATAATAATTCCAAAAAAGATATAACTCAAGCTACATTCAAGCATATTCAAACAATAAATCTACAAAAAAATAAGCTTATTCAAGATTACTTTCAAAACCTTGAATTTAATATGTATGAACTTACAAAAACTATTTCATTTTTAGAAAGACAAGCAAAAAATAATATTATCAATATTCAAACGCTTCAAAAAAATAATATAAAAGACTATTATTACTCACTTCATAATGATATAAGCTCCCTCTCTCAAAAAGAAATTTTCCTCTATACTTATCGTTTCTTAGAAAGAGGCAAAACGGTTAGTAGTTTTTACTTTAACAAACTCAAGGAGCATAAAAAAGCGCTTAGAATAAAAAATATTTTAATGATTGATGAATTTGGAAAAATTTTATATTCTAGTGATAAAAAAAATATAATTAATACAAAAATTACAAATTTTTTGCATCTTAAAAGAGATAAAAATTTTAAAAAGATTTATTATGTAAATTTCAATTATGAACATTCACCAAATATCTATACTCAATTTGTAGTGACAAGATTAAAAGGCACTCAAGGTTTTATAGCCATTGAGGTTGATCAAGAAAAATTGCAAAAAATTGTGGCGAATGTAGCATCACTTGGAAAAAGTGCGGAAACTTATTTAGTTTATAAAAAAAATCATAAAACATATTTAGCAACAAATAGACATGCAAAAAAAGGAAAGGTTGGAGATGCAAAAACATGTATTTATATAGAAAGAGGATTTACATTTGATGGTATAGATATAAAACATGGCAGTAGTGGAGAGATGGAACTTGTGGGTTTTAGTCCTATTATTATTGATGATATTACCTTTAGTATGCAAACAACAGTAGCTTATACGCAGATAATCTCTCCTACTATAGATGGAGCTGATTATTTTCAACAATTTGTAAAAGATTATAATTATCACAATATCATGATAATTGGAGCTAAGGGTGATATTTATTATTCTGTTTTACATGGAAGCGACTATAAAAAAAATATTTTTAATGTTAATTACTCAGACACTCACTTATCTCTTGGCGTACTAGAAGTTTTAAAAACGAAAAAATATGTATTAACTGACCTTGATTTTTATCCTGCTTGTGAGAAAGGTTTGGCACAATTTGCTCTTTCACCAATATTGCGAGATGATGGAACTGTACACTCCGTAATTGTTGTGCAATTAAAAGCAGGCTATTTGAGTAAACTTTTAACTGATAAACAATATCTATATGAAAGCTATGAAACTTATGTCGTAGGAAAAAACAATAGACTGCGTTCTAATACGACTTTAGAAATAGATAAATATAATGTTAATGCGTCTTTTAAAAAAAATCTCAAAATTCATACACAAGCGACTCAAAATGCTTTTGAGATAGGCAAGGGAATAGATATACTCTTGGATTATAGAAACATAAAAGTTCTTTCAAGCTTTAGTAAGATTGAATCTTCAAATATTGATTGGGCTGTTATTTCAAAGATTAATGCTCAAGAGATTGAAGTGATGTTAGTAGGCTTGAAATACAATATCTATCTTTTTATTTTTCTCTCATCTTTAGTAGCTTTAATCATAACATTTATCATTACAAATGAAAAAAATAAACAAGATGATAAACTTCAATATAATGCTTCTCATGATGCTTTAACTGACCTGCCAAACAGAAAGTTAGCCTTAGAGTTTTTAAGCTATATTTTGGCAAGTAATGAACGCTCACAAAATAAGCTTGCAGTACTTTTTATAGACCTCGATAATTTTAAATTTATCAACGATAGTTATGGACATGTAGCAGGGGACTTTGTACTTATAGAGGTCGCAAAAAGATTAACTAATATTCTTAGAAAAGACGATCTCATAGCAAGGCTTGGAGGTGATGAGTTTATACTTATTGTAAACAATTTTAAGACAAATTCTGACTTAGAAACTCTTTGTACAAAGCTTATCTCTAGTGTTGGAGAGGTTATCCATGATACTCAAAGATCGTATCAAGTAGGGATTAGTATAGGGATAGCATCTTCTCCACAAGATAGTTCAAAGGCTCAAGAACTTTTACAGTTTGCTGATACTGCAATGTTTAAAACAAAAGAAAATGGAAAAAATGGATTTACTTATTATTCTAAAGATATGACACAAAACTCTCTTCGTATATCTCGTGTTGAGAGAGAATTAAAACATGCTATTAAAAACAATGAACTTATACTCCATTTTCAAGCACAAATACATTTAACAAGTTCTAAGGTTATTGGCGTAGAAGCACTTATAAGATGGAACCATCCTCAAGATGGACTCATTATGCCAGATGACTTTATACCTATTGCCGAGCAAAGTGACTTGATTGTAGAAATAGGTTACTGGGTATTTAGAGAGGCTTGTACAGTATTTAAAAGTTGGAAAGAAAATGGATGTAGATTGCAATATATATCTGTAAATATGTCCACAAAACAATTACAATGTGTTAAATGTGTAGAGAATATAAAAATGATACTCAATGAGCTTGACTTTAAATCACAATGGCTAGAACTAGAGATTACAGAAAATACTCTTATTTCAAACCTTCAACCAACCCTCGAAAATATAAATATTCTCAAAAAAATGGGCATCAAATTCGCTATAGATGATTTTGGAACTGGCTATTCTTCTTTATCTTATCTTAAATCTTTACAAATTTCTACCTTAAAAATTGATAGAGAATTTATCAAGGATATTTTAACAAATAAAGACGACAGGATTATTGTCGAAGCAATTATATTAATGGGCCATACCTTAAACTATAGTATCATAGCTGAGGGTGTTCAAAGTAAAGAAGCAGTTATATTGTTAAAATATTTTTCTTGTGATATTGTTCAGGGAAATTATTATTCTAAACCCTTAGATGAAGAAAAATTCTTGCTATTTATAGAAAATTTTACAAGCAAGGATATAAATGCTTAGTGATAAAAACTTTATTAAAATAGCAACAGAGTTAGCAACAGCTTCAAAATGTGTTTCAAAACAAGTCGGAGCAGTGATAGTAAAAGATGGGAGAATCCTTAGCACAGGCTACAATGGGACACCCTCAGGTTTCACAAACTGTAATGAGCATTGGGATGGAAAATATACACCAGAGCATCATGAATGGTCAAAAACTTATGAGATACATGCTGAAATGAACGCCATTATCTGGGCTGCAAGGCAGGGTATATCAATAGAATCTGCAACTATATATGTAACACTTGAGCCTTGCAGTGAGTGCAGTAAAAATCTCATTGCAAGTGGTATAAAAAGAATAGTTTTTGCAAAAGAGTATGAGCATACACACTCAGACACTATCTCTAAATTTTTAAAAGACAATGGAGTTAGTATTGAACAACTACGGTAAATACAAGATTCCAAACTAAGTTTGGAATGACTTTTAGCATTATAAGAGTATAATCATGCTATGAATTACAAAAAAATAGCCCAAGAAACTTTAAATATTGAAGCACAAACACTTTTAAATGCTTCTATCAATATGAATGATGTTTTTGATGAAGCGGTTGATATTATTTTAAATTGTACTGGAAAGTTAGTGATTACGGGTGTTGGAAAATCTGGTCTTATTGGGGCGAAGATGGCGGCTACTTTTGCATCAACAGGAACACCTAGTTTTTTCTTACATCCAACAGAAGCACTTCACGGCGACTTAGGAATGATAAGCCCTAATGATGTTGTGATTGCTATCTCTTATAGTGGAGAGAGTGAAGAACTTAGCTCAATCCTTCCTCACATAAAACGCTTTGGTACGCCTCTTATTGGGATGACTAGAGATAGAAAATCTTCTTTAGCAAAGCATTCTGATTTAGTGATAGATGTAGTTGTTGAAAAAGAGGCTTGTCCCCTAGATATAGCCCCTACGAGTTCAACTACTCTTACCTTAGCGTTAGGAGATGCCCTTGCTGTGTGTCTTATGAGGGCAAGAGATTTTAAAAAGAGTGATTTCGCTTCTTTTCACCCAGGGGGTGCTTTAGGAAAACAGTTGTTTATTAAAGTCTCAAACCTCATGCAAAGTAAAAATATCCCTATAGTAAGTAAAAATACAAAAGTAAAAGACGCCATTCTTAGTATCAGTGAGGGTCGTTTAGGCACTGTTTTAGTAAGAGATGAAGAGGATAAACTCATAGCACTTGTAAGCGATGGAGATATTCGCCGAGCATTACTTAAAGATGATTTTTCACTTGATGCCAATGTCTTAGAATATGCAACGCTCAATCCCATGACTTGTGAAAATGAAGACTTACTCGCAAGTGAAGCACTCATTTTAATAGAAAAAAAGAAAATACAGCTACTTGTAATTACAGATAAAGAAAAAAAAATTAAAGGCGTATTACACATACATACGCTCATAGAAAAAGGTATATCATAAATATGATGAGATTAAACAAATATATTGCACACCATTCTAGCTATTCAAGAAGAGAAGCAGATAAGGCTATCCAAGATGGATATGTAAGAGTTGATGGTGAGATTCAAAAAAATCCAGCCACACAAGTAGATGAAAAAGAAACGATAGTGTATGTAAGTGGAAAACAAATAACACACCGAGATAAATACACGGTGATTGTGTATAACAAACCTAAGGGGGAGTTAGTCACAAAAAGTGACCCTCGTGGTAGAAAAACTATCTATGATGGTTTAGATGCTAAGTATAAACATTTCATTCCTGTAGGGCGATTAGATTATGCTACAGAGGGTGTCTTGCTTTTAACAGATGCTTCAAAAGTTGCAACAGCTTTGATGAACTCAGGATTAGAGAGAATTTATAAGGTAAAGATTAAAGGTGTGGTAACACCAGAGATGGAAGCTGCCATGATGAATGGTTTAGAACTAGCAGATGCAACGGCTGGAGGGCATTCGCATTCAGATATTACAAGTATGACTTTTGCACCTTTTCTTGGATATAAAATCCAAAAAAGTGAGCATAACTACTCGATTTTAAAAATAGCTATCTCAGAGGGTAAAAATCGTGAAATTAGAAGATTTTTTGCACATTTTGGTACAGATGTAGCAGATTTGAAGCGTCTCTCTTTTGCTGAAATAGAACTCAACAATTTACCAACAGCAAAGACAAGATTTTTAACAAGAAGTGAATACTCAGCACTTTTTACATTTTTAAAAGCAGATGAAAAAGAACAAAGAGAGATAGGAAAAACGAAAAAAGATACGAGAAGAAAGTAAAAAAATACATAAACAACTTAAGAAATATTATATTCTTCTTCGACCTTTATGCCCTGTATAGTTTTTCTTAAAACATGCCTGAGAAATACTGTATTTTGTATTTAGAGGGAGTGGGGCTTTACACATTCTGCAAATTTGTGTAAAGTTTGCTTGATGCAGAGATAGTTCTATGTTGTCAAGTTTCACCACGTTGTACCATTTCAAAAGCAATATCTTGAAACTCACTTGGTAAAATCTTAAATATTTCAGGCTTCGTTTGAAACCAACTTTGAACTGCATCAAATGGAGTTCTGACTTTGAGTTCTTTTCTTAAATATCCAAGTTAATGTTGATACAGGATATTTAGGAATAAAAAAGATACACAATAATGTCCTTATTCCAAAGAAAAAAAGTAAGTTAAAACCATTGAGTTATGAAGATAAAAAATATAATAGACTTCTCCTAAAAGACCATACAAATACATGCTTTAATTGTCTATATATAGACTTTAAAGAAGAATTTATAATAGTAAAAATGTAAATTATCCTTAAACTCTAAAATACTGCCAAACTATAGGGCTTAAATAAAATTAAGGGAAGAGGTTTTAGGAGAAGTCCAGTATTTTTTAGGAGCTTGTATGGGATAGTGAATTTTTAAGTGGAGACACTTTAAAAGGCTAGAAAAAATACAAAAAAAATACTTTTGAAGTATTTTATAGATTATCGTTGTTTTGGGGTGTTGTTGATATTTTTATTAGAAAAATTGGTATTGTGAGTATTTTTATGACTTCGTCGGTCTCTCTACAATTTTACAATTGATAGAGAGACCGACTAATACCAACTATTTCTTAGCGATAATTATTTATATTAACATAACTTACAGTATAAGAAGCGTCTGAGTTTAAATGCATTTTGGCAACTCTAATAGTGGAATCATTGGACTTAACACCAGCTTTTTCTTGCAAGTCATTACTTCCAGTATCAGTGATTTCTATTGTTCTGGAGTATGTTACATTATCTGCTTTACATTTGTATTTTACACCATTACTTGTACCAATGTTTTTTACACAATTGATAGTAATTTTATTATCGCTATTTGTAGTAGCTATTACAAATCTATCTCTAGTATTTTCTAATTCTAATTGTGTATAGATACCTTTAAGTGCCTTACCACTTCGAGACCATTCAATTTTTATATTATCAGCATAAGTATCTTGTGTAATTTTTACCGTATATTTTTCTGTAGTACTTGAACCTCCATTTGAAGTAGATTTCTCCTCAGAACCACAGCCACTAAAACCAACTAATAAAGCACCTGTTAGTGCTACTGTGATTAAACTTTTTTTCATAATTTTCCTTTTATTTTAAAATGTGTATTTAAGATTGATACCAAGAGTATCGTAGTCGTAATCAACTAAACCCTCTAAACTCATGCTATATGTTTTATATTCTGCATTAATTGCCATATTCTCAAAGACTTGATAAGCAATACCACCACCAAAACCAAAGCCATAAGCTTGTGTATCTGCTATATCTTGACCAAGTACACCTATAAGTCCATAAATAGCAAGATTATTTATAGGGCTATAGCCTAACTTGAAATCTGCTCCATAGCCGATAACATTTTCTGCTTCTAGTTGTGTTAAATCAAAATTAAATTGAGTTCCCCAATATAAACCTGATTCTTTAGTGTTACTAAATCCCCAACTAACTCCGTAATTTGTTGCACTTTCATTAGCAAGTTATACAGAGTTAATGCTAACACCGATTTCGGTATCTGCTGATAGGCTTGTAGCTAGAGTGACACTTGTGATAAGTATTAGTACTAATCTTTTCATGTAAATCCTTTGTTTTATATTCAATATAAGCTCTATAGAACTAAGTTCTATAAATGATTGTAAAAGTATTCTACAAAAGATAATCTTACATACAAATAAAGTTCTATAGGACTATTAAATATGAATAAATTAAATATGGAAGAAATACATAAAAAGATTGGTGCTAATGTTGCAAAGTGCAGAAAAGAAGCAGGATTAAGTCAGTTAGACTTATCTTTAAAATTAGGTCATAAAAGTGTATCTATTTTAGCTAGTGGCGAACGATTTTATCATGGAAAACATTTTAATATCAACCACCTTTTTCAGATAGCTAATATTTTAGATATTGAAGTGTGTGACTTAATTCAATAATCAGTCAAGAGTATCATATAAGCAAGAGAGCATAAATAAATGTGTAGTATTATAAAATTGTTTCCTACAATGAGTAGTGCTATAAATATAATCTATAGCCTTCTTTAAAGTATAGAAATAGAAGTATGATTTGTATCAGCACAAGAATAAAAAACTTTATCATAAAAGATACTTTTTTAATTTTATGCCTGAAAAAAAGCATAGCAAGTAGTGAACCTATAACACCACCGATAAAGCTACTAAAGAGTAGTTTGTTTTCTGAGGTTCTTTGGGAGTTTTTAATAGCTTTTATTTTGTCATAAGCATAAATAAAAAAAGAAATAAAGTTAATGACATAAAAATATAGCATCATATAGCTAATATTGAACTCCACATGAATCATAGTACTAAAGAAACTTTTTTAAGGAGTATTTGCTATCCATATAACTTATTATTCGATATTGCATCATAAATTGCATCCTTGATTTCATCATGTAGTATTTTACACTAATTTAGCGTAACTTTATTACAAAATACACTACCCTCAAATTACTGCAAATATTTTTTATAAGCTTTGATTTTTCTTCTATACCAAAAGTGATTATCTCTTCTAACTAAATATTTTATCATGATTTTGCTATAATCCTTGTAACGATTTCGTGTAACGAAAACAAGAAAGTAAAAATAAATTGACTAGTAAAGTCCCAAGGATAGGTATGAGTTTAAGTGTATTAGTTGAGTTTAGTATGTTTCCAACATCAGCAGATGGTCGTGATGGAGCATCCGTTTCAAAAAGTGTTAGCAAAGTGATAGATGCTATAGACAAATCAGGTATATCGTATCAGCTAACTCCTATGGGTACAGTCTTTGAAGCACCCAGTATGAAAGAAGCCTTAGCCGTTTTAGAACTTGCCTATGAGCAGTTAAGTGATTTAGAACGCGTATATTCCTCTTTAAAGTTTGATATTCGTAAAAATTGTGAAAATAGACTTACAGCTAAGATAGAATCTGTTGAAAAAGTTCTCAACAGAAAAGTTAAGCACTAAGTTAATGATTATATACATACATGGGTTTGGAAGTAGTGGTGAGGGGGTTAAGGCGAAGCTTTTTCGACAATATTTCAAAGATAAAGGAATTAGTTTTATTGCACCCTCACTCTCATATATCCCAGAACTTGCTATAAAAACTTTAGAAGAATTAATTGAGTCTTGTGGTGGCAAAGTGAAACTTATTGGCTCTTCTCTTGGAGGATATTATAGTATCTATTTATCTCATAAGTATGATTTAAAAGCAACGCTTATTAACCCTTCGATTTATCCCTATAAAACACTTCCTAAAGCCTTAGGAAATGCACCTAGTTTCCATGATGAGAGTTCTTTTACTTGGATGCAGTTTCATATAAATAGTTTAAAAAATTATGAAATTGTTTCACCAAAAGAAGATAACTTCATGCTCCTAGTTCAAAAAGGAGATGAAACACTTGATTATAAAGAAGCCCTTACTAAATTAACTAAGGCTAATTTAGTAATAGAAGAGGGTGGTTCACATGGTTTTGAAGATATAGAAAAACACTTTGAAAAAATAAAAATATTTTTAAATAAGGCTAACTCTTAGTTTTTTTTACTTTTTAAAACAAAATAGAAAACAGCAGCAACAAACATAAACACGAGTGTTCTCACGAGCATAGTGTTTAAATCAAATGTATCATTCATAAACATCCTTTTTTAAATAATATCTTTTTTTTACTTTGAAGTAAGTTATTTATATTCTCTTAGTTATGTGAATATTTTCAATATTAAACTTTATAGCTATTAGTATCAGATTGATAAGCTAAGTTATCCTCTGCATCTTTACCTTCAAACATATCTAAAAAGAGTTTTTTTAGTTTTTGATTTTTTACACCTGTAAAGTAAGAGTGTTCACTTCCTACATTTTTCGCTTTTGTTACATTAATATATGTTGCGTTTCTTGCATTTAATGACTTTATGTAATGACCAAGTCTTGCGAGTTGTTCTTTGCCTGGTTTTATTCTTGAAACAGCTAAAGCACTATCATTTTTATTAATAGACTTCTTTCAAAAGTAGGAGCAGAAATTGCTTAGTGTAAAGTATGAGCAAATATAAAAAAATAGAAAATAGAAAACCAGAGCAATTTAAAC
>JADGEZ010000036.1 GCA_016744115.1 Sulfurimonas sp. | reverse complement strand
AAAAAGATTTGGTTTACGGTTTAACTTGATTGCTGGTATTTATAACTTTGAATTGAGATTGAAAAATGTTTCGTGACTTTCGAAAGAAGTCTAATGAAAAGATACACTCCAAGGTACAAGGCGAAAGTTCGCAGGAGCTACTAGTAGCTTTAAGAACTTTTAACGCAGTAGATTGTAGTCTATCTTTTCACCCTACGGTCATCATTTAAAAGGATTATCTTCTTCGTTGAACTTAACCGATACTAGTATCGCCAAGTCAAATTCGCCTTGAATCTAAACCTTTTAAATGATGTTAGCTATGAAGTTATCTATGCCCTATTACTTAACACTTTAATTGAAAAAAATGAGGACGGTATAATACTTCTTTTGTTTATCTATTAGACTTCTTGCAAAACTCCTATATGTCTCAGCACTTTATAGAGAGTTTTAATCAAGGCAAATATTCTCAAGCGTAGCCAAAGCTACGGTTGGGGTTATTTAACGCTGAGTAAAGCTCTCTATAAAGTGTCCTACGGAAGTGATAAGAAGTCTATTCATTAATCTTAGAGAAGATGGAAGCTGTAGTTTTCTTATAGTTCTTTGAATTTTGATAGAAGTCTTTTTATTTTCTATTATTATGATAACATTGTAGAAAAGAGGAGATTAAAAATATGGCTATGTTAAATGTAGACTATTCAGATTTAGATTATGAGGATATGGCTGTGTCCATTGGTTTAAAATCAAAACATATACCGATGCTGATAGATTCCTTTTTAGATGAGACGCAGGAGATATTAAAAGCTTTAACAATTGCAGTAGATTTAAATGACTTTCTAGCAATAAAACTTAATGCTCACTCAATAAAAGGAAGTTCTGGAAATTTGAAATTTACAGAAATCTATGATATGACAAGAGAGATGGAATTATCAGCTATTACTGCAAATACAAATTTTGATTATCACTCTTCCTTAAGAGCTATAAAAGCAGGGATAGCCACAATTCCGAGATAATATTATACGGTTGATGCAGACTAAGAAACAAAATTCGTAAAGGAAAATATAAATGTTAAAAACATCAAGAAGAAAATTTATGAAAACTGCTTTAGCGATAAGTGCTTTACCCTTAATAGTTCAAGCAAGCACTAAAGAGAGTGATTTAAGATTTATTCATGTTACAGATTCTCACATGGATTTGAGTGATGATAACTCTGTTGAGGCTATGGAGCTTATGGTAGATTTTGTCAATGAGAATTATAAAAACCTAGATTTTGTACTCTTTGGTGGGGATAATTTTAATAATAATGCTAAAAATAATGCAGATGCTTTAAAATTTAAAGAGATTGTAGATAAACTGCATTGTCCATCGTATCATGTTCGTGGCAACAAAGAGGCTCAAATAGATAAACTCCCACTTAGTACATTTAACTCTTTGTTTTTAGATACTGATGCCATACATATTGAGGGAAGAAACTGGCTTTTACAGCATAAAAGCTACTTGATTTTAGGGCTTGATAGTTGTGTCGAAAATGAGAACAATGGACTTTACACAAAAGAAACTATCAGTTTTGCACAAAGGGCTTTAAAAACATCGAAGCCTTGTATCATTTTAAATCATCATCCATACACTAACTACTGGAAAGCAACTGATAAAAAAGATTTGCATAAATATGTACTCAACAATACAAAAGAGGTACAAAAAGAATTATTCTCATACTCTAACCTTATTTTAACCCTCTCAGGACACAAACATATAGATTCAGTGACAAGTATTAACAAAACAAAGGTAGTTGTTACTAGAGGTTTTATTCGTCCACTTGACTTAGATATGTATCCTATGAGATATGTTGAAATAATAGATAAAAAAATACACGAAAAATTAATTTACACTTCATAAATGACTTATAAAAACTGGTTTGATGCACATGCTGATAAACATAAAATTATTGTCAATAAACTATTGAAAAAGAACTATACTAAAGTGCAGATGATAGACTACTTTGACTTTGATAACATGGTAAAAAATGAAAATGATTTTTGCCCACTTTACAAAGAAAATAAAAAGTGTCATGATATACAAAACCTTAACTGTTACCTTTGTGCCTGTCCAAATTTTCGTTTTGATGATGATGGGATAAAACAAGTAGAGGAAAATACGCAGTATAGCTTTTGCGATATAGAATCAAAAGATGGGGAACAAGGTATTTATGCAGATAAAATCCATCAAGACTGTTCAAAATGCGGAGTTCCCCATCACCGCTCTTATGTTGAGAAGAATTTTAATCTTGACTGGAAAATTATTATGCGTTCTTGTAAAATTTGATAGTGATGTTTAACAAGTTACATAGTCTAAGTAATTACAATCAATCATTAGACTTCTTGCAAAACTCCTATATGTCTCAGCACTTTATAGAGAGTTTTAATCTAGGCAAATATTCTCAAGCGTAGCCAAAGCTACGGTTGGGGTTATTTAACGCTCAAGTAAAGCTCTCTATAAAGTGTCCTACGGAAGTGATAAGAAGTCTATTGTAATTGCTGCGTCTTTTAAATGCTAAATTCATCAACAACAACTCAATCTAAATACTCAGCATTTTTTTCAATCTATTTATACTTAATCATAAGACAAAAACTGTATAATTGCAAAATATATATGAGGTATGATAATTAATGAATTATTTCGCTAAAAGAATTATTCCGTGTCTTGATGTTAAAGATGGGCGTGTTGTTAAAGGTGTTAATTTTCTTGGTCTTAGAGATGCAGGTGATCCTGTTGAAGTTGCTCGAAGATATAACGAAGAGGGTGCTGATGAACTTACTTTTTTGGACATCACCGCATCATCTGATAACCGTGATACTATTGTAGATATCGTAGCACAAGTTGCACGAGAGGTATTTATACCGCTAACAGTTGGTGGTGGGATTCGTAAACTAGAAGATATTTATAAACTTTTAAATGTTGGTTGCGATAAAGTAAGTGTCAATTCAGCAGCGATAAAGAGACCTCAACTGATTAATGAAAGTGCTAAAAGATTTGGTTCTCAATGTATTGTAACGGCAATAGATGTCAAGCGAGTAGGGGACAAGTACCATGTATTTTTAAATGGTGGTCGAGTTGATACTGGTCTTGACGCAGTTGAGTGGGCTAAAGAAGTAGTGAGCCGTGGTTGTGGGGAGATACTTCTTACTTCAATGGACGCAGATGGCACAAAGGCAGGGTTTGAGCTTAATATTACACGACAAATCTCACATGCTGTCAATGTTCCTGTTATCGCATCAGGTGGAGCAGGTACAATGTCACATATTAAAGAAGCTTTTGAATGTGGGGCTGATGCTGCACTTGCGGCTAGTATCTTTCACTATAAAGAGATTGATATAATGGATTTAAAACATTATTTGCATGACAATGCAATTGCAGTTAGATTATAAGGAATATTATCTATGATTATATGTGCTGGAAATAACGAAAATTTTAATTTTGCTCAGCCTATGGGAGTTGGTCTCATAGAAACTGCGATGAATTTAACGAGGCTTTGTCTTTTTGATAAACCAGAGTTTTTACTTTTTGTAGGAAGTGCAGGGAGCTATGGAGAACATAAAATATTTGATATCATAGAATCAAAAACTGCGTCAAATATCGAACTTAGTTTTTTAACAAATGATGCCTATACTCCACTAGACAATGTAGTAAGTACAAATACAGGTGAAGCAAAAGATATAGTAGTAAATTCCTCTAACTACATCTCAACAAACAAAGAACTAAGTTCTAAGTTTTTAAAACTTGGAATAGGGATTGAAAACATGGAGTTTTTTGCTGTTCTTAAAATCGCTCAAGAATTTAACATTCCAGCTGGTGGTGTTTTTTGTGTCACAAATTTTACTGATAAAAATGCTCACGAAGACTTTCTCAAAAACCATGATAAGGCAAAAGAACTTCTATCGTTTCACGTGAAACAAAGGATCAAGGAATTAACATCGAAGTAGTTATCACAAAACCATCCCTTTTAGACTTTACTCAAAAAGAGCTAATGTCTCAAATCAAACCATCATTTCGCGTAAAACAAATCTATGGGTGGCTATATCATCATTATGTATTAAGCTTTGATGAGATGAAAAATATTCCTAAAGCTTTAAAAGAAGAGTTAGCAGAAAAGTTTGTTGTAAACCCTCTTAGTATTGTGAACAAAGAAGAATCAAGTGATGGAACTATTAAATACCTTTTACAGATGCAAGATGGCAAAACAATGGAAGCTGTTTGGCTAAAGATGAAAGATAAACAACTTGATGCTAGTGGTAAACTTGTTCAAGAAGCGAAATATACTATTTGTGTTTCAACACAAGTTGGATGTAAAGTAGGGTGTACCTTTTGTTTAACTGCAAAGGGTGGTTTTACAAGAGACTTAACTGCTGGAGAGATTGTAGCTCAGGTGGTAACTCTAAAGCGAGATAATGACCATAAACATAACCGCAAAATAAATATAGTCTATATGGGTATGGGCGAACCACTAGATAATCTCAGTAACTTAGCAAAAGCTATAGAAATTTTTAAAGAAGAAGAGGGTCTTTGTATTGGAGGCAAGCGTCAAACAGTTTCTACGAGTGGTTTAAGTAACAAGATAGACCAACTTGGAGCTATGGACTTAGGTGTTCATATAGCTATATCTCTTCACGCTGTTGATGATAAGCTTAGAACAGAGCTTATACCTATGAATAAGGCTCATAATATTAGCTCGATTATAGAGGCGGTTAAACGCTTTCCCATAGACACAAGAAAGCGTGTTATGTTTGAGTACCTTGTGATTAAAAATAAGAATGATGATATTGCTTCTGCTAAGAAACTTATAAAACTCCTTAGCGGAATAAAAGCTAAAGTAAATCTAATCTATTTCAATCCATACCCAGGAACTCACTACGATAGACCCTCAAAAGAGGATATGTTAGCTTTTCAAGAGTACTTAATTAAGCATGGACTACTTTGCACTATACGAGATTCTAAAGGTATTGATATTAGTGCAGCTTGTGGGCAACTCAAGGAAAAAATGGAAGGAGAAATTTAATGGGATACATAGATATAGCTCAAATAATTTTTATAGTTATCGTTTTTTCAATAGGACTCATAGGTTTTATAAAAGCTGCTACAAGTGATGATGATAAGTAAGACACCCTAGATTTATCACCCTGAACTCTATTTGTCACCACTCGATTTGTCACCCTGAACTCGATTTGTCACCACTTGATTTGTCACCCTGAACTCGATTCAGGGTCTAAATAATAGACTAGATTCCCAGTCAAGCTGAGAATGACATTAACTTTGATTTACCATGTGTAGTAAATAAGGACTAGTCATTGTAATCATTTTGAGGTAGAATACTAAATATAAAGTTAAAGGATAAACTCATGTCAGAAAAAATGGATGCAGATAGAATTAAAGAAATATACAGACTTTGCAAGGGTCACTTTGGTGATGTAAGATTTGTTGGGATTAAATACCACAATAAAATCGGTTGGATGGCAAAAGCACAATTAGGTGATGATTTTGAAAATTTAACTGCTGATGGGAAGACAAGCTCTGATGCACTTAGAAACTTAAGAGCTAGAGTCAAGAAAATTATAAAAAGGTATAACGGAGTTTAAACTTCATTCAAAGTAAAACGACCAACACACCAGGGAGGTCGTTTATAAATATAATAATACCTTAGTAATCTTATAAAAAACAAAACTTCAAAAAATCTCTTACAAATTCAATTTCATCTTAAAATATATCTTAAGTGGGTGTCTTATTCACACATTGTTATAAGTTGTGAATAAACTAAGCTTTAGTGAAAATAAATTTACTAATTCTTTTGTTTTTTAAGATTAAATTTATATAAATATTCGCTGAAAATTTTGTTTTATTAATAATACAGAAGCCCTAAAATAGGGCTTTGTATAGGGTAAAGTGCCTTGAATCCCCTTGTAGCTTATGTTTGCTAATTTACTTAAAAAGTTATTCACAATGATCTTACTTTAAACTCCTATATTTAGGGCTTTTGTTAAATATTTGACTTATTATAGTTAAAGAATCATACTTATTTTAATCTCTTTTAAAAAATCTACCTTTGACTGAAAATGATAATTTCTATTGTATAAATTAAATTCCAATTCATTAGCATGAAGTAAAAGCCTTTTTGCACCACTCTTTTTTATTCTATCCTCAGGGGATAATACTCGATCTAAATACTTCACCATATCTTCTTCACTTTGAGCATAGATAGGATCACCAACTATTGGATGTTTCACGTGAAACAAATGAACTCGTATCTGATGCTGTCTTCCTGTATAAGGTGAACACTGTACTAAAGTCATATCTGTCTTAGGAAAATATTCTAAAGCTTTAAAATCAGTCTTAGAAGCTTTTCCAGTTTTATCCACATGCACTTGCATTCTTAGTATTGTACTCTGCGAACGAGATCTTAAAAGAGGAGCTTCAACACAACGCTCCCCCTTAAACTCTCCATGGACTAAAGCAAGGTATTTTTTTTTCATCTCTCTTTCTTGAAACATCATCTTAATCTCTCTTTCACTAACCTTGTTTCTTGCACAAAGGACAAGTCCGCTTGTTTCTTTATCTATTCTATGTGCAATGTTTGCATCTCTTCCAAACTGATATTTAAGTTCATCTATTAAAGAATAAGGTGTTGCTTTTGTTTGTGGATGGATGAGTACTCCGCTTGGCTTATCAAATAAAACAAACTCTTGATCAATATGATTAGGTACTAAACCTTTTGTAATAGCTTCAAAATAGATAAATTCTATCTCACCTTCTATCTCGCCAGCAGTTTTAAGCATGGCTTCTCCATCAACAAGTACCCTTCCTTTTGAGATAAATCTTTGTGCTTCTCTTTGCGTATATCCTAATTCATTGATAATAAAAAGCACTGCTTTTTGCTTTGCTTTAACAAAGATTTTCTTCTTAACAAATGGCAAAATTTAATTCCTTTTTAATCACTTATTTACTAAAAATTCTGTAAAATTACTGACTTTAATTATGCGAATTTTAGCATAATAATACTCATAAGGTTAATAAATGATAGATAGATATTCACGTGAAAAGATGGCATCAAAATGGACTTACCAAGCAAAATACCAAGCATGGTTAGATGTAGAAAAAGCAGTTGTTAAAGCATGGGCTAGACTAGGAAAAATTCCTCAAGATGATGCAGACAAGATTGTAGCTAATGCAAGTTTTGATATAAAACGTATAGATGAGATTGAGGCAGTCACTAGACATGACCTTATAGCCTTTACAACTTCGGTATCTGAAACCTTAGGGGATGAGTCAAGATGGTTCCATTATGGAATGACATCTTCGGACACTGTTGATACAGCAGTAGCACTTCAGATGAAAGATTCTTTAGAGTTAGTCATTAAAGATGTTAAGATGATTATGGAGTCTATAAAAAAACGAGCCCTTGAACATAAAATGACTTTAATGGTTGGTCGTTCTCATGGTATCCATGGTGAGCCAATTACATTTGGTCTTGTCTTATGTGTTTGGTATGATGAGATGGCTAGACACTTAGAGAACTTAGAACAAACTATGGATGTTATCTGTGTTGGTCAAGTAAGTGGAGCAATGGGAAATTTTGCTCATGCACCCTTAGAACTTGAAGAATATACTTGTGAAGACTTAGGTCTAAAACCAGCACCAGCATCCAACCAAGTTATTCAGCGTGATAGATATGCAAGACTAGCAACTGCCTTAGCTTTACTTGCATCAAGCATCGAAAAATTTGCAGTTCAAGTTCGTCACTGGCAAAGAACAGAAGTTTATGAATGTGAAGAATTTTTTGCAAAAGGTCAAAAAGGCTCATCGGCAATGCCTCACAAACGAAATCCAATCCTAACTGAAAACATAACTGGATTAGCTAGAATGATTAGATCATACGCTATGCCTGCTATGGAAAATGTTGCTCTTTGGCATGAAAGAGATATTAGTCACTCTTCAACTGAGAGATTTTGGTTACCTGATGCTTTTGTGACTACTGACTTTATGCTACATCGTATGAATAGCGTTATCGCAAACCTAACAGTATACCCTGAGAATATGATGAAAAATCTAAATCTTACAGGTGGATTAGTTTTTTCTCAGCGTGTTTTACTTGAACTTCCAATCCAAGGTATCTCTCGTGAGGATGCTTATCGAATCGTACAAAAAAATGCGATGAAAGTTTGGGAAGAGATCCAAGCTGGTCGTGCAACTACAGATGAAAATGGAGAGTCCCTTTATCTTAATCATTTGTTAGCAGATGAAGAATTAAGAAAGTCATTAAGTGAAGAACAAATTCGTGAATGTTTTAACTACGATTACTATACGAAAAATGTAGATAATATTTTTGCTAGAGTTTTTAAATAAATTCATAAGCATTCAATAGGAAAATAAATGATAACAATTATAAAACGCAACGGAAGAACAGAAGCATTAGACATAAGTAAAATTCAAAAATATACTTCTGCCGCAGTGAAAGATTTAACTAACGTATCTCAAAGTGAGTTAGAAGTTGATGCACAGATTTTATTTCGTGATGGGATAACATCTCAAGAGATACAACAAACACTCATCAAAACAGCAGTTGATAAGATTGACATAGATGCCCCTAACTGGACCTTTGTTGCATCAAGACTTTTCATGTTTAACCTTTACCATCAAGTGAATAGTTTTACTGGCTACTCCTCATTGGAAAAATATTTTAAACGAGGAGAGAAAGAAGGTCGTCTCATGCTGGGTCTAGCACAACTCTACGATCTTGAAAAACTTGATATTTACATCAAACCAGAACGAGATATGCTATTTAATTACCTTGGGGTTAAAACACTTTTTGATAGATACCTTATTAAAGATAGAGATTCTAAGCCCATAGAACTCCCTCAGCATATGTTTATGGCTATCTCCATGTTCTTGGCTCAACGTGAAGAAAATCGTGAGGAGTGGGCTATAAAGTTTTATAACATGATTTCTCAGTTTCAAGTGATGTTAGCAACTCCAACTCTCTCAAATGCAAGAACAACTAGACATCAACTTTCATCATGTTATATCGGTTCAACTCCAGACAACATCGAAGGTATATTTGATTCATACCAAGAGATGGCAATGCTTTCTAAGTTTGGTGGAGGGATTGGTTGGGACTGGACAGGCATCAGAAGTATGGGATCATTCATAGATGGGCATAAAAATGCAGCTGGTGGAACTGTACCCTTTTTAAAAATTACAAATGATATTGCAATAGCAGTTGATCAGCTTGGAACTCGTAAAGGTGCTATAGCTGTTTATATGGAACCATGGCATATAGACATTAATGACTTTTTAGATTTAAAGAAAAACTCTGGTGAAGAGCGTAGGCGAGCCCATGATTTATTTCCTTCTATGTGGCTCAATGATTTGTTTATGCAAAGGGTTCAAGAAGATGCGATTTGGACTCTTTTTGATCCTTATGATGTTAAAGAATTAGCTACACTTTATGGCGATGAATTTAATACCCGTTATAAAGAATTAGAAGAAGACGAGAGTATTATCAAAGAAAAAATAAAAGCAAAAGGTCTTTGGAAAAAAATCCTAACATCTTATTTTGAAACTGGTTCACCATTTCTTTGTTTTAAAGATAATGCAAACCGTGCAAACCCTAACAAACATAAGGGTGTCATTAGAAGTTCAAACCTTTGTACTGAAATATTTCAAAACACTCAGCCTAATCACTATAAAATAAAATTCATTTTTGAAAATGGGGATAGTATCTCCTATGAAGAAGAAGAGCTTGTTAAAGTAGATAGTGGTATAAAAAAACCAGCAAAAAAAGTTACAGCACTTGACTCACTTGGAGGTCTTCCTATCTTCGTTGTGGAAAAAGAAAAAATAAACGGAGACACTGCAGTTTGTAATCTGGCATCTATAAACCTTTCAAAAATAAACATAAAAGCTGAGATAGAAAGAATAGTTCCAATTGCAGTAAGATGCTTGGATAATGTAATTGACCTAAATTTCTATCCTATTGAGAAAGTAAAACGCACAAACATGAAATCTCGTTCAATCGGTTTAGGTGTTATGGGTGAAGCTCAAATGTTAGCAGAGCAAAGTATCATTTGGGGAAGTCAAGAACACTTTGACAAGATTGATGAAATTATGGAATCTGTTTGTTATAACACTGTATCAGCCTCATCAGATTTAGCAAAAGAAAAAGGAATTTATCCAGATTTTGAGGGTTCAGATTGGAGTAAAGGGATTATGCCTCAAGACCATGCTAATGCAGAAGTGATTAATCTCGTAGATCGTGGTGGACTTTTTGCATCAACTTATGAATGGGAAGAGTTACGCACTAAAGTAAAGTCTCAAGGGATGAGAAATGGTTACCTCATGGCAGTTGCCCCAACTTCTTCTATTTCAATTCTTACAGGTACAACTCAAGCAATTGAGCCAGTCTTTAAAAGAAAATGGCTTGAAGAAAATCTATCTGGTATGATTCCAGTAGTTGTGCCAAAACTCTCACCTGACACTTGGAGTTACTATACTCCAGCCTATGATTTAAATCAAACACTACTTATCAAAGCAGCGGCAATTCGTCAAAAGTGGATAGATCAAGGTCAATCACTCAACATCTTCATAACACTTGATAAAGCAAGTGGTAAATACTTAAATGAAATCTATATGTTAGCTTGGAAGTTAGGATTAAAATCAACCTACTATCTCCGTTCTCAATCACCAGAAATATCAAATGATGTTGAAGATAGAAGTATGGAATGTGTAGGATGCCAATAGATGAAAGTTTTAAATGATTTTGAAGATTTTTTAAAAAGATTTAATCATTTTAAAAATGGTGAATTTCGATCTATTGAGATAGTTTCGCCAACAAAAATAGTTCTAACATTTGCTGGGCAAGATGAATCTAGGCAATTTGATTGGATAAGTCTTAAGTTAGAATTCTCAGGGATACAAGATGCTAAACTCTTAGAAAATAAAAAACTGCCACTTTTAGATATGAGTGAGGGAATAAGTATCGTAAAAGACAGTACTTTCCTTGCTTTTGGATTTGGTGAATGCTATAATATCTCAAATGTAAGAACAGCTTCTATTTATATGATTTGTTCTTGTATAAAGTACGAAGAAGAAAAATTTTAATTAAGGAAAAAAATGAAATACTTAGTAACAGATGATTCAAAATTAGCACGACTTAGTTTAATAAAATCGTTAAAAATTCATGTAGGTGATGCTGAAATATATCAAGCAACCAATGGTGCGGAAGCTGTCGAAATCGTAAAAAACAATAAACCAGATATTGTATTTTTAGATTTAACTATGCCTGTTATGGACGGTTATGAAGCACTACCTTTAATGATAGAAGAGCATCCAAAAATAAAAGTTGTAGTAGTATCAGCAGATGTGCAAGAGCAAGCAAAGACAAGAGTCATTAATCTCGGTGCACAATTTCATGTTCAAAAACCTATTAATTCTGATAAAATAAAAGAAATTTTAAAGATTTTATAAAATGATTGAAATAAACCTTAGCGAAGATGAAAAAGATGTTCTTCAGGAGTTGATGAATGTGGCTTATGGAAATGCAACAGCTATAGTTGCTGATATGCTTGATGCTTTTGCGTCTCTAAGTATTCCAAACATCAAAATCATGAATATTCGAGAACTCTTAAATACATTTCATTCACTCAAAGGAGATAGTTACTTTTTTTCAACTCAAGCTTTTGTAGGCGAATTTTCTGGAGAGTGTGCTTTTTTTATTGATAACGAAAGTGCAAATAACTTAGCAATACATCTCGAACTTGATGGCGAAGAAGATTTAAATGATGCTATTTTAGAACTAACAAATATTTTGACTTCAACGCTCACAACAAGGTTAGCAAAGGAGATGAATACTCAAGTGCAATTTGCACTCCCTAGTATCTCTAAAATACCTCTCAATGAGATGGGCAGTAACAATGCTTTTAAACAATATTCACAAGTGATTGTTATAGATACACAACTTAATTTCCATGATCAAAAAATAAATGGAGAAATATTTATACTCACTAAGGATGGATCAATAAAGTGGCTGAAAAATCAACTCAACGATATCCTCAAAACAATAATTTAAACGAAAAACTTATTGCAAGTATTGATAATGGAATTATTATACTTAACGATGAGCTTAAAATCCTTTACTTTAATAAATGGCTAGAATTACATACTTCCATAAAAGAAGGTGATATAATCGGGGAAACTATTGATTCAGTATTTACAAATATAAATGCTAGAACGCTTCAAAGAAAAGTAAAGACAGCTCTGAGAATGGGTACTCCAACCTTTTATACTGCTAGTGTTACAAAATATCTTATTCCTATAAAAATTGATCAAATAAATATATCAAATTTTAAACATATGCGTCAAGATGTTAGTGTAATTCCTTTTGATTTAAAGCAACAATATGTAGCTCTCATCATAAGTGATCAGACAAATATGACTAACATTCACAATCAATTAACATTTAATATTAAAAAGATCAATGAGTTAAACTTAGAGTTATTAAAAGAGAGAAAAACAATTGATCAAAGAGTTATTCTTACTAAAATTGACACAAGACACCATATAACAGATATATCACTTGCCTACCTAGAACTTTTAGATATGAAAAAAGGAGATATGCTCAAGAGCAACTACTTCGATACTCAAAGACTCAGAATCTCCCAAGAGTTAAAAGAGAAAATATTTGATTATATGCAAAGAAAAGAAGTTTTAAAATATGAGGAAATCAGTCTTAGCTCAACAGGCAAAGAAATCTGCTTACTCAATACTCTTGTCCCAGAGTATGATAAAAGTGCAAATCACATAGGCTTTATAATATTTGGAGAAAATATAACAAGTGCTAAGTTAGTTCAAGAACATCAAACAAAACTTTTAGAAAACTCCAGAACTGCTGCTATGGGTGAGATGATAAGTATGATAGCCCACCAATGGAGACAACCTCTCTCCGTCATAAATACTGTTGTAGCAACTCTTAAAATAAAAAAAGCATTAAATATTTTAAATGATGAAATTATTGATGAATCCTATATAAAAATAGAAAACACCATAACATATCTTTCAGAAACTATAGATGATTTTAGAAATTTTTTCAAGCATAATAAGGAGCTAAAAACATTTACTATCGCTCACTTGCTTCAAAAATCAACACAATTGCTCAAGGCAGAAATTGAAGTTTTAAATATTGATTATGAAGAAGACATTGATATAAATATAGAGATAACAAGCTATCAAAATGAATTAATACAAACAATTATAAATATTCTAAAAAATTCTATTGATGCCTTTAAAGAAATAAACACGGAAAATCAAAAAATTAGCATTAAAGCTTACGAAGAAATAGCACATATTATAATAGAGATAGAAGATAATGCTGGTGGGATCCCTCAAGAAATCCTTAGTAAAGTTTTTGAACCTTACTTTTCTACAAAATCCAAAAATGGTACAGGTTTGGGACTATATGTTTGTAAAACAATTATCCAAGAGCATTTAAAAGGAAGAATAACAATGAAATCAAAAAATGATCATACCCTTACTCTAATAGAATTACCAAAGATACTACAAAATAGCGTAGCCGTCTAATCTATAAAATCCACACAGAAAATTTTTTGTTTTTAATCCTACCTTGGGAGAGTTTCTTATGAGCTTCGTTTATAAACTCTCTTATTATAGCAACATAAGTTTGTCTATCATAAATATCAATCTTAGCAATCAAAGAGCCTTTTAGCCCTCCATCAGCAGTTAAGGCACCAAGCACATCACCAGCACGAAGTTTGTCTTTTTTACCGCCTTCTATAACAAGAGTAACAAACTGAGGTTTCATCTCAAAGCCATTGTTAGTTTTTAAGTTATTTTGATCATCAAATATTCTCTTCTCATCCCTATAATCAAGTACATCTTCTATCTCTTTATAAAAACTTATCGCCATACCATCCGCACCTACTCGACCTGTTCGTCCAATACGATGAGTATAAGTTTCTTGAGTATGAGGTAAGTCAAAATTAACAACCATAGAAAGCTCTTTTATATCTAAGCCTCGTGCTGCTACATCCGTTGCTATTAAAACAGGGCATGACTTGTTAGCAAACTGAACTAAAACATCATTTCTCTCATACTGTTCTAAATCTCCATGAATTGCAAGTGCATCAATCTTATTTTTTGTTAGATTTTCAGCTAACTCTTTAGCTGCAAGTTTAGTATTTGTAAAAACTATAATATTTTCAGGCTTAAATGTAGAAAATATTTTTATCAAAGTGTTTGTCTTTTCACTCTCATGTGTTTCATAAAAACGCTCTTGGATTTTGTTTTGAACTTCTGTTGAAACTGTTTTGACACTCAAAGCATTATTTTGAATCCTATCACTTATGAAAGTTATCTCATTTGTATAGGTTGCAGAAAAAAGTAAGGTTTGTCTTGTCTTTGGAGCATATTCTAAAACCTTATCAATCTCTTCTATAAATCCCATATCTAACATTCTATCTGCTTCATCAAGAACTAAGGTTTCTAAATCTACAAGAGAAAGCGTTTCTTTGTTTAAATGCTTTAAAATTCTCCCAGGCGTTCCAACAACAATATGAGCACCATGGCGAAGTGATCCTAGTTGTGGTCCAAACGCCGCACCACCACAAAGGGTAAGGATTTTAATATTGTGAGCAAATTTTGCTATAACACGAAGCTCTTTTGATACTTGATCGGCTAACTCACGAGTAGGGCAAAGCACAAGTGCTTGAACACGAAACTTTTTTACTTGAAGTTTATGAAGTAAGCCTATTCCAAAAGCTGCCGTTTTGCCACTTCCTGTTTTTGCCTGAGCTATAACATCTTTGTTATCTAAAATTAAAGGAAGAGTTTGAGCTTGAACAGGTGTCATTTCTAAGTAGCCAATCTTGTCTAAATTTTGAATCATAGCGTCACAAAGTGAAAGTGTTGAGAATTTATTTGACATTAGTAAATCTCCTTCACTCGTCCAACTTCACCGCTCATTAATCTTACCTTGATGCCATGAGGATGAGAAGGCGACTTAGTTAAAATATCACGAACTATCCCATCTGTCAATAAACCGCTAGATTGGTCTTGTTTAAGTACTATGGCTACTGATGCACCGTGTTTTATATTTTTTCTCGCTTGTCCGTTCATTATTTATTCTCCTAAATTAACTTATTTTTTTATTCTAACTCTTTGTGAATGCGTAATGGCTACTGCCATGGCATCAGAGATGTCAAGTGGTTTTATCTCTTTTTTTATATTTAAAAGTCTTTTGACCATAAAGTTTACTTGCTCCTTAGAGGCTTTTCCTTTGCCTGTGAGAGCTTTTTTAACCTGCAATGCTGTATATTCATTAAACTCTCCAAATTCTTGAAGGATTTTAAGCATTATAGCTCCACGAAATTGTGCCAATTTTATAGTCGTTTTAGGATTATGTGCATAAAAAATATCTTCCATAGCAACCTCATCAATAGAATAATTCGCAAATACAATACCAAGCCCCTCAACCATTTGAGGTATTTGAAACTGTAACTCTTCTGCTTTCATTTTTATAAGACCAGCTTCCACTAAAGATATTGTATTTTTTTCTAGTCTAATAAGTGCATAACCCATGTTTCTTGTTCCTGGGTCTATTCCAAGTATAATCATAAATAGATTATAACAAATGTTTTGATATAATTTAGACATGAAATATTTACTCATTACACTAATAACATTATGTTTAAACGATTTATCAGCCAAAGAAGAGCTTCAAAATGATTGGATCTTTGATAAAAGCAATATTTATTTAGAAAATGATAAATATTTTGGAACCGATGATGGATACTCAACAGGCAATCAAATAACGGCTCTTTATCATATTTCCAAAGAAAATTATGATTTATTTGATTTACTAGGTTACAAAGATAGAAAAACTTATTCTTATATAACTTTTTCTTTAACAAATCAAATTTTTACTCCAACAGATTTTAATACCTCGACATTAATTACTAATGATAGACCTTATGCAGGATGGGCTTATATACAAACATCTATTCATAAAACAACAAACAATGAACTTCGTTCTTTGTCCTTAAAAATTGGTGCAGTAGGTTCAAAATCAGGTTCAGAACAAATACAAAATGAATTTCATAGATTTATAGATGCCGAGATATCTCAAGGTTGGAAAAATCAACTCAATAATGAGTTAGCAATAAATTTAAAATACACTCAAAAGTGGAGATATTACTCAAATATTTCTAATGATTTTCAAAGCTCTCTCGTTCCATTTGTATCAGCTGAACTTGGGAATATCGCTATCAATGCCACCAGTGGACTAATGGCAAGAATTGGTTGGAATATCCCTAAAGATTATGGTGTTTCTTCTATAGACTTAGGAGCTGATCCTGGGATTCCTGTATATGGCGAATTTAAAAACATGAAAATTAAACCATGGAGTTTATCTTTTAACTTTACAGCAGCAGCATCAGCAATAGCGAGAGATATTTTTTTAGATGGAAATACATTCTCCAATTCTCACTCTGTAGATAAAAAACATTTAATCTTTCATTATGGTCTTGGCTTCACTCTAAGATATAACAATATTATAGTAGATGTGATGGAAGTTCAAACTACAAAACAATTTAAACTTCAAAAAAAGAGTCATGGCGTAGGAAGTATCATAGTTTCTTACCTCTTTTAATTAAGCACTAAAACATAAATAACTTCATAACTAAGATCATTGAAATATTTTCTTAGCACTCCCATTTATTCCTGCAATAATATAAAAAGTTTTATCTACTTTCATAATTTGATTCCGTGTCAAGCACCCAATGACGGGGAGGGGTCGTCATTCTCAACTCAATGTACCGTCACTCTCAGCTTGATATACCGTCACTCTGAACTTAATGTACCGTCACTCTCAGCTTGACTGGGAGTCTAGTCACACAAACAAAACACAATGAGATTCCGTGTCAAGCACCCAATCACGAGAGCTGTCCTAACCAAACCTTCATAAACATTAAGATAAACTACCCCACACATCAATACCTCAAAGGACAAACGCAATGCAAAGAAAACTAATAAGCTTTGATTGGGCAATAAAGAGAATACTAAGAAGTAAAGTAAACTTTGAAATCTTAGAAGGTTTTCTAAGTGAACTACTTTTTGAAGATATAACAATCCTAGAGATACTAGAATCAGAATCAAACCAAGAACAAAAAAATGATAAATTTAATAGACTAGACATAAAAGTAAAAAACCAAAAAAAAGAAATCATCCTAATAGAGATCCAATACGATAGAGAAATGGACTACATGCAAAGAATCCTCTATGCTTCTTCTAAAGCTATAGTAGAACACATCAAAGAATCAGAATCCTATTCTAAAGTAACTAAAATTATATCCATATCTATCCTCTACTTCGACTTTGGAACTGGTGATGACTATATATACAAAGGCACTACAAACTTTATAGGACTCCATAACAAA
>JADGEZ010000035.1 GCA_016744115.1 Sulfurimonas sp. | reverse complement strand
TTGTCGAGCCTAAGCATAAATTATCTATACAAGAGCAATTAAAGATGCTTGATATATCTAAAAGTAGTTATTATTATACCTCTAAATCAATAAAAGAAGCAGCCGTGTGGAAAAACAATGCAGTCTATGGAAAACTAGACGCTAACTTTGGGCTTCCCCCATATCACGGAAGGTGCAGAACCGAGCTTGTACCTGTATGGCTCAGCGAGGAAGAGATAGACGGTAAGAAAGTTAAGTTTGCAAATAAGTCTAAAGATGACATAATAACGCACATAGATAAGACTGGTGTACAAAGAAAGCTTAAAAAACGAAATACTCATATCTTTAATAAACACACATACACATCAAAAAAAGATGTTATAAGTGCTTTAAATTCTATTACTGAAATAGCACCGCATGTTAAGGATTTAAGAAGAACTGTTGCTAAAAGTGCCAATGGCTATTTTATGGTGTTTGAAGCTGATGAGTTAGTTACTTTTTACAAGCCTACAAATAACAAAGGTAAATCCAATTTAAAAAACCATTTTGAAGAAAATGCGATACTAAATAAAAAGGAGATAATCAAATGCAAAGAAGAAAGTTTAATATCGAAATTTACAATAATTTTGAATGGTATATTGAGATAGACACAGTAAATGACTTTAGTGAGTATCCTTACCTTGGTGGAGATATAGAGTATAGTTTTGGTGGTTCTAAAAGTACCCAAGATGGTAAGATAGCTCGTATCTTTGATATAGATGTGAGAGATACAGATTTAGAACTGGCTAAAGATGATAAAAGATTTAAAGAAGTTTGTGATTTTAGACACGATAAGCATAGCTTCAAAGGTACTTTTATAGATGCCCTAGATTATATAAAAAAAGAGATAGCTAATGGATAACGATAAACTCCAAGCCATAGAAAAACTACTCTTTAGAGTCGGTGCAGAAGTAGTAAATGAAGCCAAAGAGATAGCTCCATATAAAACAGGTGATTTAAAAAGAGATATACAAGTCTTCGATGAGCATATCAACAAAGGAGAAGTAAGCATAGGAAACTCACTCCTGGCTAAGTACGCACCTTATGTTCACTACGGAACAGGAAGACAAGCAAAAGGTAAATCAAAAGCTCCAAAGAAAAAAGGTCAAAAAGCTCAACCCTACCTAAGCGATGGACTAAACAACTACATTAGAAGCGGTGGCTTTGATAGAGCTATAAACGACTGTGGAAATGAGATAAGTGAAGAGATATTTAAGGGTTTAAAAGACTCCCTAAAGAACATTAGTATAAAATAAAGGATTAAAAAATGAAAGGAAATTTCATGATAGAAAAAAGATGTAAGGTAGATTTGAAAAAAGCACCCTATGTAAGCATAAAGTGTAAGCGATGCAAGGGCGAGACAAGTATAGCCCTAGATGGCGAATTTAGTGCTAACAAATGCGGTATATGTGAAATGTACTTTGGAGAAGAGCTTATAAATTACATAAAAAATCTTAAAAAGAAAAAAGCCATAAGTAGCGACTTTGAAGTAAGCATAGTGAGCATAGAAGATGAGTAAAGAAAACATAGTAAAAAAAACGGCTAAAAAGATGTTTGTGATGCTTTAGGATTATCAAATTCAAGAAAAGCAGTTTCAGATTTATATGATGAAGACCTGGTGTCACTAGTAGTTACATCAGGTGGTCAAAAAAGAGAGATGAATTTCATTAATGAATCTGGTTTGTACAACTTAATTTTTAAATCAAGAAAGGAAGAGGCACATGCTTTTAAAAGATGGGTAACTTCAGAAGTTTTACCATCCATCAGAAAAACAGGGGGTTTTGTAGATTTTAATCGTTTAGAAGAGTTTATGACTGCAACTATGATGAAGCTTGCAAATGGTATGAGCTTAAAGCAATCAAAACGCCGTTTAGGCTCTCCACTAAGCCAAAACGAAAAAGAGCTTATAGTTACCCTCTATCAAGAGCTGTATTCCATGAACGCAATATCTCGTGAGATAGGATGTGACAAAGGAACGGTAAGCCGTTTTTTAAAGAAATATCGTAAAGAAAAGGGAGTAGCTTAGGCTACTTCTACAGTATAACCGCTCCCCCCTTCATCTCAAACCAATCCCCTACTATCTCCTCTAAGTCTTTTTGTACATTGTCGTATAACTCCCCATTTGATTTTATGGGCATAAACGGTCGTGCTACTATGCTTATGTTCTTGTTTCTTCCTGCTTTTTTTGTGCCAAATTGATGGACGAAAGGGTACTGATAACGCTCATCTCCAGCGGTGGCATTTACCCCTACTGTTAAGGAGCTTTTAAAAACTCTTGATTTTAAAGAGTCTCTCATATCTCCTGATTTGTGCAATATCTTGTCTGTACCTAGTCTGTAGTTCTTATGAGTGGCTTTTTTGATTGGACTCCATCTTTTACCATCAGGTGTAGTTTGTGTCTCAAAACTCTCCTCTACAGTGTTCACTAGATGATTGGCTAGTTCTTTAAGAAGAGGTTTCAAGTCTTTTGTTTTTTTCTCAATATCGTCTAAAGTCTCTTGTAAATCTTCTAGTCCAGTTACTTCTGTTTGCATTTTAACTGCCTTTGGTGTATAATTTGAGTATTAAAGAGGTATGCGTTAAAGTATCGGATGCTTGTCACGACATCAAAGTCCATGATGTCTGAAGCTTAACGCTAATTGGACTCCTCTTTTTTCCTATATATTAACTTCATCTTTCTTCTTGCTTCTAAACTTCTTGTTACATGAAAAAGTGTTGCACCTTGAGTCTTATCCTTAAAGTATCTAAATACTGCCATGATTGCTTCTTTTTTACCATCTATGGTTATATATCTAAACATGTTTTTTTTAAGTCCAAACTTATCGTATTCTAAGTATATTTCATCAGGATTTTTAATAACTTCTGTGAACTCATCTAAAAGTAAGTGTCTATCTTCTTTATTAATCTTGAGTTCTTTGCTCCTCTTGTCTAGGAATAAACTATCATCTATAATCATAGGGTCGTTTACCTTATCTATAAAAGTATCGCCTTTGTTTACTCCTAGTGTCTCATAAAAAGTGCCTAAGAGGGCTGTTTGGCTTAGTTTTTCATAGGCTTTGTTCTTCTTAGCCTTGGGGAGTTGTTTAAGAGAGTTATCTAAGTCCATCTTTGTGAGTTTTGTAAACTTGTTCCCCTTCCTCGTATCATAAGCAAAGTCTTTACTTGCTATATCTCCTAGTTTATCTTCACTAACCTTCCAACCTTTACGCTCTATCTGTTTTTTTGAGTATGCTGTTTTTTTACACTTGCAACCAAAGCCATTTAGGGGTGAGTTTTTTAGCCAAAAAGGATCATCTTTGTGTTTTATGATGCCGTGCATGTGTGCGTGAGCTTCTCTTGTGGTGGCTATGAGAATAGATACATATCTTCTATATACAGAGAGGGGAAGTGCGTCCATAGCCTCTTCTCTTGCAGCGTTGTAAGCCATGCGTGTGTTTGTTTCAAAGATGGTTTTTAATCTTCTTGCATTTATGTTTACGGTTTTTACTTCACCAGTTCTTGGGTCAAAGACTTCTTTTGTACCCCACCAGCCTTTTTTTTCTAACTTTGGCTTTAGGCTTTTTTGAAAGTCTTTAAAGCTTCGCCCATCTTTCATAGACGCTAAGAGTTCTTCATGAATATCATTGAGTACATCCATACGAGTAACCTTAGCTACTGTAAAAGCTCTATGATGTGCATCTTTGATTATCTCATCATAGTTAAAGTGAAGCTCTAGCTCTTTACTTTTAAGATACTCTATAGCCTCTCGAGGAGCTAAGTTAAAGTCGAAGCTAACCATTAGGGTTCTCTTGTTCTATTTCAGCCTTTGCAAGTATCTGTGCGTTAGCTATACTCTTAAAAAGAAGTTCTTCTAAGTCTGAGGTGTTTACATCAGGATAAATCTCTAGAAGTTTCTCTTGAAGCTCTGCGTAAGACTCACTCTCACTTACTATCTTTAGTATTTGCTCTTGAAAGGTTAGGGCTTTTATGTCCATCTTGTTGAGTTGGTTTTCTAGTTCATCTTGGGCTAGTGTTTTTGTGAAGTTGAAAAGCTTATTTGCGTAAGATTTAGATTCTAAATTGGTATGCCCTTTGGGTGCAAGTTCAGAATGACGAGGTAACTCTTCTACTTCGATATTATACTTTTGTTCAATATATTCTTTTTTTGGTCTATAGCCCATGTCAAATATTGTTTTATCTCTTTGAGCTAATTCTATGTTTGGGTCGTCCTTGTCTTTGAGTTCGATACTAAGTTCTCCACTAAAATGATTTACCTCTATGAAGTATTTTATTGTAGTTTTTAAGAACTTATTTAAGATGTTCTCATCTGAACGAGCTATATCTTCTCTTATGTCATTATGCACACTCGCTGCTGCTTGTGAGCCACCTTTAACTTGTCCTGTAAGGTTTCCTCCTGTGATTACTTCTCTTATTTGGTCGTCCAGGTATTCTATAATCTCTTTAAAGTTACCTGAGCTGTCTGCTGTTTTTATCTCAAGGGAGTCATCTAGTCCAAGGACTGCACCATCACCGCCGAGCATATTGTATATTTCATCAGCTAGTGCATCTTTGTTCTCATCCGTTTTGGCTATAACCCAAGGTGTACCAAATTTCTCAAGTAGGTCTATCCAAAACTCCATAGAACCGTTTTTAAATTCTATAAGCCAAAAAAGAGGGTTATACAAGGCTTGTCCGTAGGGTTTGGTTGGTTTTGCTTTATAGACTGCATGGAGTGCTTTGTAAGGAGCTATTGGCTGAGCCGTACCCTCTGCACTAAACATTAAGGATTCATCCTTGAGCGTGAAGTCTTTATAGTCTCTCTCTTTTAAGACTGGAAACAAACGATAATCCTCATTTGTCCAGTTGATTTCAAAGGTACTAAAACCTTGATAGGGAGTATCCAAGATAGAATCAATCAAGTCATGATGGAATATCTCCTCAAAACGCTCTTTTATCTTTTTATCATCACAAGTCACTACTATCTCTTTTTTGAGTGTTGCTGATTTTCTTCGACCTATCGCCGCTGTTACTGTAGAGTCTCTGTTTATCCTATCAATCACTTCATCGCTTAGCCATTCACTTGACACAGGCATCTCAAAGAGTGATTTTAGTATATCTTTGTGCCTGCTATTTAATCGTAAAACCGTTCTTTTTTCTTCTTTTTTCTTTTTAGTAAAAAGCCACATTATACTCTTCTCCTTCTTTTAAATCTTTTTGAGTTTCCTCTTACATTTGTTCTTTTGCCACCGCCACCTCTCTTGAGCTTTTGGAGCTTTGAGAGTTTGTAGATGGTTTGGAGTGGGTCATGCAAATCATCATGGTCTGCTTCAGGAAAATCATCCATTTGATTAAACAAATCAAAGTGATCACCTACAAATATAATATCCCCATCATCTATGGGAAATTCTAACTCTCCCATTCGGTCTTCTTTGTTTTGCGTATGGTGGATGAACTTCATAAGTGGTTCAGGGATTTTCTCATTAAAAAGGGCTTCTTTGAGCCAATCTCTTAGCATATAGAAGCCTCCGTTTTTGTCTCCGCTGACTACATCAGGCTTAAAAAGCTTAATGAGCCTAATCGCCTCAGTGATAACTGGTCTGCCTTTAATCCTCTTCATGTTAGAATAAAAGATATAAAGCTTCATATCCTCTAAACATAAGCCTCCAACCATAAAACCACAGTAATCTCCTAGGTCACTATCTCCTTTTGCATCTATGACTAAGAACTTTCTATCAAGCTTAGGCATTTGAGGGAGATTAATTTTAGGAAACTTTGAAGAGTTGAACTTTTGGTTTTCTGAGTTAGGATTATTTTGCTGTTCTTTTTCAAAGGCTCTAGGGTTTTTTGCTCGTTTTCGCATTAAAAATTCTAGGCTAACGCTATCCCAAAGGAGCTTTGCACCCTCATTCATTTTTGCTTTGTTTAGACGGTAAAAATTAGTAGCCCCCTCAACACTCTCATGTTTAAAAAGATTGGAGTACTCTTCCCACATATCAAGATGAACGGGGTATGTTATCAAGGCTCTAAATATTTTAGGATTCCAAAACTTTAGCTTGAGCTTTCGTGCCAAAACCGAATCCCTATGAAGTATAGTTCCGATGTAAATAATATCCATCTTACCATCTACAGAACCTAAGTTTTCAATAGCCTCATCAACCCAATCTTCAAGCTTATCTCTTTGTCTGCGAGATTTAACATTTGTATCATTTTCCAAATCATCAATGATAACTAGATCAACTCTAAAAGTACCGTGTTTTACCCCACGAACCCTCTTTGAGTTACCATAGCCTTTAACTCTAATGTTATTGCATGTAACTAAGTCTCCTATCTTCCATGTCTTTCCAGCTCCACAGGCTTTAGGGAAGTCGGCTTTTAGTCTTTCGTTTTCTAGGAGTTCTGCTTTTATGGATTCTATGAGTGTCTCTACAAGCTCTATAGCATCGGAGAACAGAGTGATGAAATGTTTTATGTCATAAACAATACAGTAGATGATAAAGGCAAGTGACACATCAGTACTCTTACCAAATCCACGAGGTGCAGCGATAGCAAAGTTCTCACCAAACTCCCTCTTAGTTTTAATCTTTGCAAATACACTCTGGAGATGTTCTTGTAAGCCACTTTTACCAGCTAAAGAGTAATAATGAGGAAAATAAGTATTTCTAAAACAATGAAAGTCTTTAAAGCCTTTTTGTATGCGTTGCTCTCTTAAATTTGGGTCCAAGGTGTCTGCAACTCTTATCTGTTGTTTAAGTCCGAAGGTATAATCATCTAGCCATGCAAGGAACTTTCTACGAGTATATTTTTTAGCCTTTTTTACATCTAAACCCTGCATAGAAGCTTCTAGTTGAGACTCTTCTAAAAGCTCTGAAAGCTCCTCTTTACTAAATAGAGACATCGGCTAGCTCATCTTGCTTTTCATTGATGCAGTCAATAATCACTTCTAAACACTCTTTATCTATGTTGTCTTTGATTATTTCAAGTAAAGTTTTTATAGTGTGTTTGACGACACCAAGCTTATACGCTTCAGGGTCTTCGTGTGTTGCAACTTTACGCATCTTAGAAAATCCATCTGCAACGGAGACTACCTTGTCCGCTTTTTGACTTGCACTTAGGTTCTCATCCTCTCGAATGTCTTTCAGAATCGAATACATATAGCTTATAAACTCGCCAAACATGTTTTGTTTTTCTTGTTGAGAGCTTTGTATATGTTTAGCAGCCTTGAGAGTGAGCCAGTCAAAACCCTCTTTTTTATCTATGTTTTGATAGTTTGAAATAGTCTTAGCACTCACACCTAGTGTCTGGGCTATCTGCTTGATGTTTTTATCTACATCAACAAAAAGTGAACGAGCTAGTAATCTGTTACGCTGAGCATTGCTTAGTTTCATCTAAAACCACCTTTTTTAATTCTTTTTCTTTTTTGATGCGAAAATGCAAAGGGAGTGTATTTTTTATCTACTAAAGTGTTTGAATGAGTATCTATCTCTTTTTTTAATCTTCCTGTACTCATTTTTAGAAGATAAGCCTCGTTTTCTTTTTTTAACTCTTTATCAATTTCTTCAATAAAGCCATTTTTTCTCTTAAGCTCATAGATAGTCATATCTACGACTATCTTTTTTAAAAGTGCTGTAGGAGCATCAGGCAAAATGATAAAAGACTCAACAAGAGATATGGCATCGTTAAGAGCATCATCTATGACATCTTGGTTTATTTTACCTGTGCCATTGATATCACTCATTTGTAAGAGTTGTTTTTCACTTATATCTTTTAGTAAATCTTCATTGTAAATCATCATTTATATACCTTGTTACATGTGTTTAAACTATGTTTAAAAATCGTTTTGCGGTTTTATTGGATACATTTGTCGTGTTTAGGTTAAGAGGGCTAGAGACCCCCTTAAATTGACTTCAAATATTAAGCTGAAAACTTCAACTTAATTAATGCACCAGGTCTCACACAAAATGGAATCATTTTGGTTTCAGTTTCGATAGCCCATCCTTTACCCCTATCTAACTCTTCAGGCTTGGCTGCAAAGAAAAGCTTTGGAGCAACTTTTAGCGCCTCGGTGTGGTCAGCTCTTCCATAGACATATTGGAATACATCTTCGCTTAGTGGGATGACAACAGCCTCAGCTTCACTAATAAAGGCTTGTTTGTCTCCATTTTCATCTATCCATGAGGCACGAAATGGCACATATCTTTTGGAGTGAACCACTAAAACACGCTTACCATCTTCATCTAACCATTTGGCTTCGCCTGTTTTAAAGAGTTCATCTTTTTGTGCATCAGCCGAAACTCTTGAGATAAATGTAGCATCTGCTAAAATCTCATACGGAACTTCCTTACCCAACTCATCAACAAGAGCTAGGTCTATTTCATCCAAGGCTTGAATGTTCGTTTTTCCTTTAAACTCTACTGGCTCATCTGTTGTGTTAAACTCTAACAAAACCGTACCATCACCATCTACAACCTTTCCAAACAAAGCACCAGTGGACATATACTCAATGGTAGTCATATAGTCGTTTTTGTGTTCTGTTAAAATCTCTGTGATTTTTTGCGATACGGATTCCACTTTTGCCTCACCCTCTAGTGATTCAAACTCGTTAATCTCATGTGCTAAGATTGTGTCACTTAGTCCAAAGCGTGGGAGTTTTATCGTGAGTTCATAGACATTTTTTGTGTCTTTCACATATCTATCTGCTCCAGCTGCTAAAACATGTAGTACTACTGAAGCACCTTTTTTGATTTTGAGTGTGGCGGTGTTTCCTAAGATTGCCTTGCCTTTTTTTGCAAAGTATTTGTCAAATACAAAGCTCCCCGATGTTTTGATTTGGTTGATGGCTTTCATGGATGTTACTAGCGTCCATAGTTTCATAATGTCTGAAAATTTCATTTATAGCTCCTTACTTTGCTATGATTTTGTTTTTAAATAATGAGGCTTGAATGAGGCTATCACTACCAACTAAATACTTTGCTTTTACGATACCTGTAACTACAACAGTTGTTTTTTTAGACTCGCTTAAGTCATTGTAAAGAACACCATTTGCATCCCATGTAGCCAGTTCATCCGAAGCACTATCAAATGGATTCCAAGTAAGACCACCATCTGTAGAACTTAAAATAGTTCCTAAAGACATCGTTCCATCTATTGAGATTGAGGCTGGAACTGTTACCATCCCAACTACTCTTTGAGTAACATCTAGGAAGACATCACTCCGCTTTATCTTTGTTATATCTTGTATGCTTGAACCTTGAAACATTTTATATACCTCCTAATTTCAGTACATCGTATTTAGGTGTTCTATCACCGCCTTTAGAATTAACAAACATGTCATTTTCTCCTGGCTCCACAGTCATTGCTTTTGCTGTTTTTAAAAAATCAGCAAAACCTTTAGGGTCTGCTTTACTAAAGTTAAGCATAGAATCCTTTTGCTCGGGGTGTATCTTTTTAGCAGCTACCGCCTCATCAACTTGTGCCTCAGCTTTTTCTTCTTTTAGTTTGTCAGCCTCAGTTTTTAACTCTGCAATCTCTGCAACTAAGTCTTCATTTTTCTTTTTAAGAGTCTCAATCTCTTTTTTTAATTCTTCATCCAAAATGTTCTCCTTTTTTTGGTGTGAGTTTTTTTTTAATGCCACTTCATCTAGTTCTTGAAAAAAAGGTGTATTAGTAAGGGCTATAGAGTGAAGTGTCCAGCCTATGTTTTCTCCTGAAACAGGATCAAGGCTATTACGAACTAAAACTGGGGATAAGTACTTGTATTTTTTAGACTTTATAAGCTCTTTTGTCTCCTCTAACCACTCTATCTTTGCTAGTAGCTGATTATCTTGTACTTTAAGCTCTTTTGCCCATCCTGTAGCATTTGCTTGTAATGATTCTGTAGATTGATGTTCAAAATCAACAACTATATCTTTGGCATTTGCCTTTGTAAAGTTAGTTAGGATTTGCTGGAGGTCTTGGAGTGTAAGCTCAAACTCGCCTGCGATATGCCCTTTCCATTTACCAACTATGGCGATGGCAGTCCATTTGGCGGAGGAGACCTCGACCCCTGGTGAGCAGATGATTTTGTCTTTACTCATTTTATATTTCTCCTGTGATTATTGGATTTTTTATTGTTATGGATATATCTTTTTTATAAACACTTAGATATCCACCAGCAGCAGTTGCGTCATAAATCTTTTGAAGTCTCTTCATCTCTATGGGCTGTGAACCCTCAACAGATTTAAAGGCTAGATTCTTGTAAATATCTTTGAGTAAGTCATGTATCTCATTATTTGAATTTTCTCTAAGGGTGGTGTTTTTAGAGTAAGAGATATGAACTATGTAAAGTGAAAATACAATATCTATAGTGTTTGCCTTAGAAGTGTCATCTTCAACGAAGTCTATATACACGATAGGCAAAGAACCCTTAGCAAAGTTTCCCTCCTGGGGGTTTTCTAGTTCACCGAAGTATTTTTGAGCCCTAGCGGTGGTCTTTGTGTTTATAAGACTTAGTAAGGCATCGTGATATTTCTGATACATATAGTTCCCCTAAAAATAATTAACAAGCGAATAGTAAGAAAATTTATTCTTGTTTTCTATTCTTGTTTTTTTTAAAAGAACTAGAGAAAAGGACTGTTCTGTATTTCCCAAGGCTTATCTTTTATAATTCGCTCCAATTCAAAAATCCAAAAAAGGAGAGTTTTAAAAATGAAAACCCTACTCCCCATCTGCGCACCAAAGAAGTATTGGGACGCATCTGCTGCATATCTAGAAGAGGTATGTAATGGCTGTGGAGCTAAAGGTGGTATCAAAGTTCCTAATAGCTTTTTGGGATTGAGTATCAAGACACCTTGTAATATCCATGATGTGATGTTTAAAGAGGGTAAAACGCAGGCAGACTTTTTATTTGCAAATGCGATTTTTTTACTCAACCTTACAATCACTATTATAAACGGCTCGAACTGGTTTATGAAGCCTATCCGATTTTGGTTAGCGACTAAGTACTTTATAGCCGTATCTCTCAAGGGCAAGTCTGCCTATTGGAAAAACAAAAAGATAAATACAGGAATGTATATCACATACAAAGGAGAATTTAGATGAAGAAAATCACAATGATTTTAATGATGATGGCAGTCTTACTGCTAAGCGTAGCCTGTACTGATGAAAAGTATAACATCGGTAAAAAAATATATCTTGGTGCTAAAACAATAGTCCAATCTCACTCAGACAAGCTGAGTGATGATACAAAGGAGCGTTTAAAAAAACTAGACGCAGTAGCAAAAGCTTATGACTCAAACAAAACAGGGGGAAATAAATAATGGATAATCCAATTCAAAGATATGTCGGTGGTGGCAAGGTTTATTTTGCTAATTATAACGGAACTGATTATGAACAAGAAAGAGAAATAGGTGAGGTTCTAGGTGCAAATCTTAAACTTTCGCCATCATACGCAGATGCAGTTTCAAAAGATAGTGGCATGGCTAAAAAGGTAGACAAGGTGATTACCTCCACAGAAGCCAGCATCTCCTTTGAAACTCAAAATGTAAACAAAGAAAATATGGCGATAGCGATGATGGCCGAGTTAAGTGAAAAAACTTTTGCTATTGGAGATATGCTTCCAAACGGTAGGACTGCTAAAGAAGAAAAGACAGTTACAGTCCTCCAAGGAGGCTTGGTCTCTAAAGTGCAGGGTAGACTTAAAATCGTAGGCCTTAATGTCACAGGCGGAGATGACCCAGTTCTTGAGATACCGATGGTTGTATTAACGCCCTCAGGAGATATTAGGGATTATTTTACAGATAAACACTCAACAATTTCTTTTGACGGAGAGATACTAGAAAGTAGTGGAAAGTACTTCACTGAGTACTTAATACCAAAAGATTAGGAGATATAAAATGGCAATTATCACAAAACACAATATAAATATAAGCATTAATGAAAAATCTTTTTCTATAATAGTCCAAGAGCAGATGACTACAATTCAAAAAGATGAGTTTGAAAAATCAAAGGATGAGTTTTCAGAAAAGTTTAAAGATAGAGATGCCTTACAATCAAAACTATCTGTAAAAGAAGAAGACTTTGAGATAAATAAACACATACTAGCCCATGGTAAAGTGTTTAATATAGTTAAGGTGATGTTCGAACAAAAAAGCCTTAATAGAGAAATCTTCGATGCTAGAGAAAAAATAGCCAAAGAGGATAAAAAACTTAATTCACTCTCAAAAGCAATGGATTGGTTGCTTGAAAAAAGATATGACCTCATTGTTGAGGGAGAAGGCAAAGAATCTCTAAAACAAGAGATAACTTCTTTAAACATCAGTTATGAAACACTTTTTAACGAGATTGCAAAAGAAGTTTCAAAGAGTCTTGAAAAAAAGTAAAAAACATCATCTCATACCTCAAGACACGAGGGAAAGACAATGGCATATTTACATACTCCCTCGTGTGTGATTGGGAGGTACTTATATCTATCTTGGTTTCTCTAAGTGCAAAAAGTGGTGTAGCAGGTGTTGAGATAGAGTATATGCTTGTAAAAGACTATTGTCAAAAGTATGAGTTTGATGTGGTAGATACTTTTAGTATCGTAAAAAGAATAGCCTTGAGCGTGTGGGCTAAAGACTAATCAGCAGGGGGGGGGGACATTATGAACAAAGAACTTAAAATTAAAATCTCTGTTGATAAAAAAACAGGTGCAGTGAAAGTAATCGGTGGGGAATTTGACAAACTATCAAATAAGGCTGGCAAAGCTGGAAGAAAAGTAGATAGTTTTAACAAGCGTCTCAACGAGGTCGATGGTGACCTTAAAAGTTTGGCAAAGATGGCAGGGTCTTTTTATGTTATCTCTCAAGCTATCTCAGGAGCGACAAGCTTGATGTCTAAGTATCTTGAATCAGCAGACAAGATGACAACTTTAAACTCTAAACTCAGACTAGTCACTTCATCATCTCAAGAGCTTCAAGAAACGCAAGAAAAACTTTTTGACATAGCTCAAAACACGGCAACAAGCCTCTTTTCAAATGTTGATTTATATCAAAAAATAAGTGCTTCTACTAGAGAACTCAATTTATCTCAAAAAGAGAGATTAGGTTTAGTCGAAAACATTAATAAAGCAATGGTTATTAGTGGAACTACTACCGCAGGTGTTAATACCCTTGTAACTCAACTTGGACAAGCTTTTGGTAGTGATTTTAAAAGTGTTGCACAAGATTTGCGTAGTGTGAAAGACCAAGCATTTGAACTATATGAGGTTTTTTTAAGAGGTACAAAAATGAATGCAGCTGAATTTAGAAAAGCAGCTCAAGATGGAGAACTTTCTACTAAGATGATGATAGATGCCATAGAAAGTCAAACCACAGCAGTAGATACAAACTTTTTAAAAATGGCTCTAACCGTAGATGGTGCAAGCCAAACAATGAGTAATTCAACTTATAGACTAATAGAAAATATGGATAAAATCACAGGTATATCAGCCTCACTAAGTAGCTCTATAGATGGATTTAGAAAGTCACTAGATTCACTGGATGAGGATGAGATAAAAGGGTATGCAGATTTAGCTGGAACTATAGGGCTGGTAGGAACTTCTTTGTTAGGGGCAACGGTTGCTTATAAAGCTTATAGCACACTATTATCAATAGTAGCAAGCATAACAGCGAGAAATACAACACAACTAGCACTAAGGACAGCAATCACTACTGCAGATACAAAAGCTATGCAACTAGGGGCATACGCCCAAAATGCAAGAACTTTGGCTGATAACGCAAGCACCCTAGCAATTAAAAATAATAGTGTAGTTGGAAGCATAAGAGCTGGAGTTTTAAGAGAGGAAGCAAAAGTTGCAACTACCGCAGCATTAGCTCAAACTGCACACGCTAGAGCCTTGGATGCTTCAACTGGTGCAGCTTCGAGAGCTACAATTGTTTCAAGAGGATTAAGCTTAGTTTTAAAAAGTCTCCCTTTTATTGGTATAGCTAGCGGCGTGTTTATGCTTACTAATTATCTATTTGATGCTTCGAGTGCTAGCGAAGACCTAGCAGCAAGTTTAGATAAGACAGGCAAAAAACTCTCCGAGATGAGCAAAAATGAGCTTGAACATAAAAGGACAGTAATAGAAAGCTCACTTGCTGATGCTGTAGCCACAATTCAAGAAACAAAAATGGATGCAAAATATAAATCATGGCACGAAACAGCAGAAGAACATGCAAAAGACCAGGTAAGAAAAGATGAGGCTCTCGCTAAACTAAAAGAGATGGGATTAAGATATAAAAATATAACTCAGATGATTAAAGATATTGCAAATATTCAAGAATCATCTTCAGCACAAGCAAAACCTAAAAAAATAGACAAAGACCAACTCTCTTTAACACAACAACTCAATGCAGCTATTGCAAAAAGCAATCCTTATGATGATTTATCTTATAAATTTGAGGCATATGTTTTAAAAGCAAAAGGCAACATAAAAAACCTAGCTCTTATAGACCAGTGGTATGCAATGAATTTCAAAAAGTTAAAGGATGGGGAGCTAGAAGTTCATAAAAGAGATTTACTTGCAAAAGAAAAAGCAAGTTTAGATGTTAATACTACTTCTATTGATTCCTGGAAAGAGTACTACGAAAACATAGGCGATTATGGCACTTCTTGGCTCATTCAAGAATCACAATTTAAAACTAAGTTTGTAGATTTGACTGATGAACAATTTACTCAAGCCTCCCTCAAGGCTAAAGAAAAGTACTTTGATGCTATAGGAAAAGAAGAACTTACGCTCAAGCTTAATGGTGTTGATGAAGCTTATGATGGGATGAACACTATTTTAGATTCTCAGTTAGCTTTAGTTGAGTCTACAAATTCATGGGGAAGTAACCTTAGCGGCGTTGCTGGTGCTTTTGTTGATATTTCAAAATCAGCGAGTAAATTTAGAGTAGATGAAATAAATTCAACAAAAAATCAAAATAACCTTGACCAAAAATACGCAAAAGATTATTTAAAACTTGAGGCAAAGAAAGGGGATTTAAAAGGGCTTGAGAAGCAATATGATATTGATTCTGCAAGACTAAAAAGTGATAATTTTAATAACCAAATTCAAGGATACTCTAATATTGCAGGAGCGATAGGAAGTATGTATGAAGAGGGCAGTAAAGGTGCAGAAATTGCAAATATGGCTCAGGGAATACTGGCTATTACTCAGGGTGCTGTAGCAATTGTTACAGCGGGAACTGGCGATCCATATACTGCAATACCCAGAATGATAGCTATGGCAGCAACGGTATCTCAAGTTCTTGGAAATGCAGGAATTTCAGGCGGTGAAGGAATCAGTGCAGGAGCATCAGCTCAAGCTCAGGTACAACAAGAACTAGACACGCTAGAGATGAGCTACGAACCAATGACAAATAGGCTAGACCAACAAATAGAGCTTTTAGAATCTATTGATAGAAACGGTTCAGCAGCTGCTCTTAATGTAGAGTTAGCCGAAGTAGAGTTTTCTCAAGCTTATGAAAAATGGAAACTTGAAACTTTCCAAAAGGCAAGGTTGGGAGCGTTGGATAGTTATATAGGCAAAGATGGTGAAAAAGATGTTTCTGATTGGGAAGAAAGAATTGAGGTAGATGTTTTTACCTTTGGCGGAACAGATCAACAACAAACAGTTTCTATAAATACTGAGATTTTAAAAGAAAAGAATAATCTCGCTATCGCTCTCTCGGATATACTTCAAACAGGAAGATACTCCGGCGGATTCGAACAAGGTATCTATAAAGATGTTGGCTTCGGTAAAGAGGCTCATACTGCCTTTAGACTAAACATAGATAAATCATTTTCAGACTTGCAAGGCTATGTGAATGATTGGGCTTTAAGCACTATTGATAGCGTTAATCAACTTTCAGATGCTTCAAGTACATTAAAAGATTCTTTTGATTTAATTGGTGATGGAGATTTCTCCTATCAAGATGAAAGATTAAAAGAGGCTTTTATAGACTTAGATAATTTGTCAGATAAAAAAGGTTATGCACAATACATCAAAGGTGAAATTGAAACAATAGAAATAGCAAAAAACTATTTAGATGATAAAAAATTATCTCTTCTTTTGAGTAAAGACACTAAAAATTTTGTAGCTCAGCTCGAAGTTGTAACAGAATTTAGTAAGATTACTGGTAAAGCATTTACGGATGGGGCTAAGGGAGTTATAAATTATATTGAGAGTATAGAGCTAGTTACTCAAGCTATGGCAACATCTGAAAAAAACAAAAAATCTTGGCTAGATAGTTTCAAAACAGAAAACGAAATAACACAAGATTTGTTTAAGCAAAGTCGTGAAAAAATGGCAACAGATTATGAAGAGTTGCAAAATCTTTATATGAAGTTGTCAAGCGATAAGCAAGGTCTTGATGATAATGAACTCAATTTTTTAAATGCTAATAAATCTTTTTTAGACAAAGAAAAGGCTCAAAAAGAAAAAGCTCAAAAAGAAGCTATGGACGCTCAAAAGAAAGCTCAAAAAGAAGCTATGGACGCTCACAAGAAAGCTCAAAAAGAAAAGACTGATGCACAAAAAAAGGCTTATAATGCTCAGATAAAAGACTTAAATGCTCAGCAATCAGCTCTTAGTCAGTCTCTTTCAAACACTAGCAACAGTATTAGCACTATAGAATCAGCCATGGACAGTTTAACCGGTGTGATAGATAATCTCTCAGGTGTAACAAAAGGCAGTTCTTATCATATAGACAACTACTTTTCTTCTATGCAAGAAACTTTATCTTTGTCCAGAACAAAGGATAGAAAATCTTTTGCAGAGTCTCTTTCAAAAACTATAGGATACTCTTCTGAGCTTTTTAAAGACTCTAATTTTAAAAGTGCTTATGCAAGTGAGTTTGAAAGAGAATCGGCTCTTAACGAGTTTAATAAGATGGATTTAGCATTAGACACAGAACTAAGTGTACTACAACAAATAGAAGTAAATACTAAAGCAAGTGCTGCAGCATTAAAACTTCAAATCTCAGGATTAAACAAGAGCATCAGCGACTTAGCTAAGGAGACATCAAAGCCAACTCCAGCATATGTTGCACCTAAGCCAACTCCAGCATATGTTGCACCTGCACTCATTGGTGATACTTCTGAGAAAATTATAAGAAACTTATATAAAAAATATTCTTTAATGCAATACCAAACGAGTGATGCAGGAATAAATTCATGGGCAAAAGACTTAGAAAGTGGGAGATTTACTAAAAAGAACATTGAGATAAAAATAGTTAATGGTGCAAATTCATGGTTTAAGGACAATGGATACTCAAGAAGGTTAAAACTTGATGGCTCTCACAGAAATGGTCTCAACCATGTACCTTATGATGGCTACATTGCTGAACTACATAAAGGAGAAGCAGTCTTAACTGCAAATGAAAATGCACTACAACAACACAACAATCCAAATAAAGAACTTATTGCAACAATAATTGAGTTAAGACAAGAAATCAAAACATTAACTCAAATCAACGAGGAAATAAGAGTCTACACGATGCGAAGCTCATCGGCACTTGAAAATGCAGTAAATGGCAGAAAACCACTCATAACTAAACAAAAAGAGACTTTCTAATGGCAACTATGGTTGAAGCAAATAAAATAGTATTTAAAACCAACAATGCTGAGGTTGAAAAGTATTGGTCTAATGGAACTACTTTACTTGCAGAGTGGCGTGCTAAAACTTACAATAAGGCTGATGAAGTAAAGGTTACAAGTGAAAACACTAAGTATAAGTTTTCAGGAACTAATGGAAGCTCCTCAAGTAATACACCATCTCAAGAACCACATCAATGGGTTTCTTCTCCTCTTAATCCAATAGCAATACTTGCCTATGATAATAGTATACAAACTCAAAGACAAGAGAGTTTAGACTTTTCTTTTGATGCTAGAAATATTGACACTATCGCTCTTTTTAATGTAGAAGCTCAGGAGGTTAGTGTGAAGTGCAAGAACAATCTTGTTACTACTGAGCTAATTAGTAACACCAGTGAAAATGAGTTTAGTCACACCTTGAGGGCTGTGCCTTTTGCAGGATTTGTATAATGGACTAAAAAAGCAAGACTATTAAAACAACTTATTTATTTCCCCATTTAGCTGTTACTTTATGCTACATTTTCAACATAATTCAAATATACAT
>JADGEZ010000034.1 GCA_016744115.1 Sulfurimonas sp. | reverse complement strand
TCTATTACTTGCTTAGTTTTCAATGATCTCAAACAATCTTAGCGTCTCCGCTTTGACTCATTAACTTGATGTGTCATTGTTTGTGGATGGGAATTATAGGGGATTTCGATTGCTATGTCAAGGCTTATTTGAAGGAATTTATAAATTCCTTCAAATCTGTTTATATAATTATCATTTGTTCTTATTTACCTTACTATTTATCCACTGATAGCTTATAATTGTTGCTATATATTAACTATCCCAAATCATTTTTGTATATAATGTTAATTCAATATTACATATTAAAGGAAATATAAATGGGACTATATGATCGTGATTATGCAAGAGAAAGTTCTTCTGCATTTGAGACAACCACAAAGGGCGACTCACAAATAATATCTTTTGTCAAAGAAACTTACAAACTTTTTGCAGCCTCTATGATGGCTGGTGCTGTAGGTGCTTATGTTGGTGTGCCAATGGCAGCTACTATACATGCCTACTTCATACCTCTTTTCATACTAGAGATTGGTCTTTTAATAGGATTACATTTCGTTAAACATAAACCAGGTATCAATCTACTCGTAATGTTTAGTTTTGTATTTATGACAGGTTTAATGATAGCTCCTCTACTTTCTCGTACACTTGGTATGAGTGGTGGTGCTACCATAGTGGGTAACGCATTTGCTATGACTTCTGTTGTTTTTGGTGCTATGAGTTTTTATGCTATTAAAACTACTAAAGATTTTTCAGGATATGGAAAACCTTTAATGATTGCTTTGTTTGTAATCATCGGTTTTTCTATTTTAAATCTATTTCTTGGCAATCCGATGCTTCATGTTGCTATCTCTGGTGCTGTTGTTATATTATTTAGCATACTTGTTATATATGACACTCAAAACATTATGAAAGGCATGTATGAAACTCCTATAGATGGAGCTATCGCACTTTATTTAGACTTTTTAAATATCTTCACTGCCTTATTACATTTATTTGGAATATTTGGCAACGATGACTAAAATTCAGCTTTCACCCGAACTTTATCGGGTGATTGATGCAAACCTCAACCGTCTTAAAGAAGGTATTCGAGTTGTTGAAGATATTATGAGATATCGTGATAACAACAAAGAAAAATCCTTGCAACTCAAAACTCTCAGACATAAAGCTAGAATTGATGATATAGAAGCTCTTTTATCCAATCGTGATAGCATTAATGATGTGCTTCGTCCAAGTACTTCAAGTGAACTCAAGCGTACCAATATACAAAGTATCTTATTAGCAAACTTCAAAAGAGCACAAGAATCTTCTCGTGTCTTAGAGGAAATTTTTAAACTTCATTGTAATGAAAGTAGTGAAAAATTTAAATATATAAGATATGAACTTTATAATCTAGAAAAGGAAATTATTCTTAAAGAGAGTGAATAAAAATCACTTCAAATTCAAGATAATTCAATGGATACTCTCTCATAAGCTTTTTAGTTTCTCTATAACTAAGAACATTTCTTGACGCACTTACTCCACTTTTTTTTATGTATCTAAACATCTCTCTTGTTGAGGTAAATTCTAATTTATAGTGTACAAGTTCGCATTCAATATCAAAATGTTTTTCTACTAACTCTTGCGTTTCTAAAGAGCTTCTCAATATCGGACTTAAACCTGCCGTTATATTAAGCGTTAAAAAAGTTCCTGAAGTAAAAATTGCTAAAGATATGGGTACATTTAGTTTTTTAATTCCTAGCATCACCTCTTCTAAATTTTTAGCCCATTGCAAAGCAGAAGAAGAAATCAGATGATTATATTTATTTTTTGAAAGATTTTTAAACATAGCTGTATCATTGAAATCACCGTACAAAGCTTCTATATTTTTAGACCTTGGATGTAGTTCAAGCATACCTTGAGCAAAATCCACCCCCGTAAAACTTTGGTACTCCCAATCAATGCTAGAACAAACTGCTCCGCTTCCACAGCCTAAGTCTAAAATATTTTGAGGTCTAGTGCTAATCCTAGAAAGTAATTTTTTAACTACTTTTTCTTGGATGATTTTATAAGAGTTATACTCTTGAGCATATTTAGAAAACTCTGAGCTTATTTTCATTTTTTGTTAAATATAAGAGAAAATATGAAAATACTTAAAACACAAAGAACGATTGTAGCACCTGATGGAAGCGAAAAGTAAAAAGAAAAAGTCATTCCAAGTATCACGCTTGAAATTGCAAAAACCATTGATAGTAGAGATGTATGTAAAAACCCTACTCGAAATTGTAAAGCCGCAACTGTTGGAATAACCATTAATGCACCAATAAGAAGAGTTCCTATAACCCTAATCGACAAGGCTATGATAATTGCTACGATACTTACAAGAAGATAATTTAAAAGCTTTACTTTGATGCCACTTATTTGAGCGACTTCTTCATCGTAAGCTATAAAATAAAACTCTTTGGCAAATACTAAAAGCAAGGCTAAAGCAACAATTCCAAAGGAGAAAATAGTCATTATATTTTCATTGCTTACAGATAAAATAGAACCAAATAAATACGAAAATAAAGAGTTGTTAAACTCCCCTCCTAATGATACAATTATTACAGCAATAGCAAGTGAGCCTGAGAGCAATATAGCAAGAATTGCGTCAGAGTATAAAGAAAATTCACTTCTTAAGTACTCTATGAGCCAAGCAGATAAAACAGAAACAACTACAGCCACCCATAGTGGATTGTACTCCAATACCAAAGCGACAGCTACCCCAACTAAGGCAGAATGGGCAAGTGTTTCACTGATCATAGAGTATCTCTTTAAGACAATAAATGTTCCACTCACTGATGCCAAAATTGCTATAAGTATTCCTGCTAAAAAAGCTCTTTGCATAAATTCGTATTGAAATATTTCTATCATTTAATGCTCGTGCTTATGATTATGTACTAAATGAGCTGATATACCATACAAAGCACTCATATCTTCACATGAAAGTGCCTCTTTTGGATTGTTACAAATGGTCGCTTTTTGATTTATTGTAAACAATCTCCCAATATCATCAGCAATAACTCCAATATCGTGAGTAATAAAGACGATGGTTATCTTATCTTCTTTGTTTAACTTTGATAAAAGTGCATAAAATCTGTTTTGAGAAACAGTATCTACCCCAGTATTAGGTTCATCTAAAATCAAAATTTCTGGTTGTGAAGCAAGTGCTCGAGCTATCATCACTCTTTGCCTTTGTCCTCCTGAGAGAGTACCTACCATCTTCTCTTTTAAGTCTAATATATCCATTTTAATCATAGCATCATTGACAGCTTGAATATCCTCTTCACTCTCGCTTGAAAATAGTTTTCTTTTTGATATTCTTCCCATTTTAACAATATCTAAAGCAGTTGCAGGAAAGTTTTGATCAACTTGAGCTGCACGCTGAGGGACAAAACCTATTTTATTCCAATCTTTAAAGTTTTTTATTTTTTTCCCAAATATTTTTACGCTGCCATTAGTGGGTTTTTCTAAGCCTAAAAGCATTCGTACAAGTGTCGTTTTGCCTCCACCATTTGGTCCAATGATAGCGATATACTCTGAGTGAAAAATCTCTAAAGATATGTTTGATAATATTTTTTGTCCATTTACTATAAAGTTTAAATTTTTAACATCAAAGATAGGTATTTTAAATCTTAGTGGCAAACAAGAGCCTCTGATATTTTTTCAAGATTTTCAAGCATAATATCATTGTAGCTTACATTTTTATTAGCCTCATCTTTTGTAACGTTACCAAGGGTGTGTAGGCTATCTATCTTTACATTTGTTTGAGTTGCTAAACTTTTCATAGCTTTATCACTTTGAAAATTCTCATAAAACACTACGGGAGCGTTAAAATTATTGACATCATTAATAATGCGTATAATGTCTTTTGGAGAAGATTCATTATCAGGAGAAAGTCCTAGAAGTGATTTTACGTGAAAATTATATCTACTTGAAAGGTACGAAAATGCATTATGATTTGTGATGATCATATCTAAATCACACGATGCTAATCTTTTTTTATAAAGCTTGTCGAGGTTTATCAACATTGTAAAATAATCATCTCTATTTTTAAGATATAGTTCTTTGTTTTTTGGCTCTAAAGTGATAAACTCATAAGTGATTATATCTGTAGCTCTTTTCATATTCTCAATATCTAACCAAAAATGTGGGTCAATTGCAGAATGTGAACATTGGTGATTATGATGGGAATGTTCATCAGATTTCTTATCAAGTGTTCTAAGTTTTATAAAATCACCAATGCCAACCGCTCTTGCTTTAAAATTAAAAGATGATAACCAAGGTTCTAAACCAGCTCCACTATATATAAGTAAATCACTCATCTCTAGCTTTGCCATCATCTTTGGACTTGGCTCATAAGTATGTATATCTACCCCATTAGGAATAATTTTCACTAATTCAAAAGTATCCTTAGAAATGTACTTAGCAATATCAAAGAGGACAAAAGTACTTACAATAACTGTTTTCTTAGAACTGTTTTTTACTGATTTCTTATCGCAACTTGTAAAAAGGAGTGAAATAAAAAGAATATTTGCCATTAATAATAGATTTAAAGAGATATGTTTTTTCATGCTTATCCAAAAATTTTCTAAATTATATCTTAATCTAACTTTTTTTTAGATATAATTCGCCACTTTTATTATATAGGAATTTATAAATGACAACTAGTTTTTTACTTATTGTTCAAATAGTATTGGTTGTAATCTTAGTGATTGCCGTACTATTACAAAAAAGCTCAAGCATTGGTCTTGGGGCATATAGTGGCTCAAATGAGTCTGTATTTGGGGCGAAAGGTCCTGCAAGTTTTTTAACTAAAGCTACCTTCACAATCGGATTTTTGTTTGTTGTAAACACAATCACTTTAGGATATATGTACTCGACAGCTGCTGGGGCATCAGTAGTGGATGACTTACTTGAAACTACAAATGTTGTTGCACCTACTGCTACAAAGGCAGAAACTTCTACAGTTAAAGATATTGCTGAAATAACTCCGAGTGTTCCACTTACGCAAACTGCAAAATAATACTATTTCATTTACTAGATAAACTCCAAGTAAGGGTTTATCTATAGATTTTTACTCCCTCTTAAATATATCTTGCTACAATAATGCAATTATTTTCAAATTTAAGGAATTTTAATGCTTAACGAAATATATAACGATTGTGAAACAAAAATGAAAAACAGCACCCAACATATGCAAAGAGAATTTAAAACACTTAGAACTGGAAAAGTTTTAATCTCTGTTTTAGATAATGTTAAAATCAATTATTATGGCACTCCGACATCACTTGATCAAGTTGGTTCGGTCATTGCAACTGACGCGACTACTATAGTTGTTAATCCATGGGAAAAAAACCTATTGGCCGACATTGAAAGTGCTATTGCCGCTGCAAATATCGGAGTAAATCCAAATAATGATGGAGATCTTATTAAGCTATTTTTCCCACCTATGACGGTTGAGCAAAGACAAGAATCTGTTAAAAAGATGAAAGTTATGGGTGAAAATGCTAAAGTTTCTCTTAGAAATGATAGAAAACACTCAAACGATCAAATTAAAAAACTTGAAAAAGATAAAGAAATTACAACAGATGATTCCAAATCAGCTCAAGATGCAGTACAAAAAATAACTGATAAATATGCTACAAATATAGACCAAATACTTAAAACTAAAGAAGCAGAAATACTAAAGGTTTAATCATAATGAATGTTAAAAAAATATATATGGATGCTGATGCTCTTTTAGAAGGGCATTTTAAACTCAGCTCTGGAAATCACTCACAATTTTATCTCCAATCTGCAAAAGTTTTAGAAGACCCTAAAACTGCAAAAATTTTAGCTGATGCTCTAGCACAAGAGATTAAAAGCAGTGGCTTAGAGATAGATACTGTTTGTGCTCCTGCTCTTGGTGGACTTATCGCTGGTTTTGCTCTTGCTCAGGCACTTGATTGTAGATTTATCTTTGCTGAAAGAGTTGATGGGGTCATGAGTATTCGCCGTGGTTTTGAAGTAAGTAAAGATGAAAAAGTTTTAATATGTGAAGATATTATTACAACGGGTGGTTCTGCAATGGAGGCTGCATCTGTGGTAGAGTCTCTAGGTGGAGAAATTGTTGCAATAGCCGCTTTAGCAAATCGTGGTTTTTGCAAGTGTAAAAATAGCAATATTAAAACTCATGCAAATTGTAAACTACCTCAAAATATCCCATTTTTTGCATTGGCTGATTTTACATTTGAGATGTATAAACCTGATTCTTGCCCACTTTGTAAAGATGGGAGTAAGGCTATAAAACCAGGTTCAAGAGGTAACTAGAAGCTTTTATGCTCCAAATAACCTTGCGATATTTGAAGTATTAGCATTCGCTTGAGATTGTGCAAATACACTTATTTGAGACATTATATTTTGCTGTGAAAAGTTAACACTTTCGGCTGCAAAATCAATATCTCTTATTTGAGATTCTGCCGATGCTACATTTACTTGCGTTACTGAGATATTTCTAACATTGGACATCAGTTGATTTTGAGATGCACCTAACTCTGCTCTTGTCTCATTAATACTTGTCATTGCAGTATCAATAGTATCAAGAGCTGATGCTAATCCAGAATCACTTGTGACATCTATGCTGCCAAGCAATGAAGCTACTCTAGTATCGCCGATATTCATACTTTGTGTCTCTCCGCTATCTGCACCTGAGTGAGTAACAAAAGTCCCATCCCCTGCACTCCCACCTGTACCATCTAACAGTTTCATACCATTATAGCTAGTCTGTGAGGCTATATCATCTATTGACTCAAGAAGCCCATCTATCTCTTTTTGAATAATCAACTTATCATCTGCATTCATTGTTCCATTTGAAGCCTGTAAGGTCAAAACTCTAATACGATCCATATTGTCTTGTATCCCAGACATCGCACCATCAGCAATTTGTATCATTCCAATACTTTCATTAGAATTTTGAATAGCCATACCAAGCCCTGCCACTTGAGCTGAGAGTTGATTCGCTATACTCAAACCTGCTGCATCTTGAGCAGCATTGTTAAGTTTAGAACCTGAGGACAACATACCTAGGCTATTGCTAAGACCTTGACTTTTCGAACTTGAATGTAAATTAGCTGTGCTTGCACTAGAATTTGCATTTATTGAAAAACTCATAATATTTCCTTTTTTAAAGATACTTATCTACTATTGTATCATCTTATTAACAATAAGTCTTAGCTTCAGTCACGGCTGATTCATACAAATTTCACCTCTCTTGTCACCCTGAACTTGATTTAGGGTCTCGTTTCTTATGCTAGATTCTGAATCAAGTTCAGAATGACAGGCTATATAATCAGAATGACAGGCTGTATGAATTGGCCGTGAAAACAAGTTTAATCAGCCTTAAATACTTAGTTTTTAAGACCTATAAGAGTTTGAAGAAGTTGATCAGAGGTGGTTATGGTTTTACCGTTGGCTTGAAAACCTCTTTGGATAATAATTAACTGAGTTAATGCTCGTGAGAGATCCACATTTGAAGCTTCAAGGGCTGATGAGCGGATATATCCACGCCCAGCAGTTGCAGCTGTACCTATAATAGGATCTCCAGAGTTTGCAGTTTGGATAAATACATTTCCACCTTCAACAGTTAAACCCTCATTATTTGTAAATTTTGACATACCAATTTGAGCTAAACCAAAAGAACGACCATTTGAGAATGATCCAACTAAAGTACCACTTTGATCGATTCTAATACCGACTAAATCACCACCAGTAAAACCATCTTGTGATATTCCTGAAGTTGCTGATTCTTTATCAAAACTTGTCATTCCATCAAAGCCATTAGATGTACCAAAACGGAGGTTCACTTGTTGATCTGGAGCGGAACCATTGTTACCTGTAAATGAAATATTTGGTGGATTATATGATGCCAAAGATCCATCATTGTTAAATCTAACTGAACCAGTTTTTTCAAAAGTTGGGGCTACTGTATCAATAGTCGCAGGTTCAGGAACGGTAACAGCCATACTCCATGTACTCCCCGTAGATGTGTCAAGAGCTGTTTTTCTAAATACCATTCTAAGTGTATGTTTTGAACCAAGTGAATCAAAAAGATCAATTGAGCTAGAATGCGTTGCGGCATTAAAAGTTTGTGAGTACGCTTTACCTGCTGTCCCTGCTGGAAGTACTGAATTTAATGCTTCCATATTTCTTGTAAATCGAGTATTTTCTGTTGTGCCAGTAGCTGAAAATGCAGTCATTTTTAAATTGATGTCATAAGCATCAGCACTTCCACCTGGATTTATAACTTCTATTTTACCTTGTTCATTTACAGATATTTCAATATTATTATCAAAGGCTAAATCCCCATTCACATCAATTGCACGAGCTTGGATTTGTAAGGCTTCTCTCAAGTCTGCAATCGTTGTAAATTTTTTATCTCCATTGGCTAATATCGTAGGGGAAGCTGAATCATAGGTATATTTATATGCGGTTACATAATTGCCCATAGTTAAACCACTGTTATCTGTTCCCCCATCACTCATTCTAATATTGTGGGATGCAGTAGCACTTCCATTATCATTTGTAAGCACAAGGTTTAAACCATTAAGAGAAGCCCTAACTCCTGTTGTTCCTTTTTGTGCATTAATCTTAGCCACAAATGCATTCGCATTTTCAGCAGCCGTACCACCTCCAGCATCAGATATTGCAACCGTTGTTACCCCATCATCAAGAGTAAGGACAATATCTAAAGTACTACCTGCTGCAATTGCTGTTCCCTCATGATTACTTGAGACAAAAGACCCCCAGACACCTTGCCCATTTTGTAAAGAAAAAGCTTCCCCTATCTCGTTATACATAACCCCTAAATCACCCGCGGCAATTGGATTTCCATTTTGATCTATTGATGGTGTAAGCCCAGTACTATTTGTGTTTATCTCATAAGCATGAGACATACTTTTAATTCTTGGTCCAGAATTAAGATTTGCTTTTAATACAACCTCTTTACTTGGCTGTGCTGGTGTTGTAAGTCCTGGGGGTATATTTATATTTGTAATAGGAGCTGTTGAATCAACTTTTCCAGTTTGAGAATCTCTTAGCCAGCCTTGAACGATAAAACCATTATTATCTACAAAATTTCCACCTGCATCAAACTTAAAGTCCCCTGCACGCGTGTATTTATAAGTACTTCCACCATCTGGTGAGACTATAAAAAATCCATCACCCTGAATAGCTACATCTGTGTTTTTATCAGAATTTTGCACAGAACCTTGTGAAAAAATTCTTGTCATAGAACTAATCGTAGAACCAAGACCAACTTGAACAGCATTTTTCCCACCTACATCACCTTGAGGAGCTGTAGCTATTGATTTTGTTTGTGCTAAGAGATCAGAAAAATTCGCACGAGAATACTTAAAACCTGTTGTATTTACATTTGCAACATTATTTGATTCTACATCCATCGCAACTTGATGTGACTGTAGTCCGGATACACCGGAAAAAAGTGATCTTAACATCTTTTACCCTTTATTATATAAATCTAAGGGAATTAAATTCCCAATATCTGCATATATAAAGCATATAGTGTTCCAACTTATTCTTAAGCATCCATATTTAAGGCTTTTTGCATCATTTGATCTGCTGTAGAGATGAGTTTTGAATTTGCTTCATACGATCTTTGAAGGACAATGAGTTGTGTTAAACTATTACTCATGTCTGTATTAGAAGTCTCTAATCTAAAATTAGCTATCTTGGTACCAATAATATTTTCTCCTGTTTCATTTTGATAAAACATTGCTTCTCCGCTGTTTGATGTTTGCGTATATTTAGAAGCATTTAAGCGACCCAATCCTTGTTCATTTTGAAAATGATATACTGCAATTTTTCCAACACTGCTTTGTTTTCCATTTGTAAAAGCAGCAATAATTTCTCCATTATCATTAATAGAATATCCCTCTAATTCCCCTCCAGTACTTCCATTAGCAGTACTTGAAGATGTAATATCAGTATTTGACAAGGCAACTACACCATTAAAACCTTCACCTAAGTCTATTGTAATATCTTTACCATTATTATTTATAGTTGTTAAATTATGTGATAATAAAGAACCATCTGATTTAAATTCAGCTTTTCCTGTTTTTGTATCATAAATCTCATCATCATCTAAGCTTTGAGTAGTGGCAACAATATCCCATTGACTTCCAGGTAAAACCTGAGGCTCTGATCTTGTAAAAGTAAGCTTTAAATGATTTTTATTATTTTGTGAATCTATTACACTTGCACCTATCGTTCTCACTTCATTTTCGTTGCCAATATTACCAATAAACTGAGCATAATCTGTTGCTGTGCTTGGATAAGATAAAGATTTTGGAAAGTTTAATTTTTCTTGAGATCCAGAATCTCCTAATTTAGTTTCTCCGATAGTCTTTGTTAGTACCCCATCTTTGATATTATTTCCTAGTGTTCCCATCACATGATAACCATCTGATGAAACTAAGTCATTGTTTGCATCAAAATTAAAAGTGCCATCTCTCGTATAGAGTCTATCATTTCTACCCTCTACACCGAACCAACCATTACCCAAAATTGCCATATCAGTATTTCTTTCACTTATTTCTAAAGAACCTTGAGTAGTGTTCATGCTTGTTGCTTGAATTTGTGATCCAAGACCGATAGAACTTGTACTTGACGCTGAGGCTAATCTTTCTTCAAAAAGGGAAGAAAATTCATACTCTGATTCTCTAAAACCAGTTGTACTAATATTTGCCATATTGTCAGATACCACATCTATCGCATATTGATTACTTCTAAGTCCTGATATGCCTGTATAAAAAGCTTGTGTCATCATAATAAGCCCCTTTTTTAGTAAATTTCTGATACATTTTCTAATGGAATGTAGCTTGAGCCAAGTTTTAAATATGTTTTTCCATCTTCAAATCTTACAGACTCTATTGGATATGCTCCTATTCTACTTGTTTGTTGAGCTCCCTTATCATCTACATACTTTGCACTTACACGGAATGTCCCATCTTCAACTGGATCTTTATTTTTATCTAAACCATCCCAAGCAAAAGCATAAACACCTGATTTTTTGACCTCTATATCCTTGCCATCTTTATCTTTTTGTGTTTGTGTGTCAATAGTCGCAACTAAATTACCTTTTAAGTCTTTTATCTCTATATTTCCAGATTCAATATTCTCTGGGAAATACATCTCAAATTTACTTAGCTTTCCTCTTTCATATGTAATTCCATCACTTCCTAAATCAGCTCTTTTTCCAATCGCGGCAATAGTAGAAAACTCTTGAGAACTACTCAAAGAAGCTGCTAATTTTTCCAAGGCTTTATTAGTATTTGTAGCTGCTTCCATAGAAGCTAACTGTGAAGTCTGTGTTAAAATATTTTCAGTATCCGCAGGTTCAGTTGGATCTTGATGCTGTAATTGTATTAACAGTAATGTCAAAAAGTCTTCTTTTCCAAGTGCTGTTTTATCTTCTACTTCTGGTTTAGTGTTTCCTACCACCCCATTTGTAGCTAAATTATCTCCGTATGCGTTAATTGCCATGATACATCCTTTATGCGTAGTTAGGAACTACTATTTCTAAAGAGCTAACGATCTCTTCATTTAGTTCTTCATCTTCAAAATAATTATACTCTTCATCAGCACGACGCTCATTTTGTCTGTTTTGTTGCTGATGAGCATTTTGTTGTTCACTATTTTGAGAGTTGTTGTTAAAATTCAAGGTAGCATTATTTATTCCATTTGTGCTAAGTTGTGCTTTTAATTCATTTGCGTTGATGGCTAAAGTGTTAATTGCAGCTGTATTTGAATTAATGTTTACATGTAAATTTTTACCGCGTTGTACTATTGTAAGCTCAACTTCACCTAGTTTTTGAGGATTTAGTTGTACTTTTATCTTTGTAAAGGGTGATTTATAATCTTCAATCGCTGTTTTTACATCTTGTGAGAGATATTTGACCATTTGTTTTGCTTCATTTAATTTCACCTCAAAAGAGTCTGCTTTATGTGTGGATATACCATCTAATTTTTGTACAGATTCTTCCATATTACCTTTGAGCAAGCTTTCTAAAGATTTACTAGCCTCTGTTGTCACACTAGGTGCTATAACTTTTGCTGTAGCTACTGAAAAGTCTTTTGTTGTATTCCCAAGTTCTAAAGAGGATTTTTCGCTACGCAGTAAGAGTTTTAAAGTTTCCTCTATCTTTGTTTTATTTGTAGTTTTATTTTCTACTTTATATTGTTTTGTATGCACTATTTCTTCTGTGCTAAGAGTTGTTTTATCTTTAAACTTAAAAAGTGGTGTTTGTTTTTCTTCATACTTAATATTTTCTTTTATATCCCTATATACTTCAACACTATTACTTTTTTGCGTTTTAAATTTTTCTGTATAATCTATATTTGCATTTATAAGTTCTACTTGTTTACTTGGTTTAATCTCTTTAAGAATTTTGACATTATTATCTACTACAAACTCTGTGGCTTTGATATTTTCTTTGATTGATGGTATTGGTTTAGGAGTAACTTTTAACTCTTTGAAACTAATGTTACTTAGTTCAATTCCAAATGTTTTTGCCATTTGGACTAAACCTTTTAAGGTCTTGGGTAAATCTTTATTTTCTTCTTTTTTAAAGCCCTCACTTTGAAGTATTTTATCTTTTAAAAATTGTTTTGCATCTGAGATGAGAGTTTTTAACTCTACCTTAGTGATATTTTGATTGATATTAAGATTTAGTGTTAATACTTTAATATCTTCTTCCAAAATTGGAACATCATTTTTTAAAATGGAGCCTAAACTCTCTCTTTTTAAAGGAACTTTAATCTCTTCAGATGAGGATACTGTTTTTAAGTCTTTTCCTACTACTAGTGTAATATTTTGAATTTTTATATCATCTTTGGGTATATTTATTAAAGAAAGGCTTTGCTCTTTTTTAGAACTTTTAGTATTTATATCTTTGGGTAATTTTACTAAAGAAATATTTTGCTCATCTTTAAAACTTTTGATATTAACATCTTTGGGTATTTTGATAAAAGAAACACTTAGCTCATTTTTAGAACTTTTAACATTGACATCTCTAGGTAATTTTGCAAAAGAAAGGATTTGCTCTTCTTTAGAGTTTTTAACATTGACATCTCTAGGTAATTTAACAAAAGAAAGAATTTGCTCATCTTTAGAAGCTTTTATAGTTGTGCCTTTAAGAAGATCAGAAAAAGAAAGAGTTTCTTTTTTATCAGAAATTTCTAATCCTAAAATTTTTGGAGATGGTACTTTTAAATCTGACTTTACATCTAATGAAATCATCTATTTTCCTCTTATCCTCAATAGGATTTAAGGAAATAAAGCATTTAGCATTCCAATGAGCATTTGACATATAGAGTAAAGTGATCTCAATCAGATTTTATGGAGAAAATGGGGAGTGTAATATATAAACAAAAGAGAATTAATTATCAAATGACCTTAGCAAATCTATCCAAACAATGTAAATCGTCCTTATAAAAAAAACTCACACTATCTTGAAGTGTCCCAAGTATTTCCTCGGGTGTTTCTCCATCAGCTGGGTAGGAAAGAAAAAAAGATTTTAAGAAACCCGATAAATCTTTATCAAACATCTTTTTCACAATCTCTCCCCCATATTTATCTGTATCAGGAAGAACAAAAAAGTAATCTTTATCATTGTTTACAACTGAATCTGAGGCTCTCAAAACATCTTTTATAGAGTTATCTATAATTTCTTGATCTATCCCCTTGAAACTACAATATAAAATTGTAAAACTCTCAGCACGATTTTTATCAAGTCTATCGGCTATACCCATATTTAATGCTATCAACTGTTTAAAATTTGTAAATGAAAAATGTATGCCAGCCATTAATAACTCCTTTTATTTATTATATTATAAAATTCTAAAAGCTTGTATAGCATCTTTTGATTTAAATGGTGAAGCACTTACTTCTACATTATCAAGTTCAAGAGTGTAACTGTTCTCTACACTTGTTTTACAGTAAGTTAATATAATTTTTATAGCTAATGCCTTATCTGCATCGCTTGCATTTTTACTAAGCATCGCATGAGGACCAGGAATTCCAATAGTTTTTATATGATAGTATTTATCATTTTGTATATTTTGGAGATGCTCATTTTCCTCTTTATTTCTTCCAACAACAAGTTTTGCATCATCCTCCAGACGCAAATGGCGACCATATTTCATAAGTGGAATATCTTTGACTTCAAAAGTATCATATTTTATAAAATCAAACATTTTTTTAGCAAAATTTTCATCTGTTAAAAGGCAACCTCCTCCAGGAGATTCAAAGTCTTCTAAGCCTATCTCTTTAGCAAGGGCTAATTGTCTCTCACGGCTTCTTCCTGTGATATTCTCAAGCCTATCTCTATCAACCCATCCCTTTTCTTCTGCTATTGTTGGTGCTAACATTTTTGCTGACATTGGGCGAAGGAGTAAACCATCACAATTACTTTCATTCAGAACCGTTTGAAGTGCATCTTTGTTTTGACTCATTGGACGTTGTCCCATCACCTCCCCACTTAAAAGAAATGATGCACCCTCCACTTCCATGATTCTTTTTGCAACGGCAAACATCTTTGCATGACAATCTATACAAGGATTAAAATGCTTTCCATAGCCATATTTAGGGTCAAAAAGTACATCCTGCAAATATTCATCTTCAATATTTACAATTCTAAACTCAGCACCCACTTGTTTACACATATTTTCCATATGCTCACGCCTGTCTTTTGTGCTTCCAAAACCTGTTGAAATATTTATTGCTAGGACTTCTATGCCTTGATCTATGATGAGTTTCATCGCTAAAGTAGAATCTAATCCACCACTAAATAATGCTATCGCTTTCATTTTTTTCCTTGAAAAGGCACAAGAATATCTTTAATTACCAAAAGATACCAGTTCACCTCGTTTTAATTTTGCAATTTTACCACGAAACTCACGAATATAAAAGCTTTTCTTTTCAAATGATATATCAACTCTTAGCTGTACTTTTTTATATTCTCTTGTATAGTATTTCATTAAAAATGTTACTAGCTCAACTTTTAGAGCATCTTCATCTTCTAAGATAGGAATACTCTCATCCACTATAATCGCCATAATTTCTGGATAATCTATTTTACCCCCAATAACAAGAGAGAGTTCATGAGAATGAAATGTTAAAATTGAAGGGTCTAAAACATCTAAAATTTGACTGATAAAATGTGGTTTTTCTATCATAGTTCGGATTAAAGAGAGTTCAAAACTATCTTTATGTGTATTTTTTTGAATAAGAATTGCATTTTTATTTACATCGGTATTATTAGTAATTCTTAAAAGAGATGGACTTACGCCAAGCCCTCCTAGGCGTGATGCTAGATAGGTTTTATATTCCTCTTGCAACAAAGGCGAAAGAGTTTTAAGGTAACTTAGTCCATCTTGCATACAGGACTCTTTGGCTTTTGGATCTTTCAAATCATAAAGAGATAAGACCTCATCTAAAACAAACTCTATAAAAGGTTTAGTATTTCTAAACATATTTGCTAACTCTTCAACAGCCCCATTTTTTACCATATCTGCAGGGTCTAATCCCTCTTCAAATATAACTACGCCACCATTAAATCCACTAGCACTTAAAAGCCTTGATGCCTTTAAAGCTGCCACTCTTCCTGCTTTATCTCCATCATAAGCCATTATAACACGAGGATTCCCTTTTCTTAGTAATGGCAAATGTTCAGGGGTAAGAGCAGTTCCAAGTGTCGCTACTGCATTGTCAAACCCAGCTTGATGGAGCATTATTACATCCAAGTAACCCTCTGTAACAATAATCTTACCTTGCTTATGTAAAGCTTGTTTAGCATGGTGATAAGCATATAAAAGGCGAGACTTATTAAAAAATGGGGTCTCGGGTGAGTTAACATATTTTGCTTGATGTCCGGTGATTGTCCGACCACCAAATCCAACAATAGAACCATTTGCTGAATGAATAGGAAAAGTTACCCTCTCCACAAATCTAGCAAAATTTCGCCCACTATCATGCCCCACTACACCCATCTCAACAGACTCGTTCATGGTAAACATTTGAGATTTTATATAATTAATTGTGGAGTTAGAATCAGGAGCATAACCAATGCCAAATTTTTCTATACTACTTTCATATATTCCTCGTTCATGCACATAGTCATTTGCAGTTTTTTTTGATACTAAAAGTGAGCTATACCAATCTTGTAGTTTGTCCATAACTTGAGAGCGAGGTTTGTTATGTTTGTTATCTGTGTAAGAGAGTGTAAAGTTATAAGAATCTGCTAACTTTTCTAAGGCTTCTGGGTAGTTGAGTTTTTCATACTCCATAACAAACTTAACACTATCTCCACCAGATCCGCACCCAAAACAATGGTATATCTGTTTTTGAGGGCTTACTACAAAGGAGGGAGATTTTTCATCGTGAAAGGGGCATGGAGCTTTGTAGTTTACTCCTGCTTTTTTTAACTCCACATAAGAACCAACAACATCGACTACATCTAGCCGTGTTTTTAAGTCCTCAATGGAGTTTTGCGCTATCATTTTTTATATCTATTTATGATACCAAAACATGAGGAACTATCAGAGGATATTTCTTCATTTTTCTATAGATATGTTTTCTAACGATTTGGCGTAAATCATTTTCTAATGCTCTTGTATTTTCAATCATACCATCTTTGATATGAAGTAAAAAGTGTTCAATCACATCTTCCATCTCTTTAGCAAATGCTTTATCTTGCTTATCTGGCACTATTCCAAATGTTGTTACCTTTGGTTTTGCTTGCATTTTTGAATGTTTACCATCAACTTCAACCACCATTACAACTATACCATCTGATGCAAGTTTTTGACGATCTAGTATAATATCATCATCTATCTGATGATTATTTTGATTGTCAATATATGTTTTACCTGTTTTAACAGTTTTGACTTTTCTCATATATTTTGGTGCTATTTCTATCTGTTCTCCATCTGTCATAAGTAAAATATTTCTCTCAGGAACTCCACAAATCATGGCTGTTTCTTTATGCTTCATAACATGGTTATATTCCCCATGGATTGGCAAGAAGAACTTAGGATTTACAAGTCTAAGCATCAGTTTTTGCTCTTCCATTGAAGCGTGACCTGAAACATGAATATCTTTATCATGAGAAACTTTTGCCCCTGCACGCTGAAGATGGTTTAACATTCCAGAGATAGACCCTTCATTTCCAGGAATTGCACGAGAAGAAAGCACGATTAAATCTGCTGGTTTGATTTTTATATGTCTATGCTCGCCGATACTCATTCTAAATAAAGCAGAATTTGCTTCACCTTGAGAACCAGTTGTAACTATAAGCACTTCTTTATCACTATAACGAGCTACTTCGTCCGCATCAATGAAAATATTTTTAGCAAATCTAACATAATCATACTGCATTGCTATCTCTATATTTCTCTCCATTGATCTACCGATAACACAAACTTTTCTTCCGTATTTTACACCATACTGAATAGCTTGTTGTACACGGTGGATGTTTGAGCTAAAAGTTGAGAGAATTACACGCCCCTCAGCTTTTGCAAAAACACGATCAAGTGCAGGAGCAACATTGAGTTCTGAACCTGTTGGAAGAGGATTATAAGAGTTTGTAGAATCACTTAAAAGACATAAAATTCCCTTATCCCCATAATATGCTAAACGATGTAGATCTGCCGTATATCCATCAATTGGAGTATAATCAATCTTAAAATCTCCAGTATGAATAACAGTTCCAGCAGCAGTAGTAATCGCTACAGAAGAGGAATCAATTATAGAGTGAGTCATGTGCATCCACTCTACTTCAAAATCATTTCCAATTTTAACAATTTCTCTTTTTACTATTGGGTTAAAATAGCGTCTATGCTCTTTTATGTGATGCTCATCAAATTTTGTACCAATCATCGCAAGAGGAAGAGATGTTCCGTAAATTGGGAACTGCATCTCTTTGTAAAGATAAGGCATAGCACCAATGTGGTCTTCATGTGCATGCGTAATTACAATACCCACTATCTTATCTTTAATCTCACGAAGATAAGAAAAATCAGGGACTAAAATATCTACACCGTGCATATCTGCATCAGGAAAACTCATACCAACATCAACAAGAATTGCTTCTTTATCTGTCTCAAATACCATGATGTTTCCACCAATCTCGCCAAGTCCACCAAGAGGTGTTATGCGAATCTTTGCAGTAGAATTAAGATCTAGTTTATAATGAGGATTTAACCTTTGCTTATGTGCTTCTTGATTTTTTGCAACAAAAAATTTTAAATTTTCATCAACTGGTGTAGGCTGCCTACGGTGTCGATTACGATTTTTGTTTTTGTTATAAGCAGGTTTAGTTGATGTTTTATTTTGATTGTTTTTATGCTGTGGCTTACGATTAGCATTTGGGTTATTGTTAGGATTTTTATTTCCATCTATGTTACGCTCTTGTGTTTTACGGTTTCCGTTATCTGGTCTGCTCTCGCTAGTACCTTGATTTTCTTCTGCCATCCAAACTCCTGTATATTATTTTATTTTTTTATAGAGTTGGTGATAGTCATTCGTACAAACTTGATGAGGACGAATCGTTTGTATAAGCTTTAGCTCTTCAAAAGCCACAAGAAGTTCACTCTTTTCATACTTAAAAGAGAGATTTTTTATCAAAGTTTTTCGAGGCTGGCTAAAGGCAACTCTTAGCATATCTTCAAAATCTTTATCAGGTCTATCTCTTTTCTTTGCAATCAAAAAAACAGCAGAATCAATCTTAGGAGGAGGTTCAAACGCACTTGGAGGAACTTTCACAATAATACGTGAAGCTCCTACACTTTGAGTTATTATACCCAAAGAACCAAAAACTTTTTGACCAGCCTCAGCACAGAATTTTTCTGCAACTTCAAGCTGTACCATTACAAGTATGTTTTTACACATTGGATCTGCGAGTGCTTTTAGGATTATATTCGTAGCGATATAGTAAGGCAGGTTAGCCACTAAATCATACGTTTCATCCACTAAACTACTCTTCCAAGCTTTGAGTACATCTCCACAATGGATGTGAAGTCGCTTGGTAGCAATCTCTTTTTTAAATTCGCCTTGTAACAATTTACACAAATCGGTATCGACCTCAAAAGCATCTACGCTTTTGACATCTACTAAATATTTAGTTAAATCACCTAAGCCAGGCCCAATTTCAACGATTTTATTATCATTCTTGGGCATCGCTTGGACGATTTTTTGTAAAACAACTTGATCTTTTAGAAAGTTTTGTCCGAACTTTTTCTTTGCTACAACACTCTCTTTTTTCATACAAAGGAGTGTATAGTAAAATTCCTTACAAAAAGGTAATGAAATGCTTATTTCTATATTTAGTATAATTTCTAGTATCTATATATTAAAATGTACAGCTTAAATAGATACACGAAAAAGCCTATTACTAAATTTTGCTATAATTTCGAAGATATATTTTAATTTACAGGAAATTCGTGCATAATAAATCTATTAAAATACTAGACTTCTTGCAAAACTCCTATATGCCTCAGAGTGATAAGAAGTGCTAAGATTGTGTAAAACAAATTTTTATGCCTAGCCTAAGCTAAGGATAA
>JADGEZ010000033.1 GCA_016744115.1 Sulfurimonas sp. | reverse complement strand
CTTCTTAGTATTCTCTTTATTGCCCAATCAAAGCTTATTAGTTTTCTTTGCATTGCGTTTGTCCTTTGAGATTTTAATGTGTTGGGTAGTTTATCTTAATGTTTATGAAAATTAAATTGTTGAGCTAAGAATAAGTTATTTATGCCCTATTACTTATGTGTATCTTTCCCCATCTTAAAAACCTCAATTAACTTAGTTTATATTATGAGGATTATACGCAAATATGATAAAATTCGCTTTAAAAAAATAAAATGGATTTTTATGAACTATGATGTAATAGTTGTTGGTGGTGGACATGCTGGTATAGAAGCATCTTTAGCATCTGCAAGAATGGGCAATAAAACTTTAATGATTTCGATGTTAGCTGAAAATGTTGGTGCTACCTCATGTAACCCTGCTGTTGGTGGTTTGGCTAAGGGGCATCTAGTTCGTGAGCTTGATGCTTTAGGCGGAGAGATGGGGCTTATCACAGATGAAGTAGGGATACAGTTTCGCATCCTTAACTCTACAAAAGGTCCAGCAGTTCGAGGAAGTCGAGCACAAATAGATATGGACAAATACCGCCTCATCGCAAGAAACACTGTTTTAAATACTCAAAACTTAGACTTAGTCCAAGAGACCGTAGAGAGTCTCATCATAAAAAAACAAACTGTTATCGGAGTAAAAACCGACCTTTTTAATGAGTATAGTGCTAAGAAAGTGATTATCACTTCTGGGACATTTTTAAAAGGGATTATTCATATTGGCGAGATGCAACAAGAAGGCGGACGCTTTGGCGAGAGAGCGAGTGTAAATCTTAGTGAATCACTCCGTAATGATTGTGGCTTAACTATGGATAGACTTAAAACTGGTACTTGTGCAAGGGTAGATAGTTCAAGTATAGATTTTTCTCTTATGGAGGAACAGGGAGGGGATGAGTTACCTAGTCCTTTTTCTTTTAGAACTAATCGCCAAGAGTTTAGAAAGACAAAAAAACAACTTCCTTGTTTCATCGCTTATACAAATGAGAAAACGCATAATATTATAGAATCAAACTTTTACAGAGCACCACTTTTTACAGGTCAAATAGAGGGGAAAAGTCCTCGATATTGTCCAAGCATAGAAGACAAGGTACAAAAATTTCGTGATAAAGACAGACACCACCTTTTCATAGAACCACAAACAATGCAAAATACGGAATGCTATGTAAACGGTATGAGTACATCAATGCCTCCAGAAGTACAGAGGGAGATGATTCACTCTATAAAGGGGATGGAAAATGCGAATATTGTCCGTTATGGTTATGCTATAGAGTATGATTTTGTAGATCCTCGTGAACTCAAACACTCTCTTGAAACGAAAAAAATAAGCGGACTTTTTCTAGCTGGTCAGATAAACGGAACAACAGGTTATGAAGAAGCAGCCGCTCAAGGGCTTATGGCTGGTATCAACGCATCACTAAGCCTGCAAGCTAAAGAGCCTTTGATTTTAAGGCGTGATGAAGCTTATATAGGTGTTTTGATAGACGACCTTGTGACAAAAGGAACAAAAGAACCTTACCGTATGTTTACATCTCGTGCAGAGTACAGGCTTTTACTCCGTGAAGAATCAGCAGACACAAGACTAAGCAAATATGGACATGAACTAGGCTTAATAGATGACGCACTTTATGAAGTAGTAAAGCTAAAAGATGAGCAGATTAAATCAGGGGCGAAACTACTAGAAGATACAAAATTTACACCAAACAAAGAGTTTATAAGTAAACTTGAAGTTATGGACGAACAGCCCATAAAAGACATCTCCACAGCACAACAGTTAGTGGCTCGTAAAACCTTTGATGTGAGTAAAATGTTAGAGATTTGCCCAGAGTTAGCACAGTACAATGATTATATAAGAGAAGAGATTTTAGTAGAGGGTAAATACGCCAGATACATCGACAAGCAAAGTCAAGAAATCCAAAGAATGAAAAAGTATCTTAAAATTGCGATACCCCAAAACTTTGATTTTAGAAGTGTAAGCGGACTAAGCAAAGAGGTAGTAGAAAAGCTAGAAGAGTTCAAGCCCCCAACCCTCCAAGCCGCCATGCAAATAAGTGGCATCACCCCAGCAGCCATAGAGATTTTACATATATATATGAGGATCGCTAAGAAAAATAAATAACTATATTTATGGGGTGTTTTAGGTACAATAATGCTGATTTAGCTCTAAAGTAAAAAAAACTGTCATTCCGTACTCGATACAGAATCTAAAAGCCTTTGTGTGTAAGTTGAGAATGACTTTTAGAAGTTCTTTATAAAATAGAAAGGATAAAATTTTGGAATTGGTTTATTTGTGGGTTGATAAGTATAAAAATATAGAAAATCAAGGCTTTAATTTTAGTCCTAGGTTTGAATTTGATTATGATAAAGAGAGTGAAAAATGAACTAATGTGGGAGAAAAAAAATGTCAAACATACTTAAAGCATTTATAAATATACTAAATAATAATCAAGTCAGTATAACAAATGTAACTCAAGATAATAACAGAGCAAATAATATGTGTGAAGGCTTAGAGACTTATATAAAAGATAGTTTTGCAGACACTACAAATGAAACTAATGAACAAATAAAATTAGAAAAAATAGCAAGAATATATTCTTATCAAGGGAATAAGAATAATCCACCTGATTTAATACTAAGAGATAGTGATGCTATAGAAGTTAAAAAATTAGAATCAAAAAATAGTGCAATTGCGTTAAATAGCTCCTATCCAAAAGCAAAACTTTATGCTAATAGTCCAATGATAACTAATGCTTGTAGAAGTTGTGAAGAATGGACTATAAAAGATATGCTTTATGCTGTGGGATATGTCAATCAATCTGATTTAAAATCTTTATGGCTAGTTTATGGTGATTGTTTTTGTGCGGATAAAGAGACTTATGAAAGAATTAAAAATACTATTTCAAGTGGAATTACTACAATACCTGATGTAGAATTTACTGATACTAAAGAGTTGGGAAAAGTTAAAAAAGTTGACCCATTAGGTATTACTGATTTAAGAATTAGAGGTATGTGGCATATTGATAATCCAAATAAAACTTTCAATTATATTTATACTTATGATGATACAAAAGATTTTCAATTAATCTGCTTGATGAAAAAAGAAAAATATGATTCTTTACCAAGTGAAGATAAAGAAGCAATTGAAAATTTAGAAAATGACAAGGTAGAAGTTAAAGATATAAGAATAAAAAATCCAAATAATCCAGTTCAATTAATAGATGCAAAACTATTAATTTTTAAAGTTTAGACCTATGAATATAATATCTCTATTTTCAGGTGCTGGAGGATTAGATTTAGGCTTTGAAAAGGCAGGTTTTAAAACTATTTGGGCAAATGAATACGATAAAGAAATTTGGGAAACATTTGAAAAAAACTTTAAAGATACTATTTTAGATAGAAGAAGTATAGTAAAAATTCCGTCAAGTGATATTCCTGAAACATTGGGGCTAATTGGCGGGCCTCCATGTCAAAGTTGGAGTGAAGCAGGAAAATCAAGAGGAATTAAAGATGAAAGAGGACAGTTGTTTTTTGAGTTTATAAGAGTTTTAAGAGATAAAAAACCTTTATTCTTCTTAGCTGAAAATGTTTCTGGTATGTTGGCTAGTAAGCATAGTAATGCACTAGAAAATATTAAAAATCATTTTATTGATAGTGGATATAATTTATCATTTAAACTTTTAAATGCTCATGATTATAAAGTACCACAAGATAGAAAAAGAATTTTTTTTATTGGTTTTAGAAAAGATTTAAATATGACTTTTAAATTCCCAAAAGGATTTTCAAAAAAAAGATTTTTGAAAGATGTAATTGATGACTTAAAAGATAATGTTTTATCAGCTAAAGATAAGAATTATACAAATGATAATAATTGTAAAATAGCTAATCATGAATATATGACAGGTGGATTTTCATCAATGTTCATGTCAAGAAATAGAGTAAGAAGTTGGGATGAACCATCATTTACAATTCAAGCAGGTGGAAGACATGCCCCATTACATCCACAAGCTCCAAAAATGGAACTTGTAGAAAAAGATAAAAGAATATTTGTTAAGGCAAGTGAAGACTTATATAGAAGATTAAGTATCAGAGAGTGTGCAAGAATACAAACATTTCCAGATACGCATAAATTTTATTATACTAATCTAAGTGCTGGTTATAAAATGGTAGGAAATGCCGTACCTCCCGACCTCTCATACTATTTGGCAAAAAAGATAATTGAAGATTTGAGTAGCATTCATTTTAATAATTAAATTTATCCTTATTTACGGTATATTTATAGTCATTATGTCCCTAGAAAATAAACTACTGATGTTACGATAGTCTAAATTTATAAACTTAAAAAGTGTTGTTTGATTTTCTTGGGGTAGTAAGTAATAGGGCATAAATATCTTCATAGCTAACATCATTTAAAAGGTTTAGATTCAAGGCGAATTTGACTTGGCGATACTAGTATCGTTAAGTTAAGTTCAACGAAGAAGATAATCCTTTTAAATGATGCCCGTAGGGTGAAAAGATACACTACAATCTACTGCGTTAAAAGTACTAGTAGCTCCTGCGAACTTTCGCCTTGTACCTTGCAGTGTATCTTTTCATTAGCTATGAAGTTATTTATGCCCTATTACTTATACAAAAGGGAGGTGGGAGTTGGATTTTACAAAGAGGATAGGACATCTTATTTAGACTAAAGAGGATTTACCCCTTTAGCAAAATAGATAATTCTATACTATCTTATTGTGCACCGTATTGGCGTGAATCAATCTCTTCCATGAACCGTTCTAAAGAAAAAGTAATGATATTTGTTAAATCTTGAGGAGTTTTTTCAAGATAACTTCGTGTCAAAGGCACATGATGTATATGAGGTTTAAGACCATCTGGTGCATATGAAAACTTAATATATGGATTTCCAGATTCGTCTCCATCACCTGCAGTTACTATAACTCCGGGAATAAAATACTCAATGCTAACATCAGGATTTACCGCCATATTATCTATGAGATTTATCGTTTGCTGTAATTTATCTTTTTGTTGAACTAACATAACATTCCTCCTTTAAAGGAATTAAAAACCTTTTTGGGGATATAAACTTATCCCATCTCTACAGAGTCTATCTCCATTTTAAATTGTTGAATTGAAAATGTAACTAAATCAGCTATTTTTTGGGCCTCATATTTTATGTAGGATTTTGTTAAATGAATTTTTCGTGTTGGTTGAGTATATTCACTCACAACATATTTGACAAAGATATAAGGGTCTTTTGAGGTGTCGCAAGATTTTGCAGTCATTGCTACTCCAGGCATACAATATTCTATGTCAATTTCGGGATCAACCATTACATTATTAACAAGTTCTACAACTTTTTGTAATTTTTCTTTGAGTTCCTTTTCCATGATAATTCTCCTAAAGTGTTTTGGCACTATTGAGAACTAATCCTTTTAGCACCTTTTATATGCTAACTCAATAAGTTATAAGAATAAGCAATAAACTATAATCAATTCAAATAATTAAGGATAAAAAAAGTTTGTATAAATCAGCCGTGAGTTCTAGTTTTATCTCACTTCAAAAGGCACTTCATCTAAATCAAAGTCCTTGAGAGTCTCTTTTGTCCATTGATATTCTTTAGAGTTTTCATTAAAGAAAAGATAGATTCCCCCTCCATCTGTATCATTTTGAATAAGTATGCTATTATCATTTTTAAATTCCCAGTCTTTAAGAGAGTCATATTGTACATATTCTTTTTGTATCACATAGCTTTGTAATGTTATCTCTTTTTCTAAAGAGTAAAAAAGAAATCTTTTAGATGCTATATCGTCTATTTTTACTCGGGTGTTAGAGCATAAGTTGTGTAAATTACACTCAAACTTTTTTAGAAATTCAGATAAAAACTCTCTAGTCCAAGTAAGTACTTCTTTCATACATTTAGAGGTGTCTGGATCTAGGTTGTCACGATCTAGGTAGGATGTATTATAGTCTCTACAAATGTTACTATAATCTATTTCAATTCCTATTTTTTTCATCTTAAATCGCTTTTATTATTTTAACTTCATTGCCAACTTGGATTCCTCCGTAGTCAAGAGGAGATATAAAAAGACCTCGCTTACCTTGAATAAGCTCAGGGAGTTCAGGTGCAAATGCGTAAAGATAACGGTAGTCTTCACAAGGTCCAGTTACTTCAAAAAGTACTTCGCCTATTTCGATAACAGAGCCTTTGTTGAGATGATAAAGATCATTATCTACATAAATATCTTCCATAAGCAAACCTCTTTCAAAAACAAGTTCTGCCTCTTCTATGATGTCATAACTCTTTTTACAAACTAGAACCATGGAATGTTCCGTACCATTTTCATAGTCTCTACTCCCCATAATTCCATTCTCATCAATGTCTATATCTTCAACTTTCATACGGTGACCTGCTCGTATCATATCTGGCATTGTCATATATAAAGATAATACTTTTGCGTTTTCCATCTCTTCTTCCTTATGCAAATAAATCACTCATATCTTGATTTTTCTCTTGATATTTCACTATATATGAACATTCAGCTACAGCTTTTTTATTCTCTTTTTTTATCTCTTGGAGAACATCTTCTAAGAGAGTTTTAGCAAGACCTTTTCCAGAGAGTTCTTTTGGTACTACCGTATGCGTTAAGTGCATGTTTGAATTTCGAATATCATAAGTGATGTAGGCGATATAAGTATCTATATGGTATTCATATTTAGATTCATCTTTATTATGGATTAGAGTATAAGACATTTTTTTCCTTTTAAATTTTCAAGCATTTTATCATTTTTTATATAAAGTGTAGATATAATTTTAGAATGATTATTTTATTTGATTTAGACGGTACACTTATCGACTCTACAGATGCGATTGTGAGTACATTTCATCATAGCTTTGATACTTACAAAGCAACTCATCCTAGTGATGAAGCGATAAAAGCACTAATTGGCTATCCTTTAGATATTATGTATGAAAAGCTCGGTGTGCCAAAAGACAAAGTATGGGATTATGTAGCGATTTACAAAAAAAGGTATCGCATCATTTCTAAAGAACAAACACAACTTTTAAGTTTTACAAAAGAAGCCATAGAGATTGCGAGTACATTTGCCTCCTTAGGTATAGTGACCACAAAAACAGGAAGTTATTCTCAAGTCTTAATGGAGCATTTTGGTATTATGCAATATTTTGAAGTACTTATAGGTCGAGAACATGTGCTTCATCCCAAACCTCATGCCGAACCAATTCACAAAGCTTTAGAGAGTTTTGACACTCAAGATAAAGATATTTGGATGATAGGGGATACAAAACTAGACCTCATGGCAGCAAACAATGCAAATGTAAATTCTATAGCAGTTTTAAGCGGTTATGATGATGAAAAAACACTAGAGAAGTACACAGATTATGTAATGAAAGATGCTTTAGAAGCTGTAGTGTATCTTCAAGCAATACAGTAAATAAAAACTAATATCATTCTCAGCTTGACTGGGAATCAAGTTCAGGGTAACAGATTGAGCGATTTTCTTAATTTTGATTTACAATATTCAAGCAAATAGTAAATCAAAAAACTACTAAAATACTTAAAATTAACCTTATAAGGATTTTCCATGCCATTACTAGACTCTTTTACCGTAGATCACACAATCATGCCAGCTCCTGCTGTTCGTAAAGCTAAGGGGATGAAAACGCCTAGTGGCGATGATATTACAGTTTTTGATTTACGCTTTGTAAAACCAAATGAGGCTATTTTATCCTCAGAGGGGATTCATACCTTAGAGCATCTTTTCGCAGGATTTATGCGTGAACATTTGAACTCTAGTAATACTGAAATAATAGACTTATCCCCTATGGGATGTAGAACAGGTTTTTATATGAGCTTGTTAGGTTCTCCCTCAGAAGAGAGAGTTGCTGATGCCTGGGAAGCTTCTATGAAAGATGTTATAAATGTAAAGGAGCAAAAAGATATTCCAGAGTTAAATTTATATCAATGTGGTACATATAAAATGCACTCGCTAGAGGATGCAAAAGATATAGCTCGTGAAGTATTACGAAGAGATATAGATATTATGGATAACGAAGCTTTAGCCTTAGATTTAACTAGAGTGAGTGGATAAGTTTAACGATTCACTTCATACGATAACTCTTAGTGAAGATGGATCTTACACAGCGTATTCTAAAGAGTATGAGGAACATTACCACTCTACAAAAGATGGGGCTTTACATGAGTCGCTTACAAAGCATGTTGTTCCTGCATTTGAAATACAAAAAGACAAAAAAGAAATCACTATTTTAGATATTTGTTTTGGCTTAGGGTTTAACACTTTAGCAACACTTCTTTTTGTAGAACAAAATAAAATAACTTCAAAAATAAATATTTATTCTCCTGAACTTGATAAAGATTTAATATCTTCTTTAAAGAATTTTACCTATCCTAAAGAGTTTGAAAAATATCAAAGCATTTTAAATATTTTGATAAATAAAGGTATTTACTCTGATAAGCAGTTTCATATAGAAATTTATCTAGGTGATGCGAGAAAATATATTAAAACATTCGAGAAAAAGAAATTTGATATTATCTACCAAGATGCTTTTTCACCAAATGTAAATGCTATGCTTTGGACAAAAGAATACTTTAAGGATATAAAAAATATTATAAAAGATGATGGCGTTCTTACAACTTATTCTATCGCCTTAGCTATTAGGCTAGCTCTTTGGGAAAATAATTTTTTCATCTATCTTAATAAGGGTAAGGGTTACAGAACAGCAACACTTGCTTCAGTTTCATCTTTAGAGGGTTTAAAAGAGGTAGATATGAAACATAAGATTTTTTGTAATCCTAAGGTCAAAGCACTTAGGGATTAATGTCTTATTTACGATGCTCTCATGCTTATCATAATGAAGTAACAAACAGTCATTCTAAACTTGATTCCGTATCAAGCACGGAATGACAAAAATGTTAAATAATATCACTTGAAAGTCTAATATTTGAGTAAGTCACTGTAGTCATATTTAGTAAAATCTAAATAGATTTTTTCATTTTTTTGTACAATTCTAACATCTTTATTTACAGCAGCTAAGAACCTTTTTTTAATAATCTTTTTTTCATAAGATTTTAAATCTAGACTTCTAATAAATGTTTTTAATTCAATCTCTTCTTCATGAGTTATCTCTTTGATCTCTTCAAACTTTGTATCATTTTCAATAGCCTCAATATCATGAACTTTTGTGGATTTTGTTTCTATCATCAGTTTTGTATTTATGAGTTCTAAGATTGTTTTTAATTGTTCATCTTTAGTGCTGTAAACTTGTTCTATTTTTTGCATCTCATCTCGAAGCATTTGCTCTTTGTCATCTATGAGTTTATCTATTTTATTCTCAAGCTGCAGTATTTTTTCTTTGAGTTGCTGGTTTTCTCGTTGATAAAGTGCTAAAACAGTAGCAACAGTCGTCTTTTGTTTTGAAGCATTTGAAAGTGTTCTTGTCTCTTGCGTGGTTTTACTTGTAGTTTTAGAATTTTCAGAGTCCTCAATAGACTTGTCAGTTAGCATAATATAGGTTACACCATCTTCAATGAGATAATTTAATTTTTTTGCTCTAAGTTTAGAGTGAATCATCTCTTTTGACATTTTAAATGCTTGAGAATACTCATCAATAGTTAATCTCATTTTTTTCCTTGTTTACTTTAATCTTATATCTAATTTCTTTTATTATTGTGAGGCATTTTAACATAATAATAATATAATACGATAATTAATTTTTTAGGAAAGCTTTATGAGTGTAGGAATTTTAGATATTGTAAAACCCGGAGTTCTTTTTGGAGATGATGTTCAAAAAGTTTATGATTATGCAAAAAAAGAGGGATTTGCAATTCCTGCTGTAAATGTTGTTGGGACTGATTCCATAAACGGTATTCTTGAAGCAGCCTCTACTGTTAATTCTCCTGTTATCATCCAGTTTAGTAATGGCGGAGCTTCTTATTATGCAGGAAAAGGTCTATCAAATAAAAATGAAGAAGCTGCAATTATTGGAGCGGTAAGTGGAGCTATCCATACTCACATGATGGCTGAAGCTTATGGAGTGGCTGTTATTTTGCATACTGATCATGCTTCAAAAAAATTACTTCCTTGGATTGACGCACTTCTTGATGCTGGAGAAGCTTATTATGAATCACAAGGCAAACCATTATATTCCTCTCATATGTTGGATTTATCTGAGGAATCTTTGTTGGAAAATATTGCAACATCTAAGGCTTACTTTAAGAGAATGGCAAAAATTGGTATGAGCATAGAGATAGAACTCGGTTGTACGGGTGGGGAAGAAGATGGTGTTGATAACACAGATATAGATAACTCACTTCTTTATACACAACCAGAAGATGTGGCTTACGCTTATGAAGAGCTAACACAAGTATCTACACATTTTACAATAGCCGCTTCTTTTGGAAATGTTCATGGTGTCTATAAACCAGGAAATGTTTCCCTAACTCCTAAGATTTTGGATAATTCTCAAAAATATATAGAACAAAAGTTTAAAACAGATCCTAATCCAGTTAATTTTGTGTTTCATGGTGGATCTGGTTCAAAACCATGCGAAATTACTGAAGCTATAGGCTATGGTGTTATCAAGATGAATATAGATACAGACACACAATGGGCTACATGGATAGGGGTAAAAGATTATTATGAGAAAAACCGTGATTATATGCAGTCTCAGATTGGAAATCCTGATGGTGAAGATAAGCCAAATAAAAAGTATTATGATCCTAGAAAATGGTTGCGTGATGGACAAAAAACTTTAATTCAAAGAGTCGAAGTTGCCTTTAGAGATTTAAATGCTATTGATAAAAATTAACTATTCATTTTTATTAGGAGTTGTTTTAACTTGTTTTCGTTAAACCTCCAAAAGTGTTTTTTATCAAAGTTAATATCATTTACTATCAGTTTTAAAAGTTCTTTAGAACTGATATTATTTCTCTTGTATTTTTTAATTATTTTTATAAGTTCTTCTTGAGACTCTTTTGTTGTATCATCATCAGCTAAAGTTTTATTTGGTAAAAAAGCATATACTTTCCACATACTAATAGTAAATGAGAGTACAAAAAACAGTAACATCCATGTTGAAGTATCAAGTTCCATGGTTCGATTATATCATAAGAATTTTATTGAAATTATATATTAGGATGATTGATGAATGATAAGGTATTTACAAAACCGATAAAAAAACAGTTTGAGTTTGACGCGGAAGTTGCTGTTGTTTTTGATGATATGCTTCAAAGAAGTGTTCCATTTTATAATGAAAGTCAAAAGATAACACAATTTTTTGCGATGAAACAACTAGAAAATGGTGGAAGATTATATGATTTAGGATGCTCTACTGCATCTCTACTTTTAAATATACATAGAGGATTAGATTCTAAAGTGGAGTTAATCGGTCTTGATAATTCACAAGCAATGCTAGAGCAAGCTAGAAAAAAAATTGATGCTTTTGGAGTTAATATTCAAGTGGAAAATGCTGATATATTAGAGTATAATTATAAGGCTACAGATGTTTTTGTAAGTAACTATACCTTACAGTTTATTCGACCATTATTAAGAGAAGAACTCATTAAAAAAATAGCCCTTTCACTCAAAGTGGAGGGTTTGTTTATCTTTAGTGAAAAGGTGATAAGTCATCATGTAAAACTAAATAAAGACTTGATAGAGTGTTATTATGACTTTAAAAAAGAACAAGGTTATTCAGAGTATGAGATTATGCAAAAAAGAGAAGCACTTGAAAATATTTTAATCCCTTATAGCGAGAAGGAAAATATTAAAATGGTTTTAGATAATGGTTTTTCACATTGCGAAGTGGTGTTTCGCTGGGTAAATTTTGCAACATTTATTGCAATAAAGTAGAAAATTTACTATCAAATATTCTTTTTTTCTTTTGGTTTTATCTTTGAAAAAGAGTCTATAGTCTTATCTATTTTTTCACCTAACTTTTTATAAGTTATCATATCATCTTTACCACACTCTTTATGGTAGAATCCTTGTAGGTCATAATACTCTTTACAATCACTATAATACTTTGCTGAGATGCCATGTTTATTCATACAAGCACTCAAAAAGAGTATATTTAAAAGTAAAATCATTTTTATCATATTTTTTAAAAGCATAAAGCGTACCTAAACCTTAAATGTTTTTTTTGTTTTACAAAACTCAGTTAAAAAGCACTCATCACATTTTGGGTTTTTAGCAGTACAAATGTAGCGACCAAAAAGAACCATCCCTTGATGCAGAGCATGGAGATTGTTTTTAAATTTTTTGACAAGTGTTGATTCTGTTTTTAAAGCAGTTTTATCATCACTTAAACCTAATCTATGAGCCACTCTAAATACATGCGTATCAACCGCCATAAGATTAGCCCCAGTGTATTCTATCATCACAACATTAGCAGTTTTTTGACCGACACCTCCAAGCGTTTGCAGTTCTTTGGCGTTCATAGGAATTTCACCCTCATACACTTCAACTACTCGTTTTGCCATGGCTAGAAGATTTTTCGCTTTATTGTTAAAAAAAGAGCAAGTATTGATAAGTTTTTTTATATCTTCTATCTTAGCCACTGCCATAGTTTGAGGGTTTGGATATTTTTCAAAAAGGGCAGGGGTAATAACATTGACTCTTTTGTCTGTACATTGTGCAGAAAGAGCCACGGCTACTACAAGTTCATAAGCATTTTTATAGCTCAATTCTGTTACTGCGTCACTATACCTATCTATAAAAATTTGATGAATCTCTTGAATCTCTTTTTTAGTTGCTTTTTTCATAGTTAGCATTTTAGCGTATATGTTATTTCATATCACTCAAGGATCATAAGTAATGTCATTCTCAGTTTGACTAGAAATCAAGTCCCCATATATTTTGCTTGTTTAATAAGCATTAGTCTAAATAAAATATACTCTAGTTATTAAAAAACACTAAGGAAAGCTTTACAATGAATATAAGTAAAAAAATCATATCAATCTTGTTTGTGGTGAGTTCTGTACTCTCTGCACAAGTTTTGGTAACTGTCAATGGAACAAAAATTACAAAAAGTGATGTTGATTCTATATTGATGAATGCAACACAAGGTAGGCTAAACCAACTTCCACCAGAGAAGCAAATGAATTTTCAAAAAGAAGTTTTACAGCAACTTGTAGCCAAAGTGCTTATATACGATGATGCTAAAAAGACTGGTATTTTGAAATCCAAAGAGTTTAAATCTGAGTATAAAAAAATTCAAGATAGGGTAAAGAAAGAAGTAGCAATCCAAATCTGGCAAAAAGCTCAGTTTGATACAGTGAAAGTATCTGATGCAAAATTAAAAAAATATTATGATAAAAATAGGGGTGAATTTAAAGAGGGTGCTAGTGTTCATGCACGCCATATATTAGTGCAAAATTTATCAGAAGCAGAGTTAATACTAAAAGAATTAAAACCTTTAAAAGCTACTGCTCTTCAAAAAAAATTCATAGCACTTGCTAAAGAAAAGTCTGTAGGTCCTAGTGGGGTTAATGGTGGTGACTTAGGTACATTTGCTAAGGGAAAAATGGTTCCGGAATTTGATAAAGAAGTCTTTTCTATGAGCGTAGGAACTGTCTCAAAACCTGTTAAAACTCAGTTTGGTTTTCACCTTATCTATTTAGAAGAAAAAAATAAGGCGAAAAACCTTGCCTTTAAAGAGGTTAAGATATTTATTGAAAAAAGATTAAAAGTAGAAAAATTCAAAGTTACAATGAAGGAAAAGATGGAAAGTCTTGAGAAGAAAGCTATTATAAAATAATATTATGCTTCACTCACCAATATCCAAGATTGACTTAGATATGAGAATCTTTTATATAAAAAGGGATGATTTAATTGATTCCTTTTTAAGTGGAAATAAATACAGGAAATTATATACACTGCTTCAAACTTCTGCGAATAAATATAGTAAAATTATCTCTTACGGTGGGACACAGTCGAATGCTATGCTAGCAATAGCATCCATATGCCATAAAAAGAAATGGGAGTTTATTTATTATTCTAAACCTATTAACAAGAAGATAAAAGAGCAAACTTTTGGTAATTTTTATCTATCTAAAAAATTAGGTATGAAACATGTAGAGATAGAAAGTAGCTATTATAAAGATTATGTCAGTTCCTTGCGATTAGATTTAGATAAAAATACTTTCTTACTCGATCAAGGTGGTGCAAATAAATTAGCGAAATTTGGTATAGACATTTTAGCCAAGGAAATAAGGGAAAGTAACTTAGACATAAAATCACTGGCAACGCCATCTGGTACAGGTACAACAGCATTATATCTAGCCCTCGCTTTACCTGAATATAAAATATATACTACACCATGTGTAGGCGATGAAAAATATTTAAGACAGCAGATGTCAGCCTTAAGTGATATTCCAGAAAATTTAATTATTTTACAAGCTAAAAAGAAATATCATTTTGCAAAACTTTACCCTGAATTTTATGAAATATATAAAAAACTACTTACTACAAAGATAGAATTTGATTTACTTTACGCACCACTAATGTTTAAAGTTTTACTAGAAAAGACTGAAGAAAATATTTTGTATATTCACAGTGGCGGAATTTTCGGAAATAAAAGTATGATTAATAGGTATAAAAATAAAGAGAGACAGTATGGGAAATAGAATGGACACAAAAATACTTTATGAATATACAAAAAATATTAGAGTCTTATTTGTAGAAGATGCAATAAGTTTGAGAGAGACTATGTCACTTTTGTTGAGTTCATACTTTTTAGAACTAGTTAGTGCTGTTGATGGGGTAGATGCATTGAAAAAAATACAAAATTCACCAAATCAATTTGATTTAGTAATGAGTGATATTAATATGCCTAATATGAATGGAATCGAAATGGCAAAAGTAATTTTAAAAGATGACCCTTACATACATATTATTTTTATATCTGCCTATAATGATGTTGGATATTTACAAGAAGCGATAGATATTGGTGTCTCTGGTTTTTTATCTAAACCACTTAAAAAAGAATCACTAGAGAAAGCTATTTTTAAGGTTTCACAGACTATTTCTGATAATAAATTTGTCTTAAGTCATATGGAAATGATGGAAGAACTTAATATGGAACTAGAAAATAAAAACGAAAAGTTAGAAAAATCTCTAAGACTCCTTAATACAATGTGCAGTAAAGAAAAACTTCTCAAAACTTCTCATGAAAAAAAAGTTACGCTACAAATTGAAGAACTGCATGATGACAAAACATTTGATATTCAAATACAACAGTTAGTAAATGAAGATTTACATGAGTTAAGAGAACTGCATATGGAAATTGATAGATGCATTATAAATATTATTAATTCTAAGAGTAATACGCTTAAAACTTTCGATGTTATTGTAGAGAAATTTACTAAGTATGCTTCACTTTTAACATTTCATAATTTTTTTACTAATCTATCTGCTGCTATGAAAGATTTTGTTTTAGTTTTACAGGAAAATCCTTTACCTGAGTCTTTAGAAAAAAAGGAAAATATTTTTATGTTATTAGAAACATTTTTATATGTTTTAGAAAAATGGCAGAATGAATTAGAAGTTGGAAATAAAGATATGATAAATTTCTTTGATGCCTCAATAATAAATGATATGACTACAATCTCAAATGTATGGCTCACTTCCTCAGATGAAGAAGAAGATTTTGGAGAGATGGAATTTTTCTAGTCTATAAATGTTACTGTATCTTTGAGTGAAGCACGCTTAGGTTGATAAGTGTTTATTTTAGCCTCTTTATCTTCATAACCTAAAACTACACTATATAAAAGTGCTAAGTTATCTGGAGTTTTGAGTACTCTTGCTACTACTTTACCAAACTCAGTTGTTGAGCCTTGGGGGCAGGTATCAACTCCAAATTCTTGAGCAGCTAACATCAAGCTTTGCATATATGCACCGCAATCTATCAAAGCACCTTGAGCCCCGTCAATATTTGCCTTGTCAGTAAAAACAAAAAATACGGTACTTGCTCCAAACCATTTAAAGTTATCGTGCCACATTTTAAGTCTTGTTGCCTCATCTTTTCTATCAACTTCCATAAGCTTATAAAGTCCAGAACCCGTAACGATTCTTCTCTTTTTATAAGGATTTACCCAGTTTACTGGATAGTATTGGATATGCTGATCGTGAACCACACCCTCATTCATTTTTGCAATAATTGCATCACCTATACTTTTTAAAACTTCTTTGTTGCTGATAGCTATCACTTTCCATGGTTGCATATTCGCACCACTGGGTGTCATAGCAGAAGCATTTAAAATTTCTTCTTGTATATCTTTTGGAATTACTTTATCTAGATAAGCTCTTTTAGAAGAACGACCTTTGATAGCATCAATTATTGTTGGCATTTTTAATCCTAGAAATTGTTTATATAATTATATCATACTTCATCTATAAAATAAGTTAGAATTACACATTAATCAAAATAACTCAATTAACTTGACAGCAATAGACTCAATATGATATAGTATATTTAATCAAGGAGATAAAATGAATAATATATTTGAAAAATTAACACATAACATGACACAATCAATAGACTCAGCCATATCTTTAGCATTACATAATAAAAACCAGGAAGTAGAGTTAATGCACTTTTTATGGGCATTATTAACTAACTCAAATTCTGTTTTAAATCAAATGTTTAATAAAATGAATCTTGATAAGACAGCGATAGAACTAGATGTTAAAAGTTTAACAAGCAAATTAGTAGTTTCATCGTCCGTAACAAAAGATAGTATAAGATTATCTAAAAATTTTGTGCAAACATTAGAGTTAGCGGCTGGATTGATGACAAAAAATGGGGATACTTATTTGGCGGTAGATACATATATATTGGCAAATTTAAATAATGAGATTATCAAAAATATTTTATCAAAATATATGGATATAAATGTACTTGCAAAAAATTTAGAGGCATCTCGTGCTGGCGTAAAAATTGATTCTCAAACATCAGATGAGACTTTGGAATCTTTATCAAAATACGGTATAGATTTAACTACACAAGCTAGTGAGGGAATGCTTTCCCCTGTAATAGGTAGAGATGAAGAGATCACAAGAATGATGCAAATTCTTATTAGAAAAACTAAAAATAATCCTATGCTACTAGGGGAACCTGGAGTTGGTAAAACAGCTCTAGTTGAGGGTTTAGCACAAAGAATCTATGACGCTAAAGTCCCAACATCCCTGCAAAATAAAAGAGTAGTAGCACTCGATATGTCTGCCTTAATCGCAGGTGCAAAATATAGAGGAGAGTTTGAAGATAGACTTAAATCTGTTATAGATGAAGTAAAAGAAAATGGAAATATTATACTATTTATAGATGAGATTCATACTATTGTAGGAGCTGGTGCTTCAGAGGGAAGTATGGATGCTGCAAATATTTTAAAACCTGCCCTTGCTCGAGGTGAACTCCATACTATCGGTGCAACAACACTTAAAGAATATAGAAAGTTTTTTGAAAAAGATACAGCTTTGCAAAGACGATTTTTGCCCATAAACTTAGACGAACCAACCGTTAATCAAACTTTACAAATTCTTCGTGGAATAAAAGAGAGATTAGAAACCCATCACAATGTGAGTATTACAGATAGTGCTTTAGTCGCAGCAGCAAAACTCTCAGATAGATATATAGCAGATAGATTTTTACCAGATAAAGCGATAGATCTTATAGACGAAGCAGCAGCAGAGTTAAAAATGCAAATAGAATCTGAACCAAATGTGCTAAGTTGGGCAAAAAGAATAAGTTCGGAGCTTCAAGTTGAGCGAGAAGCCTTAAAGATGGAAAAAACTCCATCAAATGAAAAACGCTTAATTGAAATAGTCAAAGAATTAGCTGATGTTGATGAGCAAGTGAGAACACTTGAATCTCAGTTTGCATTAGAAAAAGAAGTATTTGAGAAAATATCTAGTATCAAATCTAAGATAGAATCAAAAAGAAAAGAAGCAGAGACGGCTAAGGCATCCTCAGACTTTAATCGTGCAGCAGAAATAGAATATGGCGAAATCCCCTCTCTCTTAGAAGAGGAAAAAAAGATTAATGAAAACTGGGAAAAATTACAAAAAAGTGGCACCTTACTTAAAAATAATGTAGATGAAGAAGCGATAGCATCAGTAGTATCACGCTGGACACACATACCAGTCAAGAGGATGCTCCAAGGTGAAAAAGATAAAATTCTTCATGTTGAAGAGGAGTTAAACAAAGATGTTATAGGTCAAGAAAATGCAACTCATGCAGTCTCTCGTGCTATAAAAAGAAACAAGGCAGGTTTGTCTGATAGCTCTTCTCCTATAGGGAGTTTTTTATTTTTAGGACCCACTGGTGTTGGTAAAACGCAAACAGCAAAAACTTTAGCAAAATTTTTGTTTGATAGTGAAGATTCTATGATTAGAATAGACATGAGCGAATATATGGAAAAACATTCAGTATCTCGTCTTGTTGGTGCAGCTCCTGGGTATGTAGGCTATGAAGAGGGGGGACAACTCACAGAAGCAGTTAGGAGAAAACCCTACAGTGTTATCCTTTTTGATGAGGTTGAAAAAGCACATACAGATGTTTTTAATATGCTCCTTCAAGTATTAGATGATGGTCGTTTAACTGACAACAAAGGTGTAACCGTTGATTTTACAAATACTATCATTATATTAACATCGAATATTGCGAGTGATAAAATCATCAATAATCCAAATATAGAAGAATTAGAAAAACTCGTAATGGGTGAATTAAAACAATCATTTAAACCAGAATTTTTAAATCGTTTGGATGATATTGTAATCTTTAATGCTTTAGGGGAAGAACAAATTGTAGATATTGTAGATATTTTCTTTGAAGATATTGCAAAAAAAGTACAAGATAGAGATATAAAATTAATTTTAAGCCCCGATGCTAAAACATATATAGCCGAAGCTGGATTTGACCCTATTTATGGGGCTAGACCTTTAAAAAGAGCTTTATATGAGATAGTTGAAGATAGATTAGCAGACTTGATTTTAGAGGAAAAAGTAGTTGAGGGGAGTGTTGTGACTTTTGATATGCAAGGTACAGAAATAGTAGTGCGTGTTTCTTAAACTTACTAATTCTTAGAATTTAATCTTTATGTGAGAAATGACCTTTAATATTAAATTTGGGTAAAATATACTAATTGATTAATATGAGGAACTATAGATAAGTAAGAGAGGATAAAAATGAGTGATAAATTTATAAATGGTTCACAATGGGTGAGATTTGATTGTCATTTACATACAAATAGTGATAAAGAATTTAAATATAATGAAGATGAAACTGAATATATTGGCTCTTATGTAAATAAATTAAAAGAAAGTAATATTTCTGTTGGTGTAATTACAAATCATAACAAATTTAACCTTGAAGAATTTAAGTCTATTAGGAAAAAAACAAATAAAGAAGATATATTTATTATGGCGGGTGTTGAACTATCAGTAAATGATGGAGCAAATGGAATACATACTCTTGTAGTTTTTAATTCTAATGAATGGTTAGATAATGGAAATAATTATATTCAACAATTCATTAGTGAAACTTTTTCAGGACAAACAAATTATGAAAATGAAAATGGCAGAAGTAATGATAATCTGATAACTACAATAGAAAAGTTAAATAAATATCAAAGAGCTTATTTTATCATATTGGCTCATGTTGAAGATAAAAGTGGATTTTTCACAGCATTAGATGGCGGCAGAATTTCAGAATTTTCTA
>JADGEZ010000032.1 GCA_016744115.1 Sulfurimonas sp. | reverse complement strand
AACTGGATTTAGTAGATTATAATCTTCTGCTGGGTTAAGTTGTATAGAGTAATTTTTAGCTGCATTATAAAGTACTCTTTTCTCAAAGCCTGAGTGATTATAATGGACTAAAAAAGCAAGACTATTATTTGCATTACTCAAGAAATCAAAAATTAATCTAAGTTATTGTATCCTTTTGTTATTAATTATCTTATTTTAAGGGTCTTACAATGACAAATGTTAGCATCATCGTTTTAGATTTCGGTTCTCAATATACACAACTTATAGCTCGTAGGCTTCGTGAAGATAAAATTTATTGTGAAATTTTGCCTTATCATACTTGTGTAAAAGAGATTAAAGCTAAAAATCCTCAAGGTGTGATTCTTAGCGGTGGTCCATCTTCAGTTTATAATGAAGATGCTTATGAAGTAGATACTGGCGTATATACCATGGGTATTCCTATTCTTGGTATTTGTTATGGTATGCAAAGAATTGCAGTTGATTTTGGTGGAAGTGTTATCCGTTCATCACATCACGAATATGGAAAAGCAGAGTTGAAACTTCAAGCATCGTCTTCTCTTTTAGCGGACTGTGATGATGATAGAATTGTTTGGATGTCGCATTCTGATAAGGTAGATAAATTACCTGAGGGTTTTGTGCCAATAGCTACTTCAGACAACTCACCCTTTGCAGCCATTGCCAATGAGCAAAAGCGTGTATATGCTATGCAGTTCCATCCAGAAGTTCAACACTCTGAAGAGGGTTATTTAATGCTACGAAATTTCGCAAGAAAGATTTGTGGCGTAAGTGAAAAATGGAAGATGGAACACTTTTTAAAAGAACAAATTGCAATGATTCGCAAAAAAGTAGGCACTGCTAAAGTCCTTTGTGGTTTAAGTGGTGGGGTTGATAGCTCGGTTGTTGCTGCTATGCTTTATGAGGCGATAGGTGATCAACTTATCCCTGTATTTGTTGATAATGGTCTTTTGCGTAAGGGAGAGCGTGAGCAAGTTGAAGAGGTTTTTAAAATCAATTTAAAAACACCTCTTATCACAGTGGATGCAGTCGATAACTTTCTTACGAAACTCAAAGGTATTTCAGATCCTGAGCAAAAAAGAAAAATCATCGGACATACTTTTATAGAAGAGTTTGAAAAAGAAGCAAAAAAACATGACGGTATCAAGTTTTTAGCACAAGGAACTCTCTACCCTGATGTTATAGAATCTATCTCGGTTAATGGTCCATCAGAAGTGATTAAGTCACATCATAATGTTGGTGGTTTACCTGATTGGATGGATTTTGAGTTGATCGAGCCTTTGCGAGAGTTATTTAAAGATGAGGTTCGTAAAATCGGATTAGAGTTAGGTCTTCCTGAATCTATGATTAACCGCCATCCTTTCCCTGGACCTGGACTTGCGATTAGAATCATGGGTGATGTAAATGTATCTGATTTAACTATTTTGCGTGAGGCTGATGTTATCCTTTTAGATGAGTTAAAAGCGAGTGGGTACTATGCAAAAATATGGCAAGCATTTGTAGTTTTACTCAATGTAAAATCAGTTGGGGTAATGGGCGATAACCGTACTTATGATAACACGGCTTGTGTAAGAGTTGTTGAAGCAGTTGATGGGATGACTGCTACATTTGCACATCTCCCACATGACTTGTTGGAAAGAATTTCTCGCCGTATTATTAATGAGGTTGATGGAATTAATCGTGTTGTTTATGACATTTCTTCTAAACCACCAGCTACTATAGAGTGGGAATAAGCTAAGAAGTAAGAGTTTTGATACCAAAAAAAATCTACCTTTTTTCCATCTCTTCTCACCCTGATGCGATAAGTATTAATTCTTTAGCTATAAGTTTTTTCCAACCTAGTATTGATTTTTTAGAGCTTGATTATTTTATTATTACTTCTAAACAAACAAGCGAATCTTTAAAACAATATCCCTCAAATATCTTAAAACCAGCTCTTTGCATCTCTAAGGCGACTGCAAAAGCTTATAGGGATATTGGTGGAAAGATTTTAGAAATTGGTTCTGGTTATGGGGATGATTTAGCCTTAAAAATAAAAGAGTATCCAAAATCAACTAGATGGCTTTATCTAAGAGCTAAAGTTGTTGCTAGTGATTTTGTTTTAAGATGTCAAGAGGAAAATTATCTCATTGATGAAGTTATTATGTATGAGAGTAGATGCTCAGATACTATACAAAATGTCCTTGTAGAGGATGATGCTGTTCTTATATTTACTTCGCCTTCAAGTGTGAATTGCTTTTTAAAAAAGCATAAAATTAGTTCTTTACATAAAGTGATTGTGATAGGTAAGACTACAGCTTTAAGTCTCCCTAAAAATACAAAGTATCAAATATCTGAAAAAAAAAATATAGAATCTTGCTTTGCACGACTATTACATACAAACTTGTTTAGCTCTTTTGTCACCCTGAACTTGATTCAGGGTCTAGTGTCTTATGCTAGATTCTGAATCAAGTTCAGAATGACAGGTTGTATGAATCAGCCGTGTATTGCTTTGATTTTATCTAAGTTATATAGGTTTTTTATAGTACAATGTCGAAAATAATTCTAAATAGGCAGTTTTCGTGAGGTATATTTTTACAGTAATAATATTCATTTTTTTAAGTTCAATTTTAGAGGCTGCTTATCTTCGCACAATAAGAGTTGGTACATTCAGCAATAAGCTAGACGCTCAAAATGAATTAATCCGACTTAATGTTTTTATTCAAAAGCACGATAGCATTTTAGAGTTACAAAAAAAATGGGGATTTAAGTTTAAGGCGAGAAAGTCTGGAAAATACTATGCTACATTGGTTGAGCCTTTAAATAATAAAAAAGTTTTACAAGAGCTTTTAGATGTTCTAAAGCTAGAATACAAAGATGTGTATGTAACAAAACTCAAGAAAAATTTTGAAGTACCTGAGAAAAAAATAATTCAAGAGCAGGTATTAGTAGAAAATTTTGAATCTCAAAAAGTTGAAATTTTAGAATTTTCATCTCAGAACAATAGTATAAAGAAGAAAGAAGAAGAAATAATAGAGCCAGTAGAAGAGAAAAAAGAGCTAATAAAAACTATACAAGAAGAGTATAAAGAAAATGTTTTAGAAAATGCCAAAAAACTACAATCAGAAAATATAAATGCTGATTTTCAAGAAAATTATAGATGGAAAATTTCATTTTTTCTTAGTCTTCTTTTGATTTTTATACTCTTAGGAAAACTTTTTACATTTAAGAGAGCAAAAAATCTTTACCATGAGAAATACTTAGAAAAGAATGAAAAAATAAATATAATAACCGCTGAAATTCAAAGTAGAGATAACTTTTTAGCTTATATTCACCATGAATTAAAAATGTCCACAACAGCGATTATGAGATTAACTCAATTGATGCTTAAGAGTGAAATTCCAGCATTTCAAAAAGATTATGGAAGAAGAATAAAAAAATCTACAATAAATTTACTTCGTAGCTTAGATGATGTTTCAGATATATCTAAAATTCATGTAGGTAACTTAGAAATTAATAACAATGAATTTAATATTAATGATATGACAGATTATCTCTTAAATATTGTTTTACCACAAGCAAATAAAAATGAAACAAAAATTTTATTAAATATAAATAAAGATGTTCCATCCCATCTCATTGGTGATTCTTTGCGTTTGAGCCAAGTTATAATAAATATAATGTCAAATATTATGAAGTCTATAAAAGGAGGTTCTATTAGTCTTAGTATAGGAAAACTAGCGACTTATGAAGAAACTTTAAAATTAGAATTTATAATTACAAATATTGCTGGAACTGTGAACTCTGATGCAGCTGATCTCAAAGGATGTGAGTTATCTATATCAAAACAATTGATTAGGATGATGGTGGGTGAAGTTTTAGTGGAGTCAAACAAAGAAAAAGGAAGTCTCTTTTCTTTTAACATAACATTTACACTAAAAGATACTGCTAATAAACGCCATTATGGCTTACCCTCAAGAAACTTTATAAATAAAAAAGTACTATTGGTCGATTCTTTGGAAGAAAATGTTGATTCATTAATTGAAAAGTTGGATTATTTTCATTGTAAAACGAACTCTATACCGTCATTTGAAACTATGGTTTTAGAAGATAAGATTGAATATGATTTTATTATTGTACATCAATCAAATTTAAATAGTTCATCTATAAGAAAGTTAAAAGAGATGGCAGAAGAAGAGATGAAAATAGTTATCATTAATGAACTATATGAAAATGTACATGAGGATCTTTTTCAGGGACTACATATTAACGCATGTCTCAAAACACCCTTAACTCAACAAGGTGTTTTAGATATGATTACTGATTTATATGCTTGTGAAAATTTAGAAAAAACCTCTGCTAAAAGAGATCCTAAAGGTAAATTAAAAAGACTAAGAGCTAAAAAAATATTAATCGCAGAAGATAATCATTTAAATCATAAGCTAATAACAAGTCTTTTATCAGATACAGGTATAGAATTAAGTTTTGTATTTGATGGGCAAGAAGCAGTTGATTTAGTACATAAGGGTGAAAAATTCGATCTTATACTAATGGATATTAATATGCCAAGACTAAACGGTTATGAAGCATCAGAAAAGATACGCAAAAATAATAAATATAATAATATTCATATATTAGCCTTAAATTCAGATGTTATGGAGAGCACTATTAAAAAAACATTTGCATCTGGTATGCAAGGTTATATATCAAAACCAATAATTTTAGATGTCTTTTATCATAAAATTTATCAAGCACTAAGTACCAAAGATGAAATTATTAATATAATGTCCATTAGCAGACCAAATGAATACAATATAAAAGAAGAGTTTAAAGAGTTATCTGTAGTTGCGGGCTTAAGAAGATGTAGGGATGATGTGAATATTTATAAGTCTGTTTTAGAAGATTTTAAAGCGATGTATTTAAATTCTTCTAGTGTACTAGAACAATTAGCTAGAGATTCTTACTTTAAAGAAGCAAGAAGTTTAGCTATGGATGTTAAAGATGTTGCCTTAAATGTTGGTGCATATAATCTTTGTGAGAGTGCAGCAGCTGTAGAATATGAATTTGAAAAAGGTTCAAGAAGCAATTGGACTGAACTTATTGGAGCATATAGGCTTAGTTTAGATAAGTTATTTATAGATATGGATAAATATCTCAAAAAGGTTTAGAGACCTTTGAAAATATTAGTAAAATCAAGTAATTTTTAGTATAATATATTTGATAGTCTAGGAAGTTCGATACTTCGTAAATATGAGGGTTCTACATTTTCAAATCGTGAACAAGTAGAACTTGCGTGTGCCGATGGTTTCATCTGAGATTAGTTTAGGCTAATCGAGAAATTGTCGCCGATAGTAAGCTCTCTCTTCACCCAAATTAGGCTTTTTAGAACCAAGCCAATGACGAGACGGCTTTTTGGGCTATCAATTCAAAAAATTTTTTACTTTGTTTATCTCGGTAAATGTATTAAAGAGTTTGAGATAAGTATGGAGTTGTGAATGAAGATATTGATTTTAGGTAGTGGTGGCAGAGAGTACTCAATTGCAAAAGCAATTTTAAATGAAACTGAGCATGAGCTTTTTTTTCAACCTGGAAACGGAGCAACTTCAGCTTTAGGGACAAATCTAAATATTAAAGACTATAATGACTTAGCGGATTTTGCTAAAAAAAATGAGATTGAGCTTACAATTGTTGGATCTGAAGCTCCCTTAGTTGATGGTGTTGTTGATATTTTTAAATCACATGGACTTACTATATTTGGACCGAGTAAAGAAGCAGCTAAATTAGAGGGTTCAAAAGTTTATATGAAAAACTTTTTAGCAAAGTATAATATTCCAACTGCCCGTTATATTGAAACAGCATCAATTGAAGAAGCATTTAAATTTACAGATACTTTAAGCCCTCCTATTGTTGTCAAAGCGGATGGACTTTGTGGGGGCAAGGGTGTAATCATTGCACAAAACAAAGATGAAGCAAAAATTGCAATATCTGAGATGTTAAGCGGAAAAAGTTTTGGAGATGCTGGACTTAAGATAATTGTTGAAGAATTTTTAGATGGTTATGAGCTTTCAATGTTCGCCGTTTGTGATGGTGATGATTATATCTTACTCCCAGCAGCGCAAGATCATAAAAGGTTACTTGATGGAGATGAGGGTCCAAATACTGGTGGTATGGGTGCTTATGCTCCAACGCCACTTGTTGATGAAGTTTTATATCAAAAAGTAAAAGATAGAATTATCCGTCCAACACTAGAGGGGATGAAAAAAGAAAATGCACCTTACGAGGGTGTTCTTTTTATTGGTATCATGGTTGTAAATAATGAACCAATAACCTTAGAATTTAATGTTCGCTTTGGTGATCCTGAGTGTGAGATATTAATGCCACTCATGACTTCTAGTGTTGCAGATATGTTTTTAAAAGCAGCTACTTCAAGACTCTCAGAAATAAAAGTAGAATTTTCTTCACAGTTTGCGGTAGGTGTTGTTATGGCATCGCAAAACTATCCCTTTTCTTCTTCTATACCAGCAGAGATTATTGTAGATGAATCCCATCATAAAGAGATAAATGAGTTTACTCATATCTCTTATGCGGGAGTAAGCGAAGAAGATGGAACTCTTTATGCAAATGCTGGAAGAGTGCTTGTATCCGTTGGCTTAGGCGATAGCATCAAAGAGGCTAGAGATAGAGCCTATTTGAGATGTGGACAGGTACATTTTGCTGGAAAAAAAATAAGAACTGATATCGCTTATCAAGCTTTGTAGGATAAAAAATTGAACGATGAACTAGAAAATTTACTTTACAGAGAAAATGTAATTGTTGCAAGTAGACTAAAAAGAGCTGTATCGGCGATTATGGATGAGTTTTTATTGTCTTTTTTACTTTTAATCGCTTTATGGGAATCTTTTTCACAGCTTAAAACAACAGAAGAAATTATTATTTTTACAAATTCATTTGTTCTTGAATACATGGTTCTAAAGGTAATCTATCAAACATTTTTTGTGATGCAATACGGGGCTACTCTTGGAAAAATAGTTATGAAAATTAGAGTTATAGAAATTCAAACATTGACTAATCCAAATATTATAGTCTCATTAAACCGAGCTATTTTTAGAGTTTTAAGCGAACTTCTTTTTTATCTTGGTTTTCTTTGGGCGATAATAGATCCCTCTCGTCAAGCTTGGCATGATAAAACAGCAAAAACATTGGTAGTGGATGTATAAACTACTACTGCTTATCTTTGTACTTTTTTTTAGCTATCTTCAAGCAGATGAAAAAATTGAAATATTTGCAACAAAAATACAAACACAAAATAATGTCGTAAGTGCCTCGCAAGATGTGGCTGTTGTATATAAAGATTATTATTTAAGTGCGTCTAAGGCTGTATATAATAAAAAAAGTGGTGATTTGGAACTTTTTGATAATGTAAGAGCCAACAAAGAAGGTACTTACAAAGTTTTAGGTAATTATGCAAAATTAAATATCAAAAATAAAGAAAAAAGTTTTCAACCTTTTTATATGTTAGCAGATGATTATAAAATCTGGATTTCTGCTGATAGTGCAGATGAAATTACTCAAAAAATAAAGATAAATTCAGGAATTATAAGTTCATGTAACCCCAATAACCCTCTATGGAAAATGGAATTTACATCATCTGAATATAACCTAGATGATCAATGGTTGAGTTTGTATAATGCTAGAATTTATATATATGATATACCAATTTTTTATATTCCTTGGATTGCTTTTCCTATGGATAAAACAAGAAGAACAGGTTTGCTAAAACCATCTTTAGGGTATTCATCAGATGAGGGTATTTATTATGAGCAACCTATCTATATTGCCCAGCAAGATTGGTGGGGTTTAGAGTTAAAGCCACAGTTTAGAAATAAGAGAGGAAATGGTATTTATTCTAAGTTTAGGTTTAGTGACTCTCGTGTTTCAAAGGGAGAGTTTACGCTTGGATACTTTAATGAAAACGATAAATATGCGATAAAAAATAAACTAGCACATAACACACACAGAGGATTTGATTTTAAATATAATAATAGCGACTTTTTAAAGCAATGGACAGGTTTAAATTTTGAGGGTCAGTCTGGCTTATATGTTGATATAGGTTATATGAATGATGTCGATTATATCAATCTTGCTAGTAATAGTGTTTTTGATACAGCCACTGCTACACAAGTCTTATCACGGATAAATATGTTTTATAATACAGATAGTGATTATTTTGGAGCATATTTTAAATATTATCAAGATTTAACAAAAGAGAGCAATGCAGATACTCTTCAACAAATTCCAACACTTCATTATCATCATTATCTTCAAACATTGTTTGAAAATCATCTTTTATATAACATAGACATTCAGAGTAACAATATACAAAGAGAGATAAATAAAAAAGTTTTGCAAACTGATATTAATATTCCTGTAAAATTACATGCCTCATTGTTTGATGAGTATTTAAATATCTCTTTTGATACAAATTTTTATATGCAACATTCAGCCTTTAGTGGAACACAGTCCGAGCTAACAAGAGATGAATATAAAAATGGGTATATTATAAAAAGTGATAGTAAAGTGAATGTATCTAGTGATTTGACAAAAGCTTATGAGAAATATACTCATGTTATTAGCTTAGGGTCAAGTTATATTTTTGATGGAGCAGATAAAACAAGTGGTTTTTATTCTTATAATAAAGATTTTTGTAAAGATCCTCTTAATCAAACTAGCTCAAGGTGTGAATTTTATAAAATAACTGATATAGAAAAAGAAACACAAGTTTATTTTTCTCAATTTTTGTACGATGAATTTGGTTCAGAAGTTCTTTATCACCGTTTGGCTCAAGCTATCAATTATGCAGGTGGGAAAACATTCGGAGATTTAGAAAATGAATTAGACTATAAAATTACGAGTAATTTTAGTATTTATAATAATATGTTTTATAACCATAAGCAAAATAAACTTTCTAAAATATATAATAAACTTTCTTATAAAGATTATGGATTTAATGTAGCCTTTTCTCATATTTATAGAGATACTTTTTTACCTAATACATTAAGTTACACCCCTTATAGTAGCTATGTAACATCATCTATTGATTATATTTATGATAGCCACTATACTTATAAAATGGCGTATGATTATGATTTAGAATTAGAAGTAGTCAAAAGAAAAGAATTAGGTTTTGTTTATTCTAAGAGATGTTGGGATTTTGGGATAAGGTATGTTCAAAACAACAGACCAGTACTTCAAAATACAAGAGCAGGGGGTATATCAAATATTCCAGAGAGATATATATATTTTACGATAAACTTAAAACCGTTTATGGCATCAAATAACAATCCATTTTTTGCATATAAACTAGATGATAAGGAGTAATAAATCAATAGATATAAAAATATACTAAAAAACCGTCAAGATGCAGCTACAAGACTTCGTGATGTTATTCCTATGCAAAAGCTAAAGGATGAATCATGGAAAATAGTTGCTGTATCAAGAGGAGGACTAGAGTTAGCTTCTCACATTAGAGGAAAATTAGAAAATGATTTAGATATACTGTTTTCAAAACCGATATTTACTCCTAATAACGACGAGTGTGAGATAGCAAGAGTGAGTGAAAGTGAGGAGATTGTGATTAATGAAAATTTAGTCTCAGCATTTGAGATTAAATATGATTATATTTATGGTGAAGCTCACAGAAAGCATGAAGAAAAAATACTAAGTTCTATATATAGATATAGAAAAGGTAGGCCATTCGCATCTATGAAAAATGAAATAGTTTTATTAGTAGATGATGGTGCTCAAACTGGAATGAAGTTTATGTTAGCCTTAAAAACCATACTAGCACAGAACCCAAAAGCAATTTATATTACCACTCCCTTATTACCGAGTGATGTTTTGGATATGTTAGAAGCCTATACAGATGAAATATTTTTTATATATGATATAGATGATTATGTGCAAAAATCTTTATATTATGAAGAATTAGAAAAAGTTGATGATGAAATGATAGAAAAATTATTAGAGGAAAGATAAATGAAATACGATGTAAGTTTAGAATTAGAAAATAAAAATGAAGAGTATAGTTTTGGTGATGTTGCAAAGCAGGCAAATGGAAGTGCATGGCTTCGTTCAGGAAAAAGTGTAATTTTAGCAACAGTAGTTATAGACGAGACCACAATTGTTAAAGAGAACTTTTTACCACTCACTGTTCAGTATATAGAAAAAACATACGCTGCAGGTAAAATTCCAGGTGGATTTTTTAAGCGTGAAACAAAACCCAGTGATTTTGAGACATTAACATCTCGCATTGTTGATAGAAGTTTACGCCCACTTTTCCCAACAGGTTTTGCTCACCCAACGCAAATAACTATTATGGTATTTTCCGCTGATGCTGAATCAGACTTGCAAGTTTTAGCACTTAATGCTGCTTCTGCTGCATTATATACATCCGATATAGATATTAACATCTCTGTTTCGGCTGTTCGTACAGCAAAAGTTGATGGGGAGTTAGTTTTAAATCCAAGCTTATCTCAACTTAAAAACTCAAGTCTTGACTTATATTTATCTGGTACAAAAGATGATTTACTTATGATAGAGATGCGTACATTTGGCTCGTCCACAAGTGCAAATTCAGTTCCTGAAGATGATTTAGTAGATATATTTGAAAAAACACAGGAACTTTTGTTTGATACAAATGCAAAATATGAAAAAAGTTTTGCATCAATGAAAAAAGATATACATGCTTTAGATCTAAAACATAGTGAGATTAACGAAGAGATGTTAGTCTATGTCAAAGAAAATCATATGTCTGAGATAAAAGATGCAATGAAAGCAATGGCAAAGTCCGAACGCTCAACAGCACTTAGAAGCCTAAGAAAAAAAGTGATAGGCATCCATGAAACATGGGATGAAGAAGAACTAAAAGAAGTAATAGAAAGTGCTAAAAAAGAGCAGGTTCGTGGGCAAATACTTAATGAAAAAGTTCGTGCAGATGGAAGAGCTTTAGATGAGGTAAGAGCTATCTCAATAGACACAAATGTTCTTCCAAATGCTCACTCATCATGTTTGTTTACAAGAGGTCAAACACAGGCCTTAGTGGTTCTTACTATGGGTGGAGTAAAAGATGCACAAATGTTTGAGGCTTTAACAGATACAGGCACTCAAAATGAGCATTTTATGGTACATTATAATTTTCCTGGTTTTTCAGTAGGTGAAGCAAGTCCAGTTATGGGAACAAAAAGGCGTGAACTAGGTCATGGAAACTTAGCAAAAAGAGCATTAGAGCCTATTATTAACCTCGATGGAGCAACTGTTCGTTTAGTTTCAGAGATATTAGAATCAAATGGTTCTTCTTCTATGGCTACGGTATGTGCTGGATATATGGCACTTCGCGCGGCAAATATTGCTACAACAGATACTATTGCTGGAATTGCTATGGGTATGGTAAGTGAAGCTGGGAATTATACGATACTCTCTGATATTATGGGGCTTGAAGATCATGATGGAGATATGGACTTTAAAGTAACAGGTTCTAAAGATGGTATTACCGCTATGCAGATGGATATAAAACTAGGGGGTGTGTCTTTAGATATTTTAAAAGAAGCATTGTATCAAGCAAAAGAGGGTAGAAGTCATATTATAGATATCATGCTTGAGGCACAGTCAAAGATAGAATTTAACGATGGTGTCCTTCCTTGTGTAGAAGTTTTTAACATTGAAGCGAGTTATATCGGCGAGATTATCGGTCAAGGTGGGAGTAATATCCGTGGAATGATAGAAACTTATGAAGTGGCAATCGACATAGATAAAAAAGATGGCAAAGTAAAAATTACAGGCACAAATAAAGAGGGTGTCAATGGAGCAAAACAAGCAATAGAAAAAATTCTAAATACTCCAAAAATTGCTAAAATCAAGTATGAAGTAGGCGATCAGTATGAGGGAACTGTTAAAAAGATAGTTGATTTTGGTGCTTTTATAGAACTTCCAGATGGTACTGATGGATTATGCCACATCTCAAAAATCTCAAACCAAAGAGTAGATAAAGTTTCAGATGTAATGAGTGAGGGGGATAAAATAACAGTAGAGATTTTAGAGTTTAAAGGAAACAAAATCTCTTTAGCGAAAATTTAAAATATTTAAGCAAAGAATAGTTAAATATAAAACTTTCTTAATATATATTTAGATAAAATTCGCATATCAATTTCAAGTAGGGAAATCCTTGCATTTATGTTTGGGTTGCTTCATTTTAGAATGAGGTTACGCTATCCGAAAGATTTTGTAAAAATATTATATACGGAGAAACTTATGAAAAAAGTTCTATTTTTAATGCTAGCTCTCGCTACTGCTGCAATGGCATCTGATGGTGATGTTGCTAACCAAACTCTTAAAGCTTACTCAATGATTGCTGCTGGTCTTGGTCTTGGTCTTGCTGCTCTTGGTGGAGCTATTGGTATGGGTCATACTGCTGCTGCAACTATCGCTGGAACTGCAAGAAACCCAGGTCTTGGTGCTAAACTAATGACTACAATGTTCATCGCTCTTGCAATGATTGAAGCACAAGTTATTTATGCACTAGTTATTGCGCTAATCGCTTTATACGCTAACCCATATTTAGGGTAGTCACTAGACTAAACTTCCTCTATCAGCCTTTTGGCTGATAACTTCTTTTTACAAAATGCGACTGTGGTGGAACGGTAGACACGCGGGCTTGAGGGTATGCCTTCAATGAGTGAAAAAGAAACATATTATTGTTAAATGCATCTGTGGCGGAATGGTAGACGCGCGGGCTTGAGGGGCTCGTACTTAACGGTGTGGAAGTTCAAATCTTCTCAGGTGCACCATCTTAATCCCTAAATATAGGGACTTTCATAATTAATAAAAAACATGCACAGTTTTGAAGTAATTTACTATTTTTATGTGTTTTAAAGCACAATACTTTAAGATTGCATTTATATTATGTTTTAATCTAAAATCACTTTTATTGTTCCATAAGTCTTTAAGGTTTATGAGAATTTAATATTTAGACTTTTTGCAGAGGTTCGGTAAAGTCATTATACTCTCTTATCCTTGAGATTTCTGAATTTTTTCGATTGTCTTAGTTGTGCTTTTTCCATCTACAAAATCGACTAATTTTAATTCTCCTGCAAACTCAGTACCTACGACAACCTTCCCCTCATAATCTCCACCTTTAACTAAAACATCAGGTTTAATCATCTTAATAAGTTCTAAGGGTGTATCCTCACTAAAAGGCACGACAAAATCAACAGCCTCTAAAGCCGCTAAAAGATAAGCTCTATCTTGTGCGATATTGACAGGTCGAGTAGGACCTTTAAGACGAGAAACAGAAGCATCGGAATTAAGACCTACAATCAATACATCACCAAAACTTTTAGCGATTTGCAAATATTTTACATGACCTACATGTAAAATATCAAAACAACCATTTGTAAATACTATTTTTTTACCCTTGCTTGAACATTTAGCAATGATTTTTTCGATTTCTACAAAGTTTTTTACATGTGTATCGGATGTACTTTTATGTAAACTTGCTTCATACTCTTGTATCTCACTCAAAGTTACAGTTGCTGAACCAATTTTTCCAACTACAACACCAGCGGCTAAGTTAGCGAACTTTACTGTTTGTGCTATATCTTTTCCTGATGCCAAGGCAAAGGCTATGGATGCGATAACCGTGTCCCCTGCCCCTGTTACATCAAAAACTTCTTTGGTAACGGTAGGAAACACTTCTAATTCATTTTGGTATGTAGCAATTCCATCTTCTGATAATGTTATGAGTGAAATATCTAATTCACAAATATCTTTTAACTTTAAAAGTGCTGTTTTTAAGCTTTTATCATCTGTGATTTCTACCGAAGTTGCTAAAATTGCTTCTTTTTTATTTGGTGTCAAGAGATAAGCACCTTTATATTTGCTAAAGTCACTCCCTTTAGGATCAACTAAAACTTTAATATTATGATTTTTTGCCAAAGAGATAATCCCTTGACATAATTCATCTCTTAAAATACCTTTGCCGTAATCAGATAAGATAATGACATCATATCTTTGTATTTTAGAAACTAGAGTATCAAGGATTTTTCCGACAGAATTATCGTCTATATCATTTTTACTCTCTCTATCGTACCTTATTACTTGTTGCGAACTTGCAATAACTCTACTTTTTTTAGATGTTTTTCTTCCATTTTGAATGATGATATTTGATGTATCAACTCCAATATCGTGTAACATCTCTCTTAGCTCAAGACCATTAGCATCATCACCGATAACACTACTAACACTTACTTTTGCACCTAAAGTATTTAAGTTATTGATTACATTACCTGCTCCACCTAAAACTTTTGTTTCTTTTGCAATATCCACAACTTGTACAGGAGCTTCAGGGGATATTCGCTCACATGATCCCCAAAGATAATGGTCTATCATTAAATCACCAATAACTAAAATATTCATCTACTTCACTTCCTCTTCATAGACTCTTTTTATCTCATCTACATACGCTCTTATAGCATCTTCCATCTCATAAGCTGGTTCATAGCCTAAAGCATCTCTCGTTGTAGTAATATCAGCTTGCGTATGAAATTGATAAGAACCCACATAAGGATTAGCAATATATTCGCATTCTAAATCAGTTTGAAGCTCAGCTTGTAAAATATCTACAATATCTTGAAAACTCCTTGCCTTTGCTGTTCCCACATTATAAATTCCACTTTTTTTTGGATTCATTGCTTTTATATTTGCTTGAATAATATCTTCTATATATATAAAGTCACGAAAAATTTTATCACTATCAACAAATAACTTTGGATTTTTTGCAGCTAATAACTGAAGCCCAAACTGCAAAACCATTGAGGCTGTAGAATTTTTAAAATACTCATTTTTTCCATACACATTAAAGTATCTAAGCCCTACTATAGATATATCTGTTTTATTCATATATTCACGACTTAAATAATCCATACTTAGTTTTGAAAAACCATAAACATTTTGAGGATCTTCTCTTCCAACTCTCTGAGGTGACGCAGCGTTACCATAAGTAGCAGCAGAAGAAGCATAAATCATATTTGCACTATGAGAAATTGCCAGATTTAAAATATCTTTGTAGGCGTTAACATTTGTTTGAATCATCAAACCTTGCTCTTTAGCTGTAGTATCTGAGATAGCCGCCTCATGAAAAATGTAATCAAATTTATAATTTAGCTCTAGTGATAATAATAAGTCTTTATTATTAATATCTCCAGAAATTATCTCACCCTTAAAGCCTAGTAAGTTCTTGAAATGCCCAAAACTCTTTAGGTTTCCGTTAGATAAGATTTCTGTATCTCTAAAACAATCTAAAATTACCACCTTAGCCTTTGGATGATTTTTTTGAAAATAAAAAGCCAAATTTGAACCTATAAAACCAGCTCCACCTGTTATAAGAATTGTTTTATCTTCTAGTTCACTATCTATATATTTCATCATCCCACCCAGTATATCTATATTTTTACAATATAATACACTATATTTATTAACATGATTTTAAGACACAAACCACTATACTTTAGACGAAATTTAATCTTAAGGAAATAGAATGAAAAAAATCGTAATCGCTTCAATCGCTACACTAGCATTAGCAACAGCTTCAATAGCAGCAGTAAATGCAAAAGGATGTACTTCATGTCACGGTGCTGACTGGAGTAAAATAGCTTTAGGTAAATCTAAAAATGTTGCAGAGATGAGTCATGCTGATATTGCTGCTTCACTTATTGGTTATAAAGATGGTTCTTATGGTGGGGCTATGAAAGGTCTTATGAAAGGTCAAGTAGCTAAGTATTCTGATGCTGAGTTAGAAGCATTCTCGCTAACTATTGGTAAATAATCGTTGTCTATGAGTTGCCTCTCTATAGGCAATTCATTTTCGATTTATAAACTATTCTGGTTTATAATTTTTCTCTAGTTCTCTTCTTTTTTTTTCTAACTCTACCGCAGCGTTGAGCTCCTCTTCTCCGTCAAATTTAACAGCATTTAAAAACTTATCTTCATCATCAAACTGACCACTTTTAATAGCCCATAAAAATGCAAATAACGCAATTGAACCTAAAAAAATAGATACTCCCATCATCATTATTATCGTAATATCATCCATTTTATATTTCCTTAATTTTTATTCCATCTATATCTAATTCTCATTGAATTACCAACTACAAGTAAAGAACTTACACTCATAGATATAGCTGCAATCAATGGTATTATATACCCTGCCATCGCTAGAGGAATAGTTATAGTATTATACACAAGAGAGATAGCAAGGTTTTGTTTTATAAGTCCGTATGTTATTTTAGAAATTTTAAAAGCATCTTCTAAAGAAGTGAGTGAATCATGCAATAAAACAACATCACCAACATCAACGGCAATATCACTTCCACTTCCCATCACTATACCTATATCGGCATTTGCTAATGCTAAAATATCGTTAATCCCATCTCCGACCATAACTACAGTTTTTCCATCATCATGAAGTTTTTGTATAAATCTAGACTTATCTTTTGGTGTCTGATGAGCATAATATTTCTTAATATCAAGTTCTTTTGCTACCCTCGTAGCACTATTTTCATTATCACCCGTGAGCATGATAATCTCAAGACCTCTTTGTGCTAAACTTTTTAATACCTCTCTAGCTCCATCTTTTAACTTGTCTCTCAACTCATATATTACTACTATTTTTTTATCTATTGCAAAATAAAAGAGTGTATTTTCACTTTCAAAATCAACACTTATATCATTTTCAAGCATAAATTTTTTATTTCCACCCAATAAACTAATGTTTTTATATTCAGCTTTTATCCCCGAAGCAGACACCTGCATATAATTATCTAAAATATATCCATGAAATTCTTTATCTTGTATCAAATACGATTTTATTCCTCTTGCTACAGGATGTTTGGATAGTCTCACTAATGAATACAATAACTCAATATCAAACGAATCATAGAGAGTTTCTTTTATAATTTCTGGTTTTCCGACGGTAATAGTTCCTGTCTTATCTAAAAGCAAAGTATCCACCTTAGCCATAGTTTCAAGTTGAGCAGCTTCTTTAAAGAGTATGCCTCTTGATGCACCTAAACTAAGTCCAACTAATGTTGCAACAGGAGTAGCAAGAGCTAAAGCACAGGGACAAGCTATGATAATAACTGAAATTCCAATTATAAAAGCTTCTTCAAAGCTATGTGAAGAGAAGTACCAGGCTAAAAAAGTTACAAAAGACAAGGCTAAAATTATTGAAGAAAAATACTCAGATAATCTATTTGAAAGTTCTTGTATTTTTGGTTTTTTATTGATAGCTGATTCTAAAAGTGATACAAGAGATGATAATGTCGAGTGTTCAAAATCTTTTATCGCTCTAAAATGAATATCGGCATCAATACTAAGTGTACCACTAATGACTTTTGAATCAAAACTTTTAAAAATAGCTTCACTTTCCCCAGTCAAACTAGATTCATCAAATGAACCCTCACCCTTAACAATTACCCCATCAAACAAAATCTTCTCACCTGATGCCACTACTACAATGTCATCCACTTTCACATCATCTATCTTACATAAAACAATTTTTTCATCTTTGAGAATATTTACTTCACTAGGGATTTGTTTGCCTATAATATCTAAAGTGTCTGCAGCATTTTTTTTACTTAAAACTTCTAAAAACTTCCCAATTAATACAAAGCTTATAATCATACTTACAGAATCAAAGTAAGCCTCTCCAAGCTCAAATACGGTGATGTAAATGGAGTAGAGATATGTAAGTAATGCCCCAGTTGCAACTAATATATCCATATTTACAACTTTATTTTTCATACCATAATAAGCACCACGAAAAAATATCCATCCACTATAAAAAAGAACAGGTGTTGAGAGTATCCACTCAGCGGTATTCATAATATTTTTCATACTTTGAGTCATGCCAGTGAAATATCCAGAATATTGAGCTACTGCAATCATCATAATGTTCATAGATGCAAAAATAGCAACGGCTAGTCGTAAGTAATACTCTTTTCTCTTAGCATTAGCATGTAACTCAACTGTAGAGGCGTCATAAGCAAAAGCATTATAACCTATAGCTCGAATCATCTCTATAATAGCAGATAGTTTAAGAATGTCATCAACCCAGACTACAGTTGCTTTATTATTTGTAAAGTTAATATTAGCTTCATGTACTCCATCCATCTTATGGAGTGCTTTTTCATTTAACCAAACACAGGCTGAACAGTGAATACCCTCTATTATTAAAGAGACTTCATTAAAACCATCTTTATTTTTTTTAACATACTTATCATAAAATGATGCAGAGTCAAAATTAGCCGAAGACTCATACTGTGATACAGGAGGACATAAAGTGATGTTGGCTGTTTTATCATAGAAACTATCAAAACCAGACTCATTTAAAAGATTAAAAATTCCCTGACACCCTTTACAACAAAAATAATGTTCATTTTCTTTAATCAAAACATTCTCATCAAATTCTAAATGACAATGAGTACAAGCAATTTTTTTAGACAAGTTCAAATCTGCCTTTTTGTCTATTTTTTAGCAATTCATCCCATAATTTGACATGACCATTCATGCAGATATAAACACCATATTCCTTTACAGCCTTAGCAAATCCAATAGCCATACCAATATTTAAACTCGACTCAAGCTTATCAACTTCAAATGGTTTCATAGCCCCTACTAAAATTATTTTTCTATCCTCAAAGACCTCAGATAAAAATTCTGCAGTAATACTCATAGTATCCGTTCCATGAACCAATATAAAGGTATCTTCATTTGACTCCATTATAATATTAGCAATTTTTTTTCTATCACTTATATCAATGTCTAAACTATCTTTATAAACAAGTCCTGCAAGATTATATTTAAAGTCTGAACTCTCTAGTATTTTAGTAATAGCATTATTATCAAAGGCTACCTCTAAGGTTCCCTCTAAAGGATTATACCTCTTATTTAAAGTGCCACCAGTATTTAAAATCAACATCTATTTTTCCATATATTTTCTAATTTTGATACTATTCTTGTAGCTTTAGAAGTATCAATGCTTTTATATACATCAAATAGATATGTTTCTACTAGTCCAGCTTTTAAACCAGCTTCAATATCTCGTTCCTTATCTCCAATAATAATAGAATTTTTCATATCTAATCCAAACTCTTCTTTTGCTTGCAATAGCATACCAGCTTCTGGTTTTCGACAAGAGCATTTACCTGATATAGAGGGATGATCCGGACAATGATACACTTTTTTTATTTCAATACCACGCTTTAAAAACTCACTCATCATCCACAAGGTAAGTTTTTTAAAATCCTCTTCACTATAATACCCTCTTGCGATACCTGATTGATTTGTCACCACAAAGATACTGTAATCATTTTTAATATAATATCTACAAAGATCTATAATCCCATCTATAAATTCAAAATCTTCAATCTTAAACAGATAGTCTTTTTCAATATTTATGACACCATCTCTATCTAAAAAAAGTGCTTTTTTCATCAAGAATCAACTCACTCCATCTGCAAATATCTCTTTTTCAATAATATCACAAATAATATGCCCAATGAGTATATGAGATTCCTGTATTCGAGGAGTAGAATCTGATGGTACAATAAGAGAAATATCAGCTATTTTAGCCATTTCACCACCATCTCTTCCAACTAAAGCAACTGTGAAAATATTTTTTTTCTTTGCTACTTCAAAGGCTTCAACTATATTGAGAGAATTACCAGAAGTAGATATGCCTATAAATATATCGCCCTTTTGTCCCATCCCTTCTAACTGACGAGAAAAGACTTTATCATAACCATAATCATTTCCAATCGCAGTTAAAGCAGATGTATCTGTAGTAAGAGCAAGTGAAGGTAAAGAGGGTCTATCAAATCCGTAACGACCAACCATCTCAGCAGCAATATGTTGTGCATCAGCCGCACTTCCACCATTACCGGCCAAAATAGTTTTTTTATCTCCACGATAAAGCTGGACACATTTTTTTGCTACGGTTTGTATATTATTTAAAAGTGCTTCATCTTCATAAATATTTTGTTTAGTTTCGTAAGATTTTTTTATCTGTTGTTTAATATATTCTTTCATAGTAATTCCTAAAAAGTAATGTGAAAGGATAACATATAAAGTATTTTAGTAATGTTAATAAATAAAATTATTACGCATAATCTAAACTAATGTCATTCTTAACTTGACTGGGAATCTAGTCGATAATTGTATAAAAATAAGACTATTGATTACTATGAAATTTGGATAGTTTTTCTTAGTTTTAATTTAACGTGTAAAG
>JADGEZ010000064.1 GCA_016744115.1 Sulfurimonas sp. | reverse complement strand
TTTATCCTTAGCTTAGGCTAGGCATAAAAATTTGTTTTACACAATCTTAGCACTTCTTATCACTCTGAGGCATATAGGAGTTTTGCAAGAAGTCTATTATATATTTTTCGTTTTAAAGGTCGTAAGACTTTTGTTGATACTAAGCTTCCAATATCACTTAACAAGCAATGTAAAATGTTAAATATCAGCAAGTCATCATTGTATTATGTACCTGTACAAAAGTTTAGTAGTGATAAAGATATAAAACTATTAAATATGGTTAACGATATATATTCGGAATTTCCATACTATGGAACAAGGAGAATGCTAACCGCATTAGAAAATGAGGGCTTTAGCATAGGTAGAAAGTTGATTAAAAGTATCTATCAATACCTGGGTATAAAGGCTTTGTACCCTACAAAGAAGACTACTATACCAAATAAAGAACATTACAAATATCCATACTTGTTAAAAGAATTTAAGAATGATAAAAATCAAGTAATAATTGACACTCCAAATCAAGTATGGTCTACAGATATCACATATCTCAAATTAGAAAAAGGGCATGTATATTTAGCAGCTATTATTGACTGGAACACGAAGAAAATACTATCTTGGAAGTTATCTAATACAATGGATGTATCACTAACTACGAGCGTACTAAATGAGGCATTAAGTCTATACCCTAAACCTGACATAGTCAATACCGATCAATGGTCACAATATACAGCGTCAGCTCATGTAGACATATTAAAAAAACATGATATTAAAATATTTATGGATGGAAAAGGAAGGAGTATTGACAATATTGTAATTGAAAGATTCTGGCGTAGTCTCAAGTATGAAGAAATCTATTTAAATGACTATAAAAGTATGGGTGAGCTTAAATATTCAATTAATAATTATATGAATAAATATAACTCTAGGAGATTACATTCAGCAATTGGAAACAAGACGCCTAACGAGGTTTATTTTAAAGCTATTAATAATTTAAACAGGAACTTGTTACAAAAAGTATCGTAGGTTGATGGAATAAGAAAACTTAGTTAAGTGGTCTTGACAATGGGGACATTATATTAGTCTATCGATTACTTGGATATAAACTCAAAAAAAATAATGTAAAACCCATTCTGTGACGCTAACTGTGACACGATTATAATAGAATATGGGAGTTGTTAAACAACGATGATTTTTTTTAAATCATATTTTAATTTAAAGGATAAACATGAAAAAGTTTATTGTTATAGCTTTAGTGCTATTTGGGTTTATAAGTAGTGCGAGTGCAGGACCTGCTACTCCTGCATATCATTGGAATATATGGTCAGTAGCATCAGATTCATATCCGTATTGGGAATATGTAAATACTAAAACATCAACTACCCAAAATCATGGAGGTACTGTCGTTACAGCTGTATATGTTCAAGGATATAGTAGTCCTGTGACTACATTCAATAATAGTGGGATGCAATTATATGATGTAGGTAATTATGATTTCAATGGTGACGGCACAATAGATGCTTTGATGTATTATTATGTTGATAGTGGCTATTCAGGCAATATTGAAGTAAAAGATTACTACAATGGGTATTTTACAACGAGAGACGTAGTGTATGTAAAGTAAAGTTCCTATAGGAACTTTACTAATAAAATTATAAGGAGATATAATGAATGTAACATCAACAAGCCAAACAGCATACACAACTACAATAAATAAAACTAACAACAATAAGGAAGCTCTTGACCCTTTCAAGGGTCAAGATTATGTTTTAAATACTCTTGATGATGAAGGTAATGAGCTCTTAAATGATATTCTTACAGGTAAAACTGATGAAGAGAAGTGGATGATTAAACTTGGTTTAGATATGAAACTCTCAACAGAAGTCAAAAATGGTACTTTAGCAAATAAAACTACTATTGATAACTCAAAAGAAAATGCTATGGATATGCTTGATGCATATATACAAAGAAGAAAAGAACTTTTTACTTCTGATATGATAGGAGTTGGAGCTACAGCAGAAAAACTATTAGAAGCTTATAAAGCTAGTAATAGCTCTTTCAATATACAAAATAAAGAAGACTCCGTAGTAGATAATTTTCTAGATGACTTATATTCAAATAGTGCTAAGACAACTGCAACTGCATCAGCTATCACAAAAGAAAATGTTCAAAACAAAGTTAATGAGTATGCTCAAACACTGATGGAAACAAGAGTCGATACACCAGAATCTAAACTTGAAGTCTCTATACTATTAAGCGACTATAAAAAAGAGCTACTCCAAGATTATAAAAATAGTTTAGAGGGTTCAAAAAATGATAAAGTAACACTCCAACAAGAAGCAATTATAAAAGTGTTACTTGATGAAAATTCAAAAGAAGCTAGTTCACTAAAAGAACTATTGACAAGTCAGAAAACAAGTAAATAAGAGCTTTGTTTACACAGTTGTTTTACAGTCTCTTTCATCTTTAATATAACTACTTAATTTTAGATTTTTCAAAAATTTCTTTCATTCTTTGAATGGATTCATCTGATTGTTTAGGGATTTTAAATGCTTCCCCTTTTTCTTGGGTATAACAAGTAAAACCATCAGAAAATGATATATTCATTGAGTATGTATAAGTATCTTCTATACCGTCTATACAGTAAGCTGTTTGAGTAAAAGAATCTCCAGATATTGCATCAGTAATTTTAATGCTTATATCTGAGATGTTTTCAACTGCAAAGGGAGGTACTAAAAATAAAAACTTCCCTAGGTATTCTCCATCTTCTATTTCAGAATGTAGTATTATTTTTCTATCATAAAAAGCTTTTTTAGGAGGTTTGGTAGAACTAAGTAAAGCTATAGAAAATCTTCCTTTATTATCTCTTGTTTGAGAAAGTATGTACTGTTTATCTTTAGTTACTGGTACTTCTACTTCTGGTAAATCATACTCGACAGCTTCTTGTAAGTCTATCTCTTTTTTAACTTCTTTTTTCTTCGGAGCTTTTATAAACTTTACAATCTCTTTTTCTTCTGTGATATACACAATTTTTTCTTCCACTATTGTTTTAAGAACAATTTTTTCTTTTATTTCTTTATTTGATATAACAACTAGGGTGATAGTTAAGATGAAAACTAAAACAGATAAAGCTGTGATTATAATATTTTTGTTAGACATTTTTTATCCTTCTTCAATATTATAATATATTTGTGTCACAGTTAGCGTCACAGATAGTATTTCTAAACTCATTGTGACGGAATCTGTGACACTCCATCAGTAAAATCATTTTCTACTTAAAAAAAGGATGAAAAATGATTTACATAAACCACAACCGTGCCATAGAGCAATTAGAAAATCTAGTGAATACTAATTTAAACAAGACACAAAGCTACTTACCAAAAAGCTTTCATAAAGAGCAACAACATGCTTTAGAATTACTAAAAAAAAGAATTCATTTGGAAGAAACTATAGAAGACACTATTTATTTGGTTTTGATTATGGAGTAAGCGAATCTACAGCTTCTTCAATTGTAAGAGAAGTTGAAGATGTTTTAATAGACTTCTTGCAAAACTCCTATATGCCTCAGAGTGATAAGAAGTGCTAAGATTGTGTAAAACAAATTTTTATGCCTAGCCTAAGCTAAGGATAAA
>JADGEZ010000031.1 GCA_016744115.1 Sulfurimonas sp. | reverse complement strand
AGGCTGTATGAAAAAACAATGAGGAGAAGGGTCTTAAATTTGACTTAAATATGTATATAAACTATAATGTCATAAAAAATATATACAGGATGAAATTTGCTCTATTGCTTACATCAAATACTAGATATAAATATTTTAAGTTATATAACAATACGCGGTGGTATTGCATTTTTTATTGCTTTGTTCTTCACTCTTTTTGTAATGCCTAAGTTCATAAAATGGGGTCAGAAAACTTCTAGTGTTCAGCCTATAAATGAGTTCGCACCGCAGAGACATAAAGAAAAAGCTTCTACGCCTACAATGGGTGGAATTGTTTTTATCGGAGCTACGATAGTTGCTTCTCTTTTTACTATAAAGTTCTCAAATACTTTTGCAATCGGAGGGATTCTTACACTCGTTCTTTTCACTCTTATCGGTTTTGAAGATGATTATGCAAAAGTAAGAAAAAATGAAAACCTTGCAGGACTCAAAGCAAGAACAAAAATTTTATTTCAAGTCATTGCTGCATCTCTCATAGTTTTTTACCTTTATTCATATGCAGATTTCAATACTCAACTTTATATTCCATTTTTTAAATCCCCACTTTTTGATATGGGAATCTATTCAGTAGTGCTTTGGATACTTGTTATTGTAGCAACATCCAATGCTGTAAACCTTACCGATGGGCTTGATGGACTTGCAACTATGCCATCCATAGCAGCCCTTTCTTCTTTTGTTGTAATCATATATATTACAGGTCATATTAAGATAAGCACTTACTTGTTGATGCCAAGTTTTGATGTGGGAGAAGTTGCAATTATTGCGGCTGCTCTTATGGGGGCTTTAACGGGTTTTTTATGGTTTAACTGTCACCCTGCTGAAGTCTTTATGGGGGATAGCGGTTCCTTAACGATAGGAGCATTTTTAGGTTATTTGGCAATCATCTCTAAGAGTGAGATTTTACTTCTTTTAATCGGCTCTATCTTTGTAGTCGAAACTTTATCTGTCATACTCCAGGTTGGATCTTTTAAACTTCGTAAAAAAAGAGTTTTTTTAATGACTCCGATTCATCACCATTTTGAAATGAAAAACTGGGCAGAAAATAAAATTATTGTAAGATTTTGGATTATATCGGTCTTGTCTAATGTTATCGCTCTTATCTCTTTAAAAATCAGATAATGTCAAACAAAACAGTATCCTTATTTGGTTATGGTAAGACAACTCAAGCTATTGCAAAACATATTTCAGATGTGATTTTTTATGATGATAAATGTCATAAGCCCTTTAAAGATGAAAATGGTTTTTTGGTAAAGCCCTCAAATGAGTTTAATCCATCTCATTCAAGATTAGAGATACCTTCTCCTGGGATTGCACCCTCAAATCCATTGATACTAAAAGCAAAAAATCTTATGAGTGAGTATGATTATTTTGCGAAAAAAGCACCTTTGAGTATTTGGATAAGTGGCACAAATGGAAAAACAACTACCACACAAATGATGCAACATCTCCTTAAAGAAAAGGGTTCTCTCTCCGGAGGCAATATCGGTACTCCTTTAGGAGAACTAAGCCTTGATGCAAATATTTTGATTCTTGAAACAAGCTCCTTTACAATGCACTATACAAATAAAGCATCACCAAATATTTATGTACTTCTTCCTATAAGCCCTGATCATTTGTCTTGGCATGGAAGTATGGAGGAGTATGAACATTCAAAACTAAAGCCTCTCGCTTCCATGAAAGAGGGCGAAATTGCTATCATTCCCGATAAATATAAAGATATTAAAACAAATGCTTATGTAATTTTCTATAAAGATGAAGTAGATTTAGCAAAAAAATTTGATATAAATACTGCTGATGTAAAGTTTATAGGTGTCTTTTTAATGGACGCTCTCTTAGCGATGGCTGTTAAAAAAATATTGTTTGATATTATTGACTATGAAGTCATAAACTCATTTATAATAGACCCTCATAGACAAGAAGAGTTAAGAGATGTAAAAAATAGACTTTGGGTAAACGATACCAAAGCTACAAATATTGATGCAACAATAGCTGCTCTTGGGAGATATAAAGACTGCTTTATACACCTTATTTTAGGTGGAGATGATAAAGGGGTTGAACTTATAGAACTCTTTGAGTTTCTTCTAACTTGTGATATTAGAATCTATACAATTGGTTCAAACAAAGAAAAACTCTCCTCTCTTGCATCTAAGTATAAAATCAATGCTCAACTTTGTACAAATCTTGATGATGCTATAAAAAAAATAGATATAAATCTCAAAGAAAATGAAGTAGCCTTACTCTCACCAGCTGCGTCAAGCCTTGATGAGTTTAGCTCTTATGCACAAAGAGGTGATGAGTTCAAAAGAAGCGTAAAGGAAATAGCATGATAAATATTGCAATACTAGCCTCACATAATGGAAGTGGATACGATACAGTTCGTCAAGCATGCGAAGAGAATATCTTGAAGCTAAATATAAAACTCATCATATCCAATAATACAAATGCCCCAGTTTTAGAAAAAGCCAAAAAATATGGAGTAGATAATTACCTAGTAAATGCAAAAACAAGCGAAGATGTAGATAATACAATCTATGATTTACTTAAAAAGTATGATTGTGATTATGTTTTTTTATTTGGCTACATGAAAAAACTATCTCCAAACATAACACAAAATTTCAAAGTAATAAACTCTCACCCCTCTTTACTCCCAAAATATGGAGGTGCTGGTATGTATGGAAGACTAGTGCATGAGGCAGTTGTTAAAAACAAAGAAAAAAAAAGTGGTGTGTCAATCCATGAAGTGAATGAAAACTATGACGATGGAGCAATAATTTTACAAAAAGAATTGCTTTTATCAAGCGATGAGACTCCTCTATCTTTAGAGATAAAAATTAAAAAAATTGAAAAAATTGCTATTATCGAAGCTATTCTTAAATGTTTGAAATAACAGACTTAATCGGAATAATCGCTTTTGCCATGAGTGGTTTTTTTGTTGCCTCTCGAAGTAAGCTAGACCTTTTAGGTGCTTTTATTTCAACATTTTTAACGGCCTTAGGTGGTGGAATTATAAGAGATATTGCCTTAGATAAAACCCCTCATACATTTTTGCATGACTACCCTAGTTTAGTTGTTTTATCGGTATTTACTTTGATGATACTTTTTAAATTTCATAAACGCCAAACAATGGAAAATAAGCCCTTATTTATTATAAGCGATTCTATTGGTCTTATCTCCTTTAGCATCTCAGGAGCACTCATTGCCATAGAGAGTTCGTTTAACCTTAGTGGAGTAATTATAATGACTTTTATTACTGCTGTTGGAGGAGGAATTATGAGAGATGTAATTATTAACGAAGTTCCTTTTGTTTTTAAAACAGGATTTTATGGAATTATTGCATTGTTTATAGGCACTATTATTTATAGTTTAAATTTATATGAGCTTATATCCGTGTATTCGATTATAGGCTTGTTTTTTACTTTTTTACTCTTACGACTTATTGCATATTACAAGAAATGGTCTATTCCTCTAAATTAGTAAAAATAAGCTAACTTTCAGTACATAAGATGTATAATTCCCCTCTTTAAAAGATGGCCAATTAGCTCAGTCGGTAGAGCAACTGACTGAAAATCAGTGTGTCCTTGGTTCGATTCCGAGATTGGCCACCACCTTTTAATAACTTTTACCATTATGGCCAATTAGCTCAGTCGGTAGAGCAACTGACTGAAAATCAGTGTGTCCTTGGTTCGATTCCGAGATTGGCCACCACCTCAACACTTTCAAACCATATACTTTTTCAAAATACTTATCAATTCATCTGTGTCTATCGGTTTAGCTAAACTGTCATTCATTCCAGCATTTTGAAAATTTTCTTTATCTTGATGTAATACATTTGCTGAAAGAGCTACTATGGGAATGTTTATGTGAAGTTTTCTAATCTCTTTTGTTGCTTGGACACCACTCATTATAGGCATCTGATTATCCATTAGTACGAGACTGTATTTTTGGTTTTGTACGGCTTCTACTGCCTCTACGCCATTTTCAACCATCTCAAAGCTCACACCTATCTCATCTAATATGATTTTTATGAGTATTTGATTTGTAACATTATCCTCAGCTACCAGTAATTTTCCTGCAAAATCGCAATTTGTGGAATTAATTTTCTCTTTAAAAAACTTGAAATTTTCAATCTTCTCTATTGCGATTATAAAACTAAATTTACTCCCTTTTCCTTTTTCACTTTCTACACTAATCTCACCATCCATCAGCTCTATCAAAGATTTTGATATGGAAAGACCTAAACCAGTACCACCAAATTGACGGCTTGTTGAGTTGTCTTCTTGTTCAAAAGCATTAAATACTTTTTTCATAGTATCTTTTTGCATTCCTATTCCATTATCTTCAACACTAATTATCATATTGTTTGTATTATAAGAAGCATTAACAATTACTTTCCCTTTTTCTTTCGTAAATTTAAGTGCATTAGAAATAAGATTAGAAAGTACTTGTACAATACGGGTAATATCGACATTTGCATAAAGTGGAAATTCATCTGAAAATATCAAGCTATAATGGATTTCTTTTTCAATTGCTGTAGAAGTAAACAACTCAAAAGCACTACTAATTTGTTTTTTTAATTCAACATCTCTTTTTTCTATCGTAAATTTTCCACTTCTTATTTTAGATAAATCTAATATGTCATTAATTATTTGTAGCAAATTTTCACCGCTATATTCTATGATATTTAAATATTTAGTAAAATTTTTCTTATCATATTTTGACTTATTCAATATTTTAACAAAACCCATAATAGCATTAAGAGGTGTCCGTATTTCATGACTCATATTTGATAAAAACTCATCTTTTGCTAAAAGTACACGTTGGAGTTCCTTTGTCCGACTATGAACAATAGCTTCCAAATCTTGATTAAGAGTCCATAATTCTAAACTTTTATTTTCTAAAAGTTTTTCTGCCTCCTTTCTCGCATTTTGTTCTCGAACTAAACGTTTCTTTAAGCGTTCTATCTCATTCATGTTAAATTCTTTTTATTTTAAATAATACTCTTTCATTATCTTCATTCATATCAATACTAATGGGTTCATTAAAATACTTACTAGCACCTAAAAGTAAGCCTTTTGCTAAGTAGTGTAATTTTCTTGAAGACACATAAAAAAATTCTAATGTACTATCGTCTTTATAAATAATATCAAAACTAGGAAGTTCTGCTGTAGGATAAAGTTTACGAACTTCAACATGTATATGTGTTTCTACTTTTTCTATAAAGTCAAGTATATCAGTTGAGGTATTAAACTGTGGTAATATCTTAATAAGTTTATCAAAAAGATATTCTCCGTAAAGCTCAAGTAAATCAGGAATTTGGATATTTGTATGTTTACTTAAACTCACAAGTATTCGTACAAGTTCATCAAACTCATAACTTCCTATTGCTGTATATGCTCCATCATTTGCCAACTTAGAGTCATCAATAACATCATCAAGCAAATTTTCACCAAATTTTTTTTTAATAAGCTCAAAAAGTTCTGTAAACAGCATACCTTTCATTAGGCCATCTCCATGTAATTATTATAATTATGATAACATAAATAAACTAAGATTTACTTCCAAAACTACTTTTAACAAGCCCTCAGCACTATTTTTGTATAATTGCTGTAAATTTTTCTAAAAGGAATTCCATGCGTGGTTATAAGATATTTGCCGGTAGTTCTAGTGTCGATTTTGCCCAAGAGATTTGTCAAATTTTAGATGTGCCATTGGGGAGAGCTGATATTAAGAAGTTTTCTGATGGTGAAATATCAGTTCAAATTGCTGAATCTGTTCGTGGTCGAGATGTATTTATAGTTCAAAGTACTGGTTCACCCTCAAACGATAACTTAATGGAATTACTTATTATGACTGACGCTCTAAAGCGTTCTTCTGCTCAAAGCATTACAGCGGTTGTGCCTTATTATGGTTATGCTAGGCAAGATCGCAAGGCTGCTCCTCGTGTGCCTATTACTGCAAAACTTGTTGCGAACCTTTATGAAACAGCTGGAATTGATAGAGTTATTACTATAGATTTACACGCTGGTCAAATTCAGGGTTTCTTTGATATTCCAGTTGACAACCTTTATGGCTCTGTAACCTTTGAGCATTACATCAAAAGTAAAAATCTTAAAAATCCCATCATAGCAAGTCCAGATATTGGTGGTGTTGCCCGTGCTAGATACTTTGCAAAACGAATGGGTTTAGAGATGGTTATCGTTGATAAACGCCGTGAAAAAGCAAATGAAAGCGAAGTAATGAATATCATTGGTAATGTAAAAGGTTACGATGTAATTATGATTGATGATATGGTAGATACAGCTGGAACTATGGTTAAAGCGGCAACAGCCCTGAAAAACAATGGTGCTACTTCTGTTATGGCTTGTGCAACTCATGGAGTATTAAGTGGTAAGGCTTATGATAATTTAGAAAACGGTGAGTTAGATGAACTCATTATTACTAATACTTTAGCATCTCGTGAACATAAAAAAATTAAAGTATTAACAGTAGCTCCTCTTTTTTCAGAAGTAATTCGTCGTGTGTATCACAACGAAAGCGTTAATAGTTTATTTGCATAAGGTTAATCATTGAAAAACATTAGAAACTTCTCTATAATTGCGCACATAGACCATGGAAAAAGTACCTTAGCAGATAGAATTATTCAAGAATGTGGTTCTGTATCTGAGCGTGAGATGAGTGCACAAATGATGGATACAATGGATATTGAGCAAGAAAGAGGTATTACTATCAAAGCTCAATCAGTTAGACTTGATTATGTAAAAGATGGTGAACGATACATCTTAAACCTCATTGATACACCAGGTCATGTAGATTTTTCTTATGAGGTAAGTAAGTCTCTTGCCTCATCTGATGGAGCTTTACTTATCGTGGATGCTGCTCAAGGTGTAGAGGCACAAACTATTGCGAATGTTTATCTCGCCCTTGATAATGATTTAGAACTTATCCCAGTTATTAACAAGATAGACTTACCTGCGGCTGATCCAGATAAAGTTGCTCAAGAGATTGAAACTTCAATAGGGATTGATGCTACTGATGCTTGCTTAGTATCTGCAAAGACTGGTATTGGGATTCGTGAACTTATTGACGCTATTGTTGATAGAGTTCCAGCTCCTATTGGAGACCCTAAAAAAACTACAAAAGCTATCATTTATGATTCTTGGTTTGATCAGTACTTAGGAGCTTTAGCACTCGTTCGTGTTTTTGATGGAGAGGTAAAAAAAGGTCAAAATATTAAGCTCATGAGTAATGGCGAAGAGCATCAGATACTTGATTTAATGTACCCTCATCCTATGAAAAAAATTAAAACAAAGAGTATTTTTTGCGGTGAAATTGGGATTGTTGTTCTTGGACTTAAAGAGGTGGCTATTATCAATGTCGGTGATACTTTAACGGATGCAAAAAATCCTGCAACTGAACCTGTTGGAACTTATGAGCCTGCAAAACCCTTTGTATTTGCTGGTATATATCCAATAGACACAGATAGGTTTGAAGACCTGCGTGAAGCACTGGATAAACTCCGCTTAAATGATTCTTCACTCTCTTATGAGCCTGAAACATCCGTCGCACTTGGATTTGGTTTTCGTGTTGGATTTTTAGGAATGCTTCACATGGAAGTTATTAAAGAGAGACTTGAGCGTGAATATGCTCTTGACCTCATAGCATCGGCTCCATCAGTTGTTTATAATGTTTATCTCACAAATGGTGATATAGTAGAGGTTCAAAATCCTTCACAACTTCCTGCTATTCAAAAGATAGATAGGATTGAAGAACCTTATGTAAGGGCTACGGTAATTACTCCTAGTGACTACCTTGGGAATATTATCACTCTTTTAATCTCTAAACGTGGAACACAAACTAAAATGACTTATCTCAATGAAGAGAGAGTTATGCTTGAGTATGAGATTCCAATGAATGAGATTGTAATGGATTTTTATGATACTCTTAAATCCATCTCAAAAGGTTATGCCTCATTTGATTATGAGCCTATTGAGTTTAAAGTGGGTGATTTAGTGAAGCTCGATATTAAAGTAGCTGGAGAGGCTGTTGATGCTCTTAGTGTCGTTGTCCCTCGCAATCAAGCTCTTCCTCGTGGACGAGTTCTTGTTAAAAATATGAAAGAATTAATCCCTAGACAATTGTTTGAAGTGGCAGTACAAGCCTCTTTGGGTTCTCAAATTATTGCACGAGAAACGGTAAAGTCTATGGGTAAAAATGTTACTGCTAAATGTTACGGTGGAGATATTACTCGTAAAAGAAAACTATTAGAAAAACAAAAGGCTGGTAAAAAGCGTATGAAATCTATAGGAAAAGTACAACTTCCTCAAGAAGCATTTATGTCTGTTCTTAAAATGGACTAATATGAAATGCTTATTATGTGAGAGTTTTTCACTCTTGCATATTTGCAAAAACTGTCAAGAACTTTTTTTAACTCCATCCATTTATAAAAGAAAAATTCAAAATATTGAAGTCATATCTTTTTACAAGTATAAAGATATTAAAAATCTTCTCCATACAAAACATACTGATTTAGGTTTTTATATTTATTCTATATTAGCAGAAAATAGTTTTAAAAAATTTACCTTAAACTTTGAACTACCATGGAATATCGCTTCTATTGCCGTGGATGATACTTCCACCTCTGGTTACTCTCATACTGCAATTTTGAACAAGGCACTCAAAAGCCAAACGATACAAGTACTTTATAACAAACTGCGTGCTAAAAATAATATATCGTATTCAGGCAAAAGTAAAGAGTTTAGGTTATTAAATCCAAGAAGATTTCAAATGAATGATTTTATAGCAAACGAGGTAATATTAGTAGATGATATTATCACAACAGGAACAACTTTAACACAGGCAATAAACACACTAAAGTTAAACAATAAAGAGATTTTTTTTTGTTTAACTCTAGCAGATTCCGCTCTAAAGTAGTCCTTTTAAAAAATTCCCAAGTTGTTTTTTAATTTGATCTGCTACAACTTTTTTTACATCAACTTCAACTTTTGGCTTGCTTTTGTTTCCGCTTAAAATAACAGAGACTGGATGTTTATTTGCTACTATATCAATTTTAGAATTGATTGTTTGTGTTAAAGAATTTATTTTTGTATTTACAGTTTTTATAGAAGAACTATTTGAGTGTAAGTCAAAAGAAGCTAATACTTTTTCATTATTGATGTCCGCACTAATTGAGCCCTTGAATTTTTGCTTATACATATCGATTTTTGCATACTTTTGTACAAGTCCAAAAACGATATTGTTATCAAACCCTCCATCAAGAAGTTTACCACTAAACTTACCAATTTTCTTTTTGCTATTGTAATCTAAGACACCATTAAGTGAAGATGCAAAGATAGGTGGATATTTTAAAATACTCATGGCAGCTTTTGTCCGAATAGATGTTAATTCTGCATGAAGATCATCGTTATGTAGTTTAAGGTTTATATCTCCTCCTGCTATTTTAGAGTGCAAAATTACATCTAAGTCTTTCTTAGTTTTAGAAAATTCTCCCTTTGCTTTAAATGAGCCTTCTATATGCCTCTCTATTGCAAAATAGATCTTTTTAAGCTCAGGAACGATAACAATATAATCACTTTTGATTGTATTTTTAATTATATTTACTCTTATTCTATTCATATCTAAATTTGCAAGATTTGACTTAATGCTTAACTTTGTATCAACATTTTCACCCTTTAACACTGTTTGAGTAGCTAGAGTAAATGTTGTTTTTGGCATTTTACTTGCAAACTTAAGCTCTTTTGTCATAAGTTTTGAATTGATTAAACCTTTTTGAATATTTGTATTAATCGTGCCTTTTAGTTGCCCTTTTTTCATATTTTGTATATCGACTTCTACATTCAAATTACCGTCGGCGTATTGTGGTTTGTTTAACATATATAAGGCTTTTTTTAGCCCTATATGCTTCATTGTAGATTTCAATGACAATGGCTTTAAATCTTGTAAAACTAACTTTAAAACTGTATCTGAAGATGCAAAATTTGTTTTTGCATCTACTAACATTCTTTTTTTATTTCCCTTAACAGTTCCCTTAAGCTTTAAAGGACCACGAAATTTTTCTTTAATGATGGGTTGTAAAAGAGCTAATTCCTTTATATCAATTATGTAATTAGAATTTACTTTTAGGGGCTTTGGATATACAATACCATCAGAATTAATTTTTGCAAGATTAGATTTTAATGCATATTTATACTTGATATTGTCATCTTTTAATACAGCATTTACATTCATGCTAAAGCTAGTTTTAGGTATGTTTAACTCAAGTTCTTTGTTTATTAGTTTTGTGTTTAACTTTCCATTTTTTGTGATAAGAACTACATCTCCATCAAAAGCTCGGGGGTTTATATTTTTAAAGTTTATATCAAGATCGACTTTTGCATCTGCATAGGGTTTATTATTACTCATCTTTAAAAGTGAATGTAAGTCAAGATTTTTAACATTCGCGATTATGGCACTTGGCTTAAAATCTTTTAGTTCTAGATGATATTTTGTATCACTTGATGCAATGTTACTCACTCCATCAATGATTATAAATACTTCATCACCTTTAATCGAACCATTTGTAAACGCAGAACCCTGTAACTTTTGTTTTGTTACTTGATTTAAATTTTCTAACTTGTTTAATTTGATATCATACACAAGCTTAAAAGATTTATCTAGTATCGAATATCTACCTTTTGCATATATGCTATTATCAGCATCAAGTGCTAAATCTATCTCAAACTCATCAAAAGAAATTGAAAATATAGTAAATTTAGTGTGCAGATTGACTTCTTTATTTATTTTTTCTTCAACTATAGGGACTAACAAAGAGTTTCCTATTGCTGTAAATAAAATGATGTAAATTGCTATGACAAGCGAAATAATAAACCCAAATATCCATAAAAATACTTTCATTGCATACTCCTAATTGTGTATACATAGATAATACAATAATAGATTAAATATTCAAAATATAACTTGATATGATAAGACTAAAGTTTCTTAAGTTATTTAACTAAGATATTACTTGACATTATTACACTCAATGTGTATAATATCACTTATCTTTTAAAATAAGGAGTCAATTAATAATTATGTCTAAAGAAGAATTAGAAGAAGTTTCTGTTAAAAATACAGAAGAAGAATTAGAAGAAAATATTGATGAAGCTGAGGCAGAAGCCGAGGCAGTTGAAAATGAATTTGATTTTTTACAAGCTGAGATGGCTGAGTTAAAAGAGAAATATACAAGAGTTCATGCAGATTTTGATAATATTAAAAAAAGACTTGAGCGTGAAAAATACACGGCAGTTGAATATGCAAATGAAAAATTTGCAAAAGATATGATTCCAGTACTTGATGCACTTGATGGTGCAATGAAATCACTAGAAAGTGATGCAGATAAAGCAGAACTTTTTGATAAGTTAAAAGAGGGAGTCGAACTGATACACAAGTCACTTCTGACTCAACTTGAAAAACATGGTGTTAGCTTAGTATCTCATGATGAGCCTTTTGATCCCAATATTCACAATGCTATCCAGACAATGGACAGCGATGAAGTTGAATCTGGTCAAATTGTGCAAACTTTTCAAACTGGTTATAAATATAAAAACCGTCCCTTGCGTGAAGCAATGGTAGTAGTAGCGAATTAAGTTCGTAAAATAAAAACAAAATATAAGGAAATAATATGTCAAAAGTAATTGGAATAGATTTAGGAACAACAAATTCATGTGTAGCAGTTTATGAGGGTGGTGAAGCGAAAATCATCCCTAATGCAGAGGGTAAAAATACAACTCCTTCAGTTGTAGCATTTACAGATAAGGGTGAAGTTTTAGTAGGTGACCCTGCAAAAAGACAAGCAATTACAAATCCTGAAAAAACTATCTCTTCTATTAAAAGAATTATGGGTCTTATGATGGATGAAGAAAATGCTAAACAAGCTCATGATAAAGTAACTTATAACATAGTAAATAAAGACGGTTCAGCAGCTGTTGATGTTGCAGGAAAAATCTACACTCCACAAGAAATTTCAGCAAAAATTTTAACTAAACTTAAAGAAGACGCGGAAGCTTATTTAGGTTCAACTGTTACGGACGCAGTAATTACAGTTCCCGCTTACTTTAATGATAGCCAAAGAAAAGCAACCAAAGATGCGGGTACGATAGCAGGTTTAAATGTACTAAGAATCATCAATGAACCAACTGCCTCAGCATTAGCATACGGGCTTGACTCTAAAACTGAAGAAAATGTACTTGTTTATGATCTAGGTGGTGGAACATTTGATGTTACAACCTTGGAGATTTCAGATGGTACCTTTGAAGTTCTTTCAACTGATGGGAATGCTTTTCTTGGTGGTGATGACTTTGACAACAAAATCGTTGATATGTTAAATGATGATTTTAAAAACTCTCATGGAATAGAACTTAAAAATGACAAAATGGCATTACAACGCTTAAAAGATGCTGCTGAAAATGCTAAGAAAGAGTTAAGTTCAGCTACTGAAACTGAAATAAATTTACCTTTTATCACAATGACTGAAGCAGGACCACAGCATTTAGTTGTAAAACTTACTCGTGCTAAATTTGAAGGTATGATTTCTAGTTTAATTGATGAAACTATTTATCATATCAAAACAGCAATGGATGAATCTGACTTAGAAATCAGTGAGATTAAAGAGATTATCATGGTTGGTGGTTCTACTCGTGTACCAGCTGCCGGGGAAGCTGTTTCTAAGTATTTTGGTGGAAAAGATTTAAACAAAGGGGTAAACCCTGATGAAGTTGTTGCGGCTGGAGCTGCGATTCAAGGTGGTGTTTTACGTGGAGATGTTAAAGATGTTTTACTTTTAGATGTTACACCACTCTCACTTGGGATTGAAACTCTTGGTGGAGTTATGACAAAAATAATTGAAAAAGGAACTACAATTCCTGTTAAAAAATCTCAAGTTTTCTCAACAGCTGAAGACAATCAACCAGCTGTTTCTATCAGCGTTGGTCAAGGTGAAAGAGAGTTTGCAAAAGATAACAAATCACTTGGACTTTTTGAACTCGGTGATATTCCAGCAGCACCTCGTGGTGTACCTCAAATAGAAGTGACTTTTGATATTGATGCAAATGGTATTTTAACTGTGAGTTCAGAAGACAAGGCTACAGGGAAAAGACAATCAATCACAATCTCTGGTTCATCAGGACTAAGCGAAGAAGAGATCAATAAAATGGTTCAAGACGCAGAAGAAAATAAAACTGCTGATGAAGAGAGAAAAGCTCTTGTAGATTTAAGAAATCAAGCAGATGCTCTTATCGCTCAAACTGAAAAGTCGATAGTTGAGATGGGTGAAAAACTTGAAGCTGAAGAAAAAGCTAAAATCGAAACTGCTGCGACTGATTTAAAAGATACTCTAAAAGATGAGTCTGCAAGCAAAGCTGATATCGAAGAAAAAGTAAAAGTACTCACTGAAACCGCACATAAAATGGCTGAAGAGATGTACAAACAAAAAGAAAATCCAGAAGAAGCCAAAGCTGATCCAAAAAAGAAAAAAGAAGATGACGATGTTATAGATGCTGAGATAGAATAGTTTCTACTCTCACATCAGGTAAGATAAAGTAATTTACTTTATCTTACTAAAAACTATCCTTTGGTTTACCAATATAATACCCTTGAACAAAATCAACATCCATTTTAAAGATTTCATTTAGTAACTCCTCAGAACTTACCGATTCAACAATAAGCTTTGCTTGAAGTTTTTTTGCTACCGTTATTATCGACTCCATTAGTACACGAGAACGCTCACTCGTTAAAATTGACTCTGTTAAAGAACCATCTATTTTTATATAATCAATATCAAATTTAAAGATAGTTTCATAATTTGAATAACCCACTCCAAAATCATCAAGAGCTAAACTAACCCCATAAGAATGAAGTAACTCAAAAAATTCTATCACCTCTAAATGATTATGTATCACTTCATTTTCAAGAAGTTCAAATGTGCAGCGCTTTGCAGTTTCTGGGTACTGTTTTAATATTGCGATTATAAATGCTTCTGTATCGAGATTTATAATATCTGCAAAAGATAAGTTTACTGAAAATTCTAACTCACTGTTTTCAAAAATTTCAAATGCTTTTTTAATGATAAGTTTCGTCACTTCTGGATAAAGGTACATCCCTTGCAAAACTTCTAAAAAATCACTTGGCTCTAAGATATTAGAATTAATATCTATCACACGCATTAGCACTTCATATTTTACTATTTCACCAGTTTGCAAGTCCATAATTGCTTGAAAATAGGGAATGATTCTGTTGTCCATAAATGCTAAGCGTAATTCTTGAGTTATTGTAATGTTTTTCGCATACTTTTGTAATACTTCACTTTGAATAATATCTACATCACTGATTTCACCAAAATTATTTTTTGATAATATCAAACCATATTCACATCTTTCTAGGGCATCAACCGAGGTTATGGTAATGCTTCCATAAAATGAAAGCGTTATTTTTTCATCATTTGCTTCAAACTCTTTTTCTTCTAATTCTCTTTTAATGACTTTAAGAACATAATCTTTATTTTCCTGAGGAAATATAATAGCAAACTCATCACCATAGATACGATATATATGAGTGAGTGTAATAAGTTCAGATATATACTGAAATACTTGTTTTATTATACTGTCTCCAACATCATGTCCATATAAGAGATTTATTTTACTAAACTCTTTAACATTAAGAACCAAGAGAGTACCTGCTATATTTTTGTTTTCCATATCAGCTCTTAATTGAAAATAATTTCCCTCTTTTGTCAATAAGTCTTCATAAATAGAACTTAATCTCTTAGTAAAATAAATGTTCATTATAATATCTCTTATCTGATAAGAAGACATTAAAATATCCATATAAAGAAGTAAAAAATAGGCATAATCATTTCTCTTATGCATTCGTATTGCACTTTGTGCCATTGCATGAAGATTTATATGAAGTTCTTTTATTTTAGGATGTAGGTTCTGAGCATTTTCTTGCACAATCCATTTCCCTACAAAACATTTTTTTGGATTCAATTCAAAAAATCTTGGTGTACCTGTAATAGTACTAATAAAACTTTGCATCCAAATAAGATGTGCATTGATTAAATCTTTTTTAGAATTTAGAGATACTGGAATTTTTTTACTTATCTCCTCTGTTAATAAATCACAATCATATTTGAGTTTTTTATTTAAATAGGCTTTTGCAATATTATTTTTTATTTTATGATAATTACATGATTTATTATAATATCTAAAAAATTCACTTATATATTCGCTCACTATTACATAAGGTACATTATTTATGTGAAGCTTTTCTCCTAATGCCTCATATACATCTGTAGAATCAGGGTTATCTAGTAGATATTTCCACTCTTCAACGACATTAACACCAAAAAAAACACTATTCCATGCATCAAAGTAATTTGAATCTTTGATAATTACGATTGCATCTTCAATTTCTTGCATTTAATTCCCTCTTGCACATTAGACTACTAAAAACTCTTTCATATTAATTAACAATTATTATACTGAATTTTTACTATAATATGAGAAAATATTGGATTACTATGAAAGAAAAAATTAAACGCTATACAAAAGAGATAATAACATTTTTTATTATAATGACAATCTTAGCAAATATTATTAGTCTCTACAAAAGTTCTGATTTAAACAATGAAGCTCTTTCACTCACTAATATTTTTCTCATAAATGATTCAAAGTATGAACTTCCTCAAGAAAAGCCAATACTAGTTCATATATGGGCTTTATGGTGTCCCACATGTAAAGTTGAAGCATCAAATATACAAACACTATCCGAGCATTATAATGTACTTACAATTGCTGTTAAATCAGGTTCTAATGATGATATAAATAATTATATGAAAGAGAATGATTATACTTTTAATGTTGTCAATGATAAGAGTGGATTTTTAGCCTCAGACTTTAGAGTAGGTGCTTTTCCAACGACCTTTATATATGATAAAGATAAAAAATTAGTGTTTAGTGATGTAGGTTATACAAGTACATGGGGATTGATTATAAGAATGTGGTGGGCATCGTTATAAAAAGTATTCTCCCCTAAAAAGGGGAAAATAGAGTTAAACTACTTTGTAATTTTAACTCTGTACGCTTTACTTGATAATGGAACCCAAGGGCGTTTAATATGTTGAGGACGACGCTTCACTGAGTTTTCATCTAAACCACGAGTTAAATCATCTCTCCAACCTTTATAAATCTCAAAGTTGTTTTCATAATTAACATAAATATCACCTATTTTATCACCCTTTTGAGCAGGTTCTAAAATAACTTTTTGATGCCAACAATGCATACCAGAGATTGGATCAGGATGAGCCGCTGCCACAGCATTTTGCCATGAACCACTTAAACCATCCCACCAGATGTTTCCGCTATCGCTATTATACTCAGCAAATCTTTCTGATTCAAAAGGAACGATACCTTGAACATACTTCATTTTACCGATTTTTCCATCCATCTGAATCTCAGCCGTTGGAACACCATAACTGTTAATACCAGAAGAACCAGTATAATCTTCGATTTTAATCTGTCCACCCTCTTTACCAGCATTTTCTACTGCGTGAGCCATAAATTTAGGATCATTCATATCTCTTTTAACTGCTTGTGATGCAACTTTACCATCACTTACACCATTAGGGATAGAAACAGAGTTTACCAACTTCCATCTTCCCCCATGATGAGAACATGCAAGAGTACCAGGGAGTACACCCTCAGTAGGAACAGCCATAGCTACAAAATAACCAGAGTCTAAACCAGTAACAGTATCTGTAATATTTACTCTTATCGCATCTCCACGCTTAAAACCCTGACGAGCTGCATCTGGAGTTGAAATCCAAATAGGGTCATGATTTTGAGAGATTTCCATAAGATGCTTACTATTTGCAGAACGAGTATGGATATTGTACGGTAAACGAAATACAGTGTTAAGTGCATATGAATTTTTTTCCGTCATATAAGAATGATGAACATGAGACAAGATATGAACCATATCTTTTTTATCTTTATCATTTTTTGGATAAATTGGAATAGCATATTCTGGCCATCTCCAATCATCCGCTAACCAATCACAAAAGAAGTCAAGTTTTTTGGTTAAGGTAGCAAAACCTTCCATAACTTCACCCTCAATCTCAATAGCAACTGGCTTTAAGTCATCTTTATATTTTCCATCACCATGATGATCTTTAGCATAAATTACACCTGTTCTATCATCTTTAGTCAAGTCTTCTTTTGCATATTTATGACCATGAGAGATAAGGTTATTACCCTCAATTTTCACTGGTTTTTCTTGTGCAGAATAGATGTGATTTTCTTCCATCCATGCTCCATGGTCTCTCATGTACTCATATACTGGAAATTCAGAATTTTTATATCTTGCATCAGCTGTTGCAGTTCTCTTCAAGTTTGGTAGGTTGTCACCAAAGGCTGCATCATACCATTCAGCAATAGTAACTGGAGTACCTGGAGTCTTTTTAGATTCCCACATAGAATGAACTGTTTTTGTTTTCTCAGCATCTAAAAATAAATCACCTTTAGGGTCAATATAATTAACACACATATCAAACCAAAACTCATTTTCTTCCCAAACTTCACCAAGACCAGCTTTAATATGAGCTTCAAGAGTTCCGCGAGCTGGATTTTTTGGTTTCCATCCCATTTTCTCTAAGGCAACACGCATAACTGGTTGGCGAAACGAAGTCCAACGAGCTGGCATTGTAGCTTCAGAATGCTGATCATGTCTCTCACCTGCTAAACCAACAGGCAAGATATAATCAACATACCAATTAGTCTCAGACCATACTGGAGATAAGTTAAATGTAAGTTCCATCTTAGACTCATCTTTGATAGTTTCAATCCATCTAAAACCATCAGGATTAATCCAAACTGGGTTATACATACGAGGTATCCAAACAGCAATTTTATCTACTACTTTAAGACCCTTATCTTTCCATTTCTTTTGCCACTCTTTATCTGCAAGAAGATGAGGGAGTAAATAAGACATCTCGTATGTTGATAATGGCCACTCAGGTGGAAATGAAAGCTCATTATATACATCAATCTTAGGAACATTAGATCCACGCTTACCTTGACCAACAGTTGCACTACCACCTTTACCTGCAACAGAAATAACATGCCAGTGATGGAAAAATGTTCCACCCTCTGGACCAATTGCACCACGAAGACCAAGCATTAAGAAACCAGTTCTTCCTGAAGTCCAACCACCACGGTTACCAGCAGCACCTGCACGCCAGAAATATGAGGAGATTGAAGTATCAGCCCAGATAACCATATCATAAAGTTCTTCTAATTTATAGGCTGGAACATGGGATTCTTTTGAAGCGTATTCAAGTGTATAAGGGCTATAAATCTCTTTTAAAACAGCCATATACGATGTAAAACTATTATCTTTAGGAACAGCAGCAATATAACCTTGCTTGACCATAAATTCAAGATAATTAGTATTATCCATCATCACTTCCCAGTTAAACCATTTTTTTACAAAAGTTTCGTTTACCTTACCTTCGTTTAACATGCGTTGAACTAAGTAGAGATTAATAGCAGCTTCAGTACCTGGCCATGGTGCAATCCAAAGATCAGCCATACCAGCTGAGTTAGATAAACGAGGATCCATAACTATAAGTTTAGCTCCCTTAGCTCTTGCATCAGCAATATGTCCAGCAGCTTGCTGGAAATAATGACCAGCATCAGCAGCGTGAGAAGAGTGCAAGAAAATAAGTTTTGCATTCGCCCAATCTGGTGAAGATCTATCATCATTTGACCATTGGATTGTTGGAGTACGACCACCAGATGAACAAATATTTGTATGTGAGTTGAAACAATCTTGACCTAGAGTATGCCATACCTTACCAGTAAATCCATTTTCATTTGGACGACCAACATGGAACATACAAGATTTTTTAGATAACTCATCATCGCCTTTCATAGCATCATGCATTTTGTTACCGATAGTAGTCATCGCCTCGTCCCAAGTAGTACGAATCCATTTCCCCTCACCACGAGCAGAACCAGGAGCACGCTTGAGTGGAAAGGCTATACGATCTGGATCATACATTTGCGATTGTGTAGCATAACCTTTAGCACAGTTTCGTCCACGAGAACCCGCATGAAGTGGGTTACCCATATACTTTTTAACTGTAAAAGTTTTTTTATCAATCCACGCTGTTAAACCACAAGATGCCTCACAGTTTGAACATGCAGTAGGAACAATCATATAATCATTTACTTCTATTCCATCAGGATTATCGTCGCTTCTTACGCCTTTACGCTTTATCCCACCTCTTTTCCAATCATCGCCATCTAACTCTTTAAAGTCATCCCATTGATCCATCGGAGGATAAAAAGATAAACTATCAGGAGTATCTGTAAATTTGCTTTGTTTAACAGATTCAGCCATCGCGTCGGCTGTAAATACACCCTTAGCAATAGTGGCACCAGCAACAGTAAATGCAGCACCTTTTAAAAATGTTCTTCTACTTTGTAAATACATTAATATTCTCTCCCTAACTCATTGGTAATAACTGTGGAATCATTAACCATACATGTTTAACCATGAATAGACCCACTAATGCTAAAATTGCTGCAAGTTTTAAAATAGACTCACTTTTACTTGCACGACTTAAGACTATAAGCAACATTGGTAATAGATATGTCATCCATTGACCTAGCCAAAACATAACCGTATATTGTCCATCACCTTTGATGTACTCAATAGTTGCTGCTATCTCTTCTGCTTTCATTGGACCAAAAACATACTCAGACATATAGATGATAAATGCCATTAATGCACTTAAACCAAGAACTACGCCTAAACTCTTTTTAGCTTCATAAGAAAGCTTATTGCCACCAATTAAAATCATTGTCGCTGAACCTGCAAGAGTTGCTGCTAAAATCATTTGTGCTGATTCTGCTGGCATTTGCCATAGTTCACGAGCTGTACATTGGGAAAGAAGAGCTGCTGTATAAAGTGTTACTGGGATTGCAAGAATTGTAGTCCATAACAATACTTTATCGTAACTATCCGCACATTTTTCATCTGTTTTTGATTTCCAAGCCATAAACACTAAGAGTGTCAGTAAGCCTAAAAATGCTGATGCTAAGAATGAACCCCAAGTAATTGCTGATGACCAACTAGGGTGAAAGAATATATGCCACATTCTAAATGGTTGATGTAAATCAGCAAGTGTAAATAAAAGAAAAATATTTATAAATATAAATGCGGTTATCGCAGTTATAAATCTTAAATTTTTTCCTGATTCTGGATGTGTTCTAAGAAGCAGGAATAACATGAAAATTACACCAGTTCCAATACTTTTTGCCCACATATTTACCGTAACTAACCAAGGCCAAACTGTACCTGGAATTCCTACATCTAAACTTACCACAGCCTGTGTTGCTGCTAATATTTCATGTGCTGCCATTAGTGTTCCCCTCCTGATGGAAGTGTCGTTATTTTGCCAAACAAGTGATGACCCTCTGGTCTTTGAGATGCAAGAGGATTAAGAGATACATTACCACCACCCACATAATAGTGATGAGGATTCGTTCCTTTTTCTGGTTTACGAACTTGAACATTTGATTGGTTTCTTTGGATATATTTAGAAATATTTGAAGTTGCATCATCTAAATCACCAAAAATATTTGCCTCAACTGGACAAGCAACTACACACGCTGGCATCATAGATGAAGCTATGCGATGAGCACAATAAGTACATTTATCAGCAGTTTGCGTTATTGGATCTATATAAATTGCTCCATAAGGACAAGCCATAATACAACCAGCACAACCGATACATCTTTCTTTGTCAATATCTACAATGCCATTTTCAAGATAATGCAGTGCAGATACTGGACAAATTCTCTCACAAGGTGCATTCTCACAATGGTTACATCTAAGAGGAGTAAATGTTCTCTTAGTCTCTGGGAAGGTTCCCACATCTACATACTTTACGCGTAATCTCCATGTAGAAAGTGGTACTTCATTTTCCACTTTACATGCGATTTCACATCCTTTACAACCCATACATAGGTGTAAATCAACTAGGAAACCTAATTGCATATATTCTCCTTTTGCCTTTAAAAATGGCAAATTTAAATTTGTCACAACGATTAATACTGTTTAAAACAATCCCCAATTCTTAAAAAATAGGGTTATTCCACTCATTAAATATTATCTAAAGAAACTTAAAATTTTTATATATAGCAGACTATTTTTTTATATATTATTAGTGTTGAGTATATTTGAAATGCTTGACACGGAATCAAGTTATCTTAAAAATTATTTGTTAGGCTAATATGAAGTCTTGTATTTTATTTGTTTATACAAAAAGATTCCGTGTCAAGCACTCAATGACGAGGGTC
>JADGEZ010000063.1 GCA_016744115.1 Sulfurimonas sp. | reverse complement strand
CTTGCTTTGTTCTTGCATGCTTGCAAAGAAGATATTATAATCCTCTTGTTGAGGGCAAAGCTCCTTATCCCACTTTTGCACTATCAAAACACTTGTTTTAGTTCCAGTATGAGGTTTAAAAACATTTCCATGAAGTCCAACAACTGCCAATATTCTACACTTATCAGCTATATAATCTCTGATATTTTTATCGCTAGAGTTATTAAATCTTCCTTGTGGAAGTACAACAGCCATTCGTCCACCAGATTTAAGCATATCAAGATTTCTCTCTATAAAGAGTATATCTCTTCCCACTTTTGTTTGATACTTGCCATTTGGCTTTTTACCTAAATCATATCTGTGTAAAATACGACCCTCTTTTATATCCCCTGCAAAAGGTGGATTTGCCATTACTATATCGAAGTCAAACTCTTTGTTTTCATTTTTGATAGTTCTTAGTTTTTTAAGTCTTTTCCACCCTTGAAAGTAAGTATCTTGCCAATCCTCATCTTTAGTGTTTTCATCCCATCTCTCAAAATCCAATGAGTTCATATTTAAAACATTGGTATGTCCATCTCCTGCTATGATATTTAACATTCTTGCAACTCGAACTGTCTTTTTATCAAAGTCTATACCAAATACTTTTTCTTTTACATATTTTAAAGCTCTTGGGTGTTTTTCTTGGGCTGTGAAAAGATTTGATTCTTGTATATCTAAGTCTTTGTATATCTTTTTCCAAACATCAAAAACAGTATGAATAGGGAAGCCACAAGACCCTGATGCTGTATCCATCATATATTCACTCTCTTGAGGGTTCATCATCTTTACACACATATCTATCACATATCTTGGGGTAAAATACTGCCCTTTTTCTCCCTTTGCATTTTTATTTACAAGGTACTCAAAAGCATCATCTATAACATCAAGATTTGAGTTAAAAAGTTTCACATCTTGTAAGGATGAAACACAAACAGACAGATGAGAAGGTGTAAGCTCTATAACCTCGTCTTCTTTAAAGATTCCACTCCATTGCTCTTTTGCTTCATTAAAGATACCTTCGATTTTTTCTTTTAACTCTCCATCACTTTCGCCATAATTTCTAAATTCAAGATTTGTAGTTAGCTTTCTCGTGTTTTGCAACTCATCAAATAGCTTGATAAATATAAGTTTAAAAACCTCTTCAAAGACATCAACCCCAGCATTAGCCAAAACTTCATCTTCCATATCTAAAACAATATTTTTAAGACTTCTTTTTTGAGTTTTTAAAATATCTTTTTTTATCAAGTCTTGGATATCAAACTTTTCTTTTAATACATCTCTTAATGATTGATTTACTTTTGGAATATCAGGAATAGGCTCAAAATAATTAGGGTCTTTTCTATGATAATAAATAGTTTGTTCGCCATTGCTCCAAATAGCTATGGTTGCCCCTGTAGAGTTACAATAACTCTTTAACTGCTCTTTACCATCTTTTAGTTTCGGCTTTTTAACTTCTATAACGATATAAGGAACTGTAGGCTGTATTTTGTCCATGATAACAATATCAGCTCGTTTAACTTCTCTTCCAAAATGTACTGCATATTCTATTTGCATACGGTTGTATGGATAATCATAATCTTGATGAAGTGATAATAAAAAAAGCTGTCGTACTAACTCTTCAGGCTTTACTTGTATATCTTTTTTTCTTACTAAACATTTTATAAAATTGACTTGCTTAGCTCTTAATTCTTTTTGGAAAATCAAAGATTCTATCTCTTGTATATGCTCAGTTTTGAATTGTGTTAGTTTATAGTTAGTATCTTTTAATATTTCACTTATCTTCATTAATAGCCCTTAAGTTTACGATAGCTATTTTAGCTAAAATATGATTTATATTTAAATACTTAAAGTCCACTTATTTAACCTCAACATAGCTAGCTTATCTAGTATACACCCCTGTGATTGAATATCCACCTTCATGATTACTGCTTGATGGATAATCATTATCACATACTTTTAGAGAAAAAGCAAAGATAATCTATCTGCGTTAATGAGAGTGATAAACGCTAACTATGCAAAATATTTTAATAAAAAATACAAAAGAAGTGGACATCTCTTCCAAGATAGATATAAATCAAAATATATCCTATCAGATAATTATCTCTACACTCTTTTACGATACATAGAAAATAACCCACTTGAAGCATCTATGGCTACTAAAGTATGTGAATATCCATATACACTTTCCTATCTATTGTTTAAGGCTAAAACATACTATCCATGCTGTAATGACTCCATACTCATAAAAGAGTTTGATATAAAAACATTAAATGAGTTTTTAGGAAAACCAATAAGCGAAGATGAATTAGAGTATTTAAAAACTAAAGAAAAACAAAAAATATACAAAAAAGATAATAAAATAGAGATGAGTCAATCAAAAGAATTTTTATAACATTTTTAAAGTTTCTATAGTCACTATAGCCTAGTTGCTTGCCCAAAGCTCTAGCATAACAAAACTCATTTCCATTTTTAGCAGTTGTTGAACCTCTCTTTATTAATATTTCTTTTTCTGTCATTGTATTGCTCCTAGTGATTTCATTAAATTTCTACTAATCTCTTCTATTACGGTTGATGTCATTGCATTGCCTGATTGTTGTAAAAGTTTAGAATTTGATATTTTGCCTTTTACTTTATTAGCATATTTTTTTGGAAAATTTTGTAATAATAAAGCTTCATATCCTGATAACTTTTTAAATTTACCATTTTTAACATATAAAATACCATGTCGTCCTCTTCTCAATGTTGGAGTTTTTTCATGATAAATTCTTAAATCAGATTGTCTTGTATCTATTATTGTGTAGTCTTTTGATAAAAGGTTATTAATTTGATATTTATTTTTATTGTATTTATTATCTAAATATTTTAAAAAAGTTTGATAGGAAGACAATCTATCATCAAATGTCAATTCTTCATCATCAATTAAACAATCTTGTAAAGATTTGTTATCTCCGTTATATTCTTTTGGAAATTCATATTTAAAATCATCATCAATTAAATTTTTTTGTATCCCTACAAAATAAACTCTTTCCCTCATTTGAGGTGCACCGAAATTTAAGCTATTTAAATTTTCATGAAATACTTTATATCCTGCTTTGTCCAATAATTCTAAAACAGTTTTTAATGTATTACCTTTATCGTGATTTATTAAACCTTTTACATTTTCTAAAATAAAATATTTTACATTTTTAGATTTTAGTATTTTAACTAATCCATAAATAACTTGTCCTCGTTCTTCGTCATCTAGTCCACATCTAGTGCCTATTATAGAAAATGTTTGACATGGAAACCCACCAACCATAAAATCAAAATCTGGTAAATCATCAGGATTGATTTTCATTAAATCCCCATAATTCTTTTCATCTTTACCAAAAAAATGTTTATAAGTTATTTCTGCATCTTTATCGATTTCACTAAAACCAAGACATGACATACCTAAGTTTTCAAGTCCAATTCTACCACCACCGATTCCAGCACAAAAGTCCATAAATTTAATATTTTTCATCTTAAAGCAACTTTTTATTTGATTGTATTAGAATTCTTTTATTTAACTTAATTATATTGCAAATTGACATATTTTTAATTAGACTTCTTTCGAAAGTCACGAAACATTTTTCAATCTCAATTCAAAGTTATAAATACCAGCAATCAAGTTAAACCGTAAACCAAATCTTTTTCTTC
>JADGEZ010000030.1 GCA_016744115.1 Sulfurimonas sp. | reverse complement strand
ATATTCTTGCTACTTCAGTATTTTCTATATTGTCTAGTATTGGTTTATCGTATTCATCTACTAGGATGATTACTTTTTGATTGTATTTTTTATGGGCTTTTACAATCAACTCTCTAAAACAAAAGGAAGCATCCTGAGTATTTTCACATTCTAAGTCTAAGTTGTTTTGATTTTCTTTTAAGGTGCGTAAGATTGTTTTTTGAAAAGCTTCTTTTGAAGAAAAATCTCCATCATTAAAACTAATCCTAATGATAGGATGTTTAATAAAGTCATGTTTATCATAAATATACAAACCTTTAAAAACTTCTCTGTCACCCTCGAAAATAGTCCTTAAAGTATCCAAAAACAAAGACTTACCAAACCTTCTAGGACGAGAGAGGAAGAAGTATCTTCCATCGCCGTTTATCAAATCAAGGGCTGTTTTAGTTTTATCTACATATAAATAACTATCTTGGATAATAGTCCTTAGAGTAGACATTCCTATAGGGAGTTTTTTTAACTTCATTGTTTTTCCTAAGTTTTGTAGTCTTTTGATTATAGCAAAAATTTACAAATTTTCTTCAAAAGCACTCAATGATGGAAGTTTTCTTAGTATTTTATTTTAGCTAAGTAAAGACCATTGGATGGGGCTGGTTTAATCTTATATCGCTTGACATTTTCTAGTTGTTCTTGAATTTGAGATGCTTCTAGTTGGAGTAAAGCTCCCACCATTAAGCGTATTTGAGAGCGAAGAAAACCATTTGCTTCAAAGTTTAGTATAAATAAGTCTTTGTGTTGATACGCATAGGCTTTATAGATGATTCTTCTAGTTGAATTAACTTCACTTCCAGTTTTCATAAACTGTTTAAAATCATGTTTCCCTTCAAAGAGTTTGATATTTTTTTGCAATTTTGAAAAGTTATCAACTTTGAAAAAGGTAAAAAAATCATTTTCAAAAGGATTACTAGTTTGATTTTTAAGGAGGTATCTATACACTCTTTTTTTAGCATCATATCTTGCATGAAAGTTATCAGCTACTTCCTTGATACTATTTATTTTTATGTACTTAGGAAGCATTTGATTAAGAACTTTTTGTAGTTTTTTTAAATCAGTCCAAAATAAAGGCAAATCTATATGACAGATTTGTGCAGTTGCATGAACTCCCTTATCTGTTCTTCCACTAGCAATGGCTTTGGAGTTGATGCCAAGTTGCATTAAGACACTTTCTAAGTTCCCTAAAACTGTATTTGAAGTTTGTGCTTGTGTTTGAGAGCCTAAAAAGTGCGTGCCATTGTAGGCGATATTTAAAGCACATCTCACCTAAAATCTAGCCACAATATTTTTTCTATACATTGTATAGCTCACAAGAAGCCAAGTAAGTGCAACGGTAGGTATCGTATATAAACCAAGAGGGCGGATTAAGCCTAATGTAGAACCATAATATATAGCTATACCCAAAAATAAGTACAAATAAACCTTTGCTTTTTGATGCCTAACATGTATGATGCTAATAGATGCTACTAAAAAAAGGCTCAGAAGTGGAAAAAGACTTAGTAAAACATTTGTAGTAAATTTCTTTTTTCTTTTTTCTATGAGCCATTTACCTTTAGGATTCCAGTAGTCTAAAGTATTTTGATGTTTGATTAACTTAGAAGTTAGGGTGTCATTTATAAACATTGTCTCAAAGTCGATTTGTGTAAATTTTTCTTTTGAGTAGCTATATCCTTCGCCATCCGTTAATTTAAGTCTAAGAATGTTGTTTTCATTAATGATTTTGGCTTCTTTTGCTTTTATAAGAAGTTCTTCTTTTTCACTTTTATTAAACAAAAAAACCTTAGAATAAGTACCGTCATCATTTTTTTCACCAAGATATAAAAGCCAATTTCCAAATTTGTGTCCAAATTCAGAGGCAGAAAGATTAAACTTTGCCTCACTCTTTTTGTAAGAGATAAAGTTTTTTGATAATATTTTAGCGTGGGGAAAAATAACAAAAAAATTAAAAAATAATAAGGCAGTAAGTAATAAGGCAGGTTTTAACAAGACCCATAAAATAAACTTAGGATGGATACCTAAAGAAAATAAAACAACTATCTCATTATCATTAGATAATTTAAAGATAGTTAATGCAGCAGATACAAAAAATGTAATAGGTAATGTGAAAAATAAAAGTTCTGGCACAACGAAAATATAAAGTTTTGTCATCTCCCATAGATTGAGTTGAATAATGGCGGTATAACTTGCTAGTTTAATCAAAAATACGATGGAGGCGATAGAAAAAAGTGCTAAAAATATTGATAAAAAAAGTATTGATAAATTTTTGATTATATAGTTTTGAAGTCTATTCATTAATAGTTTGCCTTAATATAAGCTAATACTTGTGAATCATAAAGAAAAATAATAAAAGTAGAAATTGCCAAAAAAGGAACAAAAGGAACTCTTTGATCCTCGGCTGATCTTTTGAGCAATGCCAACATAACAGGCAAGGCTAAAAGTGCTGATAAAAAGATAGCCACAAGAGTTAATTGTACTCCAAGTAACGCACCCATCGTAGCAGCTACCATAATATCGCCTTCTCCCATAGCTTCTATAAAGGGGAAAGTATGATAATTTTTCGTCCAAGAAGTTTGAGTCTTTTTTGCCTCTCTTTGTGCCGAAGAGGTAAGCATATATGAAAGAGAAAATCTAAGGAGAGTAAAACCACCTGCAAAGAGTAAAGCATTTTGAAAATTTAAAAAAACACCCCCAATACTCCCTGCACTAAGTATGGCAAATAAAATAGCTAAGAGATTAAGGCTATCTGGAACCATTTTATATTTAAAATCTATCATAGAAAGTGCAAGTAACATTAAAAAACTTAAAGCTATAAAAAGAATAGGGATACTCAAAGCATATTTTAAAGAGATGACTAAAAATATTAAAGCAGACATAAGTTCTATTATAGGGTATTGCATAGATATTTTCTCTTCACAAAATGCACATTTTCCTCTCAAGAATATCCATGAAAATAAAGGGATATTATGCCATGGTTTTAAAGCATTATTACACGAGGTGCAATGAGAGGCTACAAATACTACACTTTCTTCTTTTGGGATGCGTAAAATCACTACATTTAAAAATGAGCCTAAAAGTAAGCCTAAAATTGTTGCAAAAATAATCTCTATCATTTCAAAGCTCCAAATCTTCGTTCAATTTTTTTGAATTTTTTTATGATTTTTTTAAGTTCATCACTAGAAAAATCTGGCCAAAGAGTGTCTATGAAAAATAGTTCAGCATAAGCTGATTGCCAAAGTAAAAAGTTTGATAATCTATGATCGCCTCCAGTACGGATGAGTAAATCAACATTATGTTTGCAATCAAGTGCATCACTTAGTGTAGCTTCGGTTATATCCTCATCTATGGAATTTAGCTTATTTATAGCTCGAAGCATCTCATCATGAGACCCATAGTTTAATGCTAAGGATTGCACTAAACCATCACAATGTGCAGTTTTTTCTTGGACATTTTTGATAGTTTTTACAAGCGAAGAAGAAAAGGCACTAATATCTCCAATGGGTTCAAACTTGATATTGAATTGTATGTAAGTAGATAACTCTTTTTTGAGGTATTTTTCCAAAAGTTTCATAAGAAACTCAACCTCTAATGTAGGTCTTTTCCAGTTTTCTGTAGAAAAAGCATAAAGTGTTAATCGTTGTATATCTACACACTCAACACAAAACTTAGTTATCTCTTTAACAATTTTTGCACCCCTTTCATGTCCTTTAACTCTTTTTTGATTATGAAGCTCGGCCCAACGCCCATTTCCATCCATGATTATGGCTATATGCTTAGCTCTATTCACGATAAACTCTCCGATTGTGCTAAAATTTTAAAAGACAAAGCAAGTTTTGTAGTTTGGGGAAATAAAACTTCTTTTGTTTTAGAGATAAATTCGATTTGATTCATTTGTGAACCAAAGCTTGAGGAATCTTTTAGAATATTGAGACAAACTGCATCTAGTTTTTTGTTTTTGAGCATTTTTTGAGCATTGGTTTTGGCATTTATAGCATCCATTTCTGCTTTAAAACCGATACTAATAATATTTTTTTTATCAAGGGAATCTAAAATATCAATATTTTTCTTTAATGAGAGTTCAAATGTATCGCCAAGTTGCTCTTTTTTTAATTTGCCTTTTTGTACAAGTTTTGGAACATAGTCACTTACAGCAGCGAGCATAAACAGATAAGGTTTCTTTTCTTGTTTGCTAATGGAGATAAAGTGTATGAGATTTTTCATCATTTCTTGAGAGTTTTCAACATCAATTGTACGAATACTTTTAGCTAAATTATCTTCAAACTTTGTTGCAATAAGTGTGACATTAGCACCCATACAGTAAAGTGCAGTTGCAAGTGAAGAAGCCATTTTTCCACTTGAAAAGTTAGAGATGTAGCGAACATCATCAATCTTTTCTATCGTTGCTCCACCTGTGAGTATTATATCTCTATTTGTCCAAAATTTATTTTTAAGTAACTCTCTTGAAGTTGCCCAAAAAATATCAATCACTTCAGCCATAGCACCATCACCTACTGTTTTACAAGCGAGTTCTTTTGTTTGCGTTTGAATAAGTTTATAATTTGTGTTAGTTAAGATTTTTAAATTCTTCTGCGTTATTGGGCTGTGGAGCATGTTTGTATTTGCTGATGGAGCTAAAAGTATCGTTTTTGGATAGGCTAAAGCACATTGGAGAAGAATATTATCGGCTACAGCATTTGATAATTTCGCGATGGTATTTGCAGTCGCTGGTGCTATAATAAAAACATCTGCCCACTGACTTGTTTGTATATGGTTATGATTATTTACCCATGACTCATTTAAATCATCAAGAACCTTATTTGATGTAAGTGTTTCAAAGCTAAGGGCTGTTACAAATTTTTTAGATGCTTTACTCATAACAACTTTTACATTTGCACCTGCTTTAAGCAAAAGACGGGTGAGTTCAAGAGATTTGTAAACAGCAATAGAGCCACTTACGCCTAAAAGTATATTTTTATCTTTAAGCAAATCGACAGGGATAATCATTAGCTACCTTTGAAGTTATATCAATGCGATTGTATCAAATTTTTAATAAAGTTTGATAAAGACTATTTTTGAACACGGTAAATTAAAGTTAAGAAAACTGCTAAACTTGTCACCCTGAACTTGATTCAGGGTCTAACTTGTATGAAATTAGGACTAGATTCCAAGTCAAGCTGAGAATGACATTAGTTATGAGTGAAATATTTATAGTAAAAATTTTTAATAGTGCGGACTTCTATTTGATTTTTAATAAGAGAACCTTTTGGAACTTTTCCACTTGTAAGGGTTGTTCCTGCAGCTATCATTACATCATCTTCTATCTTAAGAGGTGCTATAAGTTGAGAGTCACTTCCTATAAAAACATTCTTACCGATACTTGTTTTATGCTTATAAATACCATCATAATTACAAGTAATTACCCCAGCTCCAATATTTGTACCCTTATCAATCTCTGCATCACCAATATAGCTAAGATGACCTGCTTTAACACCAGACAAAGAGCTTTTTTTTACCTCTACAAAGTTTCCTATATGGCTATCTTGTATATCTGAAAATGGGCGAATGTGAGCGAGTGGACCAATGTCGGAATTTTTAATAATAGAGTTTTCTATCACTGAATTTGATTTGATGTGAGAGTTTTTTATTAAAGTATTTCCTGTAATTTTACAGCTATTTTCCACTGTACATTCTCCCTCGAAAATAACACTCTCCTCAATATAAATACTTGAGGGGAGTTGCATAACAACGCCTTTATCCATCCATCTGTTTTTAATTTTATTTTGCATTATCACTTCACAGTCTGCGAGATCTCTTTTAGAATTTACTCCCTTAAAACTTTCTTCATTTACTAAAAGAGGGGAAATAACAAGAGAATCTTCTTTTGCTAGGGCTATCACATCTGTGAGGTAATACTCTTTTTGTGCATTAGCATTACTCAAATGAGGAATGTATTTTTTTATGACAGATAAAGAAAAGGCATAAATACCTGCATTTACAGTTGTGACTTTTAATTCTAGTTCTGAGGCATCTTTTTGTTCAACAATTCTTTGAACTTCCCCATCTTCAATAATAACACGACCATATCCATTTGAGTCTTTTAAATCAAAAATAGACATGACAATATCCGCATCTGTATCTACAAATCCTCTAAGTGCATCTGCCGTTATAAGAGGCATATCCCCATTTAACACGAGAACTTTCTCATTTTTAGGGACTATATTTTTCATAGCACCACCAGTTCCAGGGTACTTTTTCGTATCTTGAATAAGAAAATTTATACTATCAAAATAAGACTCCATCACCTCTTTAACCTCTTCTTTTTGATGTCCAATGACTACAGTTATGTCATTTGAAATCTCTTGAGCAGTTTTGATGATGTGATACAACATCGCTTTGCCACTAATTGCATGAAGCACTTTTGCCTTAGATGATTTCATACGACTACCTTTTCCAGCAGCTAAAACAACTATACTTATCTTTTCTTTATTCATATCTCTCTTCTTTTATAATTTCATTTTTTTATAATTAATGTGGTATTATAACTTTAATATTTTATATCAAGGTTTTTAAATGGATTTAGGTACGGTCATTGGTATAGTTTTAATCTTTGCACTTCTTGGAAGTTCTATGGTTATGGGTGTTGGTATTGGTGCATACCTTGATGTTCCCTCAGCATTGATTGTTATTGGTGGTTCTATCGGTGCATTGTTAATATCTTTTAAACCTTCACAAATGAAGCAATTTACAAAAATATTTATGATTGCTGTGAAGCCTCCCCAAACTGATATTTCTGCTTTAATCAAAAAACTTGTTGAATTTGCAACAAAGGCAAGAAAAGATGGGATTTTGGCACTTGAAGGTGATGTAGATTCTGAAGAAAATGAGTTTTTAAAGAAAGGTTTATCTATGGCAATTGATGGGAGTGAACCCGATACTATTCGTGAACTCTTAGAGATTGAAATGGAACAAACAAATACTAGGCATAAAGTACATGGTTCAATATTTAACCAATGGGGAGGGCTTGCTGGTGCTATGGGTATGGTTGGTACTCTTATCGGTCTTGTTGCAATGCTTTTAAATATGGCAGATCCATCGGCGATTGGTCCATCTATGGCGGTTGCCTTGCTTACTACGATGTATGGTGCGATTATAGGAAATGTATTTGGCACGCCTATTTATAATATTTTATCTATTAGAAATGAGGAGGAGACTTTAATCCATGAGATGATACTCTCAGGAATTATGTCTATTCAATCAGGGGACGCTCCTAGAGTCTTAGAAGCAAAACTTTTAAGTTATTTACCTCCAGCAGACCGTGTTAGTCAATTTAATTAAAAGTTGTAAATAATGGCTAAAAAAAAATGCCCAGAATGTGAACAATGTCTTCCTGCATGGTTAGCTGCTTTTGGAGACTTGATGTCGCTTCTTTTGTGTTTCTTTGTTTTGCTCCTCTCTATGGCAAGTATGGATGCTAAAAAGATTTCAGAGGCAATAGGCTCACTCTCAGGTGCTATGAGTGTATTAGAAGGTGGAAAACAAACTGAAATCTCTAAAAAGAGGATTCAAAAAGCGACTCCTATAGAAACTACAGAAGAAACAACACAAACAGTAAATCTTGTGAAAAACGCCGTGAGTGATGTAAACGAGATGATGCAAAAAGGTCAAGAGACTGTAGTCTCCGTTGAAGAGGCACAGGATGGTTTTGTGATAGAACTTCCAGCAGCATTACTTTTTAAATCAGGAAGTGCACTTATCACAAGTGATGATACCCTGTTGTTTTTAAAAAGAATTGCACTTATTATTGATGAGATGCCAAATGAAATAAGAGTAAGTGTACATGGGCATACAGATGATCAAGGTCCAGGAAGTAAAAGTCTTTATAAAGACAACTGGGAACTCTCATCAGCAAGAGCTATCTCAGTACTTCAAGAGTTACTATTAGATGGTGTAAATCCTAATCGTATTAGTGCCTCAGGTTTTGCTCAATATACTCCAGTAGCAACAAATGCAACCAAAAGTGGTAGAGAAAAAAATCGTAGAGTAGAACTTCACTTTTTTGGAAAAAAATCTGAAAATCAGTCCAAGGTTAAGAAATCCATTTTAGATAAAGCAGCCGCTAAGTAATGATAAGATTTTTTCTTTTACTTTTAGGTATGAGTGCCTTTTTGTTAGCTGCAGAATCTGTAACAATTCCTACTATGAACTTTGAGTTGGGTTCACCTGATACGCCACAACAGCTTGTAAGTTCCTTAAATGTTTTAGTTCTTTTAACCTTACTTTTTTTAGCTCCGAGTATGATACTTGTTATGACGACTTTTACAAGGTTTGTTATTGTATTTGGATTTTTACGCCAAGCTCTTGGAACGCAACAAGTGCCACCAACACAACTTTTAGTGATGTTAGCAATGATACTGACATTTTTTGTTATGGAGCCTGTTGGACAAAAAGCTTATGATAGTGGTATTAAGCCTTATATTGCTGAGGAGATAGGCTATGAAGAAGCTTTTGCAAAATCAACGCTTCCTTTTAAAAATTTTATGATTAGAAATACGAGAGAAAAAGATTTAGCTCTTTTTTTTAGAATTAGAAAGATGCAGAATCCTACAACAGTTGCTGATGTTCCTTTGTCTATCATCATCCCTGCTTTTGTTATCAGTGAATTAAAGACAGCCTTTGAGATAGGGTTTTTACTCTTTTTACCATTTCTTGTAATAGATATGGTTGTTGCTTCAATCTTAATGTCTATGGGTATGATGATGCTTCCTCCAATAATGATAGCCTTGCCTTTTAAGATACTTGTCTTTGTATTGATTGATGGATGGAATTTGATTATTGGCAATCTTATAGCCTCTATAAAATAGGAAAATAATGTGAAATGTAAACACTTTGGTGAATGTGGTGCGTGTATAGTTTATGAAAATGGATATGAATCGCAACTTGAAGAAAAAATAGTTTTAAATAAAAAAAGATTTAAAGAGTTTTATGAGGGTGAGTTTCATATAGTTGAATCTCCAGAGTCTCATTATCGTTCAAGAAGTGAATTTAAGATATGGCATCAAGATGATGAAGTATTTTATGCTATGAATAACAGAGATAAAAAAGGTGTAGTCTTTGTAGAAGAGTGTCCTCAGGTAAATATTTACATAGCTAGATTGATGCCAAAGTTATTAAAACTACTCAAAGAAAAAGAGATAGATTTTAAGCTATTTGGTGTAGATTTTTTGAGTTCTAGTGATGGAGAAGTTCTTGTATCACTCTTATACCATAGAAAACTTGATGATGTTTGGAAAAACTTAGCTTTAGAAATAGCAGAGGAACTTAGTATCTATATAGTAGGCAGAAGTAGAAAACAAAAAATTATCATTGGACAAGACTATATTACAGAAACTTTATCTGTAAATGTAGATACCTATAAATCCCAGCATATAGAAAACAGTTTTACACAACCAAACGCAAGAGTCAATGAAAAAATGATAGCTTGGAGCTTAAAAGATTTAAAAGATACTGACAATGATTTATTAGAGCTTTACTGTGGAGCTGGAAACTTCACTATCCCTTTTGCAAAACACTTTAAAAAGGTCTTAGCTACTGAAATTTCTAAGTCTTCTATAAACGCAGCAAAATCAAACATGCTTTTAAATGATGTGCAAAATATTGAGTTTCTTAGGATGAGTGTTGAAGAGTTTGTGCAATCTCTTGATGGTGTTAGAGAATTTCGTAGGATGAAAAACATAGATATGAGTTCTTATAGTATATCTAGTATCTTTGTTGATCCTCCTCGAAGTGGAATGGATACTGAGTCTTGTAAATTTACAGCAAGATATAAAAATATCATATACATATCATGTAACCCTCAAACATTGTTTAGGGATTTGGCTATACTTTGTCAAACGCATGATGTGAAAGATATGGCTCTTTTTGATCAGTTTCCTTATACGCACCATGTTGAAATGGGTGTTAAATTAGTAGCAAAGGTTTAGTGTGAATTATCTAATAATAATTATGATTTTGAGTGTGTCCCTATATTCTCAAGAGACAGATAAAAAACAAATGACACATCAAGAGATGGAAAAATTAAGGTCTCAATACAAAGAGTGCAAAAAAGAGTTAAATATAAGAAGCATAGGAAATATACTAGAAGCTAGAAGTATTGAAGAAACTAAATACAAGAACATAAAAACAAAAAATCATAAGATGAAAAATTATAAAAAACTTTTAGATAAAGAAAGGTTAAAAAATACATTACTCATAGTTGAAATAGATACTCTCAAAAATACATCTAAGTCAAATAATAAATATGACGAAATATTATTGAAAAAAGATATGGAGATAAAAAAATTAAAAAAACATTATACTTTACAAGAGCAAAATAACAAAATAGAAGATGAAAATCCATTCCCATCATTAATTCTCAAAGAAAAGTTAAAAACTGAGATAAACAAGAGTATAGAGATAGCAACATTCTCAGAAGCTTTTACCTATCGTTTAAATAAGGCAAGTGATATATACAGTGATATTAATGCTAGTAATATTGTAGATAATTGGGAAAAAGATACTTTATTTACATCAAATATAATCTCACAAAATAGGGTAAAGATTACAGGTTATTTTATAAATGATATATGGGGCAAATCAAAAAAAGAGTTATGGATAGAAAAAGTAAATACGAAACATAAATAGGTGTAAAAAATATGAAAAAAATTTTAATAATTAGTGATGGAGATGTAGGTACTCATTTTATACAAAGAATAAGTCAAACTTACTCAAGTGAAAACATATACTATATTGTAGAACTCAAAGCAAAAAAATATACTGATATTAACCCCAAACGATTTAAATTTCATGAATTTGATCCCACAAGTCTTTATAAGTTATCAAATCTTTTGAAAATGGAATTTATACAAGTCATTATAGCTATGGATAATTCTATAGATGTTGAAAATACAATCAAAAATATTCGAGTAATGAAAAAGCAGTTGCGTGTTATAGTCTTATGTCAATGGAATATGACAAACGAAGACCCAAATATCATTTTAATAAATTCAAGTGAAATTTTATCTTCTAGGCTTTTAGATTATTTACCCAATGTACCTGTTATTGCTCAAAATGTAGGGATAGGTGAGGGTGAGATAATGGAAGTTCTAGTTCCATTTGGAAGTTCCTTCATATATAGACATATCGGAGTTATAGAGCAAAAAAACTGGCGAATAGTAGCGATATATAGAAACAGAAAATTAGTGATGCCATCAAGACGAAGAATGATTCAGCCTAATGACCTATTAGTTTTAGTAGGTGACCCAGTCGTTCTTAAATCAGTTTATAGAGCTATAAAAAGGGAATTAGGGCAATTTCCTGAGCCTTTTGGTTCTAATCTGTATCTTTATATAGATATGAATCTTATAGAACATTCAAAAATTGAAGCATGTGTAAAACGAGCGATGTATGTGCATGAAAAATTTACTCATGATTTGATTATAAAAGTAGTAAATCCAAGCAATATTTCTATTCTTCAAGAGATAAAAAAGTTAAGAGACCTCAATATTATAATTGATATTGAATATGTTAGTGTAGATTTAAAGGAGAAGTTTTTTCAAGATATAAAATCCTATCATATTGGTTTAGTGATTGTTTCAAAAGATATATTTTATTCACATCAGATGAGGACTACCCTTTATGAATCTCATATTCCAGTTTTAAAAATTTCTAATAGAAGTTTTTCAAAGGTAAAAGATGCCGTGATGATTTTAAGTAATAATCGTGATTTAGAAAAAATATCATCAAATATTTTTGATATTTCTGAGCAAATGGGTTTTAACATAGAACTATACAACTATTTAAAAGAGCATCAACAAGATAAGGAACAAGTGATAGAGCATTATTACAACCTTTCAACTATTTTTTCTAAATCTATCAAAGTATTTAAAGATAATGATAACCCAATAAGAACACTCAAAAATAAAGAAAATTTCATCCAAATTCTCCCATTTACACATAAACTTACTAAGAGAAGAATATTTTCTCTTTTCTCAACAGACAATGAACTTCTCTATCATAAACTAGACAAATATCATCAAATATTTATCCCTGTGCAGCTTTAATGCTAGGTAAATCCCATGAAAAATAAAACAAATCTTAATCAATAATTTCTAAAATAGGAAGGGATCTTGCTTATACTCCTAACAAAAGGGGTTTATTATCAAAAACATAAGAACACGGGAGCTTTTAAGATCACTTAAAACTATTCCAGAGTACAGAGTAGACACAGGAAAGATAGAATACCCACTACATGAGATATTGTTTATGACACTATTCGCATTACTCAAAGCTAATACAACATTCAAAGGTATAATGTCATGGATGATAAGTAATAGGACATAAATACCATAGATGAGCAGAATAACCGTTACATAGCTAAACTCAAAGATAACCAGAAGAATCTCAAAGAGAAGACAATAGAGATTATTGAGAGCTTTGAAGAGCCTACTGATATAGTTGATGATGAAGATAGCTATTTGACTCAAAACAAGAAACGAGTCTCTCGTAAAGTTGAAGTATTTCAGAATAAGAGTACTGATTTAGTTATGTACTCTGAAAAATTCAATAATATTCAATCACTCATAAAAGTCACAAAAACATTAACGAGTCCAATCACTGGAGAGTAGAAACATATCACTATCATTTAGATATACTTACTGATGAAGATGACCACATAGCTCATAAAGAACCTTTTTCAATAGCTATTTTAAGAAGTTTCACTGTTAATCTTTATCAGTTATTTTTAAATGCCAATAAAAATAAGAAAGTACTTCCAACTAAGTAATAGGGCATAAATAACTTCATAGCTAATGGAAAGATACACTGCAAGGTACAAGGCGAAAGTTCGCAGGAGCTACTAGCAGCTTTAAGAACTTTTAACGCAGTAGATTGTAGTGTATCTTTTCACCCTACGGCATCATTTAAAAGGATTATCTTCTTCGTTGAACTTAACTTAACGATACTAGTATCGCCAAGTCAAATTCGCCTTGAATCTAAACCTTTTAAATGATGTTAGCTATGAAGTTATTTATGCCCTATTACTTATGGCAGATATTAAACGTAATTGCCAGCATAGAGATTATTTTACAGCTGAACTATTTGAGCAGAAATATTAGATTAAGGTTTGTTTTATTTTTCATGGGATTTACCTAACAGATGATAGCTTCGGATGTAAGATTCATAACTATAATTATATTATTAAGGTATAATCTTATTAAATATAGTCTTAAAATAAATTTTGACTATCTAAGCTAAAAGTAAAAATAGGAGTCAAAGTGGGACAATCTATTACAGCTGAAGAGAAAGTTTTATTAGACCTTTTTTCAAAATCAAATCGTTACATAATACCGTCGTATCAAAGACCATACTCATGGGGAGAAGAAGAGTGTTCAATACTTTGGGAAGATTTAAAGTTTGTTTTTGAAAATAACAGGAATGAAAAGTATTTTTTAGGAAATATTGTATTAGCAGAAAGTAAAGCAAACATAGAGGTCGAGGTAATAGATGGGCAACAGCGATTAATAACCTTAATCATAATTTTACACTTATTAAACTTAAAAAAAGAAAATAGAGATTTAACAGAGGCTATTTGGCATATTGATAGAGATACTGATGAGAAATCACCAAGGGTTAAAACACTAATTTACGAGGATAACAATAATACAAATTTTGAGGATATATTAACACTTACAAAAGATAATATAAAAAATATTGATATAAGAATAGCAAACCAATTTAAAGAAAATCTACTGTTTTTTTATAATCATATTGAAGAATTGGGTGAAAGTAAGATAACACAATTTCGTAATTTTTTATTAGACAAAATATATGTACTATCTATAAAATCTGTAGATTTAGAAGAAGATAAAGCTAGAGAAAAAGCATTAATAATTTTTGAAACGATAAACAATAGAGGATTGGAATTATCAGATGCTGATATATTTAAATCACAGTTATATAATTCAGCACTAAATAATGGAAATCAAGATGATTTTATAAATAGATGGACAGCGTTAGTAGAGTTTGCAAGAGGAAATGATTATATTCTTGTAGATGTATTTAGAATATATACACATATTTTAAGAGGTAAAAATGGAGAAACGGGAAATGAAATAGGTCTAAGAGCTTTCTTTTCCCAAGAAAATGATAGTTATATACCTCTACGAAAGAGAGACTATAATGAAGTTATAGATGACTTGAATAAAATTTTACTTACTGTAGATTTTTTTAATACATGTGTTAAAAATGAGTATCCTGCTGAAAATCCATATAATAAATTCAGCAGATGGCTTCAAGTTATAGATGAACATACAAGTAATTATCCCAGATTTGTAATTTTTGTATATCTTTTCTATAATTCAATAGAAAAAGATAATAATTTATCTTTGAATAAAAACCAGATAGAGAAACTTATATTGCTTTCTAAAAATATAATTAAATATTCATATATGCATACTTCTACAATGAAAATAAAATTTGAAATTTTTAAAATAATGACAAATATAGCACTTGAAAAAGAATATCGTTTTCCTGATAAATTTTCAGTAGAACAACAAGATGATTTTAAATTGTTACGGCTAAAAGATGGTAGAAAAAAAGGCTTTATATTATTGGCTATCTATCTTAATAAAGAACAAAAAGTTATATATCCTTATTATTTTCATAAAATAATAACAAATATAAATCAGAAACAGTTAAATAATTCTTGGGAAAATAGAGACTATAATAAGTACTCTAATTCAATCGGTAATTTAATAGTAACAGATAATAAAAGAAAAACTCAAGATTTAAAGAATAGAGTTATTAATTATAAGAGTAGTAAAATACTTGATTTACAGAAATTATCAAATAAGTTAGAAAATTTCAACTATACTTATTTTCAAGAAAGGGAAGAGAAACTAAATGCTAAATTAGTTGAGTTTTTTTTAAATAAAAAATAATGAAAAAAATTTCAACTATTAATATAAGAAATTTTAAATTTTATAATGAGTCAAAGGTTAAAATATTATCGTTATCAATTGTTTTTGCTCTTATAAAATTAAATCAAGATAAGTATCCATCAAGCAGTAGTGATAATCTTAAACTTTTAGTGATAGATGATTTTTTGTCTAGTTTAGACATGGGAAATAGACTTTATATTATGGAATATATATTTAAAAATTTTGAAAATTATCAAAAAATAATTCTTACTCACAATTCACTCTTTTTTAATATTATAAAAAGATTGATTCATGTACATAATGATTTTAATAAATGGAAATATAAACATATATATCAATCATTAAGAGATGATAATTTATATGAACCTAAGATATTTAGAGAAAGGGATTATCTCAAAGAGGCTAATGATGCCTTTGATGACTCAGATTATGAAACATGTGGTAATTTACTGAGAAAAGAAATAGAGAAAACAATAGCATTAGCTACATTTTTATTCAGAACAGGTAAAAAAGAGAAACAATATATCAATTCTAATGATATTTTAAAAGATATAAATATTTTTTATGAAAAGTTTAAAAATAATCAATACACTAATGAGCATATACCTATAGAAAAAAAGTTAAGTATATTGATGAATGAATTAGATAGTCGCTTTGGTATAACTACTATTAATTCTAATAAACTTAATGAAATATTAGAAACCATTAATTTTTATCAAACTATTTTAAATCAAGCCTCTCATTATGATGATCAAGCAGATTGTTATAAAATAGAATATCAAGAAGCATTAACTGATGTTAAAAGATTAAAAGAAATTTTTAATGAATTTAATTAAAATAGTGATTATTAAAGGAAATAATTGAAGAAACAAGACAGCATAATAATAACAGGCGCAAGAGAAAATAATTTAAAAAATATCAACTTAACATTACCAAAAAATAAGTTGATTGTAATGACGGGTTTAAGTGGTTCTGGAAAATCTACCTTAGCCTTTGATACGCTTTATGCTGAGGGTCAAAGGCGTTATATGGAGTCTTTATCTTCGTATGCTCGTCAGTTTTTAGACCGTGTTGGTAAACCTGATGTAGATAAGATAGAGGGCTTAACTCCAGCTATTGCCATAGATCAAAAAACAACTTCAAAAAATCCACGCTCAACTGTTGGAACGATTACAGAGATATATGACTACTTTAGACTCTTGTATGCTCGTGTTGGTATCCAGCATTGTCATAAATGTAAAAAAATTATTTCACAAATGTCAGCATCAGACATCATAGGAGAAGTCGCCAAACTCCCAGAGGGTGCAAAACTTGTTCTTTTAGCTCCTCTTGTGCGTGAGAAAAAAGGTGCTTATGCTGATATGCTTGAATCTTTAGTGCATAAAGGTTATGTAAGAGCTATGATAGATGGGGTGATGGTGCGTCTTGATGATGAGATAGAACTCTCTAAAACAAAGAAACATACCATTAAAGTTGTAGTAGATAGAGTTGTAGTAAAAACTGAGAACAAAGAGAGGATAGCCGCCGATGTTGAAAAAGCCTTAAAAGAGAGTTACGGCGAACTAGAGGTTGATATACTCAACCATAAAGAGCTTGGCATCAAACAATCAAGTATTCACTATTCAGAGCATAATGCTTGTTTTGATTGTAAGATAAGTTTTGACCCTCTTGAGCCTCTTTCATTTTCATTTAACTCACCAAAAGGGGCTTGTTCTGAGTGTGATGGTTTAGGGCTTCGTTATGCACTCGATCAAGAAAAAATTATAGATCAAGATTTGTGTATAGAAAAGGGTGCGATAAAAATAGTCTATGGTTTTAACAAGGGTTATTACTTTACATTTTTAAAAGGTTTTTGTAAGGCAAATGATATAGACATCACTGTGCCTTACTCAACATTAGAAGAACACCAGCAAAAAGCAATACTTCATGGAAATATAGAAGAGGTTGAATTTCTTTGGAAAAAGCATGCAGTAAAAAGACTTTTCCCAGGAATCATACGAATAGCCTACGATATGTTTAAAGACGAAAAAGAATTAGCAGACTATATGAGTGAAAAAATCTGTAATATTTGTGATTCAAACAGACTTAAGCGTGAATCTTTAGCTGTTAGAGTAGGGCAAAAGGGTATAGCTGAACTTTTAGAGATGCCAATTGCCCAGACTTACGAATGGTTTGCTGATGTAGAAAACTTCACTTACCTTGATGCACAAAATACACAAGTAGCAAAACCAATCTTAAATGAGATAAGAGAAAGACTGTACTTTTTGTTTGATGTAGGACTAGGATATATAACACTAGGTCGTGATGCTAGAAGTATTTCTGGTGGCGAAGCTCAAAGAATTAGAATCGCATCACAAATTGGTTCTGGACTCACAGGGGTGATGTATGTTTTAGATGAACCAAGTATTGGGCTTCATGAAAGAGACACTTTAAAGCTTATACGAACTCTACGAAACTTACAAGAAAAGGGTAACACTGTTATAGTAGTGGAGCATGACAAAGAAACTATAGAAAATGCTGATTTTATCGTTGATATAGGAAATGGTGCTGGAAAATTTGGTGGAGAAGTCGTTTTTAGTGGAACACTCGACAAGCTTAAAAAGGCGAAAACTCTCACAGCTGACTACCTTTATGGAAGAAAGAAGATAGAGTATTTTTATAGGCGTAAGCAAAAAAAATATATAGAGATTAAAAATGTTACGCTAAATAATATCAAGAATTTATCTGTAAAAATTCCACTTAATAACTTTACTTGTATAACAGGTGTGAGTGGAAGTGGTAAAAGTTCTTTGATGCTTCAAACACTTTTACCAACAGCAAGAGAACTTTTAAATCATGCAAGAAAAGTAAATAAAGTAGCAGGTGTTGAGATAACAGGACTAGAAAATGTTGATAAGGTTATCTATCTTGACCAAAGTCCAATAGGAAGAACCCCACGCTCAAACCCTGCAACATATACAGGTGTAATGGATGAGATTAGAAATCTTTTTTCACAAACTAAAGAGGCTCAAATCCGTGGATATACAACATCGAGGTTTAGTTTTAATGTCAAAGGTGGACGATGTGAGAAGTGTCAAGGCGAGGGTCAAATCAAAATAGAGATGCACTTTTTACCAGATATATTAGTCAAATGCGATACTTGTCATGGAACAAGATATAACCAACAAACATTAGAAGTTCTTTATAAAGGAAAAACCATAGCAGATGTTTTAGCTATGAGTGTTGATGAAGCCTTTGAATTTTTCAAGCCTATTCCAAAGATTCATCAAAAAATGAGAACAATTGTTGATGTCGGACTAGGTTACATCTCTCTTGGTCAAAATGCAGTAACGCTTTCAGGCGGAGAAGCACAAAGGATAAAGCTAAGTAAAGAGTTAAGCCGTAAAGACACAGGTAAAACACTTTATATCTTAGATGAACCTACAACTGGACTTCACTTTGCGGATGTAGATAGACTAACAAGTGTGCTTCATAAGTTTGTAGAACTTGGAAACTCCATGTTAATCATCGAGCATAATTTAGACATGATTAAAAATGCAGACTGGGTTATAGACATGGGTCCAGAGGGCGGAGCAGGGGGTGGACTAATCATAGCAGAGGGAAGTCCTGAAGACTTAGCATCAACATATAAAGACACAGGAAGTTTTACGGGAGAGTATTTGGAAAAAGAACTTGCCTTGCATGATATCGCTAAAAAGTAAAATTGAATAATTGAGATTGAGAATCGTTTATATTACATAATGCCATACCAAAAAGTGAGACACACAAAAAACTTAGTTAAGTGGTCTTGACAATGGAGGACATTATACTTATGAGACTCAAAAATATTTTAGACTCATTTAGTGACTTTAACTTTAATAACTTGTCAATGAACCAACAGCAGGAAGACTATAAAAGCAAGTACCTTGATTTGTATGAGAAAGTAAAAAATGAAAGAGGAGAAGGCAGTAAAAAGGTGTCTATACTTGAAGATGTAGATTTTGAGCTAGAACTAATCCATAAAGATGATGTAAATGTAAGTTATATTTTAAAATTATTTGCAAGATATAGAGATGCAAAAGGTTCAGATAAAGAGAATATAAGTAATATTATCAACGGTAACACGAAACTTAGAAGTAAAAAAGAGCTTATTGAGAAGTTTATCAATGAAAATCTTATGAAGATTAACGATAGTGAATCTGTAGAAGCCGAGTTTGATAAGTTTTGGAATCAAGAAAGAGTAAAAGCATTTGATAACTTGTGTGAAGAGGAAAATTTACACAAAGATGAAGTAAAAAATGTTGTTGATACTTATCTCTATGATGAGAGAAAACCTTTGAATGATGATATTGTTAAAACTCTACTCGTTAAGCCTAAACTATTGCAAAGAAAGAAGATAGTTCCAAGAGTTCTTCAAAAGATAATTTCATTTGTTGAGAAATTTTATGAGAGTTAAGTATCAGCGTGAGGAAGCACAATTTTTAAACAACTAATTTCAAAAGATACAAAAAAAGTATTTTCCCTTGCAATCCCTGCTGCACTCAAACACCTAGTAGATATTTTACAAATCCTTATAGATATGCTCATGGTTGGAATGATTAGTATTTATGCACTTGCTGCTGTTGGTATGAGTATGCAGTTTATGATGATAATCAATGTTTTAATGACTTTGTATGTGGTTGGTGGTAATGCTCTTATCTCTCGTTTTATTGGTCAAGGGAGAAAAAAACGAGCATCTGCTCTTCTTTATTCACTTGCTATTCTTGCAGTTGTCTTAGCTGTTTTTGTTAGTATTACTGGTTATTATGGGAGTGAATCTATTTATGAACTTATGGGAGCAGAACCTGAAGTTGTGCATCAAGGTTCACTTTATTTTAAAATTATCTCTCTTGTAATTGTGTTTATATTTATAGATTCTCTTTTGTATAATGCACTCTCAGCGGCAGGGGATACAAAAAGTTCATTGTACATCAAACTTTTTTCAGCTGGATTAAATGCTTTTTTAAACTATGTTTTTATCTTCGGTCATTTTGGAGTGGAGGCTATGGGTATAGAGGGTGCTGCTTATGCAACTATAATCTCTTATATTTTTAATGTTGTGGCTTATACTTTTCTTTTGAGACTTCCTAAGTCTAAGTTACATTTGATTCCCATAATGCGTTTAAGAGATTTAAAAAGAGTATGGAATGTTGGCTATGTAGCTGCCTTAGATAGAGGCATCTCAAGTATGAGTTTTTTAGTCTTTGTTTCTATCATCACGGCTTATGGAACAGCAGAACTAGCAGGCTATCAAGTGGGTCTTAGGATTGAGGGCATAGCCTTTATGCCAGGGTTTGGATTTGCTATTGCAGCTATGGCTTTAGTGGGACAAAGTCTTGGAGCAAAGGATAAAGAAAAAGCTTTTAATATGGGTATCATAAGTGGAAGAATAGCTTATATATTTATGGGTTCAGTCGGAGTTATTTTAATTGTATTTCCTGATGATTTAGTGAAACTTTTTACTCAAGATAGTGCAACAATCCTTGTCGCTTCAAAATATTTAATCTTAGTAGGTTTAGCACAAATTCCACTTGCTATTATGTTTGTTTATTCCTCAGCTCTTCGTGGGGCAGGGGCTACAAAAACTACACTTAAAATCAATATTTTTTCTTTATGGTTTTTTAGAGTAATTCCATCTTTCATAGCCTATAAAATGGGTTTTGGTATCATCCTTATATTTATAATAATGAATATTGAGACGCTTATTAAAGGCTTAATCTATTGGTATATCTACCAAAAAAAAACTTGGTTAAATACTAAAATCTAATATTAATCTAATTTGGATTAGATACAATATACAATCTTTAAACAGGAAGGAGATTAATAATGAAAACTAATACAATGACGATGATTGATAACAGAGATGGTGCTAAACATGAATTTGATATTTTAGACGCTAGCCGAGGTCCGAGTGTAGTAGATATAGCTACTTTTTACAAAAAGACTGGGATGTTTACTTATGACTCTGGTTATACAGCAACAGCCTCATGTAAGTCTTCTGTTACTTATATAGATGGAGATAAGGGAGAGTTATTATATAGAGGTATAAATATTGAAACATTAGCTACAAAGCATAGTTATTTAGAAGCTTGTTATTTACTGTTGCATAGTGTTTTACCAACAAAAGATGAGTTAGAATCTTTTGATTTAGAACTAAGACACCGTTCTTTTATAAATGAAGACTTACGACGCTTACTACTTTCTTTTCCTGATAGTGCGCATCCTATGTCTATTTTGTCTTCTGGTGTTTCAGCCTTAGCATCATTTTATTATGAACATTTAAACATGGATGATGTAGAAGAGTGTCAAGAGATGGCAAGAAGGATTATCGCAAAGATTCCAACTTTAGCAGCCTTTGCATACAGAAAATCACTTGGAATTTCTTTCATATATCCAGATGTAGATAGATCCTTTACTGAAAACTTTTTATATATGTTGCGTGCATATCCTGGTGGAAAGATGAAAAGAACAAAAGATGGAGTTGAAGCTATCTCAGCACTTGAAGTAAAAGCATTAGATACTATCTTTACACTTCACGCAGACCATGAACAAAATGCTTCAACAACAGTTGTGAGAAATGTAGCATCAACAGGAGCTCATCCTTATGTAGCAATAGCATCAGGTATTTCCGCCTTATGGGGCAGGGCTCATGGGGGTGCAAATGAATCAGTAATACTCCAACTTGAGATGATAGGAAGTGTAGATAATGTAGATAAGTATATAGCAAAAGCAAAAGATCCAAATGATAGTTTTAAGTTAATGGGTTTTGGACATAGAGTATATAAAAACTTTGATCCACGAGCAAAAATATTAAAAAACCTGCAAGATCAGTTAAAAGATGAGTTAAACCTAGATTCAAACTTGATGGCAATAGCTCATAGACTAGAAGAGATAGCCTTGAATGATGAGTATTTTATTAAAAGAAAACTCTATCCTAATATAGACTTTTACTCAGGTGTTATTTTAACATCACTTAAAATTGATAAAGCAATGTTTACCCCAATCTTCGTGATAGGAAGATGTGTAGGATGGGTAACACAACTCTTAGAATTTCGAGGGGATCAAACATCAAAGATAGCAAGACCGAGACAGTTGTATGTAGGCAAATAAATTTTCTTGTGATTGAGGTTCATTTTTAGGATACAATTGTAGTATATAATGAACCCCTAAAACTAAACCAGTAAAAATTGTTTTCTTATTTCTAAAATGTTAAAATTGAAATAGAAAAAATAGGGATAAGAAAATGAGTG
>JADGEZ010000029.1 GCA_016744115.1 Sulfurimonas sp. | reverse complement strand
AATCTACTGCGTTAAAAGTTCTTAAAGCTACTAGTAGCTCCTGCGAACTTTCGCCTTGTACCTTCAGTGTATCTTTTCATTAGCTATGAAGTTATTTATGCCCTATTACTTAAAATACCCTTGTAAGTTTTTTGAGGTTCACGGTTTAAGTCTTTACATGTTTGCATATATTCATCTACAACAGTATGGAAGTTTTCTTCTAACTCATTTGATGATATTGCCTCAAAGGTCACTAAGTCTTCTATCATCTCTAGTTTTCCAAAAAAGCACTTGTCCTCTGATGAATATTCTATACTACCTATATATCCATTATATTCTATGGTATTAGCCATAACAAACCTCCAATAATTTAACTTGAATCTGTTTTATGAGATAAACTTTTAGTATATCTGAGGGATGTGGTTTATGTAAGTTCCTCAAAACATCTTTTGTTTCATTGTAAAACTTAACAGCAGAACCAATACCCTCAATTTTTCAAAACCACAAGAAGTTAAAATAGTCTCCAACTCTTTAAAAGTCAAATCCTTTTTAGGTGGTGTTTGTAAAAAAATTTGAAGAAGTTTATCTTTTTTACTCATAACAAAATGGTACATTTGTTAGTTACAATGTCAAAACTATGTTCTTACCTAATGTATACATTAGCATGTAAACATGGGAGCGAGCAAAAATTAAATCACTGTCCGTCTCTAACACACCTAACATAGCCGTTTAAATCCTTTTTATGTCTGTCCGTATAACTAGGACTAAAGTAGATACTCCAGGCATAGTACTTATTATAGCTAGTTGAAGACCAATAAAGGCTGAAGCTAGAGTTTTTCAACTTGCTCTTTTTTTTATAAAGATTTTTTAATTCACTTTTCGTTGCTAATCTCCAGTCTATTTTTCCAGCTAAGCTTAGGTTTTGACAATATGTACTAGCTGTGTCTCCGTTCGTGTTCATATAATTCTCTGCCTTATAGTTAGCCTTTGTTATCCAAGGTTTCATTATCTCCTTTGCGTTCACATCATCCTGCCAAATCAACTTTGTTTCATAGTCTGCATAAACAGGAGATTTTAAATACTCTTTCTTCCATTTTTTCTCAGCTGTATCTAACCCATCTGCATGTACTGATACTGCTAAGAGCATCACTGTAACTATTGTTAGAACTATTTTTTTCATTTTCATTTTCCTAAAATTTAAGTGATTAATTTTATCCCCCCCCAGTTAAACTAATCTTAAAAACTATAGAATGGGAGAATATGACAGACATATAACTATAAATGTAACTAATCTAGCTAAAATAAATAATAATATTTCTCATTTGTATTTTGAAACTAATTAAAAATCTTGTGCTTTATGGCTTTTAGATTCCGTATCATGCACGGAATGACTGAGTTTAAACTAAAGGATATATCGTTATTTTAACGAGAAAATGCTCCTGATCCCATAGTTTGTTGGAGTTGTTTCATTGCATTTTACCTGAGAATTTTTTTAACCTTTTAGCTTGTATCTATTTGGAAATAGACTAGTGTGATTGACACACTTTTTCTTAGGTTTGAGAAAGTTTATTGAAACTAAAAAAGAATACGCCTGTAGTTGCTACTGCTATGAGTAGTATTGCTATTGTTCCTGCATCCATTAGTCCTTTATTTCTTTTGTTTTATTAATATTTTTATAACTATCATAGTTATGAAAATTAAAATGTGAAAACAACACCTATAAAATATAGCATCAATAGTAGAAGCATCATCTATTTTTGCCATAAGTTTATTATATCACAAGAGCTTAAATATGACTATTGTTTGTGGTTCTCTAAAAGTCATTCTGAACTTGCCTCAAAGACTATGCCCTTTAATGACAGGGTTTTACTCTTAAGATATATCACTATTTTAACGAGGAATCGCTCCTGCTCCACCCATCATTTGCTGAAGTTGTTTCATTCCGTTTTTTCCTGAGAACTTTTTTGCCATTTTCCCTGCATTTTTGAACTGTTTTATCATGCGGTTTATTTCAACTTGGGTAAGACCACAACCTATGGCGATTCTTTGTTTGCGAGAGTTATTTAAAAGTTCTGGATTTTCTCTTTCTTTTTTTGTCATAGAGGAAACCATTGATTTTATGTTTTTAAGTTCCCCTGAGTTTTCAAAGTCAAAGTCTTTGATAGCTTTTGACATTTTACCCATACCAGGCATCATTCCCATGAGAGAACTCATAGAACCCATTTTCTTCATTGATTCCATTTGTTCTAAGAAGTCATTGAAGTTGAACTTTCCTTTTTGGATTTTTTTCGTGAGCCTTTTTGCACTTTTTTCATCTATTATAGATGCTGTTTTTTCAGCTAATCCCTCAATGTCTCCAAAACCCATAAGACGGTTTACAATACGCTCGGGTATAAAAACTTCTAAGTCTTCCATCTTTTCGCCAGAACCGATGAAACGAAGAGGCACTTGCACTTGAGAAGATAGTCCAAGCGCTACACCACCCTTAGAATCTCCGTCGTATTTTGAAAGGATAACACCATCTATCCCTATTTTCTCTTTAAAGCTTGTCGCAGTTCTAATAGCATCTTGACCAGTAAGAGAATCAGCAACATAATAGATTTCATGCGGATTTGCCACTTTTTTAACTTCTGCTAGTTCACTCATTAGTTCATCATCAATCGCTAAGCGACCAGCAGTATCTATAAGAACTACATCATAAAGTTTAGAGTTAGCGTACTTCATCGCAGCTTTTACTACATCAACTGGCTTAGTTGAGTCCGAATTTTCAAATAACTCAACTTCTATTTGAGTTGTGATTTGGCGGAGTTGTTCTACTGCAGCAAGACGCTGTAAATCGGCTGCAACTATAAGTACTTTTTTTTGCTTATTTTTTAAATAAACTGCTAGTTTACCTGTTGTAGTTGTTTTACCTGAACCTTGAAGTCCAGTCATTAAGATGACCGTAGGAGGATTTGGCGAAAAAGTAAAACCCTTACTTCCTCCAATCTCTAAGAGTTCATAAAGAGCTATTCTCATAGCTTCAAGGAACTGATCTTTACCTATTCCTTTTTCTTTTGTGCTTATTTGTACTTTTGCTATTAAATCTTTAACAACTTTATGATTCACATCTGCTTTGAGCAGGTTTTTTTTGAGTTCATTAAGGGCTTTTGTTAAGGCTTTCTCATCGTCATGGAAACGAATCTTTTTAATGGCATTTGTAAAGGAATCTGTTAAAGTATCAAACATTCTAACTCTTTTTTGCGAATTATATCTAAGTTTTACTGAAAATCAATAAACATTTTTGGCTCTTTAGCCACAAACTCCATACCAAGAAGTCTTACTTTTAGCGCATGGAGCATTACCCGTTTTGCTCGTCTTCCACCGTATTGTTCATCACCAACTATAGGATGGTCAATATAACGCAGGTGTGTGCGTATTTGATGTGTACGCCCATGGTGAATGATACATTTTACTTTTGTTTTATTTGCACTCACTATATCTGGAAAAAACTCTGTTCTTGCAGGTTTTCCTTTTCCTGATACATTCGAGTAGGCTTTATTGTTTTTCTTTTGTGTCAAAATTGCTTTATCTACTTCGATTGGCTCAGAGATTATCCCCTCTACCCATGCGATATACTCTTTATATACATTGTCTTTTTGAAACTCTTTGATTGCTTTGTCACGAAACTCTTGGTTTTTAACAAGCATTAACACTCCACTTGTTTCTTTATCAAGACGGTGAAGTAAAACTGCTGGTTTGAACTGTCTTTCTATCTCGTCTGAATTAACATACGCTGGTTTATCTATAACGATGATATCATCATTTTCAAAGATAGGTTTTGCTTTTTCTATCTTCGTTACACGAAAAATCGTTTTTGCATCAATCTCACCACGAGCTATCATTACCTTTTTGTTTCCAACATATACCAAGCCTCTATCTATCATAGATTTAGCACTAGAGTTTGATATCGCTTCTTGAATTGCTAATATTTTATATGCTTTTTCACTTGCCATTATTTATGACTCCTTGATTTTTTTTATTACTGTATCTAAGTTTATTGTTTCTTCAACTATTGATGGTGGCAAATCTTTTGACGCTATCAATGCTTTATATATCTCATCACTCTCAACATATTGTACATGATGTACATATTTGTATAATTCTTTTTGGTCGTGAAAATGTTTCCCTGTTATAATCTTACATTCAAAATGAGCTGGTTCTAATGGATTATGTCCACCTACACCTTCTTTAAAAGCTCCACCGACTATGGCTATATCACTTATTGCGTAAATATTATTTAACTCGCCCATAGCATCTACTAAAATCATATCTGTATCAAAATTTTTATCTTGAGAAAATTTAGATAAAGAAAGTGTATGAGCAGAAGCATACTTATTCATCAACTCATATACACGCTCAAAACGCTCAGGGTGTCTTGGTACAATAATTAGTTTCGCATTTACTTGTTTTTTATACTCTACAAAAGATTTTATAATTGCTTCTTCTTCTGTCTCATGTGTACTACCAGCTACAATAACTTCGCAGTCTTGTTTTTTGTAGTCTTTAGTCTTTTTAATCTCACCTGCTAGCTTTATGTTTCCTATTACTTCTATATTTCTAGCTCCAAGTGCCAAAAATCGATTCTTATCAGCTTCACTTTGAGCATATACAATCTCTACATGTCGAAGCATTTTTCTATAAAACCATGCTAATTGGAGATATTTTTTAGCACTTTTTTCTGAGATACGAGCATTTAACAAGATAACTCTTGTACCTTTTGCACCCATAACTGCAAAAAGCATATACCAAAATTCTGCTTCTAGTACAAGAATTACTTTTTGTTTTTTAGCCCAAAAAGGTATAAACATCTCGTATGGAAGGTATCTAGTTTCATGTCCGTATTTCTTAGCCTGTATTTGACCTGTTTGAGTTACTGTTGTTATTTTGATATCTTCATATTCAAGAAGTTTTAAGATAGGCTCTAAGGCTTTTGCCTCGCCAAGTGAACAGACATGAAACCATATACCATTTTCAAATTTAAATCTTGGATTGTTAAAAAGAAAAAAACGAGAAGGGATTGACTCTTTATATTTAGGCTTAAAAAAAAGAAACACGAGGAGTGGCAATGCTAAAATATATAGCATCACACTCAAAGCATAATAAACAATGCTAAAAAGCATTAATTACTCCGCCGCAGCTTCCACATGAAGAATACGACCACAGTGTGGACATGTAGTAATATCTTCTGCTTTAATTACATCTGCATAAATTTTATCACTTATAATCATGTGACAACCCATACAAGCTTGTTCTTCAACTACAACAACCGTTGTATTTTTAGCCCAACGACGAATTTTTTGATAAAAAGCTAAACCTTTTTGATTTACATCACTTAAAAGTTTTTCTTTTTCTACAAATACTGTTTGTCTTTTTTTGTTGATAACTGCTAATTTTTTATCAACTTCAGCTTTTACTGATTCTAAGTTTGCTTGTAATTCGGCAAATGATACTTTTGAAACTTCAACTTGTTCTTTTTTAGCTTCGATAATTTTGTCTAGTCTTTGAATCTCTTCATTGGCAAAAGTTACTTGTTCTTTTGCAATTTCTTCTTCAAGTTGCAAAGACTTCATCTCTCTTTCTGTCTTAATATCACCACTCTTTTTTGAGTTTTCTTCAAGTTTTTGAGAAAGCTCTGTTAAGTGTAGATCATTTTTTGCTTTTTTTAATTCTTCATTTTTAATCTCATCTGTTAAATTTTCAATATCAGATTCAATACTTTTAGTTTTTGCTAAAGCTGCTTCATAATTATAATTCGCTTCTTCTATTTGAGGTTCAAACGCATCGATATCTTTGTCTATTTTAGAGAGGTCGATTAACTGCTTAAGGTGCTGGTTCATTGTACTCCTTTGGATTATATATAGGTGAACGGATTCTTTGATGACGCAATTATAACTTCTAAACCTAAAATTTTCAAATGTTTTAGTAAAATTTGTGCAAAAAACTGTTCACTTTCAAAATGTCCTATGTCAATGAGTGATAAATTTATACTTTTTGCTTCCATCGCATCGTGGTATTTAATGTCCCCTGTTAAGAAACAATCTGCCTCAATTGACTTTAAAAGAGAACAGCCTGAACCTGTGATAATAGCGATTTTTTTTAAACTTTTATGAGAGATAACACACTTAGTCTGGGTTAGCCCAAAAGCAATAGAAATTTTTTTAGAAAATGCTTCAAAATCATCATCAACATTAAAATAAGTGATAAATCCATCTTTTTTTACAATTTTATATCCAAGTATCTCTTTGACGACATAATCATTAAGGTGGGATATGTCAAAGTTTGTGTGCATTGCTATATTTGAGATATTTTTTTTAATCATTTTTTGAATTAAATTTGAGGGATATTTATCAAAATGTATCTGTTTTAATCCTGTGAAAATTATAGGATGGTGTGTAATAAGTAAAGTGTCATTTTCTAAAGAATTAATAAGATCCTCATCAATATCGATACTCAAGGCAATCTTTTTAATCTCTTGAGAATACTCACCCAGTAGTAGTCCTGAATTATCCCATTTTTCTTGGGTGTCAAAGGGAGATAATTTATCTAAATATTTATATATTTCTAAGATTTTCATACTATTTATTTTAGTTTTTCTAACTCAACTTTTGCTTCAACAAAACCAGGGTCAAGTTCTATTGCTTTTTCATACATCCCCTGAGCCTCTTCTTTAGAGTCGGCATCCACTAACATATTTCCATAGTTAAAATAGGTAATAGGGTTTGAGCTATCTATTTCAAGAGAGGCTTTTAAGTGAATCTTTGCGGAGGTAAATTCCCCTTTTTTACGATAAAGTGATGCCATCGCATTATGAATAATTTCATTTTCTTTATCAAGCGAGAGTGCATGTTTATAGTATTTTAGAGATTCTTCATCATCACCACTTTGCTGTAAAATATATGCGATTTTAAAAAGAATCTCTTCATTGTTTCCATCTTTAGCATTTGCCTCGTTTAAAAGTGCTAATGCTTTTTGATTCTCACCCGCTTCAAAAGCATCATCTGCTTTTTTTACTAAAGCTTCTGGAGAAAATGGTGAAAAAGTGTTTGCTGTTTTTTCTTCCTCTTGGGGATCTTGAAGTGTTTGTATATGCTCAAAAATTTTAAATGCAAAAAAAGCTGAAGCTCCTAGCATTAGTAGTTGAAGTACTGTCATTTATAGTTCCTTTTTTTCTAAAATATATTTATTCATTAACTCTACAAACTGAAGTGGATCAACTTGTACCCCGCCCACTCTAACTGAAAAATGTAAATGAGGTCCCGTTACTCGTCCACTTTTTCCTGAGAGCCCAAGAACATCGCCTTTTTGTAGCTTTTGATTTTTCTCAACTAAAAATTTACTCATATGATAGTAGCAGGTGTATATCCCCTGCCCATGATTTACTATAACTGTTCCACCAGAATAAAATCTATGTTTTACTAATACAACAATACCAGCATTACTAGAGATTATCGGAGTGCCAACTTTTGCTCGAAAATCTGTTCCGCTGTGATAGCCTTTAAGGGTGTCATTATAAACTCGTGCCTTTCCAAAATCACTTGTAATAAAACTCTGCATTGGTAAGATAAACTTTGAACTTAAATAATTTTTTTTTGTAGATTGTGCGTAAATACTCATCGCTTCATGATACTCTTTACTTATGCGTTCATTCGTTTTTTTACCCTTAGGGTTTACTTTGGATTTTCTTACTTGAATCTTTTCTTTTTTATAATTTCCATCTTTTACATCAATTTTAATAGACTTTACTAGAGTATTGCCATCTTTCAAATATGTGATTTTTACACTTTCTTGTTTAGCTTTGGTGTAATAACTTATGGGTAAAAGAGCATACATTTTAGTTGTATCTAAGGGATTATTATAAACTTTAAAATCTCTCTTGCCTAAAGTAAGTTTTTTATATTCCAAACCTTTTTCTTTTTTAAACTCAAACAATGAAGTTGCACCATTAGCTATATTTTTATCTGAAATTTCCAGATTAAATGAAAAAAGAAAAGAACTGAGAAAAAATAATATTATAAATATTTTCATCAATAATCCTTCATAGCACGAGCAATATCTCTCTTTTGATCTTTTTCTTTTAAATCATTTCGTTTATCATGGAGTTGTTTCCCCTTTGCAATGGCAATCTGGATTTTTACAATATTTCTAGCGTTAAAATAGAGTTGTAATGGCACGATAGTGTAACCATCACGAGTAACCGCTTTTGTCATCTTTTCTAACTGTTTTTTATGTAAAAGAAGTTTTCTGCTTCCTCTTTCTTCATGTCCATAGAAGTGATGTGTAGTTTCAAGTCTACCTATGTGAGCATTAAAAAGAAAGGCTTCCCCATTTACAAAACGGATAAAACTATCTTTTAAATTGACTCTGTTTGCACGAATCCCTTTAACCTCACTCCCTTTTAAAACCATACCAGCTTCAAATTTTTCTTCTATAAAAAAATCATGATATGCTTTTTTATTTTTTGCTATTGTTTCACCCATTTTTTCCCAACTTAATTTTTACTTTTTAAAACCTTCTTATCTTTTAAAGATCTCAGAAGGACTTCTTTGCTCTTTGGCGAACTTTGTAGATAGTTAGTTTCTTTCATAGAGTTATATTCATCAAAAGAGATAAAATGACCTTTTCTATGTATGACTACTTCATAATTATCTAAATAAACACTATCAAACACTGCTTTTAAATTGTTTCTTCTCTAGCTTCTATTAAACTTAAGTAAGAGATTATCCTTTTCAATATTCTGCATACTATTATACCTTATTTTTATAGGCAATCTTTCTTAGGCTAAATCAAAACTAATATCATTCTCAGCTTGACTGAGAATCTAGTTCATTATTGCATAAAAGACTCAATAATTCTTGTGAGTGCTGGGGCTTTTTTTAGTCTATACTTTACATATATTTTGGTTTTGAGGATAGTTTAGTATTACTTACTTAAGTAAACCTGAGTACAAGAGTAAGCAACTCTTGTACTTTTGAAATCATTTTTACCTTTAAAAGTAATCAAAATTATTTTACGCAGATAGCTCCATGTTTATCAGTTTTAGAAGGTGTTTGAGAATAAGAACTACTATCCGTGAAGTTTACACTCATAGCCTGTGTAAAATTACTAGAATTTGTTGTAGAAGACCAATATGCTTTGTTGTCTACTCCACCTATAGAACTCTTAACAAATTTTGAACTCTTAGAAGTATCTACTATGGAGTAAAGTTCATTTATGTTTGGTGTTCTCCACGAAGAAGAGCCATTTGACACTAAATCTTCACACTTCCCTATAGCTTCTTTCCATGTGAAACTTCCCTCTAAAGTTGCCCAAGATAATCTCGTATCGCTGTCTGTGGATACTGCTTTGACTTTAGGTGTTTCATCTTGTGTATCTGAATCTGTGATATTTACATAAAAAAAAGCTGATGAACCACTTATCGCAGAACCTCCTACTGCTACATGTAACCTTTTATTTCCTGATGATGGAGGTGTACATGTGACTTTGGCTACTGTTGAACTTATTCTTGTAGTACTTCCACACGCTCCACCTTCTAGCTCTAGTTTTATTATGCTTGGAAAATTTCTTCCAAATAGTGTAAATGTTTGACTCTCTCCAACTGTTGCCTTTGCTGGGTTTAGGCTTACTAGTGTTGGAGCATCTATCGAGTCTGGAGGAATAACCTCAAATGTTCTTTCATTTGAATATTTTCCTGCTGAATTTCTAAGCTTTACTCTCCATGTTCCACTGCCTGATGATGTAGTATTAAACTTAAATCTTATCTGACTACTGTTATTATAATACACCCCTTGACCTGTTCCTGAATAACTTTGATAACCACTTCCAAAATTTATATAAACTCTATCACTGCTTGTAAAATTACTTCCATTAATATACAAGGATTGAATATTATTACTTGCCGTAAATGATGTTGGGTTTAGTGAATTTATGTTTGGATTTGCTATTGCAGGTGCCGAGGTCGAGCCACTATTTGAGTTACTGTATCCGCTACACTTTCCGTCACTATTACAAGCTTTTACTCTATAACTATAAGAAGCACCCTGACTAAGACCAGTATGGTCAAAATAGCTATTTGTCGTTGTACCTATAGGAGTTGATGATGTTGTTTTATATATCTTATAATTATACGCTCCATTAGAGTAACTACTTATCCTTATTTTATTTGAATATGTTCCGTCTGTTGCTGAGATTGTTGTAGGTTTAGAAGGTACTGATGGTGGATTAGGTGTACTAGCCTTAATTACAAATAAACTACTTTCAAATTCATTAACAAGAGTGTCACCATTAAACAATGCAAAATAAACTTTATTTGATTGAACTTGACTTGAATTATAGTTTCTTGACCAATTTTTAGGACCTCCTAATAATGGTTTGTAAAATGTAATGCCTTTTTCAAATTTTACTTTTATTTTATATCCATTTGGAACATTATTATTTAAATTACAATATACTTTAAATGATTCTCCTGCAGATATAGTTGAAGGTTCAACATCACAAAAATCAGATCCCCACCCAGAACTAACAAAAGAAACAAGTAAAACCAGTTTTATTATTAAATTATTTATTTTCATCATATACTCCTAGTTTGCGTATCTTACACATCTTGTTAATGATGAGAAAGATTTACTTTTGTATGAACTATTACTAGTGCTAAATGTTGTGAACCATGCTTTTAAGCTGTTGGCATTATAAGTATCTCTTGACCAATACGCATCACCAATATTTACGAACTTTGAACTTTTCATCTTATCTCCGTTTCCATACTCTCTAGTTGATAATAACTCTTTTGAACTTGGTAATAACCAATCATCATAACTATCTAAATCTAAGTCACGACAATATTTATTTGCGTTATCCCAATTGATGTATTTACCATCTGCATCTGAGTTATCACTCCACATCAGTTTTGTGTTTGAATCACTTACTACATTTTTCCCAGATAATCTTTTTAAATTCAAACCTGAGCCTTTTTTATAAAAAGCATCTTGCCCTTTATGTTGTGAAGTACATGCTTGAGGCTGATTAGTCACCCAATCGAAACACAGAGTTTGAATTGTTTTCATCACTTTATAAAATGCTCTTGGTGATGGTGTGTTGTCGTCTTTTTCAATGACATTAATTGTAAGGTTTTCTGAACCACTTATCGCCGTTCCACCTGATTTATCTGCAATATAAAACCTCATGTCTCCTGTAGTGTTTGGAGTACAGTCTATTTTTGCTGATGTAGATGTCACGCTATATGGATTAGCACAAGATATACTTCCATGTAAGGACATTGCTATTGTATTTGGTAAATCAGTTCCAAGTAATGTAAAGGTTGTTATTTCACCTTTTGTTGCTATAGTTGGCGATATACTTGAAATGATTGTAGTTGCTACTGGTTCTTCTTCTGGATTTTCTGTTCCCTCAGGTTCTTTTTCTCCGTCTGGGTTTTCAGTTCCCTCAGGTTCTTCTTCTCCGTCTGGATTTTCAGTTTCCTCAGGTTCTTTTTCTCCGTCTGGATTTTCAGGTACTTCTCCAGCTATTCCATTAGTAACTATAAATTTAAACCAAAAATTCATCGGCAGTTGTGTTCCTACATAGTAAATAATCTCCCCACTATCGTCTCTTAACTCATAATGAACCTTATACTCTCCATTTACAATATCGCTAGGGATAGTAATATCTGATGTCACAATAACCTCATCATCTTTTTTTAATGTTGTTGTTGAGAGACTTAATTTCCCTACCATTAATAACCCTGATTTATCATCAGTAGTAACTACATGAAGGTTTGAAAGAGTTTCTGCTCTTTTATTAAAAAATGACCATTTTTTAATAATCGTTTCACTAGGTTCAACAGAATAAGCACACTCATTTTGATTGTATTTATCACAAGTATCCTGATAGCTTTCATTTAAAGGCAAAGACAGCTCTTTTTTTGGAATATTTACTATGATATTTTCACAAGAACTTGTTCCATCTGCATTTAGTTTTACTTTTTGACTTGTTGCACATTCTATTGGAAAATTTACTGTTACTTTTTCACTCATACTAGATGTACTATTTCGAGTACTAATAGCTTTTATATATATACTGTGGTCAATTCCTCTCTCAATTTCATTTTCTATTCCTGATATTGAAGTTTCATATATAAATTTACTAAATGTTCCCCTAGATTTTCCATCTACAAAAATTTGAAAACTATCAATATATCGTTTTGATTCTTCTGATATATCCCAAACTAAATCTATGGCATTTCCATTATCACTAATAGATGAACTTATTATTGTAGGTTGTTCAAGCCCCTGCATAATACTAATCTTTAATGATTTTTTTACGATTAATGCATCCTTGTCAGATTTATTTATAAAGCTAAAATTATAGCTATGAGTACCTACACCTAAGTTTGACAAATCTAATCTGTAATTATGAATTGCATTTCCGCCTGTAGAAACTGTACCTCTATCCAACACTCCTCCAGCATCATCTTTATCTATTGTCATACTCCAGTCCATATCAGCATTACCATCATTGTAAATTGTAAATTTATTGATAATATTGTCTGTTGCTCCATAAAGATATGTCGCAGTTAAGCTATCACCAACAACTCTCATCTTTGTTTTAGGAGTACAAAGAGTCCAAGTGTCTTTCCAAATTGATTCTTTTATTGGTTTTAAAACAGTAACACTTAATTTAGATTCTGCATTCTTAGTACCGAAGAGAGTTTTTAGTTTTTTGGATAAATTAAAGACTAAAGCAGCCTCCATCCCTATATAAAAATCATAATCAAATTGAGCTGCATCACAAATATCAGCTGGTCTTATAGATGCTTTTATATCTGCTCCAACATATCCTTTAACAACTAGTGAAGGACCTACTTCACCGTAAATCTTAGTATTATACTGAGGCTGAATCATCCCTTTAATAGAAGCTACTCCTTGAATATTTGGCAATTTATAGTTAACATCAAATTCTGCATCCGAGACCCCCTTAAGTCCATTTACCTTGCTATAGTTAAATCCTGCTTTAAACTTTTGAGATAGCTCAGAACTGACACTTAATTCAGCAACCACCTCTCCTTCTGCACCAATATATACATCAATAGTTTGAGTAATAAATACAGGTACGAACCCTATCATAAATTTAATACTTTTTAATTTAATAGTAGTAATCAACTTTTTTTTGAGTTTGTCAAATTTTACAGTAATGCCCTTACTATATTTGATTTCCAAAGATTCTTTTAATTCTAGTTTATTAATAAAAGATAATTTTTTTACTGTAAAATAATCAACATCTATTCCAAAAGATGAGTTAAACTTTAATTCAATTTTCCCTATTGCATCAACGCCTTCTGCTATTTCTACAGAACCAGTAAGAGAAGACTCTAAATTTAAATCTCTACTTTTTTTTGAAGTATTTTTTTCTCCAAAATGAATTATAAAAGTATCCTCTTTAGTTTTAGAAGCATCTTCAAGCCAAACACCATTTAAACTTGTTACGCCATTTACTGTTCTATACTTTGAGTTACTTCGAGAAAATGAACGAGAATTAGCTGAGGTGTCAATATCATCATGTGTTATAGCTCTGGAAACAACTGAAGCACCTGATTGTATAACCTCCGATAATGAGGCATCCTCTACCGTAAATATATGATAATTATTACTAACACTGATGTTAAGAACTTTTTTTAAGAAACCCTCTCCCGCATCTCCGTGATGTAATCACCATTATTTACAGACTTAACTAGCGTTTGCATTCTAGCGTCAGCCCACGAAGCTCTTATGAGAGTATCGCCCAACTTTTCAGTAACAGTAGGTGATAGATCTACAAAGTTACTGACAATATCTACTGTTGTTGTAGTGAAATTAACTTGAACATTTTGGTTGTCTTTTAAAAACATAACTTCACATTCACTTAAATCATCACTAACTTTGTTACATCCATCCCATGAATTTATTACATAACCATCATCTGCAATTGCAGTGAGAGTAACACTGTTCTTTGTATAAGTATGAGAAGTGCTTGAAGCACTACTTTCTATCAGTTTTCTTCCTGTAGAGTCATTTACAACTCCAGAACCAAAAACAGAAAGATTCAACTTATATTTTTTAGAAGTATTACTTCCTCCACCACAACCACTCAACACACCAAGTAAGATTATACTAAGCGTAAATAAAATTATTCTTTTCATTTTTCTTAACCTTTGTTAGAATTTTCAAGCATATCATTTCTATTTAGACTAATAAATATAAAAATGCTAGCTATTATAAATCATAATAGCAAAATATTATCTTAAATTAATAAAAAAAGGATATTATTTTGTGAATTGTATAAACAGAATTAATAATATAAAATTTTGTATGAAATTAACACAACAAGATATGGCTAGATTACTTGAAGTTACTCCTATGACATTAAGAAACTGGCGAAAAGATAAGCCTTACTTATATGAGATAGTAATGAAAGGTTTTGCATTTGAAGATGTGGTGCAGAAATCTAAAAATAATTATGAAGAGTTGTTGAGTTTAGAAGAAAGTTTTAAATAGTCAGGCTTTATACTCAATATTTTCACTCATGGGGTGTAACTTTTTCTTATGCGAAGTAAGTATCTTTAACTGCTGTGTTGAAAACAATATAAGTGTTTGGAAATTTGAAGGTTTAGATTATCGTAAGATCAGTATTTAATTTTCCCATAATAATCCTAATTTTTAATTTAGTATACTAATTTTTTAGATATTTCTATATCTTGCTTTATCAATGAATTAATAATCTTATTTAAAGAAAAATCACTTGTTTTATTGTGTATATTTTTCATAAAGAAGCTCTTAATTTCTTTATCTAAATAAATTGGTATATCCAGCTCTTCAATTGGTCTGTAAAACTTACCTTGTTCTGCATCTGTAAAATCATATTCTTTTTTCATTTTGGACACCTTTTTTGATATACTTTTTTCTCTTTCTTTGTTGCTTTTCTTGCACTTATTATTCTGACAAATTCTGTTCCGTCATCATTTCTAAATGTATGAATAATCAATAATAAAGTTTCATTCAATGACTTACCTAATAATACCCATCTATCTTCATCTTCTGAGTGTGAATCATCAAATCTGTTTAAAGCAAATTGGTCTGCAAATACATACGACGCTTGTTCAAATGTTACACCATGCTTCTGTATATTGATTTTTTCTTTATTTTTATCCCATTCAAATTTCATAATAATATTATATCTAAATATTTAATTTCCAGTGAAAAATAACTATTAGACTTCTTGCAAAACTCCTATATGTCCCAGCACTTTATAGAGAGTTTTAATCAAGGCAAATATTCTCAAGCGTAGCCAAAGCTACGGTTGGGGTTATTTACGCTCAAGTAAAGCTCTCTATAAAGTGTCCTACGGAAGTGATAAGAAGTGCCAAGCTTGCATAAAAAAATATTTTATCCTTAGCTTAGGCTAGGCATAAAAATTTGTTTTACACAATCTTAGCACTTCTTATCACTCTGAGGCATATAGGAGTTTTGCAAGAAGTCTATTAGTTAATCGACATTCTAGTAGCAATCAATATTAACACTTCATAAAACCTGATTGCTAATTATATAATGGGGCTAGATTCCCAGTCAAGCTGAGAATGACTTTTGGGTTTGAGAATGACTTTTTCGTTCTGTGTTGAGTATGGAATTAGAGTTTTTTTATAGTCTCTAAGCTAATGAGTGTATAATTTCGTTTATATAATTATAGGGGTTTGTGTGATTTTTGGCAAAATACAATACTTAAATCTTTTACCATTTCATGTGTTTATGAAACGATTTATCACAAGTAACCAACAATCTCAAAGTATGAATTATAAACGCGGTGTTCCATCAGAAATAAATGAGATGTTTCTTTCTCGTAGACTTGATGCTGCTTTTATATCGAGTATCAATGCAAAAAAATATAAACATGTAAATCTTGGGATCATTGCAAAAAAAGAGGTATGGAGTGTTTTAGTCATTCCTCAAGAAGCAAATGAAAAAGATATGGCATCGGCTAGTTCTAATGCACTTGCAAATATTTTAGATGTGCCAGGCAAGGTTCTTATCGGGGATAAAGCATTAAAACACTACCTCACTTCAACACAAAAGATAGACTTAGCTCAAGTTTGGTCACAAAGATATAAACTTCCCTTTGTGTTTGCACTATTGTGTTTTCATAATCAAAAAAAAGTTTACAGCTCGATTCAAAAACAGTTTATAAAAAAAAGAGTTAAAATTCCTCAGTACCTTTTAAAACAAGCATCAAAAAAAACCGATATAAAACCTCAAGATATATTGGATTATTTACAATTAATCTCTTATGATTTGGATCTAAAAGCACAAAAAGGATTAAAAAAGTTTTATTCATTAATCAAATAGTTGGCATAAATTAAATGCTTATTATGCTAAAATTCTTTATGAGTAAAATCTTACATTTAATATCTTTAATATTTATTTTTCATATAAATCTATCGGCTGGATTTTTACCAAATAAAATATATAAATCATTTGAAAATAAAGTAAAACAAAATGTAGGTATGGGAAAACCAAACTATGATCAATTTATTTTAAAAGAAAAACAAAAAAAAACGATAACGCCCAAGCAAAGAAAACAGTATCTAAAAAAACAGTTTGTTCAAAAACATAATATTGCAAAGGTTAATCCCCTAGTAAAAGAGAAGATTAGCATAGAAATCGAAGCCTCACAATTTTTTGATTCACTCAATCAAGAACATAAAAAACCAATAAATATGGAATAATGTGACTCAAATTAAAAATAGATTAAAGTATCCGCTTTCCTTATTTATAGCTATTTTGCTACTCAAACTTGGATATATCTTTGTTGAGAGTTATTATAACTACTATGTTTTGAGTATCACTACAAGTGCCTCTCTTACAAAAGAGACTTTAGAAAGTTTAAATATAAATGGACATAGAATCTCAGCTACAGGAATTACACTTCTTCTGTTTCCTCTCTTGTATTATATTGCAAATAGATTTTTTAAAGAAAATATTGTAAGTTTTTTAGTGATTTTTTCTATGTTTACTTATTTTTTCGCTTATGAGAGTTTAAATAAGATGGTAGATAAAATAGTTGAAATAAACAAGGAAAAACGACATGATGCCTATTATGTTAATATATTTAAATATGGAATTTTAAACAATATATTTGTATATGATTCTTTTATAGAGAGTGAAAAAATAACTAATAACACCATAGATGTAGATGATAGAATCTTACTTACAAATACTTTTTTACTCCTTCACTCAGATCAAGACTTGATAGCAAAACTAAAAAAAAGAGGACAGATCAGAATAGCTGATTTATATATAGATAAACATGCTAAAGAAGATTTTCAGCTTAATAAAGAACAATTTAAAGTTGCTTCACAAAATATAATGCTCTTGTTTAATGAGATAAATAAAAATAAAATAGAGTTAAAAAAACAACTAGATAAACTGAGTCCTCAGGAGATGAAAAAAGCTTATGATCTTTTTGAAAAAAGTCTACAACAAGCCTATTACGATTACAAGATGGCTTGGAGTAGTGTACATCAAAAGATTGCAGAAGAAACATCAGATGAAAAATTACAAAAAGTACAAAAGAAGATGCAGTATTATTTTAAATTTAAACGATTTAAAAATGTACAAGAAAAATATGTTAAGAGCGTATATAAAAATTTTGGACGCTTTATCCATCCAGATGAATTTAAAGATATACATGGAAATGTAACAAAAGATAAAATAAAAGTGCTGATTAAAAGAGAAATTATGCTTCAAATAAACGAGGAGCTAAAAAAATTCCCAGATGATATGAATATAGAAGAGTTTTTATACCACTATGAGAGTAGATATTTAGTGATGAAAAAACTCAAAGGATATGATATAGATGTTCCTTATGACTTTGACTATAGTAAAATAGAATTTTATAAATATTTCACAATAATGGCAACTCAAAAGCATCTTCAAGCATACGATACTTTTTATACAAAACTAGAAGAAAAAATAGGCAAAAATGATATTAAACTCAGTATGAATTGGAAGGAGTTTATCTATAGTGATTTTATCAAGACTCAAATACAAAAGAAAGTGAAAATAGATGATGAAAATAGTACAGAAAATCTACTTAAAGCACTGTATTCAAAAGATTTGTCAAATTTTAGAGACTTAGTCTATCGACCATACATCAGTGATAAAGTAAAAGAGATGAGTTACAATAAAGAAGATTTTGAAGATTCAGCAGTAGCAAGTGTTTATGGGGATGATGCTATTAAACTTTTATACATACCTCCCTTTGCTCTTTCTATCTCTATTATAGCCTTGCTTTTGAATATATTTACAGTTTTTGCAATGATTTCACTTTTGATTAGGATGCCATTTTTACTTCGTTTTATCCTTAAAACAGCATTTATAAGCTCCATCTTTATAGTGCCTATTTACTATAAAACAGATACAATAAACGCCAATTTGCTCAATCAACCAACAAAAGAGACAAAACTATATTTAAACTTTTTAGTGTGGATATCTTACTACCAAAAGCAGAACTCTCTTTTACATGAGAAAAATATATTACCAAAGATAGAGGATATGAGGGAACCTTTTTCTAAGATCACTGAGTAAAAAACTATTTTGCAAATAGATTTATAGCATTTCTAAGATCATCTTCTGTGATGATTTTTCTTCCTCTGCCAAAGTAAGGTTTCTTTTTGAGTTTTCCAAGATATTTAGTATTACCACCGAGTCTAATACTTAGGGCTAAAGCCATGGCACTAATAGGATGCCCTATGTTTGGATTTTCGTGTTTCATCCCATTTTTATAAAAAGCTAAAACATCCTTTTGCCCTGAGATAAACATAATTAAAACAGCCGTTAAACGAGAAGGAAGATAGTTGAGAATATCATCTAACATGATGGAGGCTCTTCCATACTTTAAGTAGCGTGATTTTTTAGAACCATGCATTGAAGCCATAACATTAATCGCTTTATACACAATTATCCCAGGAAGTCCGAAAAACAGAAGATATAACATTGGTCCGATAACGCCATTGCTTAGGTTTTGAGCATAAGTTTCTATAGCGGATTTATAAATATCACTATCACTCATATTGTCTGTATCATTGCTCATTAACATAGATATAGTATGTCTTTTGTCTTGGCTTATTAAAACATCTTTCACCGCATTACGAAGCATTTTATGTGAGATGAACATAGAAGCAAAAATAGAGGAGATAACAATATCAAGAAAGCTAGTAAGGTAACTTAAAAATTCTGCCAATAAAAAAGAGCTTAGTCCCATAATCAAAACTACAAAAACTACAAGCCAAATACCACGAGAAATAGTTTTTTGATAGTAGCGGTTTTCAAAAAATGTGATGAGTTCGCCTATGTAAACAACAGGATGTTTAATAAATTTAAATTCTCCAAAAATCTTATCTATGAAATAAGCGAAAAATGTGATGAAAATATTGCTCAATGAGATATTACCTTATGATTATTTCAAAATGTAGAGAGTGTATTTAGAATTTGAGGGCTGATTGTGTAGAAAAAAGTTTATGCATGATTTAGCAAAGCCAAAGACCTAAAAAAGGTCTTAAGACTTATGAAGCTAATGCTGCTTTTGAAGCTTCAACAACTGCAGTAAATGCTGTTGCATCATTCATCGCCATATCAGCAAGAATTTTACGGTCAAGCTCGATGCCAGATTTATGAACGCCGTTCATGAAAGTTGAATAGTTCATCCCATTTAAACGAGCCGCTGCATTGATACGAACAATCCATAATTTACGGAAATCTCTTTTCTTTTGCTTACGATCTCTATGAGCATATACCCATGATCTTTCAATTTGTTCTTTAGCTTTTCTAAAGTGTTTACGACGACCACTATAGAAACCTTTTGCTAATTTTAATATTTTTTTGTGTCTTCTTCTACGAACAACACCAGTTTTTACTCTTGGCATTTCTTTCCTTTTTCTTTACCCAGATACTTTTGCGTATTAAGGTGCCATTTTTCATGGACTTGCCCAATTTATAGTCTTAAATTGGAGATGTAATGAGCTAACTAATCTTAGTTAATCATCGCCTTGATATTTGCAGAATCAGCCTTAGAAACAACAGTTGGTCTGTTTTGTTCACGACGAGTTCCTGCATCTTGTTTTGTTAAAATATGACTTCTAAACGCTTTACCACGCTTAATTTGACCATTTTTCTTAACTTTAAAACGCTTTACAGCGCCTTTTACCGATTTCATTTTTGGCATCGATAGCTCCTTGCGTATTATTCTCGTTAAAGTCCATTGAGACTTTGAGGCTGAAATTATACCTAAAATATTTTAAATTTCTGTTATACTCTTACAATGAATTCAATAAAACATATAATAAATGCTCTCAAAGAATTAGATGAAGAGGTGCAAAAGATACTTTTAGATTGGAGTATCCCATTAAACGAAAAAGATAATTTGATGCTTCCAATTTTACAACAAAAAAGAGTATTAGAACAAACTAAGCAAGATTTAGAGTACCTAAAAGAGAATCCCCCTAGACCTAATCAGCCCTGTGGAATATCTCAGTATAGAGATGATTAGATATTTTCTTAACTTTGAATATCATTCATACTTGCTATCTCTTTTGCTTGATCTAAAAATATATTTATCGCACTTGTAAACTTGAATGTATCATAATCATTGTTGTAGTTAATAATATTTCGTTTTAGACAATCGTTTTTTAGGAGGGATTCAATGGCTATATTTCTACACACATTTTTATAGCTAGAATTTTTAATTATAAGTTCTATCTCTTTTATTTTATAACTTTTATAAAGTTCTTCGTATAAATCTTTTCCTTGTAAGTTAATGTTATCAACTAAAATAGCCAAGATTAACATTAGATTTCTTGAGAATTTTTCGTTAGTATTAGTGGATGACAAATAGATTACTTCAGATGTTTTGACTAAATTATGTTGAAAACCTTCTTTAAAAAATATTATATAAAATTGATAGTTAGTGACTACTATATCATACACCTCATCTTCTTGTAATATAAATTTACCATGAAGTAAATTTTGCACAATTTCATAATGTTTTTGGGGATAATTCAATCTAGCCTCCTAATTTTAATACTTGGTACATCTACAGTTTTATCAAATAACTTTATGGTGTTTCTTTCGTTTGTATATTCAAGTTCTATATCATTCTCAAAAATTAACTTTGATAAATCAAAAAAATTTTTACTCTCAACGCTGCTTAATTCATTTTCTAATTCTGAATATATCCAAGTATAAAAATTCTCTAAGGGAAGTGACTGTAGTAGTTTATCTTTATATTTTTGTTTATTAAAAATCCAGACATTTTCTAAAATCTGCGTTTGATTAATGATAATATCCTCATCAATTTCAAGATAACCTTCCCAAATATTTTGTGCCTCATACTCCGCATTTATAGAGTATGTAATATCTCTTTGCCTATCTAAAAGAATTGGCACGGCATAGGAACTATTATCATTTAAAAAATTGATACAGCCTGTTAATATATCACTACCTGATTTTATCCTATCAAGCAGTGGGATAACTTCATTTATTAAAAGTCTATTTTCATTGAGTATCTCTTTTTTGATTTGATAGTATGAGTTATATAATTTTGAATAAATTTTTTTTAGATTTTCATCTTTATTAGTAAATCTTTGTTGGCTTGACTCATCAATGATATTATCTATGATATGCAAAATAGACCCACTATGATTTTGTAAAATGATATTTAAGGGTTTTACATAACTTCTAGTTAATTGTGAAGCCTTTTGAAGCTTTTTTGGATAATCTAATTTTTGATTATTTGCCTTAATATATTTTGTTTCTTTGATGAGTTTACTGATGTTTTTTTGTAATTGATTTTCAAACTTCGCAATTTCATTATTTAAGGCTTCTATAGTTTTTATAATCTCATTTTTATCAGTTGAGCTTTTGAGTTTATTATGCAAAGAATCTAATGATTTATGATATTTTTCAATTTGCTCAGGCATATCAAGAGAAAAATCATCCAATAAAAAAGAGATGAAACTAGCATAAGTTTCATTGAGTATAAATGTATCATCAATTCTTTGTTCAATAATCTCATATTCTATTAAATTATCAACTAAAACATTGCTATTGTCAAAAATAGTTTCTAGCTCTTCAATGAGTATAAGCCCATTTTGTTTGTTGAGTTTATATATAGATTTTATCTCATCAAAATACTCTTCTAAAAATCTTAATGTTTTTTTTGGATCATTCATAAATTATCAATTTTTAACATATATTGCTCTAGTAGCATCAACTATGATTTTCTTACTCTTTTTATCTTCTATTAAATCATAATATTTATCAATGTGTGGTTTTTTATCAGGGGCTGCAAAAATAGGTATGAAGTTGTTTTCTTTGCATCTTTTGATGAGTTCAAAAATATTATCATCATCAACTTCACCTAATTCATCTATGTAAATGACTAGCTTATTATTTTCATCTTGCACGATTAAGTCTCGCATTATCAAAATAAAAAGTGTAATTTTGAGTATTCTATCTGTTCCATTTGATTGAGTTTGATTGTTTAAATTTGCAAGGTTTCCATTAATGATAAACCTAATATCAAATAAGTCCGATAAATGAAACTTTTTAGACTTGCTTATATAGTCTTTTAAAATTTGCATTTTTTGATTATAATCATCTTGAAAAAGAGTTTCTTTATCTATACTTGAGATAAGTTTTAGCTCACTTATAAGTGTTTGATTAGGATGGAGCTTAATCTCTATCGTTTGTAAATCAGAAATCTTATACTTTTTAAATTTAGTGTTTAAGGAAGTGAGGTATCCCTCAAACTGCTCTAAATGCTTTAAAAAATCATTGGTCGGTTTACTTATGTCGTTTGTTATAGAGTCTATGAGTGCATCAATTGTACTTTCTCTATCTTTTATAGATCCCAACTCTTCTTCAACTTCTTTAATAAAATCAATTTCATACGATAGCTCTTTTTGTAAAATATTTTTTAACTTAGAAAATTCAGTATCTTTTTTATTAGACTTCTTTCGAAAGTCACGAAACATTTTTCAATCTCAATTCAAAGTTATAAATACCAGCAATCAAGTTAAACCGTAAACCAAATCTTTTTCTT
>JADGEZ010000062.1 GCA_016744115.1 Sulfurimonas sp. | reverse complement strand
TACTTTTAGTAAAAGCATAAGCTTTAGTGTAGAGTACCTAAAAAAGAAAGAAACAACAGAGGACGATAAAACAAACACAGACCAAAACCAAACGCAAGACGACAAAACGAACACAGACCAAAGCCAAGACAATGAAACAAACACAGACAAGAAGCAAGATGATAAGACAAGCACAGAGCAAAATCAAGATGATAAGACAAACACAGACCAAAACAAAACACAAGATGACGAAACGAATACAGACCAAGAGCAAACACAAGAGGGTGGAACAAACACAGACCAAAATCAAACACAAGACGATACAACTAACACAGACCAAAACCAAACTATAACAAATCCACAAAGCCCACAAACACCCCCTACACCCACAAAAGAACTCATAGCCTTAGAGTTTCAAACAGATACTATAGAACTCAAAGAGGGAGATACTACACTTATTCAAGTATTTGCAAGATATAAAGACAAGTCACAAGAAGATATAAGCTCAAAAGTACAATGGATACTACCAAACACACAAGAAGTAGAGATACAACAAGCAAGACTAAAAGCACTCAAAGAGGGTTTACTTAGTATAGATGCAAGATACAATAACATAAGCACCACAAAAGCCCTAAACATAAGAATATACAAAGAGATAAACGGACATAAACTCCCACCTGAACCTAACAAAGCACTCAATGATTCTACACTTCTTGGGATAGATGTAAACAATAATGGGGTAAGAGATGATGTGGAGAGATTAATATATGAAAAGTTTCCTAAAAAACTTTTTCAAGTTATGCTGATGGATAATGCTAAATTCTTTCACTTAGCTCTTGCTAGAGATGTAAGTGAGGCTCAGGAGACTGTTAAGGTGTCTATTAAAGTTGGGAATTGTGAAATATATTTAAAACATATCGATTATGAATTAAATACAGATGTAATTATTGAAAATTATAGATATGTAAAAGGTATATCCATAAACACTCCCCAAAGAGTAAGAAAAAATCTAGATTATAACATAGCACTCTCTGGTGGTGTATATGGTGGACCAATATCTGATTGGGCTAGACACTCATGTTCTAAAGAGGTAGTAGAAGCTTTAGAGGAGATGGGATTATGAAAAAAATACTATTTCTTTTATGTTTAAGTGTTATAACACTCTATGCAACTATAGATGAACGAAAGATTGACCTTTACTATGCTAATGGGATTATGATGCTGGAGGATGAAGATATTGCCCGAAAAATATGGAAACAAAAAGCAGATGACCTTCTAGCAACAGACCCAAAAATAAAAAAGTACATCTCAGATATAGATATAGCATATAACATCTCAAATGGCTTCGCAAATGATATGTTTGAAGCCTTTTTACAAAAGACAGCACTTGAACCTGCCTATGGTCTAGGGTGGATAGCATTTAAAGAGTTGATTTCAAAAATACGGTTAGTTGGAAATGCTATAGGAATGCTTGCCACTATGAAAGAACGCACAGCACTAATCATACACGATGGAACTTTAAATACTCAAATTGCAAAGTATAAACAGAGTATTAAAGATGGTCATGGAGTAGTTATAGTTGCTCACTCACAAGGAAATCTTTTTACACAAGAAGCATTTAACAGTTTAAAAGATAAAGATGCTTGGATGAGAGAATATTTTCATACTATAGGAGTAGCAACTCCTGGAAATGAGATAGTAAACAATGGTAATGGAGTAACATTTCACAATGACTTTATAACAAATGTTCCAGGTTCAATGATTAGTAATATTATTAACAATCCAAACAAATATGACTATAGAGATATCAAAAGAAATCCTTTGGGAAATATCATAGGTGATACCTTATTTAGAGATGCCAAAAGTATAAAATATCATGGCTTTGATTATTATCTAGGTTCTGGAGTTTATGAAAGTGAATTAGATCCTAGCTTAAGCGGTGTAGTTAATGTAGGGAAAAAAAAGACAAATAGAGCAAAAAAACTAATTTTTTCATGGTTATATACTGAGATAATAGCTCATACAACAAGAGACTCCCAATACAAACCAAAAAATCCTGTTCTTCAGCAACAGCTGAAAAGAACTGTATAGATAAACTCATACATATAAGCCATAAATATGATTCGGAAAATATGGATAAAGATGTTAAAGATTTCTCAGTTTACCCTTTTAATACTACAAGTGGTAAGTTATTTCAACTAGATGGTAAATATGTATTAGCAAATATAGAGGGAACAGGAATACTTGTAAATCCTAAAGAAGGTGTTTGCTATGAATTAACAGACACTGATGAAAAGATACATGGTAATACTGAAAATAATAATCTTGAGATTAAATCAGGCGTAATAGAAGCAACCCTATCATGGAACTATGGCAGTGATATAAACATGAACCTAGATATGTAAGGACCAAATGTACACCATGATATAAAAGATGTAGAGGGAGTATCAATAGAACATGCTTATGTGCAAAGTGCTTTTGATGTAAGACCTGGAGATATGTTTGAACTCTACGCTACTGGTAATAAACTTGAAGGTAGCCAACTTAAAGAGAGTTGTTTAGATACTCAACCTGTAAAAATATATGCTATCGTTCAAACACCATCTGGAAATCGCTTCAAACAATACCAAGCACAAAACTTTAAAAAGTTAAATATCGGTAAATTTGCAGAGATAGAAGTAAGGAGAACAATAGTTACAAAGATGTAAATGTGAATAGCCTCAAAAACGCAAGTAGAGCAGTATTATGTATCTAAAGACAAACTAAAGAGAAGTGGTAAATCGTTTACTAATATTTTTTATAATGAGTAGGCAAAGCTTCAAGCACTTTAAGTTCAAAAGCTTATAGCAAGTAAAGGGCATATTTCTATGAAAAAATTTAATGCTTTGATTGCTAAGGAAATAGCAAAAGTTAAGTATAATTCAAAATGGATTTTACAGAAGCAATAGCAACAAAAGATGAGCTAAAAGTAATCGAAGACTGGTCAATTATGGCAGAATGTGCATTAATCAGAAAAACATACTATTTTCCAAAAGAACTAGTTCAAAGCCACATAAGGAGAGATGTAGAGGTTCTTTAAAATATGTTTAAAAAATATGATAGTAATCTAAATAAGAGAGATACAATTTATAGAGGTATAGGGTTTAGTAAGTCAAATAAAAATGCAATGCTTTATTACGAGGGGATAAAATCAAGCTTAAAAGCTTCAATTTATACAAATAGTGTAGTTAGAATTGATAAGACTCCTGCATCTTTTTCAAAAAAAAGAGAAATTGCTAATGGTTTTGGAAAGATAAAAAATCGAAATTATGTATCAATAATTTATGAATTAAAGAAGCGTTATAGCAATGAGATTGATATAAAAAAAGGTATGAATAGCTTTGCAAATCAAGAAGAAATAATAATAAGGTCTCAAAAAGCTACTTATCAAGTTTTATCCATTAAACAAATAGATTATGATACAATAGTAGTAGAAATAATTGAGCGGGAGGACTGAAATGGCAATATTAGACCCATTTGAAAATATGAATGACGAAACTATCAGAGCAGGACTGGAGGCTGATATTAACAGTCGCTTTGGTACAGAAAACTTTCGTATAGAAAGAAAAAAAAATTTCAACAAAAGAGTTACCAAAACTAGTGCAGGGAATTTTCTAAAACTTCAAGCAGCTAAAACAGCTACTGCATAAGAGAGCCTAAGCCCTCTCAAGCATCTAAAACCACTAATACCCCATCCACACAAAAAAATACTTGATTATGAGCTTACTTAAAGCTATAGATTTCTAGCTAGAGTAAAAACTCACTATGGAGATTCAAATATAAGTAATAGCACATAAATAACTTAATAGCCAATAGACTTCTTGCAAAACTCATTTTCCACCAACCTCAAATCCACGGTCAAAATTAACTAATCCACATATCAGATTGAAGCGAAGATTGAACCTTTTTC
>JADGEZ010000061.1 GCA_016744115.1 Sulfurimonas sp. | reverse complement strand
GCCCAATCAAAGCTTATTAGTTTTCTTTGCATTGCGTTTGTCCTTTGAGGTATTGATGTGTGGGGTAGTTTATCTTAATGTTTATGAAGGTTTGGTTAGCCATCTTCGTGCTTAAGATGTCGTCATTCCGTGCTTTACACGGAATCTAGTTGTTCAGCTAGATTCTGAATTGGTATACCCTTTGGGTGCAAGTTCCCAATGACGGCACATCAAGTTCACAATGACAGTTCTTTCACAGTCTCAGACGGTGGAAACGAGAAAAACTGTACTTTATTCCTTTGATGGTGTGTTTTGTTGTCCTTGTGAAACAGGGATAGTTAAATCGTTTCTATCAAGTCACCTTTTCGTTGCAATAGTATTACATTCTTGCTTTTAGCTTCTTTTTTTACATCATCATTTATATGAAAACTAGCAAGTGCTAAATGGTGTGAATAATCTTTATATTCAGGATATAGTATTTTAAAATTTTCTAATTTTTTTGTAACTAATTTTATAATATCTTTTGAATGAGCTTTATATTTTGTTTCTATTATTGCTACATCTTTACCATTTATCAAAACCATATCAAATTCATCTTCGATACCAAATCTTTTTCTTGTGATATTTTTATCAGTAAAATCATAATCAATACCATTTAATGTTGGATTAGCTGAGATAGAATTATAAAAAAACTCTTCTGCAATGTGTCCTTGATTGTTTGATATATTCCCAACTAATTTTGAGACTTTATCAATTTGTTGAGCTACTTTTTCAACTGTTGCTTCTGTCTTTTTTATTTGTTTATTTGTATCTTTCATCTGTTTATTTGTATCTTTCATCTGCTCGTTAGTTTCATTTTGAGATTTTTCTAATCTCTCTCCCATCTCTTTTTGGGATTTATTTAAATCTAATATTGCTTTTGCTAAATCTTCTTTTGTAAGCATGATTTACTCTTTTATAGTTGTTTCACTCATTATATCTGAAATTCAGTAAATTTTGCCTCCTGGGAACGAGGATGTCATTCTCAGCTTGACTGGGAATCTAGTTCCCAATGACAGAACATTCCAGACGATGGGAATGAGAAAAGCATAACAAATCTCTTCTTAGCGATACAAAGTGTTGCATTATAGGGTGTATTTTTGATAAATGTTATTCAACAGATATTATTTGAGTACATTAGACAAATACTTGATATGATTGTGTTTTAAAATCTGGAGTTTCAAATGAAAATTTTTATACAATTATTGCTAGTCGTATTGTTTAGTATTTCGGCACAAGGGAATATGATGGAGGCAGATAGAGCTTATGAAAACAAAGAGTATTCAAAAGCTTTCTCAATATATCTAAATCATGCTGAAAATGCTAAGGCTCGTGCACAGATAAAAGTCTCTCTTATGTATTTTCATGGCAAGGGAGTTAAGAAGCATAAACGAAAATCTCGTGTATGGATGAAAAAAGCCGCTAAGCAAGGAAGTTCTTTTGCTAAAAAGTTTTTAAAAGAAAAGTTTTCTTCAACTGGCACAAATAATATAAAAAGATACTCATTAAAAATCAATGCTCCTCATGGTGCAAAAATCAAAATACTCAACATAAAAGCAAAATACAGAGACAATATTAAGCTAAAAGCTAAAAGCTGGAAGATATAAGATATAAGATACAAGTAACACAAAATACTTACGCACCCTATGTAAAATATATCAATTTTAAAAAAGATACTAGCCTAGATGTTACACTAAAGAAGTTAAGTACTCAAAAAATTAAAAAAGTGATAGATTATAATGCTAAGAAAAAGAATGCAAAAAGTAAAAATAATCTATTTACAGTTGATAGAAAAAGAGATCAAATCAGATTTTCACACAGAAATGGAGTATTAACAGATAGTTTTGCAAAAATGCAGTGGCAAGATAATAGCGACACCAAAAAAATTACAAAAACTTGGAATGGAGCAAAAGAGTACTGTAGTAATTTAACTTTAGCTACTAAAAGTGATTGGAGATTGCCCGACAAAGAAGAACTTTCCTATATCTATAACTATAAAGATAATTTTTAAAATACCTTCTCTAGCCATTACTGGAGTTCTACTAGCCATGCGGGTGATTCTAGCACTGCGTGGTACATCCTCTTCAACGATGGCGACCAGAGCTACAGTGGTAAGTCCTATTACTGTTATGTTCGGTGTGTTAGGGCAGGACAGTATAAAACTTTGACACTTTTGGAGCAACAAGTGAAAGTTTTAGCAAAGCAAATACAAATGCAAAAAGAAAAATTACACTTAACACTTGATAAATTAAGTGCTATGGAGCAACTTAAATATCTTAGTATAAAAAATTATATATTTCAAGTTAAAGAAGAGGCTGTTGTAAAAATTGTTCAAAGTTCTATGAAAAACTATATGAATGACTACCAAAGGGAGATAGTCTCTCTATACCCAAATCTATCTAGATTAAAAAAGAACTCATTTTAGTTTCAATAAACAATAAAAAACTTGAAGAACAACTGCACAAGGATATTGTAAAAAAACGATTAGCAAATATTAAGGAGAATGCTTTTGCACCTTATCAAAATACCCCTAAGATAAAATCATTTAAATATAATGCAGATGATGAAGTCTTTAACATAACACTTGAAGTAAATAACTTAGAAATGAAGATAAAAGCACCTATCCCTATAAAACATGCTGAAAAATTTAAAGGTATTATCACAGCATCTAACTTTAAGCCTACTTTTAAATACCACTTTAAAAATAAAAAATTAGATAGGGCCAGTATCAAAGAACTTTATAATCCCCAACAGTTGATAAGTGAAAAAAAGGCGTATGTTAGTGCCAAAGGTTCTAAGACTAAACTTTATGCATTTATTAAAAAGTATCCAAACACCCCTCTTCTAGTAAATGCAAGAAATGATGTAGCAGATATAATTAAACTAGAAAAAGAAGAGGCTGACAGAATTTATTGGGCAAAATATGAAAGAGAAGAAGCGAAAAGAAAAGCTAAAGAAAGAAAAATAAAAGCTAAAGAAAGAGAAAGAAAAATAAGGTCTTATAAACAAGGTGATACTGCTTATGTATATGCAAAAAATGCTGGAAAGACAACTTGGTTTGATAAGGAACCATTAATCTATTATGCAAAAGTTTCTATTGAACAAATCAATTATAGCAATAGTAAAGTAAAGGTATATATTGAAAAAATTTGCTGGAAGAATGCTTATGGTGGTATTAATTGTAATGAAAGTGCTGAAGGTGGATTTAGATCAGGATCATACAAATGGGTGACTTTATATGATTTAGATTCTAACCCTTGGTAGTATATATATAACAAAATATTTTAGTTTAGCAATTCTATATTCTGAAACAAATTCACAATGATACCCCTCGTCATTCCGTGCTTGATACGGAATCTAGTCCTTAGGCTAGATTCTGAATCAAGTTCAGAATGACGGTTTTTCAAGTTCATAATTGGAAAATTGAACTACTTTTAATCCGATGCCTTACTTATTAGTTCCACTGATTTGTCAGCTTTGCTAACTCTTTTTCAGTTAGTCCTGTACTTAGTTTTATCGTTTGCCTATCTATATTTAAGTTTAATAAACTCTCTACCATCTTTTTTAAATTGTCATTTGCTTTTTCTTCAGCTTCTTTTTTCCCTTCAATCTTCCCCTCAATCTTCCCCTCTTTCTTCCCCTCAATCCTACCAATAACATAAGTAGATTCATAAGCACTAGCTTGGTCATGTAATGATTTTTGGTATTTGTTATAATCTAGTCTTTCATCCTCTTTCATTTTTAAGTAGTCTAAGGTTTCTTTTGCTTTGAGCAGACCTTTAGCTTTTGGGTTTTCTGGTATCTCTTCATTTTTTAGGAAGTTTATCCATTCATCTAGGGTGTCTTTTGATTTGTCGTTAAAGTTTTTGATTTTGATGAGGTAAAACTCTGGGTAGAGTTTTTCTACCTTATCTGTTTTATATAGTTGTTTTTGTTTTTCGTTGAGTTGTAATAAGCTTTTGTTATGGAGTCCTATAAAGTTTGTAGTGCCTTTGTATATATAATCATCACCAGTTCCAAAGTCGAAGTAGAGGATAGATATGGATATAAT
>JADGEZ010000028.1 GCA_016744115.1 Sulfurimonas sp. | reverse complement strand
GAAGAAAAAGATTTGGTTTACGGTTTAACTTGATTGCTGGTATTTATAACTTTGAATTGAGATTGAAAAATGTTTCGTGACTTTCGAAAGAAGTCTAATCACTATATATAAATTTGATTTTGCTTCAATCTTTTCTACCCAAGTTCTATGATCTTTATTATTTGTGTCAGGGGCTACTAAACAAATATTATCAAATATAGGTTTACTTAATTCTGTATCAGATGGAATTGTTGAGTATTTTAGTACATAGTTGCCCATAGAGTGGCATAGTAAATTGATAGAAACATCACATAATCTCTTTTGCAATTTTACATAATGCATTTTTGCTTTTTCTGGATTGTTTGTATATTTAGTATTTGCTTTATTCCATAGATTATCTATCTCAGCCTTAGTAAAGAGAGCATGGTACTGATAGAGTTTTTTAAAGAAATTATTGAGTGCATTTGCTGATGCTCGTGCATCAGACTTATCACTTAAATAGCTTGCTGTACCAGTAATAACTCCTCCCCCATTTGCAGGCCAACTAAAAATGATAACAATTACTTTATAGGTATTTTCTATCTCCAAAGCTTTTGTTACTATGTCTTGCATATCATTATTAAATCCATGTACAAAAACTAGTATTTGTTTTTTTTCATCTCTAGATTTTTGAAAAACCCTAGAAGCTACATCTAAACTAGCATAATACTCTTGATTCTCATCTATATCTAAGCGAAATTTATTTTTTATCTCTTGAACTTTTCGTTTTTTGAGTTTGTCACTTAATAGGACAAATTCTTTTTCATCTTCCTTAGGATTCATTAATTCTAAAAGTCTTAATTCATTAGAACATTTAGGATTTGGAGTTTTTTTAAATATTTTAAAACCACCCACTTTTTGTGATATTTTTCTATTTGTAATTATAAACATATTAGTTCCTTTATGTAATCTCGCTTACTTTGATGCATTAATTGTTAATTGATAGTTTTTATACATGTAGTAAAAAGTACCCCCGAGATAGATAAACCATCCTACAAATGGTATCAAAACTAAAAGTGTAATCAAGAAGTGTATTGCTGTTGGTATGATAACGCTTCCTATTGATTTTTTTGCTAGAAATACTCTTGAAATAAATGTACCAATAAAACCAAAGAAAAATGTAATTCCTACTGTTATAAGTCCAAGGAGTGTGCTTGTATTCTCAGCAACTTTATCTTTGACTACATATATGTCTTTGGCATTGTTTTCATTAGTAGTTTCAAAGTCCACTTTCATATCTTTTTGTGGCTGATTACTTTCTTTAAAATCTTCTTTTGAAAATGTATATCTTGAACCATTATCACCTGAAATTACACCTGTTGCCCCGTCGAATCCTAAAATTTTACCTATCATAATTGTTTTTCCTTTTTTTGCAATTTACCATTGTCTTAGATAATCTTTAAGTAAGATTTGATTATCAGCATCTGTATTAGTTTCATTGATATTATATCAGCAATATTGTTATATACTCTCTTACTTTTACTAAACTTACTTTATCTATATTATCTCTATTCTCAACTAAAACTAATATCATTTAAAATCTTGATATTTAATGTGTACTTAAAGTACTAAGTTTGAATAAAATAATCATAGCATATTAGAAATTTTGATATAATACGCTTATGAATAGAAGAAGTTTTTTAAGATGTGCTACGCTAACACCGATATTTGCCAATACTCTTTTAGCTGACGATTCAGACATTTATCTAAACAAAGAAGAATGGGAGTTGCTTATAAGGGTGAACACAAGGCTCAAGCGTATAAAAAAACATGTTGGCTTTGGAAACTTTAATCTTATTTCATTTAATGAAACCTTGTTTTATGCAAGAAGTTACTCTAAAATTGGAGCATTTACAAAAAAAGAGTTAGAGCTTATAGATAAGTTGTTTCATGAAGATCCAAAGATATATGGTTTTTATGGAGAAAGAACATGTCTTCGCATAGATAATGAAGTTTTAAAAAAACAAGTAACAAAGATCCCTTACACTGGTCATTTTATATTTCAAGGCAAGGCTTTAGAAGATTACTATAATTTAAAAAAAGATGTGGGAGATACATTGATACTTACATCTGGTGTTAGAAATATTGTCAAGCAACTGAGCCTTTATGTAAATAAAATTTATAACTCTAGGGGAAATATGACTAAGGCAACAAAGGGAATAGCTCCGCCTGCCTATTCATATCACACAGTAAGTGACTTTGATGTTGGCAGAAAAGGTTGGGGATATAAAAATTTTACAGCAGATTTTGCATCAACAGATGAATTTAATAAAATGACAAAACTAGATTATATAGGAATGAGATATAAAAAAAATAATAAAGATGGTGTTCGATTTGAACCGTGGCATATTGAAGTTATATAAAATATTTTTACTTGCATTTTTTACAAGCACGCTTGTAGCAAATAACACTTTGAATTTCAGTCTCATTAAAAAAGGTATAGATGATAACAATACTCTTTTGATTATAGGAGGGATTCAAGGTGATGAACCAGGGGGCTTTATCTCCGCATCATTGCTTTCAACTCATTATGAGATTACGAAAGGTTCTGTATGGATTGTTCCAAACTTGAATTTTTATAGCATTATTAAAAGAAGTCGAGGTCCTTACGGAGATATGAATAGAAAGTTTGCAACACTCTCTAAAAAAGACCCAGAATATGAAACAATTCAAAGAATTAAGTCTTATATCAAAGATGAGCGAGTAAAGTTGATTGTAAATTTACATGATGGGAGCGGTTATTATAGACCAACATACATAGACAACTTACACTCTCCATACAGATGGGGACAATGTTCTATCATAGATCAAACAAAATTAAATATTCAAAAATATAGTAATTTAAAAGAGATTTCTCAGCAAGTTGTAAAGTATGTTAATAAAAACCTTTTAAAAGATGAGCATAAGTATCATGTGCATAACACTCGAACAAAAGAGGGTGATAAGGAGATGGAAAAAACACTTACCTATTTTGCTATAAACAATGGTAAGGCCGCTTTTGGAAACGAAGCAAGTAAAAGTTTAGCAACACATACTAGAGTTTATTATCATCTCTTAGCTTTAGAGAAATATATGGATATTATGGGCATAGAATACAAAAGAAATTTTAGGATGGATTCTAAAGGTGTTTATGCTGCGATAAATAATGATATTTATATATCACTTTATGATAATAGAATAAAATTACCCCTAAGTGAAATAAGAGGATTTTTAAAATATTTTCCTATCAAAAAAGATCAAATTATTGATTTTAAAGCAAGTAATCCTCTTATGAAAATCGTTAAAAAAGGAAATATTTATACCATACATTATGGAAACAGAAGGCTCTCAAAGTTAAAAGCAGATTATCAAGAATATAATAAAAAAAATGATAAGGTAAGTTTTTTAATAGATGGAGAGCCTAGAGATATTGCGTTTGGTACAATTGTAAATGTTTCAAAGAATTTTTTGGTCAAACATGATGAAAATTTTAGGGTGAACATTATAGGTTATACAAACAAACAAAAGATAGAAACAGATGTAAATATTAATAAAAAACAAATTGCCAAAAGATTTTCAATAGATAAAAAAGGCTATATCTATAGGGTAGAGTATTATTCAAAAGACAAATTTGCAGGAATGGTTTTAATAAAGTTTATGAGTTAAAGTTTAGTATAATTTTTAAAACTAAGGATTTTTATGGGAAATATAATTTTATTCGCAATCATAGGGGCAGTTTTTTACTATATATTTAAAAGCTATGGGTCTTATACTTCTGAGTATTCAAAAAAAGCTTTTAAAAATATGACGATTACAAAAGAGTCTATCGGAAATAGTGAACTCGGAATGTTTGTAGCCTTAGTAGCTAAGCTTGCAAAAGCAGATGGCAAGGTTGATGCCCTTGAAGCCGAACTTGTGGGCATAATGTTTGATGATATTTCAGCTGTATATCCAGAACCTGAAAAAACAAAAAAAATTTTAAAAGAGATATTCGCTGAACAAAAAGATATACCTCATAATCTTCAAGCCGTTGCTGAGGACTTAGCTAATACAATCCATCAAGATAGACAAAAGCAACAACAATTTATGGGATTTTTAATCCAACTCGCTTTTGTTGATGGCGAGGTAAGTGAGAGCGAAGATGAGATGCTTCAAACTATTGCGGCAGCTTTTAACTTTGATCCTAATGCTTATCATGCTATTTTTAATCAGTTTGAAAAAATGATTAAAAACATTAGACCAAAAGCAAATATTTCTGATGCTTATAAACTCTTAGGGCTAAATGAAAATGATGAGATGCAAGTTGTTAAAAAAGCATATAGAAAACTTGTACGCCAATACCATCCCGACATTATAAAATCACAAAATAAAGGTGAGAAATATATGCAAGAAGCTACTGCAAAAACTCAAGAGATAAATCAAGCTTATGAGATGATAAAAGAGGCTAGGAAGAGATGATTGCACGATACATCCAAACTAATTTAGTTACAATTATGCCCTCTTACTTATAACTTAAATTATACAATTTAGTCACTAATCTGTGCTAAAATATTCAAAAGGATTTTAAATGAATAAAATATTATCTATAGTTTTAATAAGTACATTAGCCATACTTTCTCTTAGTTCATGTAGCAGTAAAAATGTTCCAAGCCAAGAAAAGGCTATAGCTGAGGCAGTCAATAAGTTTGGCTGCCAACAAGAGGGGGTTGATGCTCCAAAATGGACTTGTGTTCCAATAGTTCAAGGGTTTTATGCAGGTGTAGGTATCGCCTCAAAGAGTGCTGCTGGTATGGGTCATATGAGAAAGATTGCTCTTGCAAATGGTAGAAGTGATTTAGCACAACAAATCAACGCTCAAGTAAAAGATAAGGTCGTTACCTATACTTCAACAACTGGAAATGGAGATGCCCAAACAGTTGATTTACTTACTACTGCTGTTTCAAAACAACTGGCAAATGTGAGATTGCAAAATTCTAAAGGGATTGATATGTGGAACTCGCCATCTGGGACTTTATTTATGTTAGTAACAGTGCCTACAAAAAATGTAAACAAACATGTACAGAACGCTCTTAAAACAAGTTTAAATTCAGATAACGCCTCATGGCAACAATTTAAAGCTAAAGAAGCTTTAGAGGCTCTTGAGAAAGAATTTAACTAGTCCTTCCTCCCTCAAAAGCATTTTTATCTAAGCATCCTGAAAAGGATGCGTCAAGCCTGCTTTATAGTCTTCATAAACATTTCGTGGGCAACATCCTTGCTTATGCAGTTTTAAAATCTCTCGAATAAAATTAATCGGATACTCTAAAGTATGCCCCTGATCTAACTTTACATATTCCTCTAAAGTGATATACATTAAATCATATACCTCCCTGTCTTCACTCTTAAGTTTTTCTAGGTTATCAGCTGCTCTAAAAAGTAAATTGTCATTAAACTCCCCCCGCTCTTTAACTTTTTTTCTTTTTTCCACATACTCTTTTAAATCTTTTTGATTATAAACATAATCACTAAATAGTTCAATAAGTGACATCTTAACTCTTTACCATATCAGCAATTTTAGCAACAATTGATGGATCTTCAAGTGTTGAAATATCTTGTGTTATCTCTTCGCCTTTAGCAATTGAGCGAAGTATTCTTCTCATGATTTTTCCTGAGCGTGTTTTTGGAAGTCCTGGAGCAAAAAGCATATCATCACATAAGGCGATATTACCAATCTCTTTTTTGATAATCTTGTTGATAGCTTTTACCTCTTCAACCTCATCTGCTACACCATCATCTGATTTTAAGACAACATAAGCAAAAATACCCTCTCCCTTAAGTGGATGTGGTTTCCCAACAACTGCAACCTCTGCTACATTTGGATGTTTCTTGATAGCTGCTTCAACTTCCGCAGTTCCCATTCTGTGTCCTGAAACATTGATAACATCGTCTGTACGACCAGTAATTGTTATATAACCATCTTTATCATAAACAGCACCATCGCCAGTAAAATAAACTGCTTTACCATCTTTTTTCACATCACCGAAGTATGATTTTACAAATCTTTCTTCATCTCCCCATACACCACGAATCATTGCTGGCCAAGGCTTAGTTATACACATATAACCTTTCTCGCCAACTTCTGATTTTATTCCAGTCTCTGGGTCTAAAATTTCAGCCATTATCCCTGGAAGTGGAAATGTTGCACACCCTGGTTTGATTGGTGTTGCTCCTGGTAATGGAGATACTACATGACCACCAGTTTCTGTTTGCCAATAAGTATCTACAATCGAGCATTTACTTGAACCTACTTCTTCATAATACCACTTCCATGCAGGAGGGTCGATTGGCTCTCCAACTGTTCCAAGAACTTTAAGAGATGATAAGTCGTATTTTTTAGGTTCTTCTTCACCCATTTTATGCAGTACTCGTATAGCAGTAGGCGCTGTATAAAACTGATTGATTCTATGCTCTTGCACCATTTGCCAAGGGCGTCCAGCATCAGGGAAAGTGATAACACCCTCAAACATAACTGTTGTAGCACCCATTGCCAAAGGTCCATACACTATGTAAGTATGACCTGTAATCCAACCAACATCGGCTGTACACCAGTAAGTATCATTTTCTTTTACATCAAATACCCATTCCATAGTCATTTGAGCCCAAAGTATATATCCAGCCGAGTTATGCTGAACACCTTTTGGTTTGCCTGTTGAGCCTGAAGTGTAAAGTAAGAAAAGTGGGTCTTCTGAGTCCATAAGCTCTGCCTCACATTTTCCTGATTTATTTTTTATAAGTTCATTGTAAGAGTAATCTCTTCCCTCAACCCATGCTACTTCTTCATTGTTTCTCTCAATAACTAGTACTTTTTCTACTGGGGTTTTACCTTTAAGGGCATTATCTACAACAGGTTTAAGCATATAAGGTTTTGTTTTTCTATAAGCTCCATCGGCTGTAATAACTACTTTAGCCTCGGCATCTTCTATCCTATCTTTAAGAGCTTCTGCTGAAAATCCACCAAATACTATAGAGTGAATTGCACCAATTCTAGCACAGGCTAACATCGCATAAGCAGCTTCTGGGATCATTGGCATATAGATGACAACTCTATCGCCTTTTTTTACTCCAAAATCCTCTTTTAAAAGGTTTGCAAATTTATTTACATTGTAATAAAGGTCTAAGTATGTAATAACTTGCTTATCTCCTCTATCGCCCTCAAAGATAATAGCTGCTTTATTTTTTCTAGTATCTAAATGGCGGTCTATACATTGATGTGAAACATTCAGTTTTCCACCCTCGAACCATTTAACAAATGGAAAATTAGACTCATCAACAGTATTTGTAAATGGTTCAATCCAATCAAGTTTTTCTTTGGCATAATCACCCCAAAAGCCCTCATAATTCTCTATCGCTTTATTTTGAAGTGTATTATACTCATCCATGCTTTTAATACTAGCATTTTTAGCGAACTCTGGGTTTGGTTGAAATATCTGTTTTACTTGCTCTTTACTCATCTTATTTTCCTTATTTAATTTTTAACTTTAAAAAAATCATAGCCGTCATTACAGCATCATTCACCGCGTTATGTACACCCATATTTGGAATGTCATATTTTTTTAAGATTGTGTCAAATCTTAAATCTATGTTTCCTTGAGGGATTGCACAGGTTTGCTCATCATAATAAAGCTCTGATACCTCTATCATCTTATTTGGTAGTTTGATACCTAACATTTTAGTAAGATATTTATTTACCATTGCTACATCAAACTCTAAATAATACCCAACTAAATCTCTTGAACCAATAAAATTTAAAAAATCTTCTATTGCTAGAGTAGCATCTTTAGCATTTTTTAAATCACATGGACGAATCCCATGAATTTCTATACTTTTTGTACTAATCTCTTTAGAATTTTTTACATAAACCTCAAAAGTTTGTGAAGTAAGTATTTTATTATCTTTAATCTTAACAGCACCTATTGACAAGATTTCATCTACTTTTGGATTTAAACCTGTTGTTTCTGTATCAAAGACAATATACTCTTCGCTGACATGCTCGTCAAACAAAAATTTAAATTTTTCATCTTTTAATCTCAATAAATTTCTTTTTCTTTGTAAGTTCTTAAAAAAATTTGCAAACATTAACTAACGATGTCCAAGTGAAAATGAAAACTCATAAACTTTTTAAATTTATTTATGATTTTAAAACTATCTTTGAGTAAGTCTCTTTGGTTTTTTTCTAAGCTCTTAGGATTGATATAATTACTCTTGCTTATATCTTTAGAGTTAAGCATAGCTTGGAGTCGTATGGCAGACAAAGAGTCAAAACTCTCTATCAACTCTGTAGCAAAATTCTTATCAATCACTCCAAGGTTGTTTAGTTCCTTAATCCTCTCTATTGTGTTTGTAGATTTAATCTCATACTGTAAAGACAAGGTTCTCACACCATGTACTAAGGCAAAAACTCCACCTTTTTTTAGGTCTAATTTATTGCTATGTTCTTTTTCTAAAACAAAACCAGAAAATAAAGAAAGAGGTGTTTTAAAATTTAAAACAGCCTTGGCAATATGGGCTAAAATATCATCTCGATTGTAAAAGTTTTTACAAAGATACGCACGCAACTCTTCAAGAAGTGTTTCCTCTCCAGCTACAAGCTTAGCATCTAAAAATATGCTCAGATTTTGAACACTTTGATCATCCATGTTTTGTGTCCAAGAGTCAATCAAGTTCTTAAAAGAATGAACATCTCTTCTCCAAAATTCATTACTTACCATAACATTTCCACTACATTTTGGAAAACCAATACTTAGCAAATACTGATTTAACTTTAGCATTGGCTTTATAAATAACTCAACATCAACGCCATCTTTTATAATAAGTGCATTATCTTGATCGGTTTTAACGCTTTGTTCTTCTCGTCCTTCACTTCCCATAACAATCAAGGCACATTTATCTTGTAAATCTTCACTTACACACATACGAAAAACTTTTTTATATATTTTAAGATTAAGCGTTGATACGAGCTTGGTAATATACCGTACTTTTACACCCTTTGTTTTAAGTGTAATTATGAGGTTTCTTAAATCACCTTGTAAGTTTTTCAAATCCTCAATTGTATCAGCCTTATCTATTTGAACCGCAATGAGATGAGAATGGTTTGCAAAGAAACTTAACAAGTCAATCTGTTCTAAAATTCCAATAATTTCTTCGCCATCTTTAACTACTAGTCTTTTGATATTGTTTTGCGTCATCATCAAGAGAGCATTAAATAAAAAATCATGAATATCTATACAAATTATATTTGAAGTAGCTAGCTCTTTGATACTGTCTTTTATATCTACATCACCGAGAAGTACCTTATCTCTCAAATCTGTATCAGTTACAACAAGATGCTTTAAACCACTTTTAACAATGATAATCTTTGCTTTTAAGTCTCTTTGTTTTACTAAAGAATCATATATGCTTTTATCTTCATCAACAACGCATACTGAATGTAAAAATATATCTGAAACTTTAGCAATTAAAAAAGGTGTTAATTCACTTGCTGAATCGTATTCTTTAAGATGTTGATGCTTACTTACAAAGTCTTGTAAAAAGTAACTTTGGACTTTTTTGTTTTGCATAAGGAGAAGAAAATCATCTTTTATAATCTCATAACAAATCAAATCTTCATCAACAACAAATTTACTTTCGCACTTGTTATAAATAAGAGCATCAGCATCAAAGCTATCCTCTGATGTGTATACATTATGAATTTCATCATCTATAAATTCATTTACAGAACCTTTAATGATAATATAAAAAGCAATAGAACATAAATTTTTACTCATGAGAAGAGTATCTGTGGGATAGTAGGCTATGTCAATCTTAGCCATCAGGTTATCAAGTTCATTAGTGCTTAATAGCTCAAAGGGATGTATAGACTCAATTAATTTTCTTTGGTCTAATATACTCATAAAGAAATACTCCATATTTCTTAACAGCCTTAAAAAGGCTGTTTTAATCGCCATTATGGCGGAGACGAAAGTAAAAGAGAGGATTCTCTTTTACAAACTAACTAATGCTCAGACGCACCCTCAGCACCAATACCTGTTTGACTTCTAACATATTGTGCTTCAAAAGCTTCTATTTCTGCTTGAGCATCATGTGATTTATCCGTGATCGAGAAGAACCAGATAGACGCAAATGAAACTGTTACAGAAAACAATGCTGGATATTTATAAGGGAAAATTGCTTCTGCATTTCCTAAAATTTGCACCCATACAATTGGACCTAATATAACAAGTAAAACAGCAGTAGCAAGTCCTATAGAACCACCAATTACCGCACCACGAGTTGTAAGTTTACTCCAGTACATTGAAAGGAATAAAATAGGGAAGTTAGCAGACGCTGCAATAGCAAAAGCAAGACCAACAACAAAAGCGATATTTTGTTGTTCAAACGCAATACCCATAAAGATAGCAACAACACCAAGTGCTACTGTAGCAATTTTAGAAACTTTCATTTCAGATTGACTATCAGCCTTACCTTTTTTTATTACCGAAGCATAAAGGTCATGACTAATTGCAGACGCACCAGCGAGTGTAAGACCAGAAACAACTGCTAAAATCGTAGCAAATGCAACCGCTGAAATAAATCCAAGGAAGAAATCCCCACCAACAGCATGAGACAAGTGAATTGCAGCCATATTCTTACCACCAAGGATAGGATCGCCACCACTAACAGCTTGTTTAGCAAGATCTAAATATTCAGGATTTTGGAAAACCATAACAATCGCACCAAAACCGATAATGAAAGTTAAGATATAGAAATAACCGATAAAACCAGTAGCATAAAAAACTGATTTACGAGCTTCTTTTGCGTCACTTACTGTAAAAAATCTCATAAGGATATGAGGAAGACCAGCAGTACCAAACATAAGAGCAACAGCTAGTGAAATCGCAGAGATTGGATCACTTACAAGTCCACCCGGGCTCATTATATCTAGGGATTCAGTATTTTTCATCTCTACTGCTTTTGCAAAAAGAGAACCGAAATCAAAATTAAAATGTGCCATTACAGCAAAAGCCATAAATGTCGCACCTGAAAGGAGTAAAAATGCCTTAATGATTTGTACCCATGTAGTAGCAAGCATACCACCAAATGTTACATATAAAATCATTAGCACACCCACTAAGACAACCGCAATTTCATACTCAAGACCAAATAGAAGTTGAATAAGCTTACCTGCACCAACCATTTGAGCAATAAGGTATAAAATTACAGTCGCAATAGATCCAGCCGCAGCAAGTGTACGGATAGGTGTTTGGCGAAGTCTATAAGAAGCAACATCAGCAAATGTATATTTACCTAAGTTTCTTAAAGGCTCAGCAATCATGAAAAGAATAATCGGCCAACCAACTAAAAATCCGATAGAGTAAATTAATCCATCGTAACCTTTAAGGTAAACAAGTCCAGATATTCCAAGAAAAGACGCAGCTGACATATAATCACCAGCGATAGCCATACCATTTTGAAAACCTGTAATTCCACCACCAGCTGTGTAAAAATCTTTAGCAGATTTTGTACGCTTTGCAGCCCAATATGTAATACCTAAAGTACCGCCAACGAAAAGTAAAAACATTACAATCGCTGAAATATTAAGATCTTGTTTTTGAATTTCACCCTCAATTGCACCAGCTGCAAATACGCCAACTGTTCCGAGTATCAAAAATAAAAATATTCTATTCATCATCTAGTAATCCTTTGCTGCTTGTTTGATTTTGTTTGTTAAATCATCAAATTCACTATTTGCTCTTGCAGTATAGATACCTGTTAAAGTAAATGCAAAAATAATAATCGCTATTCCAACTGGAATACCAATTGTTGTTACGGAGTCATCAAACATAGGAGTACCTAATGCTGATGGGTTAAATGCAATTGTGAGTATAAATGAAAAATATACCACAAGCATAGCGATTGAAAGTTTGATTGCAAAAGATGATCTCTTTGAGACCAGTTCTTGATAATCAGGATTCGCCTTAATTTTGTCTACGAGTTCTTTGTTCATCTCTTTATTCCTTTAATTTTAGTTTAAAAATTGTAATTTGCGATAAATCTATATTCGCTCCAACCAATTGTGTCGCCATCAGTATTTACTTTGAAATCATCTGCGTAATTACCGCGTAAACGAAGCTGTAAGTTTTTTACAAAACTAGTGTTGTAGATTATATCAAAACCTGTTTCTTTTGCGTCACCATAGGTATAACCATTGTTTTTATCCATGCTATAGTTTGCATAATAAGCAACTGTTTTAAGATCTGGGCCAAATGATTTCCAGTTATATACAGCTACGAGTTTTGTCGCTTTAGTTCCTGCTAAGTTATGGTGACGAGTTACCATACCTTGTGTATATGCTGGCATTCCGCCCCACATTGTAATGATAGAGTTTGTAGCTGTACCCTCTTTTTCTTTTTCAGCATCACTATTCGCACCAGTTGCAGAGTAGGCTGCATAGGCTGTAAAGTTATTAACAGATACTCCTGCTTTGATAGCATAATAGAGACTATCGAGTTTACCGTTAGTACTTATTGCAGTATTTTTAAGTAGTTGATCTCCAATATCATTTTGTTTTATGATTTGAAATGCTACAAAAGGAGTCATCGAGTCGATTTTCATCTTGTATGAAGCATCTGCATAGATAGTGTTCATAATATCATGTGCATGATAATCACTAATCTGTAACTTTAGTCCCTTTATACCAGTATATACTGCTGAAAAAGAAGTTACACCATCGGTTGATTCACCAACTGCATAAGTTCCCATATTTACAAACTTACCAACTTGGTTTTTAGAATCACCAGCAGAATAACCACCAGTTGCAGATAAGATACCTCCGCCATAAGCTCGTCCAAATGTACCCTGAGCAAACTTAGTTGTATGCCTTATTGATAAAGTTGTATTTGCTATGCTTTTGTTAGTTGCAGAATACTCTTCAACAAGATTGGGTAACATTCTTGCATCATCTGAACTAATCACAGCATTTTTAACTTTTTGACGACCACCAACAAATACTGACTTGTCTATGTTTAACTTAAGAAATGCCTCACCGAGGATGGAGTAACTTTCATTGTCAGGACCGAGGAGAGTAGGATCTACCGTACTAGCTGTTCTTGGATTTTCTATAGAAAAACCGTTTGTAGTGTAGAATGCAGTTCCTAAACTTAAACCATTATAGTTTCCAGTCACAAACTTTAGATGACCACCGATTGCAGTTGCATCTCGTGTAAAGTCCTCATTAGAATCAGTATACTCTATACTTCGAGAAATACTAAATCCTCGAATTTGACCGCTTGCCTTACCTTCGCTAAACATTGAAGCAAAATCGTCTGCTGCACTTAAGCTTACAGAACTTAAAAGTCCAATTGTTATAGCACTTAATAATACTTTCTTTTTCATATATTACCTTTTGTGTAAATTTAACATTTCATGATAAAAAATATGTATAGCATGAACATAGCAAAAGTAGTTTTTATCATCTTTCTAAGATAAATAAAATTAATATGTGAATATAAGTAACATAAATATTAGCCAAAGCTAATATGAGTGTAAAATCATTGATTTATGATATTCTAGTCTGCCCTATATTGAGTCTATATACTGTGTAGCCGGTCTCTTAATGTATTTTAGGTGGCTTAACGGCAGAACATACCCATGCTCGATCGATGAGAAAGAGTTTTAATTTTATCAACTCTTAATTCTCTTTCACCCTAAAAAAACTACTCCCACTTCCTGAAAAATGCAAGCCTTGCTTGTAGTTATCTGCTAGGTGTTTATATTCTTGGAGTGCTGGGGAAAATAAATCATTTGCGTCTCTAATATTCATATTTTTCAATATTTCTTGTGAAGAAATTTGTTTTAACTCTTGTGTTTTAAAGCCATCTATAGGTTTGTAAAAATCTCTTCTATACGTTTGATATATTTTTGGTGTGCTTATCTCTATATTAGGGGTAAAAATCTCAAAATCTAATAAGTCTTCTTTAAATTCTTCTACTATCTCACCCACTCCACTTACATTCGCACTCTCATATCCATAAATAAAAAAAGGAACATCTGCTCCTACCTCCATCCCTATAAGGGCTAATTCATTTAAGCTAAGACCTAAATGAAGTACTTCATTACACATTTTAAGATATGTTGCAGCGTTAGAACTTCCACCACCTAAACCTGCAAAAGGAGGAATATTTTTTTTTACTTCTACGCCATGTGTACGCATCAGTTTCTCTAAAGCATCAGACTCTGTTGCTTTTTTTAAGGCAAAGTAGGCTTTATAAATTGTGTTTTGCTCAGTCTCGCAAGAAAAATTACCTCGGATATAAAAGTTTTCTAATCTTCCTCCAAACTCCTCTTTTGGCAGAAAATAAAGTTCATCATATAAAGAATTTACTCTCATAAACCTTGAAATAATTTCGTGATATAAACCTCTCTTTCCTGTTATTTTTAAAAATATATTGACCTTAGCGTATGCCTTATAAATTTTCATCTCTTGTAGCTATTTTCCAATCAGCTTACTAAGTTCACTTAAAGCAGCTTCATCTACACTTTTTGAGGCTGCTATATTTGAGTCTTTAACATCTTTTAAAAGTTCCGTTCTCATAATAGAGATATCTTTAGGAGCATCAATTCCGATCTTTACAATACCCTTGTCTATGGAGACAATTTTGATTGTTATATCATCACCAATTACTATTGATTCATTTAGTTTACGTGCTAATACTAACATGTATATATCCTCCCTAGTTCATAATTTACTATATCATTTTTTATATTTATAATAGAGATATTATCTTCATTATCTAGCCAATAATATCCATCTTCTTTTATCTCTAGATCTTCTACAGCAAGAACTCTTCCAAATTTTATGTTATCGCTCTCCCCTTTATATTTGTTTATAGGGATATTAAGTGATTTTTTTATATCAAGAATTTTTTCATCTTCATAAACAAATTTACCCTCGTTGAGCCTTTCTAATGCACTTAAACTTCCATTTGCTACACCTAAGCTACTTGCAATTATTTTTCCAAGAGAACGGATATAAGTTCCCTCGGATACAGTTGTTTCAAATGTTACAAAGGGGTGTCTGTAGTGAATTAACTTTGATTCATGTATGGTAGAGTTTATTTTATTTAGCACGACTTTTTTACCAGCTCTTGCAAGGTCATAAGCTCGTTGTCCATTGATGCGTTTTGCTGAAAATATAGGAGGCTCGTACTCAAGAGAACCCTCTAATGATTTTACAGCACTCTGTATCTCTTCATTACTAAAGACCTCAATATTTTCAACGCTATCTATCATCTCGGTATCTAAGCTATGAGAATGTGCGCCTAACCAAAGGGTAGCTCTGTACCTCTTAGGTGTTTTATCTAAAAAACGGAAAAGCTTTGTATGTGAACCCATACCGATAATCAAGACACCTTTGGCAAAGGGATCAAGCGTTCCTGTAAAACCTGCTTTTTTGTTCTTATATTTTCTTTTTAATTGTGATAAAAAAAAATTTGAGCTTACCCCTGATGGTTTGTTTGCAACAAAAAGTCGATTCATTTATAGTCTTTCTATAAAAGAGGCTAAGATGTCTTTTTGATTGCCCGCAAAGTTGATGCTAAGTTTAAACTCACGCCCTGATTTACTCACACCTGTGACACGACCAGTTCCAAAAATTTTATGGCGAACTAAGTCCCCTTTTTTAAAAGCTGTATTTTTTTCAACTATAAGTGAGCCTGCACAAAGTCCAGCTTCATTAAAAAATCTACTTTTTACAAGGTCACTTCTGCGACCCTTATAAAAACGGCTTGAAGCATGGCAAAGAGTCAAGGTTTCTTTTGCCCTAGTAAAAGAAACATAACCTAAACGACGCTCCTCTTCTAAGTCACTTCCCTCACCAACAAGAGGTAAAAATCCCTCTTCTAGCCCAATCACAAATAGATGATCAAACTCTAAACCCTTTGAAGCATGGATACTCATCATATAGACACTCTCTCCCTCAACTTGATCTTGTTCACTTTGAAGTGTGAGTTCGTTTAAAAATTCATCAAGCCCTAATCCTGGTTTATTTTTTACAAAGTCACGAAACAAAGCATAAAATTCATCCATATTGAGGATTCTATCTTGTTCATCTTGCATACCTTTGTAAATATCTTTAAGATGAAAAGTCTCTTCTAAAATATCTATAAATTCGTATGTTGATTCTTGTGCAAGTTTAGAAATCATATCTAAATCTTGGATAAACTGCTTCAAAGTTTTGGCATTTTTCTTTCTTACAAGCGTTTCAAGTTCATCTAATGATGCTTTTTTCACAAACTCAAATATGGATAACTCACTTGAGATAGATGCTAACTCAAGTTTATCTATACTCGCTTTGCCAAGTCCTCTCTTGGGTTTGTTTACGATGCGTTTAAAAGAAAAATCATCATGAAAATTCGTTACAACTCGGATATAAGAGATGAGGTCTTTAATCTCTGCTCTATCGTAAAAGCGTAAGCCGCCAACAAGTTTATACGCTATAGCTGCACGATTAAGCCCCTCTTCAATGGAGCGAGAAAGTACATTTACGCGATATAAAATTGCAATATCATTAGCAGATACACCAGAATCTAAAAGTTTTTTAATACTTATTGCTATATTTCTTGCTTCTTGACCCTCATCATGAGAGTTTAAAATACTAACATCTTCGCCGCTTCCCCGAGTTGCAATAAGTTTTTTCCCCAAGCGTGAACGATTATGCTCTATCAAAGCATTTGCAACCTTTAAAATAGGTGTACGAGAACGATAATTTTCTTCTAATTTAAATATTGTTGCACCTTTAAAATCTTGATCAAACTCCATAATATTACGAATATTAGCGCCACGCCAACCATAAATGCTTTGATCATCATCTCCAACCACGCAGATATTATTATGAGCACAGCAAAGCTTTTGAATAAGTTTTAATTGCAGTTCATTTGTATCCTGGTACTCATCTATCATAATATACTGATACTTTTGACTCGTTTTCATGGCTAAGTCTGGGTTTTGTTCCAATAGTTTATATGTGAGAGCAATTAAATCATCAAAATCTACAAGATTATTTTCATGTAAATATTTTTCGTACTCCTCATAAACTTTAGCTATTTGTTGATAGTTAAAAAGCTCCGCTTGTTTATAAGCTTCATCAGGAGATATTAAAGAATTTTTATATCTTGAGATTTCACTCGCTATTAAGGGTGTTGGAAGTTCTGAATTTATTTTTTTAATAATTCGCTTTTTATCCTCTGTGTCTATAACTACAAAGTTATTTTGACGATTAAGTAGGTGGATGTTAAACTTTAAAAATAAGAGTCCAAACTTGTGGAATGTACATAAGAGAGGTGGGTAAGAAATATCTTTTATCATAGCTAGTGATCTTTCACGCATCTCTTTTGCCGCTTTATTTGTAAAGGTAAGTGTGAGCGTATTTGAGGCTGGTATTCCAACTTCTTCTATAAGAAAAGCTAGGCGAGAGATAATGGTAGTTGTTTTGCCACTTCCTGCTCCAGCCAAAATAAGAACAGATCCATCAATTTGTTTAACAGCATCTGATTGAGATTTATTAAGCTTTTTAAATATTTTATCCATTTTAGACTACTTTGTTATGTAATTATTAATATTATAACAAAAATTATGTAAATTATTACAAAACTATTGCTTTAATTATTAATCTGAGTTATAATTTCACTTATCAATTATACTTATAGGAATTATTATGTTAAAAGATTTTGCAAAATTACAAACTTTTTTGATGGTTATAAAAGAGAAAAGTTTCTCTAAAGCATCAGCTAAATTAGGTATTTCACAACCAGCAGTAACACAACAAATAAAATTTATTGAAGATTACTTAGACACAAAGATAGTAGAAAGAAAAAAGAATGGTATTCTTCTCACAAAAGAGGGGGAAGACCTCTTTAGAATAGCTCAAAAATTAGATAAAGCTATTGTAAATAGCGAAAAAGAGCTTTTAAAAATTATTAACAAAGATTTTACATTTGTTATGGGAGCTTCAACTACTATCGGTAATTACATACTTCCAAGCTATTTAGGTGATATTAAAAATAAGATAGATAATGAAGTATTTTTAAATGTCGAATCATCAAGTGAAATTATAAATCAACTTGAAGATAAAAAAATAGATATTGCCCTTATTGAATCTCCAATTTTTAAAGAAAATATTGTTTATAGAGAATGGGTTGATGATGAGCTCGTAATTTTTTCTAACCAACAACTTCCAAAGCAGCTAAAGCATGATGATCTCATGTCTTATGATTGGATTTGTAGAGAGGAAAATTCACACACTCGAATGCTTACATCTGATGCCTTTGATGAGGTAAATGTACCTTGTGATAATTTTTGTGTGATGGGAGTACTCTCTAGTCCTACTGCTATAAAATCAACTATTTTACATTCTGATCCAACAGTACAAAAGCCTTTAGCTTCTGTAATGTCACGCCATGTAATCAAAGATGAAATTAAAGATGGAAAACTTTATGAAGCAAGAATTAAAGACCACAAGATAGGCAGAAAGTTTTATATTGCTTACTTAAAAGAAAGAAAGCATGATGCATTTATTGAAAATGTTGTGAACTTCTTACTTACTATCTCTAAAGTATAAAGAGCTTTTCTTTATACTTTTACTTTAAAAACTTAGAATTTTCTGGATTATTTAAAAAAGAAGCCATAGAGTTCTCTTCGCCACCTTTTTCTTTGTTAAGTGTATTCTCTTGCTCATAGCTTGCTAAATTTATTAAGATGGGTGTCTCATCAACGATAACTTGCATAATGCTAAGAAGTGGTACCGTTACTAAACTACCAAAATTATCCCCTCCAAAACCAGCTTCAAAAATAAGATATTTATCTTCTAGTCTTGCTGTCTCAAAAGTGTAACCAGCTAGAAAAAAAAGAGTAAGAGGGCGAAACTCTGAGTTGATGTCATTAGGAAGAGGAGGGTTAAAACTAATATCTTCTATTTTAGATAAGACACCAAAGTTTTGTTCTTTTTCAAAAAGGTAAATAATAGTGCTTTTTATATTTTCTTGCATTAATTTTGCAAAATCTTTATCATCAATTATACTCTCTAGCACATTATATCCTTACATTTTATAATTTATGTTGCTTATTATATCAAAATCTATCATCGCATTGAGTAAAGCAAGTTGAGAGAAATCTTTTAATTCTTCTATCTTAATATCTTTTTTTATGATTTTTTTCTCACCCAACAATCGCTCTCTTGTTGTTCCCCTAAGAATTGGATTTGCAGGTGTAAACCAAATACCATCTTGAAATAAGGCTATATTTGCTATAGAAGTGTCAGTAATAAAAGAGTTTTTTACTATTAAAATATCATCGCAATCATCTCTCTTTTGGTAGAGTTTATCAAGTGCATCACGATTTAAATATTTTTTACAATAATCAATATCATCATAAACAACCCTAAGAGACCTAATCTGTTTTTTTATATACCTATGAAAAGTAACTTCTATATCTTGTATATTTTGGATAGCATATATCAATTTGCATCTATATAAACCATGTTTAGGAGCTTTTATAAATGAAGATAAATCTTGATAGGAAAAAATACCAAAAGAGTTTAAGACACTTTCATATCGAGCTTGATGCCAAGAGAGATTATAAACTACTCCATCAAGAACCTTGATGGTTTCAAAAAATTTATTCTGAGTCAAAAAGTGTAGTGCTTAGGTATCTCTCACCTGTATCGCAAAGAATAGTTAAGAGTGTTTTACCTTGAAATTCAGGTCGTGATGCTACTTGCATCGTTGCCCATACATTAGCACCAGCTGAAATACCGACAATTAAACCCTCTTTTTTTGCTAACATTCTTGCTGTCTCAAAAGCATCCTCATTACTTACTTTAATCACTTCACTATAAACCTTAGTATCTAAAATAGCTGGGATAAAACCAGCTCCAATTCCTTGAATTTTGTGTGGGCTTGGTGTCTCACCTGAGAGAATAGCCGAATGCATAGGTTCAACAGCGATAATACTAATGTTTGCAATATGTTCTTTTAAAACCTGAGATGTACCTGTAATCGTTCCTCCAGTCCCAACTGCGGCGATAAACGCATCAAGATTTTTATCTGTATCTTCTAAAATCTCTAAGGCAGTTGTTAGTGTATGTATTTCAGGATTTGATGGATTTTCAAACTGCTGTAAAATCACACTATCATGTGTTAATGCTTGAAGCTCCTTAGCCTTTGATATAGCACCATTCATCCCATTAGCTGCTGGCGTTAAAACAAGTTCTGCACCAAGAGCTTTAAGAAGATTTCGTCTTTCGATACTCATAGAATCTGGCATCGTTAAAACAAGTTTTAAATTTTGTGCCGCACAAATAGAGGCAAGTGCAATACCTGTATTTCCACTTGTTGGTTCTATTATAGTTGTGTCTTTTTTAATTTTACCAGATTCTATTGCACGGCGAATCATATTAAAGCCTATTCTATCTTTTACAGAACTCGTTGGATTCATAAACTCACATTTTCCTAAAATCGTAGCACCTGTAAGCTCTGAGGGAGTGTTTAGACGGACTAATGGGGTGTTTCCAATTAATTCAGTAATATTTTTTGCTATTTTCATGTTATATCCTATTATTGTTCTCATATTATAGTCAGTTTTGAACAATCTAATTTATGATAAATAAAAGTGATGTGTTATAGCTCATAAATTATGTAAGTAATGGAACATAAATAACTCTAGGAGATTACATTGAGCAATTGGAAATAAGACACCTAATGAGGTTTAATTAAAAGCTATTAATAATTTAAACAGGAACTAGTTACAAAAAGTATCGTAGGTTGATGGAATAAGAAAACTTAGTTAAGTGGTCTTGACAATGGAAGACATTATACATTTATTTATAGATTATGTGACTCAGTTATCAAAACTAATCTCATTCTCAGCTTGACTGCTAATGGTAATTATTATAAGATTTTTGTTACAATACCCTATGGGAAAGAAAAATAAAAAACAAACAAAAATAAATCAAAAAATACGAAGATTTTTTGATGATGATGCTTTTGATATTGGGATTGAGAGAGTAGATTCTCAAACGCTGAGTGAGCTTTTTCACACACTAGGAATTTATGATATAGAGTTTACTCAAGAGGTGATGGTTAAGGAGATACGAAAGAGATGGAGCATTGAGGGGAGTGAGTTTAGAGAAAAAGTGCTTAACTTTTTTATGGCAAATGCACAAGTATATCCCTCACTCTTAGCAAAAAAAGCATCTCTTCAAAGAACAGAAAAGATTTATGAATTTTTACAAGACTTAGACACCAATCAAGAAGAAGAGATACTCTTGCTTGAAGCATTTGCAGAAATAAGAAGCAAAAAAATAAGTATAGAAAAGATGGAGTCAAAGCTCAAACATATTCGCTATGATATGAAAAAAGCCACTCTTGAAAAAGCACTAGATGGTTTCTTTGATATAGATGATTCTTTAGAGTTTAACGCCTCCCTAAAATACAAAATATACCAACAGCATTTTCATAAAATCTTAACATTAAATACTAAGCCATATAGCTTTGAATACCTAGAAAGTGCACAAAACCAAGAGATAATAAAAAAAATACAAATAGATAAAGAAAGAGTAATTGAAAATAAACAAAATTTTATAGAGAATTTTATACATTCACTTGAAAATCCACACACCTACCTAACAAACAAAGAGATAGAAACATCACTCCGTGCTAATCCTCCAAAAACTAAGTTTATCTATCCTCTTTTAAAGGCTTCCATTTTAAAAAGCTTAATAGAAACTATGCTTGATGTTGAAGATTTGGTACTGTATGAAGAAGAAGTTTTAGTAAAAATCAAAGAGAGTGTAAAGCTGCCATATTCGCAAAAAATCCATGTTTATACTTTAGAACTTCATATTGTGTTGAGCAGTTTACTCGAATCTATTTGGAACTCTCAAGAACTTGATTTTACGGAGGTCTTAACTCAAGCAAAAGAGGAACAAGAGAGCAGTTTTTTTCATGAGTTAGATGAGCTTGTTACAATATGTTCAAATTATGCGACCTTGCTTCACTTTACAAAAGAGGAGTTGCACGAAAAAGTATATGAGTTTTTAATAGAACTTTTACATAACTCACTCACAATAACACCAAAGATAGTGAAAAAAACAAGTAGAATCTTTATCTATAACATTCAAGAGCAATTGATAAAAAAACAACGCTATACCTTACTCGCACGAACGATAAGAGATTTTAAAAACCTTTTCCCTATGGCTAGAGAGATGAGACGAAAACTAACCCTTCATATCGGTCCAACAAACAGCGGTAAAACTTATGAGGCGATGAAACATCTTAGAGATGCAGATACTGCTTACTACTTAGCACCCCTGCGTTTACTTGCCTTAGAGGGTTATGAAAACTTAAAAGAACAAGGGGTTGATGTATCACTTATAACAGGAGAAGAGCAGATTATAGATGATGGGGCAACGCATATAAGTTCTACTATCGAGATGTTAAACTTTGAAGTTGATGTTGATGTTTGTGTGATTGATGAGGTTCAGATGATAGATGACCGTGATCGTGGTTGGGCATGGGCAAATGCTATCATAGGAACACCTGCAAAAGAGATTATCATGACTGGCTCATCAAATGCTAAGGAGGCTATAGTCGCTCTTGCTGAGTACCTAGGGGAAGACTTAGAGATTATCGAGTTTGAGAGAAAAACTCCTCTACGACTTTTAGAAAATTTTACTGAGCTTAAAGATGTTGAGGCTTCAACGGCGATAATTGCATTTAGCAGAAAGGATGTGTTGAGGTTAAAGCAAGACTTCTCAAGAAACTTTTCTGTTGCGGTTGTGTATGGAAACCTCTCTCCTGAAGTAAGGAGAGAAGAAGCTAGACGCTTTCGTGAGGGCGAAGCAGAGATTTTAATAGCTACAGACGCCATAGCAATGGGGATGAACCTTCCTATACAAACGCTTCTTTTTTCAAAGGCTGAGAAGTTTGATGGAGTAAGTCAAAGAAATCTTTTCCCATCAGAAGTACATCAGATATCTGGTCGTGCTGGTCGTTATGGACTTAGTGAAGAGGGCTTTGTAGGTGCATTAAACCCAGAAGCTCTTAAAATCATACAAAAAAACTTTTATAGGAGTGCTAAAACGATTACTATCCCTTTTAGGGTAATGGCAAATCTAGGGCATATTCAGCTTGTTGGAAATATACTAGAAGAAAACTCCTTGTTTGAGATTTTAAAGTTTTTTGTCAAAAACATGGAGTTCAACGGTCCATTTCGTGCATCAAGTCTTGAAGATATGCTCCTTGCTGCAGAGATAGTTGATAAATTTGATTTAGATATTGCAACGAAGTATCATCTATCGTGTGCGCCTTTAACATTAAAATCTCCCTATATTATCGGTGCTTATGAAGAGTATATTATGGCTTTAGAGAGGAAAGTATCGGTTAGATATACTCCTCCAAAACTCTTTGGAAGTCATGCTCAAACAACAGATGAACTTTTAAGAGCAGAAGACATGGTAAAAGAGATTTCACTTTATCTATGGCTTTCTTATAGGTTTGATGAGTATTTTGTAGATGAGAAAAAAGCACGAATATCACGAGGTGTTTTAAATAGATACATAGAACTATCTTTACATCAAGCAAACTTCACACAAACTTGCAGAATGTGTAAAGCACCACTCCCTCTAAATACAAAATACAGTATTTGTCAGGCATGTTTTAAGAAAAACTATACAGGGCATAAAGGTCGAAGAAGAGTGAGGCATTCTTAGGTTTTTCTTCTGCTTGTGTTGCACGAAAAAGATTAGCAGCTAACTCTGTACTTCCCATATAGTCAAGAATTTTATGAGACTTTTTTAATCCCTTCTTTTGATGAATATCTTTTGCATCAAGTCCATCATATAAACCTTTGTATCCATGATTTTGGAATATTGCAAAATCTAAATTTGTTTCTTATGCTCTTTAAGTTCATTTCTTAAAAAAAGTCTCCTTTCATCCTCTTTGAGCTGCGTAAATGCTTCATCATCCTTTAACTCTTGTCGTCTTGTTTGTATAGCAAAATAAGTTTGTCCATTCGCTACTGTTGGTTTAGATGGGTCTGCATTTTGAACTATGAGATAACAAGCATATCTTGATAGTGTAAAAGATTGATAATGATTTGATACACCTGAACCACCCAAAACCACCTCGGTAACTTCAACGAGGTGGTCTGATATTTCCTGTCCACTATTTGTACGGGAGCGTAAAAAATTGCATTTTGTCATATAAATTTCTTTTCATTTGGAGTTGAAAGATTAACTTACAAGTTTCAAGTCTTGCTTGTGCTGTTGCATCAAGAAGTGTTAGAACTTCTTTTTTGTACTTTTTTAGCCATAAAGCTTTTTAGAGTGTAACAATTCTAGTGTAAACTCTTTTATATCATATTTAATGTTTTTCTTTGCACCGTCTATTGCTTCTTCTTGTTCTTCAAATGTGGCTTTTGGCATTATGATTTTCCTCATTTTTGATTGTATCACCACTTAATATTTTCATAAATGTTTTATTTCTTGTGTCTGCATCAAAAGCCAATGCTCTATAGTCCATAAAATTTATGATGGTATTTCTTTTTTCATGATATTTATAATAAATAGGATGTTCCCAATGTGTTGGTATTTTATTATAATCTTTGTCATCTAAATCATCATCAATTTCTTTATTGAACTTTAAAAAGGCATAAGTCCATATTCGTACATCATTTGGTAGGTTTGATTGATTTATATATCTAGCATATTTTAATAATTGAGCTTCAGCACCCTCTGGAGTTATTATCTCTTTTGGTCGTTTTAATTCAATTATTACTACATCTGTAATTTTATTCTTATTATGAGTATTAGATACGATGCTGAGAATATCAGGTCTTTTTACATTTTCAGCTAATTCAGGAAAAATATCTTTTATCTCAGATTCACTAAAAACTTTATCATAACTCATAAACCTATCATCAAAAAGCCATAAATTATTACTTTTATAATTTTGTATATCATCAGATGTACCTTGAGCTATGAATAAATTATGTATCTCTTTTTCAATAGCCCCTTCTTGAGTTAATTTTTTTAATAAATCAATCTTTTTTTGTCTATCATAAATATATTCAGCTAATTCAGCTTGTGTTATTATTGATAGCTTTTCTTGATAGTCAGCATCCATTTTATCTTTATTATCTCTTATAAAAATTTTATCATCTTCTAGCATTTTTTTAGCAGTTCTCTTTAATGTTTCATAGTCCTCATCATTATCATTATTTTGTAAATAATATGCTAAGAATGGCACATCTTCTAAAGCTTTTTTACGACTTTCTTTTGACAATTTATCTACATCTATATTATTATCATTTGCTATCTGTTTAATTTGATTTTTAAGTTCAGCTTGAATCTCATTCCATGATAAATTATAAAAAATATCATCATTTCTTTGTTTTGGATATATTGTAAAATCATCTCTTGTTTCGTTGACATTATTATCGAGATAATTAGACGATAAAAGAAATAATATATTGACCTTTTTAAAAAACCTAAATTTTTTACCACTATCTAAATAACTATTTTTTATAACAACTCTACCACCAGCACAATAAAAACCATCATAACTTTTAATAGTATCATCATTTAAAATATAATCTAAATTAAAATCATAAGTACCTATTTTAAATTTCTTAGTTTCAAATTTTGGAATATCATCACTCTTAATATCAAACTGCTTTATTGAATTTTCACATATATCTATAGTTATAGATATGTTTTTATCTTTTAATAATTTAAAATAAGCCAAAAAATGATCGTTAATTTCATCTTTATACTTTTTATAATCAACTACAAATTTAACTCTTGGTTTTGTAAATTTTACTATTGTACTATCTACATTTTTTAAATTATCTTGAATATTAATATCTTGACTAATAATAAAATTAATTTTTTTATCTAAACTTTCAATATCAACTTTATCAAAAACTTTTAAATAAAAAAATCTACCTATCCCTTTACATCCCAATTCCTTTTTATGTTGCGTTTTATATTCTTTGAATGATTTAGTATTAATATCATTAAATCCATCACCATTATCTTCTATAACGATAGAATCAATGTACTTTTTTGTATCTTTTAAGTCTAACGCACCTTGCATGAATTTTATTTTTATCTTTGTTGCATTTGCTTGTAAAGAGTTCGTTATTGCTTCATTTAAAACTTGTTGCCATGAAACAGTTTTTAAATCATTTACAATACTTTCTATGTTTGTATCTACTTTTCCACTACTCATATCTTTCTCCTATAAACTCCATAGCCGTATCTTCCCCATCTTCTATAGCAATCTCAACAGCTTTTTTTGCTAGTTCTAAAAGTTGTTTTGATTCTTCTTTTAATTTAAAAGATTCTTTTATTTTTTCTTCTATTTTTGTTTGGATTTTTTTATCTATGATGGGTATTATTATGTTTAGGATATCACTTGAAGATATATTTGTTTGTACTCCACCAGTTCCAATTCTTTCTAATTGACTTTGACCTACTATAGAATTAATCAACAATGGCAATACTTCAAAATCAATATTTTGTGGTGTAATTTTAATAATTCTTTGGTTTATCACAGCTTCAATTCCTTTTGGTATTCTACAAGTATTTCCAATAGTTCCTGACATTGAAATTAATATATCATTTTCATATGCAATATCTTTTAAACTTAATTCTTTATGTATACTTGGTATTTTTGAAGCATTTGAAATATCTAAATAACCTTTTTTGATATTATTAATTCTAATTAAATAAGTTCCATCATCAACATAACTATCACTTTTAAATGGATAGCCTGTTGAATAGTTTTTTGAAAAATATTCTAATGTTTTATACTCGCCTTTATAACTTTTGATTTTTTCTATTATTTCATCATATTTAGGCTGATAATATTCACTATCAAGTCGCCCACTATCTCCAAAACTTTGCTTAAACGATTTTATAGCTACTTTTTCTTTTGATGGTTTAAAGTCTAATAAATCAAGTTCTTTTAAAAGTAGTTGTTCTGATTGTCTGTAAGAATTTTTACTATCTTCTTGTTTTTTATGTGCTAGGTTTATTAATTCTGCTATTTTAGATTGAAAGACTTTACTTTTTATTGGTATTACTAGTTTTCTAATTTGATAAATACTAACCCAAGGTTGCACATTACCAGTTGATAATCTTTCAATTTGTTGTAATCCAAATTTAGAATTAAAAAATGATACAAAATAAAATGGATTTAATTCTTCTTTATCATTGATATCAAGCTTAATGACATTCTCATTACAATTAAAACCTACTTCATCAGGCATAATAATAGTTGCACCACCGATTTTACCTTTTCTAGCCATTATAATATCATGAAGTTTAGTAGTGGATTTTGGTAATCTATCATGTGCTTCTTGTGAAATAAAAATCAATTCATCTTTTTTAATAAATGCATCTCCTGTATTTCCAGAACGGATAAAAGGAACTACTTTTGGGTTGTCATCATGAATAATATCTGCTACTGTTTTAAATGAGCCATTAGTAGATAAATCAGACATATAAACTAAATCATCTAGTTTAGGACTGCTTTTTAAATAATGGTCTAATAATTGATATTTTATTTTAAAAAACTCACTATCAAATCTAAATTCTTCATTATTAACTAACAGTTTACTAAGTTTAAGTTCAACAGCTTCAAGCCCATCCAACAAAGCATTATATTTAGCTTCATCAAATGGGCTATCTACTTTCCCCAAAAACTCAAATTCTCCTTTTTAGCAAACTCTTTAAAAGCTTCTGCTATTCCATCTTGTGTAACACCATCGTGATTAAATAAATCGTGCTTTACTATTAAGTGGTCGTGGTCGTCAAGTCTATTTGTGCCATCTTCATTTTTTACATATATTTTTTCGCCACTATTATCCTTGCTTTGTTCTTGCATGCTTGCAAAGAAGATATTATAATCCTCTTGTTGAGGGCAAAGCTCCTTATCCCACTTTTGCACTATCAAAACACTTGTTTT
>JADGEZ010000027.1 GCA_016744115.1 Sulfurimonas sp. | reverse complement strand
TTTTATCCTTAGCTTAGGCTAGGCATAAAAATTTGTTTTACACAATCTTAGCACTTCTTATCACTCTGAGGCATATAGGAGTTTTGCAAGAAGTCTATTTAAAGATTTAGATAGTTAATGTATTCTATATTTAGAACTACTTCTTTTAAAAAGCAATATAAAAAATTATCTCTTATAGATAAGTAATAGGGCATAAATAATCTCTAAATAAAAGGGAACACCTAATGGCGAATTTAGAAAGTAGTAATAACAAAAAAGATTTAAAAATGTCAAACATACTTTTTAGAGCAGATTCCTCTTCAACTATTGGGACTGGTCATATTATGAGAGATTTAGTTTTGGCCTCACAATATAAAAATGCAAATATTACCTTTGCCGTACAAGACTTAAAGGGAAATATAAATCATAAAATACTTGAAGCTGGATATAAAATAGAACTTTTAAACTCAAACAAGATAAAAGAACTCATCAAACTCATAAGACGGCTATCCATTGAGCTTATCGTTATAGACCATTATAAAATAGACTATAAGTTCCAGATAAAACTCAAAGAAAAAACAAATGTTAAAATCTTAGCCTTAGATGACACTTATGAAAAACATCATTGTGATATTCTTCTCAATCATAATATAAGTGCCCATAAGAAGAGATATAAAGGTTTAGTGCCTGATAATTGTGAGCTTAGATGTGGGAGTAAATATACACTCTTAAGAGTTGAGTTTATAAAAGAAAAGAAAAAATATTATGAGAAGTCTAAAAATAAAAAAACTATTTTTTTAGCAATGGGTGGAACTGATCATAGTAATATAAATATTAAAATATTAAAAGTTTTAAAAGAATTAAAAACTCATTTGAATATAATGGTAAATATTGTAACAACAACTGCAAACCAAAATTTAAAAGTCTTAGACAAATACTGCAAAAATAAAAAATGGATACAGCTACATATAAATTCAAACATTATTGCAAAACTAATGGTAAAAAGTGATTTGGCTATCGTAAGTCCTAGTGTTGTAGTAAATGAAGTTTATTTTATGGAAATACCCTTTATAGCTATAAAGACAGCTGATAACCAAGTAGATATGTCAGAGTTTTTAAAAAAACAAAGACACAAAATACTAATGCAATTCAACAAAAAAAATTTAAAAGAAGAATTATACAAAATATTATAAGTAATAGGAGATTCTTATCAGACTTGAAGTAGTTTTATCTCACCTTCTAATAAGTAACATAAATAACCCTCTACATCTTCACCAACTATATTTTTGACTGCTTTTATATAGTAATGAACCTGTTTTAAATGATGTGAAGAGTAAGCGGTAGAACTTTTATAATCAATAATGATATATTTATTATCTTTTTTTACCAGTAGATCAATATATCGTAAATTATTTTTATATCTTATAGCTTTTTCTTTATAACATTCTCCATCAATTAGCCTTTTAAATTCTTGTGTAAGTATAAGAGAAGTCACTCTCTTTACAATCTCTTGAATCTCTGAATCTTCTAAATCATAAGCGTATTTATTGAGCATCATATTTTTTGCATTTTCTATATAACTAATCTCAAATTTACCTAGCATCTCAAGCATGTAGTGCATAGCAATACCAAAATTTATAGCTTTTAAATCTTCAGGGGCTTGGAGTTCTAACTTTAGAAGATCGCATTGAGTTCCATAGTAAATATCTTCATATTCAAGTTTCTTAAAGAGTTCTTGTTTTTGGGGAGAACTACTCTTACAGACGAGTTCTCCTCTGGATGAACTTTCTAAGTTTAAAATATCAAAACTTGAATCTTTTTCTTTTTTAATGATAAATAAATTATCTCTAGCCCTCGTAAAAGCAACATAAAGAGCATTAAGCTTATCTTCTACAACGAGTGCTTTTTCTTTTTCAAGGGCATGAGCATAGATACTATCTATAGCATCTCTCCCTTTTGTTCTTAAATAAACATTTTGAAGATGAATACCATCATAGTCATAAATTATTGCTTCCCTAGCTGGAGGAGATTTTTTCAGTCTATCCATAACGATGACATGCTGATACTCCAAACCTTTAGACTTGTGCACAGTAAGCACTCTCACACCATTTAAATCACTATCCGCAGCCTCGGCACTTAGTCTTTCATACTCAAATAACAAAGCCTCTATATCTTGATAAGATTCTACTAAATGTAAAAAACGGATAAGATGGAAATCATCACTAAAAAGCCCATACTCTTGTATCACTTTTTTAATCAGATCAAAGAGTTTGACCTTTGATACATTTACTCTGTGAATTTGTGCTAATTCTTGATGAATGAGCGCAAAAAAATTGTATCTATAGATATCCTCATTAAAATACAAATATTTTAAATACTCCAATACTGCTCGAACACTTTTTTGGTTGATTAGCATAGTAGTAGTCTCCGTGACAACTTCAAATCCTTCCTCTATAAGACTTTTCTTAATAAGCTGACCATCACCGTTTGTAGCACAAAGGATAGCAATATGATTTATATTTGCTCCAAGTAAAACTAACTCTTTTACTTGAAATGCAACTTCATTTAATAAGTCATCGTTTTGAATTATACTGACATAACCACCATTAGCATCGGAGCGTGTTTTTTGAGGGGAATAGTTTTTCATGCAAGATATAAATGTATCATTCACAAATTCTATAACTTCTTTTTGTGAACGGTAATTAGTAAGAAGTTTATCTATCTCTGTTTCTTGTTCAACTCTCACAGAATCAAAAAGTGCACAAACTCCACCACGAAACCGATAAATAGACTGCTTTACATCTCCAACAAAAAAGAAACTTCCGTTTTCCAATATCGAATCTTTTGATGTTATTTCATTTATTAAAGGTTTTAAAATCTCATACTGGACTATACTTGTATCTTGAAATTCATCAAGTAAGATATGTTCTATTTGTGCGTCAAGTCTAAAATATAAAAATTCATTATCATCAATTTCACTTAAGATAAAATGTACAAGAGCCGTTACATCTGAAAAACTAAGCTCACTATCATCCATATATAAGGCCTTTTTTGATTTTTCATATATATCTACCAATTCATCCAAAGCATAAAAAAAGTTTTGCTCTTTTGTACGGTTGTGACATTTTACAGCCTCTTGGATGGCATATAAAAAAGTATCCATCTCCCTAGTGTAACACTTAGAAAATGTTCTATAATCTAGCGTCTCCCTTCCTAGCCATGTCTTTTGTACTAAAGCATTAAAATCCTTAGCATCTACAGCTTTTTTTACAGTTGCTGATGCTCCCTTGCACTTATCAACTATATCTTTTAAACTCGCTAAAGCATCTAAAGCATTTGATTCATATACTGCATAATTTTGTTTTTCAAAACTCAAATGAGAGAGTTCAATTTTTTTTATATAAAAACTATCTAAGAGTTGAAAAATATTTTCTAACTTTTTATTTGATTCAAGAGATAGTTTAATCAAAAGATCTTTTTTTCCTGCAATACTCACCTCTTTTAAAAAACGAGATAAAAGTTTAAGTTCATGCTGTGAGTTGAATGTTGAAAAATCTGGCATCAATGAAGCATAAAGGGAAAACTTTCTAAGAATTTGAGTAAAGAACTTATCTATAGTCATTATCTTAGTCTTAGCATTTAAAAAATCATTTAAAATTTCAGCTTGTTTTGAGAGAATGTACTCACGAGAGAGTTGCGTAACTTTAATGATTTCGTCTAATTCTCCACGAGATTGTAGCTCTTCTAGGGTCTCAATTACTCTTTCTTGCATCTCTGATGCTGCTTTATTTGTAAATGTTAAGGCTAAAATATTAGAGGGCTTAGCTCCTTGAAACAAAAGTGATAGATAACGCACCACAAGCATAAATGTTTTTCCACTTCCAGCTGAGGCTTCATACGCAAGGTTATTTTTAAACATTAGTTTCTTCCACAAATAGTTGCGTATTCGCAATAAAGACAAGACTTTATATCTTCACATTTTTCAAAATTAATCTCTTCAAGGGAAAGTAATCTCCTTATATTAGCTTCTAAAACTCCTAGCTTTTCTTCTAAAAAAGGCTCATCCACAATTTTGCATTCTTTGAGATCATAAAAAGCACAGCCTGCAATATTTCCAAGTCCCCCTGAGAGTAAATAGTAAAACTCTAACTGAAAATCTTGTGCATCTAAAAAATTATTTTTATTATAAAGTGGGTACGAACCTGTTTTATAATCAAGTACATAAATCTCATTTTCTCGTTTATCTATTCTATCAATATTTCCTATAAGTGTAGCCCCAGCAAAATTACACTCAAAACTCTCTTCACATGAAAGAACACTCCAACCATCATTAAACCTAGATACTTCAAGTTCACAAAACTTCTCTAATCTTTTCTTTTGCATACAAATCAAGTAATCATCGAGTTCACTCTCTCCTTTTGCAGCTTCAAGTTCTTTGTTTAAATCTTTTTCTAGTGATTCAACTGAGGAATAAGAATTGTGTTTTTTATAAAGTGTTGCTAATGCAGTATGAACATGGTTTCCTATCTCATATTCTTGAGGCATCTCTTTTGGTATTTCATGGGAATATATATGTTTTATATATTTATAATAATACTTTCTTTTACATGTCAAAAATGTTTTAAGTCTTGTTGTAGATATTTTTTTATCTTTAAAAGAATACTCTAATATAATCTCTTCTTCTTTTATCATTGGTGAAAATGAACGCTTAAACAATATCTCAGCATAACTAAACTCGCTGTACTCATTTTTTACTTCAATTTTGGATTGTTTTAAGAAGCTTGACATACTACTTTCACTTGAATTAACATAAGAAATAGCCACTTCTTTTGACTTAGAAATGAGTAAATCATAATAATGTTTTTGCAAATTTTCTTTATCATTTGTAGTTGGTAAATTAGCTATTTTTCTAATCTGAGTATTTAAAAACATATCTTTATCACTTTTTTTTGGAACATTAGAATCAGAAAAATCTATGATTATTACCGCATCAAACTTAATACAAGAAGTTTCATGTATACCCATTACAGTTACCTTTCCTCCTCTAATATCATCTAGTTTTTTTAATGCTAATCTTTGTAAAAATAAAGATAAAAGAGATTTAACACTCATCCCCTGCATAAATGGTAAAATATTTTTCAAACTGTAAAGTTCATTATTATAAATTTTCAATTCTCTTTTATTTGAAAATTCTCCTTTATATTCTTCTAATATTTTAATTATTTCAATTTCACTAAAATCATTATGATAAACATTTACTAACTTGGTATAAAGCCAATCCCCTACTCTCATTAACCTTGCATTATTTTCTTTAGATTTTTGATTTAAAAGTTCTAAACTAGCATTGAATTTTTCGTATAGTGTGCTTTGTTTATAAGAGTCACCCATAGTAAAATTAAAATTTGACTTTTCATCAAAACTTTTTAATTTTCCAGCTAGTTGCTCATCCGCTAAAACAACAGCAATATTTTCTGCCTTATAGCCTTTTTTTACAAATTCATAAAGTTTATGTTTTATAAAAGCAATTTGTAAGAGTGATTCACTCAGTGATTGGCAAGTTATCTTTTTATTTTTCACTCTCTTTGTTTTATTTTTTATAGTTTTAGAATTTAAAGATATTGTATATTCATAATCTTCTTCTAATGCAATGCCTAAATTTCTAAATTTAGCTTGCATATTTTGATTAAATTTTGAAGTAGTAAAAAGAATGTTTACTTGAGTTTCATTAGAACATTTTTCTAATAACTTAAGTTCAAAATTTGTCAAATGAGCATCCACTGTGATACTAATCTCTTTGTGAGCTTTTACATAAACATCATTAAAGTCATAAAGCTTAGGTAAAAATATTTTATCTAATATCTTATTTTTTTCACAAAGCTTTTCATACCTAACATACAACTCTTGCAAAACTCTTATATGCTCTTTAAAATCTCCATACATCTTAAAACTATCTAACTCAGACATATCATAGAGTTCATAAGATAGTTCTTCAAAAAATTGAAATATATAAGAGGAATTTTTAGTAAAAGTAAAAAAGTTTCTTTGAATTTTAAGCGATGAAAAATTTGTGAAATCTGATGCTTCTAAAAGTAATAATACTCGTGTATCATCATCGATCATTTTAAAATCATTTACAATACAAAGCTTTGAGATAAACTCATTCATAGTAATGAAGTTAGGTAAAAAAAGTGCCTCTTGCTCTATTGCGGCTTGCTCGTGGCTAATTGCACGAGCAGAGGGAAGTACCATCATACTTGAGTTAGTCATGTTTAATATTCAAATGCTTCTTTTGCTCTTGTGTCTGCTTTTACGCTATAAAACCTTTCATCTTCACCTATACTCACTCTTGCAATAACATTCCATCTACCAGGCTCCACTAGTGTAACTGACTTAAATGTATAAATACCATTATCAATGCTAGGGTTGATCAACTCTTGATCATTTTTATGATTATTTGGTCTTGTGATAATTGCTAGAATTTTTGCGTTATTTACAAAATTATCATTTATATCTGTTATTTTATATTTTAAAACAGTACTTTCTTGAGTTAAAACTTCCGTAACATAAGAAACTTTATACTTTTTATCAAAGGCTATTTGCTGCTCTATAAGCTCATTTGCTTGTACATCAGCATAATTATAATCCATCATATATGCGTCACTCTTTTCAACTGGCATTTGCTGTGTAATCACGATAGTTGCTACACAAAATCCAAAAACCATCATAATTGAGATACTTATAGCATAAGGCCAGATTTTTCCACTACTAATTATTCCCATTATTTTTTCCTCTTTCATATAATTTTTTTCTTATATACATCACTAAAGCCATGAGTATTACTCCATAAAACAAGATTTTAACACCAAGTAAGACATAATTACCACCTCGTCCATTTCCATGTTTTAATTGAACACCCTTACTCTGAGCAATTTGACCTGCTATATCAAAATAGCCATTAAACATTGCCGCGGAATATTTTCCTGTAATTTGCTTACCCTTAGCTTTTGCTCCAAGTAATGGAAGTATTGTACCGCCACTATCATTAGCTAAAGCTTTAAAGTTCTCCCAAGTCTTTGCAAAAAATATTGCAATCGCAACAGCCTGTGCTGTTGATGCTACAGGGCTTAGAACTTGATTTCTATCAAAATGTTTATATAAAGATGGATTACTGACAAAAATATCTATTTGTGAATTTAATTCTGCAAATATTAATAAAACTGTAGGTTCATTAAAATTTTGAATCAATTTATTTTCATACTCAAGCATGCTCATTTCATTAGGCAAGTCTCGTATCATTATTAGGCGTAAAGATATACCTGTTTTTTGGTATAAATCTTCTCCTATATATTCAATTTTTTCACTAAATTTAGAATTATTAACAACATCATCTTTATATAAATATTCTGCAATAAGTGTTGTTTGAAGAAATACTGAGAAGATAAGGGCCCCAAGCCCTCTTGAAATTTTCAAAAATTTCCCTTAACCGATATAAAGGTGATTAGGACTTACAACCACATAAATTGTATATAGTGCCATAAGTACTAAACCTAATGCAATTATTTTTTCCATTATAACTCTCCCTTATTCACATCTATAATATGATCAGTCCTAGATGAGCCAATCATTTTAACTGATTTCATATCTTTTACTTCATAATAATTCGTTGCGTTTTCAACTTGTGATACATAGGCTGCATAAGCTAATGTAAGCACAACAACAACAAGAACAATTGTTGCTAATAAAAAACCTGTCATACCATGAATGCTAAATAAACTTCTATTTTCATTTACCATAGCTACTCCTTATTCGCTTAGACTAGTGACATATGCACCAGCCGCTTCTTTTTGCTTCGCATTAAGTCTATTAAATGCTGGCATTGTACCTATCACACCTTTTTTACCATGATTAAGAACATTGACAACAAGTTGCGGAGTGTATTTTGCAATATTTGGGCCATAATCTGTACCCATACCATTTTCTTTATGACAAGAGGCACATGCAGAAAGATAAACATCAGACCCCTTACCCGTAAAACCATTGGCTACATAAGCAGATACAGTGTCAATTTCAGCATCTGTAATAGCAGAACCAGCAGCATTAAAAAGAAATTCACGATTTGGCATTGGCATTTCCATCCCAAGTAAGTTATTGTTTGAACCATTAACAATAGCATTTTTCACAACATTTGCTTCAAGTCTAACATTTAAATTAGATGCTGTTCCATCAATACCATCAGCTGTTAAACCATGGCAAATTTTACACTCTGCTAAGAAAACAGACTCACCCATCTCTACTAATCTATCACCAGTAATGGATGCATACTTAGCCTCAAATTTTTTATTGTGTACATCAACATCTTCGTTATACTCACCGATTTGTGAATATGATTGAACAGGATAACCCATTGTAAAATACCACATTGCCCAGACCATAGTCATTAAGTATATTATCGCCCAACCCATTGGAACGGGATTTAGATACTCACCTATGCCATCCCAACTTTCATTAACCAATTCACCATCAGCAGTGTCCGTTTGCATTTGACGCACATACTTGATCACAACAAAAACTGTTATAATGACAAGTGCCGCCGCACCTGCAATTGTTAGTATATTAACAATGTCACCATTAAAGCCACCCTTAGATCCAAGTACTGAAACGTAGGTAAATCCAAGCATTGAAGCTGTAACTATAAATCCCCAAAGATAAATCTTATTCATATATCTCTCCTCTTTCTATTTATCACGATTTTTAGCGTTTACCGGAGTATCACTCAAATCGTCATTTAATGCTAAGTCTGCATAATCCTCATAGTCATGCCCATCAGCATCTTTTCTGTTTTTATATAAATGATATATATAAGCATAAAGAGCAACTGTCAAAAAGATAGTAACCGTTAAGAAACCATAAGATTGTAATTCAGCTATTCCCATTTTATAAACCCTTTCTTACTATTTTAAGCTATTCATGTATGCAATCAAAGCAACAATTTCAGGTATTCTACCCACTTCAACTGCGTCAATTACATCTTGATGTTTCATATCTTTTACAATAATTCTTGCTTCAGCTAAAGCATCTTTACGAGCTTGATGAAGTGTATCAGCCATTTTAATAGTTTTAGTTGATCCATCTTTCATAGGTACAGGTTTATTATACGGTACACCAAAGAATTTTTCTACTGTTATCATCTCTGCATAAGCAGTATCAACATCTGTATTATTAACAAACATCCATCTATAAGCTGGCATAATTGTACCTGGAACAACCTTTTCAGGATCCCACATATGATTTTCATGCCAATCAGTAGTTCTATAATTACCTACACGCATCAAGTCTGGGCCTGTTCTTTTTGAACCCCAAAGAAAAGGTCTATCATAAGCATACTCACCACTTAAAGAATAATCACCATAGCGGTCAGTCTCAGATTTAAATGGACGAATTAGTTGTGAATGACAAGCATTACAAGAATTTTTAATATAAACATGACGACCAGCCAACTCTAAGGTTGAGTATGGGGTCGTACCAATTAAAGGACGAGACGATTGTGCAAAATTTGGAATAATTTCAACAAGTCCTGCAAACGCAATTGTAGCAAATACAGCTAATGCAAAAAAGAACGGATTTTTTTCTAACCAATGAAACATAATATAATCCTTTTAATTAATCAGCCATAGGCGTTGTATTATGTAGCTCACTTGCTTCAACACGACGACCATTTCTTGCAGTCATTACAACATTATAAATAAACATTGCAAAACCAATTAGGTACAAAGTACCACCAACAGCACGAATAACAAAATAAGGATGTAAAACAGTCACTGTATCAATAAACGAGTACGCTAAGTTACCAAATTCATCATGAGCACGCCACATCATACCCTGAGTAATACCTGCAATCCACATAGATGTAAAGTATAAAACAATCCCTAATGTTTGGATCCAAAACTGCGTAGCCATAATTTTTTTAGAATAAATTTCACGACCATAAAGTCTCGGAATCATGTGATACACAGCACCCATTATCATAAATACAACCCAACCAAGAGCACCGTCATGCACATGACCAATAATCCAATCAGTAAAGTGAGCAATAGCATTAACAGACTTAATAGCTTGAATAGGACCCTCTAATGTTGAGAACATATAGAATGTTGAACCCATCACCATAAACTTAATAATAGGGTTTGATGCAACTTGTTGCCACTCACCTTTCATAGTAAGAAGCATATTAATCGCAGACCCCCATGATGGAAGAATCAAGATAACAGAAAATACTGAACCTAAGGTTTGAACCCAATCAGGAACAGTAGAAAAAAGAATATGATGTCCACCAGCCCATAAATAGATAAACATTAAACCCCAAAATGAGAGTAAAGACAATTTATAAGAATAAATAGCTTGACCAGATTCTTTAGGTAGGAAATAATAAATCATTGCAATAATTGGCGTAGTTAAAACAAATGCAACAGCATTATGACCAAACCACCATTGAACGAGTGCATCATTTGTACCTGCATACATGGATACAGAATGGTACCATGCACCAATTCCATTAGACGCATAATAAGTAGGAATAGCAAGATTATTTAATAGGTGCAACATTGCAACAGCTAAGAATGTAGCTATGTAATACCAGATAGATATATAGAGTGTTTTCTCTCGTCTTAGACCAATAAGACCAGCAATACTAGCACCCCATAGTAACCAAACTGTAGTAATACCAAGATCTAATGGCCATTCAAACTCAGCATATTCTTTAGACTGTGTAATACCCATCAATAAAGAGATAACAAGCACAACAGCTGCAAAAAGATATATCCAAAAGTGTGCATAACCAACATACATTAGCGTTTTAGACTCAGCCATAGATACTTTCAGAACGCGTTGCCCTACATAATACCATGTAGCCCATACACCACTCAAAACAAAACCATAAATAACTGAATCTGTATGTAGCACTCTTAAACGACTAAAGTTAGTATATTCAGCAATAGCTCCATCACCAAAGATAGTATTAATTGCGGGAAATGCCATTTCCCAAGCAATAATAACCCCAACAAGCATACCAACAAAACCAATACCTAAACTAGTATAGATAAAGAGTTTACTTACCGAATAGTCATATTCTAACGGACGATTTTCCATTTAGACTCCTCAAAAGATTAAATATAAAAACACAGTGATATAAAACAGAACTATATTTTTAATTATCTAATACTATCAATTTATCGTTTTATACTTTCTTAAAAAAGTCTTTGTTATTAAATTAATCTCTTATTTGAATATTATTTGTTTCTTTTCATCGCATCTAATAAGTCTTTGTTATCCTTATCCATCTCAATGAATGCATTTAGTAGTCTTTTATGCGTCTCTTTTTCAGTTAAGTTTTCTTTTAAAATCTCAGCATAATACTTAAAAAAATCATTATAAGGACTAATTCGAGATGATAAAACCATATCTAAACTATTATGAGGAAAATATTTTCCCCATGTTGCACTTATCTCTTTTACAACTTTTTTATTTATATTGTAATACATTAAAAATATTATTAACATAACAATAGAGAGAAATACGATAAAAGATACGATTGCAGTTGCTATACCTAAAATATTAAAAACAACTGGATTAAATATAATTGCATATTCTATAAAAGGCAAAGAAAGTAATAATATTTTTACTATATTAGTGTTTATCCCACCAAGAGCACCTAAATTGTAGAGTGTTCTTCTCTTAGCATTTTTATCTGCAACTGAGAGTAAAATATCTTTTAAAGAATAATTATTCATATTAAAAGTTTACAGGGTTGCATTAAATTTTAGCATGGAATCAATACTAAGCAAAATAATAACGCTTAAAAAAGCAAGATTAATTTTCCAAAACACACTGCGAGCATCTGAAAGTTCAAAAGTTTTTTGTAAAAGCTTTAGACTACTTATAAATCCAAAAATAGCGGTAACCATCAGTAATATATTTATACTTAAACTTGATGGATTAAATATATCTACCATAAAAAAACCTGCACATATAGTCATAATTAGCCAAACAAATGTTAATCGTTGAAGAGATCCCTGTCCAAACAAACGCATTACAGTTGGATAACCAGCATCTTTATAGCCACCAAAATGAAGCATAACTAATAACCAATAATGTGGAACTTGCCAAATGAAATAATAAAATCCTAAGGCAAAAAATTCTTGACTTAGTAAACTCTCTCCTGCTGCTATCCAGCCTACAGCAGGGGGGATAACACCAAGAATTGCACCTGGAACAACAGCTAAAGCACTTATCTTTTTTAAGGGAGTATAAACCAAGTTATACCAAATAAATGAAAATAAAAAGAGATTCACTCCTATCATTCCAAGTAAGTCATGAATTAAGATAAGAGAAAGCATTACTAATATAGCCGAAATAATTATACCAGTAGTCGGAGACATTTTTCCAGAAGCAATAGGTCTATGTTTTGTTCTGTCCATTAAGGCATCTTCACGATACTCTTGCACTTGATTGAGGGTTGAAACCCCCATTGCTACAAGAAGTACTGCAAAAGTAGAAATAAACATATCAGTCCCTATCTCGCCCTTTGCCATTATGTAGGCAAAGAGAGCCGAGAGGCTCACGGCAAAAGAGAGAATAAATTTCGTTAAAACAATAAAATCTTTAATCATTTATAGAGCTTTTAAATACTTTGTAACTTCAGCAATTTCATCATCAGACATCGTTGTAGCAGGCATAATTGGGCTAAATCCTTCAGCGATATCTTTATTTGGAGCAAGAATAGCATCTTTAATATACCCAGCATCTAATGTACCCATACCTTTAAATGAAGGACCAGCACTCGGTGTTCCATCAGTAGTGTGACAACCCATACAACCATTTGATTCAATTATAGCAGCACCTTTTGCAACAGCTGCAGTAGCTATATACGAATACACTTCGGCAATATCTTCATCAGACATTTTTGTTGCAGGCATCATTGCAGAGAAACCATCAGCTATATCTTTGTTTGGATTGATAATAGCATCTTTTAAATATTGTGCAGTTTTACCCTTAGCAATACCCATTAATGACGGACCAATAAGAATAGAATCATCAGTTACAGAGTGACATCCATTACAACCGTTACTTTCAAACAACTCTTGCCCTTTAGAAGCACCTGTTGCGAATGCTGCTGGTTTAGAGTCTTGAGAACTAATCCAAGCATCATAATCAGCTTGTGGGATAATGTTTATTTTAGAAAGCATGTATGCGTGACTTGTACCACAGTACTCAGCACATTCTATATCATAAGTTCCCTCATTTGCATTAAACCACTGTTTTGTTATACGCCCTGGAACTACATCTTCTTTCATTCTAAAAGCAGGAACAAAGTAAGAGTGAATAACATCATTTAATGGTGCTGTCATCTCTAAAATTACATTCTTGTTTGCAGGAGCATATAGCTCTGCAGTTTTATGAACAAATCCATTAGCATTCGCTGGGTATGTATGATTCCATGACCATTTTTTACCCTCAACTGCAATAATAATGCTTTCATTTGCCGGTGGCATTGTTCTAGCTGTCACCATAGAAGTGTATCCATAATAGAAAAATGTGAACATCATAATCGTAGGAATAGTTGTCCATGTAATTTCAAGAAGTAAATGGTGCGTTACATTTTCAATATCTTCATCTTTAACCTTGTCTGCACGGTATTTCCATGCAAGGTAAAGCATTGGTCCAACAACTGACAAAAATAAAACAATTGAAAGCCATAAGTTCATCTCTAGTGCAAAGCCTATATGCTCAGCAATTATACTACCACTGGTATTAAATCCTTCTAACATACCGCCTCCTTAATGAACTGATGCTGATGAACCACCAGCACTCGTAATTTCTGATGTTATATGAGAAACATCACCATATTGAAAGTTATTAACATCAATCATAACAATAACAAAGAAAAATGAAACAAGAAATAATGCAAAAATAACAGTAGCTGTAATTAATTTTTCACCTTTCATGTGCATATAATACATAACAATCATCCATGCTTTAACTGTGCCAATGAGCATTTGAACACCAAATGTTGCATCAGTTAAAAACATTGTTGGCTGAATAAAAGTAACAACAGTTAATAATAAAAGCCCACCTAGGACTTTATAATAACCAAGTCTTTCTTCTTCATAAGTTTTAGTATTTGCCATCTTAATGACCTCCTGTTGATAGACCAGCGCCTATCATATAGTAATATGGAAAAACAAATACCCAAATTAAGTGAACGAGATCCCAATATAAAACTATATTGAAATATAAAATATAATGTTCTCTATTAACTTGATTTGCATTAATCCGTTTTAGAAGCCATAGCATAAGTCCAATACCCACAATAATATGAAAACCATGTAAACCAGTCATCGTAAAGTACATTCCAAAAAATATAATTTCACCAAATGGCTTAGACTCAGGAAGACCACCTTGAAGGGCTGGAAGACCTAAGAAAACACCATGATTATACTCAGCTGTCCACTCTACTGCTTTTACTCCTAGAAATACTATAGCAAGTAAAATAGTAGCCCAAATCATTAATTTCGCACCTTTAACATCACCGTAACGCATTTTCAATAAGCCAAGGCCCATTGTTAATGCAGATATTAAAAGTACTACTGTGTTAAAACCACCAAGGGTTCTATTAAGGCTTGAAGAAGCATTAATAAAATCATCATGATGAAGTGTAAAATAATATGTAAGAACCATAAACATAGCTCCAAACATCATTATCTCGGTAAGCATAAATAGCCAAAATCCTAGTTTACCACCAAAAAAGTCACCTTGCCAGCCTTGAACTTCGTATTCATTCCCCTCGCGATCAGTCGCGATTTCGGGTACATATGGATGATCAGACATTAGTCAATCCTTTTCATGGTTTGGAGATCAAACTTGACTTTTGGTTGTCCATAATGATATTCATAAGGACCAAAATCAACATAAGGAACTTTAGTATGATTCTCTAATGGTGGTGGTGAACTTGGTGTGTACCATTCTAGTGTAGTCGCATTCCAAGGATTTAATGGAGAAGCTTCACCACTTTTCCAACTTGAAAGAAAGTTTTGAAACATAAGTAAAAGACCAGAAATAATAACAACTGCTCCAATACCAGAAATTTGATGATAAATCTCAAATTCAGGAAGGTAATCAAAGTAGCGTCTAGGCATTCCTAAATAACCAGCAATAAACATTGGAAACCATAAAAGGTTAATACCTACAAAGTTTAAGTAAAAAGCAACCTTAGCTTTTGGCTCATTATATAATTTACCAGTTACTAATGGAAACCAATAGTGCAGACCAGCAAATAATAAGAAAACAACTCCACCAAGAATAGCATAATGAAAGTGTGCAACTGAATAGTATGTATCTTGTAAGTGAATATCAGAACCAACCATAGCAATAGTAACACCTGTAAGACCACCAATAGCAAAAGTAATAATAGTTCCTAATGCCCACAACATAGGTGAATCAAGAATGATTTTACCCTTGTACATTGTAGCAATCCAGTCATAAAATTTGATACCTGTTGGAATAGCCACAAAAAATGTAAGGAATGAAAAAATTGTTTTAGCAACATCTGACATACCAGAAGTAAAGAGATGATGACCCCATACTAAATAACCAATACCTGCAATTGATGCAGATGAAAGTGCGATTGTACGGTAACCAAAAATTTCTCTTCTTGAAAACACTGGCATAATTTCAGACATAATACCAAATGCTGGAAGAATCATTAAATAAACAGCAGGATGAGAATAAATCCAAAAAAGATGTTGGAAAAGAACAGGATCTCCACCTTTGGATGGATCAAAAATACCAATACCGAAATATTTTTCCATAACGGCAAGAATAAGTGTAATGCCAACAACTGGTGTTGCAAGAAGTTGAATCCATGCAGTTGCATAAATTCCCCATACAAATAAAGGCATTTGAAAAAATCCCATACCTGGCGCACGAAGACGATGAATCGTTACAAGAAAGTTAAGACCTGTAAGGATTGAAGCCATACCAAGGATAAAAGCAGCAACAAGAGTTGTCACAACATTTGTACCTGTGTTTAAACTATATGGTGCATAAAAAGTCCAGCCAGTATCAGCAAAATTAAAAAGAATTTCACCCTCAGTAATATTAAAATTGAAAAGTGATGTTAAAGCAACTAAGCAACCAAAAATATATAGCCAAAATGTAAACCAGTTAAGTCTTGGGAAAGATACATCTTTAGCACCAATCATTAAAGGCATAACAATATTTCCAAAAATTGCAGGAATGCCTGGAATTATGAAAAGAAAAATCATCAATACACCGTGAAGTGTAAATGCTTGATTAAAAGTATCTCCATCTAAAAATTGTGAACCTGGTGCAAAAAGTTCTATTCTCATTGCTAACGCAGTAAACACTGCTATAAAAAAGAATACAAACATCACAGCAGCGTACATAATACCTATACGCTTGTGATCGACAGTAAGCATCCATTGCCAAAAAACAGTTTTTGGATGACCGATAGCGCAGTGTGTTTCACCTGCGTCTAAATATGATTTACTCATATATTTCTCCTTGATTTAATAGTTTTTCAACACTTTAATACCTCATGTTAAAAAACCCTTTATTTACCTCTAAAGCTTTATAAGCTAAATAGACAGCAAAGAAAATAAGTCATTTTCCAGAAGCAAACTTATTTTCTTTACTGTCTTAAGGCCCTCTTAGTCTCACGACTGTTTCATACAGACTGTCATTCTCAACTTGATTCAGAATCTAGCATAAGACACTAGACCCTGAATCAAGTTCAGCGTGACACAAGAGATAAATAAGCTTGTATGAATCAGCCGTGCTCTTAGTCTTCTCTTCTCACAACTTCTCTATCATCTTCTTTTCTACCCTGCTTAACAAGATAAATGAAAAATCCAATCATAAGTAAAGTCATAAAAACGGCAACTAGTTTTTCCCACATAAAGATGTATGTTCTACCCTTTGGATCATATGAAAAACAATACTCAACCATCTTTGCAACTGTTGGACCAACTGTTCCTGTAGAAGCCTCAGTTAATGCCATTTTTACATCAAATGGCAATTGATCAACGCCATTAAGATATCTTGTTATTTTTCCCTCAGGAGAGATAATAATCAAAGCGGCTCCGTGAATATAGTCCACTTTTCCTTGCTTAGTGACAGTTTTTTCAAATACAAATCCAACTTTTTGAGATAATACGTGAGAAGAATTATTTTCACCGATTACAAATCTCCATGCGTCATTCACATATTCTCTAGTAATAGTATTGAGCATGTTTTTTCTTTTTGCTGCGGCTAACTCAAATGGTTCGTCTTCTGCAAAACTTACAGTTAGAACTTTGTAATCTCTATTTTCAGCTAAATCTAATCTTGAGAGCATTTTTGCAAGTCCATTTAACTGTGGTGTACAGATACCTGCACATCTAAAATAGTTAAGTGTTAAAATAGTTGGTTTTCCACCCATTAATTTCTTCAAAGTTACACTTTGCCCTTTTTCATCAAGAAATTTTAAATCTAGGGGAATAGTATCGCCTAATTTTTCTTGTATTCCTAATGTCCCAGCATTTGAAATACTTATAATTAAAGATAAAGCTATTAACAATTTTTTCATAAAACTCCCTATAATTTACACAAAAATAAGCTAAATTATATTCAAAAAGAGATTAAAAGGACTTTAACTTAACAATATAGTTTTATATTACTTTAAGCTTTAGAATTTAGAACCTTTTGTAACATATTTGGCTTAACAAATAGGAGCATAAATAACGCTATAAAACTAAATATTATAAAATATATAAGTTCAGAACTTAACTTATAAGCAATTATTCCAAAGATTGTATTTCCTTGTGGGATTAAAAAAAAGAGTAACTTTGTATGTTTTTTCAGTTTTAAAAAATCTTTTTCTTTGTAATTATTTATTCTGACTTTGTTAAGATATTTATAAAATAAGAAATAATATAAGATCGACAATTCAATTAGTTTATAAAAAATCAATCCATTAGCAAAATATATATTATATTTTCCATCAAAATAAGTAGGACTTGATATTTTAAAATTATACGAAACTACTATAGCGATAAAGGCAAATAAAACAACTATGTATATAGCTAGTTTTTTACGTTTTTCTAAAGAGCTAACTAATTCATCCATTTATATTATGTTTGACAACAAGAAGGGACTTCTAATTTTTTGTTTTTATAAGACTCATATTGACTATATGCCTTTAATAAAGTCCATCCTCCATAGACAATTATCATAATGGCAGCTAATTGAATCATCGTTTGACGAAATCTATTTTGAGAGAATAAACCCACAACAAAAGCAAAGCTAAACAAGGCAGGTATCGTAAATATTCCAAAAATTAACATTACAAAAGCACCAAGAAAAGCTGATTCTGTTGTAGTTGCAGTGACAAGCATCGTATAAACTAAACCGCAAGGTACAAGACCATTCAAAGCCCCTAAAATAAAAAAACTTTTTGGACTTACTGAGTTCAATTGAGAAGTAAAAATCTTTTTAAACCAAGCGTGTTTTGTGATAGGATACTCTATAAGAGATAAAAATTTTAATTTTCCTGCAAAAGACAAACCCATAAGTATCATTAAAACACCTGCCACTGAAAATAATATGGCTCGCGATAAAGGTGTAATATCCCAGAGTGATCCAAAGTAACCAAACAAAGCACCAAGCATAGTGTAAGAAAGTACTCTTCCAGCGTTATAAAGAAAATGATAAGTACTTTGAGAAAGTTTTGTTTGCCCAGGTTTAATTTTTGCCGTTGTATAAGTAAGTATAAAACCACCACACATTCCAATACAGTGACCAATAGAACCAAGAAGAGCGAAAGTTATAATTGCTAAGAGTTCAATATTTTCCATGTCAAAGTTATACTTTAAAAGTGTTAGCTTAGTATTAAGTTCTTGTTTCTTTCATCAAGTTTAAAAACTCAAGAAAAATATAGGCACTCTCTTTTGGGCCTGGACTCGCTTCTGGGTGATGCTGTACTGAAAAGATTGGTTCATTTTTATAAGATAAACCCTCTATAGTGTTGTCAAAAAGATTTGTATGGGTAACTTCGGCAACTTCTATAATATTCTCAGGTACATTATAGTTGTGATTTTGTGCCGTTATCTCAACGAAACTTGATTTTTCATTTTTAACAGGATGATTCCCACCATGATGACCAAATTTCAATTTATATGTATCGTATCCGTGAGAGATGCTAAGAAGTTGATGCCCTAGGCAGATTCCAAACATGGGTATTTTCGCATCTATGAGCTTTTTAATTTGTTCTTGTTCTTTTTTAAGTACGAGAGGATCACCAGGACCATTGGATAAGAATACACCGTCAATATTTTTATCTTTATAAGATTGGATTAAATCCTCAGCCTTAAAATTATTTGGAATAACTTCAACACCAATCTTAGCATTTACAATTTCGTTGAGTATATTTTTTTTAACTCCAAAGTCAATGACTGCAATTTTTGCCTCTTCTTTGGGTGCATTATTGTATTTAAACTCGCCCTTTTCATTATAGGTTGAACTTGTATGTTTATAGGCTTTTTTTGTGCTTACTTGTTCTATATAGTTTATGTCTTCAATCGAAGGAGAATTTTCAAGTATTTTTTTCAACTCCTCTTTATCAGAAATATTTGTAGAAGCCACCATCATCATGGCTCCCTCATCTCTAATCATCTTAGTTAAATATCTTGTATCTATATCACAAATTCCCATAACACTATGTTTTACTAAAAAAGCATCTAAAGATTCTTCTGCTCTAAAGTTTGAATATCTTCCTTGGTATTTTCTAACTATCATCCCTTTAGCGTGAGCTGAAGAACTTTCCATATCCTCAGCATTTACACCAACATTTCCAATTTCTGGCATAGTGAAAGTAACAAATTGTCCAGCATAGGATGGATCTGACATTATCTCTTGATAACCGCTAAGAGAAGTGTTAAAAACTATTTCACCTACACTTGTACCCTCAACTCCAAAACTTTTAGCTTGTAGAAGAACTCCATTTTCTAGGTATATCCAAGCATTTCTCAAGGTAAAGTCCATTATTCCATGCCTCTTTTGGCTATCTCTTCTCTATAAATTTTTTCATATAAAATATCAAACTCATCCGTTCCTGGGATATATCTTTTTTTGTATGTTTTTATCTTAGTTATAACAGCATCATCAATTTCTGATACTTCTGCGATAAAAGAAGTTATCGCATTATAAATGATATTTTTAATTCTGTTTTCTGTTACTTCAAAGTGGATTAAATCTTCCTCATATAGCTCATCTAAAATCTTATGTGCAATGTCTGAGTATCTCTCTTCATGATTTAAAATAACCCCAAATTCAGGTGCTAACTTCTTTTTTATCATGAAAAAAAGTTGTCTTTCATCAGCAAGCATAAACTCAATCTCTTCTTCATTATCATCACAAATATCTGCGGCTTTATCTTCTAGTGCCATCTCTTGTTCGATATTGTAAACTAAAATTTTTTCTGCTTCTTGAGCAACTGCTTCAAGACCTTTTGTCATTTTAACAACACCACTATTATTTAAGTCTATTGAAATTTTATTTGCTATATGGGGGACAGCTTTTAGTGATATTTTCATAATTATTATACGCCTACTTATTTAATTTATTTAGACATTCTACAGTAAATTAAGTAAAGATATGTTTAGTTCAAAGATTATGCTTTATTTTTATGATATTATTTCAAAAAATTACTAAAAGAATTTTATATGAAACTAATCCGTGAAAATAAAAAACTATTCCTAATCATTGGAGTATTTATCGCTTATATTACATTTTTAGGTACGCCAACATATTATAGTGATAGCTTTTATAAAAATTATCTTAACAAAACAAATAAACAGTTACAAGATTTTGGCTCTGATCTTAAAGGCATGGCACAATCATTTTCAAATGATAATAATATTAAAAAAGAATATATAAATACCATGTATGATTGCCTTGGTTCTTTAATCTATACACAAAAAGCTGATGCCCTTTTTCAAGCTACTTTAGAGATGTGCAAAAATGATTATATAGCTAATAAAAATAATACTTATTATAATGAATCATGGTTGAGAAAAGAATTTAGCCCTTGGAATGGTAGTTATCGACCATTAGAAAAAATTATACAAAAATACACAAAAGAAGCCAAATCTTATGAGCATCTCAATACAAACTCGACAATGAATTTTACAGATAAAAGACCCCATATGTTAATCTCTATAGACTTTCGTGCGGCAAACATAGGTGGTTATATGCTCAACAGAACTATGGAAGCTAAGGTTGATGCAAAAACAAAGGAGATGTACGACTTAAAGTGAGCCTATTAACAAAGTAATAGATTAAAGGTAATCAGGAACTCGGATATTGTCTTGATGTATTGGGCGTATTCCTTATTAGTACTCATCACAATATTTTTTTTGCTTTTATAACAGCTTGAAATAAGTAAGAGAGTACAATAACTTTAGAAATCCTCCATAAAGTGCTAAATCATCTCTTTTTTAGGAAATACTTGCTACTCTATCTTTAGATTTTCACTAAAGGTAAAATTTTGCACAATAGAGATACAGAATTTGAAAATGCAGTTAAAAGTATGATCTTTCATGTTGGTGAAGACCCCCAACGAGAAGGTCTTATAGATACCCCAACTAGAGTTAGAAAAGCTTACGAATTTATCTACGGTGGATATAAAGAAAATCCTAAAGAGATTTTAGAAAAAGCACTTTTTACCACAACAAATAATGAGATGGTACTTATCAAAGATATAGAATTTTATTCTACATGCGAACACCACTTACTACCCATAATAGGACGCGTTCATGTTGCGTATATTCCTGATGGTAAGGTAGTGGGTCTTTCAAAAATTCCTCGTGTTGTTGATGTTTTTGCCCGTCGTATGCAGATTCAAGAACAACTAACTGAACAAATAGCAGATGCAATTATGGATACTATTTCTCCTAAAGGAGTAGCCGTTGTAGTTATTGCTCGTCATATGTGTATGGAGATGAGAGGTGTCCAGAAGATAAACTCAACCACCACATCTTCCGCTTTGCGTGGACTTTTTAAAAAAGATGAAAAGACAAGAAGTGAATTTTTTTCACTTATAAATTCTCCAACTACTACACGCTACTAAACAGATGCCGTTTAAGTCACTTAAAGAAAAACTCTCATCTCAAAACTACTCAGTCTCTTTTGGTGAGATTGTTAAAATAAATGCTACCGTCATTACGGCTAGAGGCTTAAAGGTAAGTATTGGAGATATGGTGAAGATTATCTCAAATGATACATCTCAAGAGAGTATGGGTATGGTTACGGAGATTGATGGAGCTACTTTTTTTATCACACCATTTTCCTTTGTGGAGGGTTTTTGTTCTGGTGATAAAGTATTTTTAGACTCTACTGGTATGAATATCCCCGTTGGAGTATCTCTTTTAGGACGTGTTGTTGATCCTTTCATGAGACCAATAGATGGAAAAGGGAGTATCAAAGACTCTAAGTTGTCGGCTATTATAAAGCCACCTATTGCGGCGATGAAGAGGGGAATGATAGATGAAGTCTTTAGCGTAGGAGTTAAGAGTATAGATGGACTTTTAACCTGCGGTAAGGGGCAGAAACTTGGAATATTTGCAGGTTCAGGAGTTGGAAAATCGACTTTAATGGGGATGATTGTCAAAGGCTCATCGGCACCGATTAAAGTAGTAGCTTTGATTGGGGAAAGAGGAAGAGAAGTTCCTGAGTTTATAGAAAAAAACCTTGGAGGTAATTTAGAAAATACAGTTATCATAGTTGCAACTTCGGATGACTCCCCTCTAATGCGTAAATACGGTGCTTTTGCTGCGATGAGCGTAGCTGAACATTTTAAAGATAAAGGTCAAGATGTTCTTTTTATCATGGACTCTGTTACGAGGTTTGCCATGGCTCAAAGAGAGATTGGTCTAGCTCTTGGTGAACCCCCTACTTCTAAGGGTTACCCTCCATCTTCATTAACACTTTTGCCGCAACTCATGGAGAGAGCTGGCAAAGAGGAAGGAAAAGGCTCAATAACTGCTTTTTTTACGGTACTTATAGAAGGTGATGATATGAGTGATCCTATTGCCGATCAGTCTCGTTCTATTTTAGATGGGCATATAGTCCTATCTCGTGAGCTTACTGATTTTGGAATTTATCCCCCTATTCATATCTTAAACTCTGCGTCAAGGGTTATGAATGACATTATCTCAAATGAACATCTCCAAGCAGTTATGAAATTTAGAAGGTATTACACACTCTTAAAAGAAAATGAGGTACTTATTCGTATAGGTGCTTATACTAAAGGTAGCGATGTAGAACTTGATGCTGCCATAGATAAAAAAGAAGCGATGCAAAATTTTATGTCACAAAATGCAGATAATCAAAGTTTATTTAGCGAGAGTGTAGGTACTATTGTAGAACTTATGCAGTAGATTATTCCATTATTACGCTAGATTCAAACCATTTATCCCTGCTTAAACGACAATCTTGTGTGATTGCAAGTTTTGTGTTTGCTTTAACTTCATAAAGCTTCATAATATAAATTATTTCTGTGTCTGATCCGAAAATATCTATATAAGAGTATATAATACCCTCAGCTTTTGGAAAATTTTCTCGCTCTATAAGTGCTTTTATTTTAATATGAAAAGCCAATCTAAAAAGATCTCCTATCTTTTCTTTACGAGTACTCAGCTTAACGAGTTCACCCAAGGATTCTTTAATATCTTTGAAATTTCCTTTGAGTGCATAAAATTCACATTTTGATATAATTTTTAACCAATGTTTATGAAGTAATCCTCCTAATTGGGTTGCATTGAGTGAATCATGTTTATCAATAATCTCGTAGCATTGTATGAAATCATTTATAGCATAGGCATCTTGAAGTTCTTGTAATGCCTTACATTCATCTTTTTGCAAGCTTACCTCTCCTGCAATTGAATCAATATTTTGCAGTTTTGAGAGTTGTTTTAGTGCAGATTCTAATTCACATTTATTGATATTTTTTTGTATATTATATATAGATTTTTGCATCTCTTTTTCAATATTCTCATAGGCAGGTATTAAAGTAAAAAGTGCATTTTTCTTTATGATTCTTGCTATAGCTTTATAGTTTTTGTATTTTAAGGCTCTATTAAATTGAGTAAATTCACTATGATACTTTAAGACAAGTTTGATACTAGGTCTTTTTTGAGGTATAGTTGCAAATTTATTAAACATTGCTAAAGCATTTTCTTTCTTTCCTTGTAGCATTTGTGTTTGAGCCTTTGCAAAAATGTTCTCCCAGATTTTTTCCATATTAATGTATTGAATCGTTTGCATAAGTGGAGGATATTTTACACTCATTGCATAGGCAAGTGCATATTTTTTTTCATTATAAAGGATTTTAAACCTAGTATAATTTTCAAAGGCTTTAAACAACAGTTGTAGATCTTCTTGTTTTTCATCTATCTCTTTAAAAATATTTGTAAGCTTTAAGGCTAGTGTTTTATTTTGTTTTACTAGAGCATCAAGTGCAGCAGTATATATCTTAGCATAAGCAATTTCTAAAATTTCATATTCTCTAGTATCTCGTAAAAGAGGATCTTGTTCTATTAAAAGGTAAGCCTTATCAAAATCTTTATTTACAAGAAAAGATTTTAACTTCTTGGCATTTGGAAGCATTATTTTTTCTATAGAATTATTTACTAAGCTCGCTATTAAGGTGTTTTCATCAGTAATTATTATCTGCTTAGGAACATCACTAAATCCAATATATTTACTATGCACAAGTTTCAGTGTCCTAGCATTATATATTGCTATATAGTTTTCATCACCACTTAAGATTATATATTTTTTATTGGGCATTAAAAGTATTTGTGTTATTTGTGTAAAAAGAGTTTCTTGTTTTTTAACAAGGGAGTTATTTTTAAGATAATTTAAATATAAATCCCCTTTCTCATCCCCACTAATAATATAATTATTATCTAAAAAACACAGTGAGGTAACTTTTAGAGTATTATTTGTAAAAACAATCTTATTAGTTCTTGAGTGCAGGTTTATGCAAAATATCGTACCCTTCTCACTAGAACAAGCCATAGTATCTTCGTAAAATGCAAAAGATGTAGCTTTGTTTGTTTGTGTGTGATCTGATTGTTTAAAAGAGTAAAGTCGTCCTAGGAGAGATGAGCCATCACACTTATACTGTAAAACTCGTCCGTTTTGAGTGGATGCTAAAATGTATTTGGATTCTAAATCAAATGTAAGTTTTTCTATTATGTCATTATCAGCATTTATAGTTTTTAAAACGGCCTTACTTTTAATGTGTATTACATAAATATGAGAGGCATTACTAAAAGCCATAAATTCACCATCTGGACTAAAACTAATAGCTAGTGTTTTATCATTAAGTCTCTCATGATAGATAGTCGCAAGTGTATCGCATGTATCAAAAGAAACTATTCTTCCACCATCTAAGCTTGTACTAATAGCGATATAATTGTCATTTAATTTTTTTATTTCTTTAATATTTGAGTACTGTTGTATGCAATGAGAGGTTTCTAACATGATTAATCCAATAATGTATATTAAAATAGTAAAAAAATAAAAATATTGTAATGGAGTTAAACCATAAGATAAGGGTTAATGATCTGAGTTCAAATTACATCAAAAGATGTAATTTGATTTTACTAGCAAGCAGGAATATTTCCGCTGTCACTTCCATATTTAAAAAGAAAGTCATAGTAATGTTCTATATATTTACCTTTTAAAGCACCTTCTTTAACTTTAGGACAAATAGTTTGAAGCTCCGCAGCGATTCCACCCTTTGCTTGAATATCAGCCCATTCTTGTTGAGTATGTTTACCTGCTAGGGCAGCTCCACTAATTCCACATGGTGACTTAAGTTTTTTTGTGAAATACTTTTGACCTTTTTCTGGGCTTGCACTCGCAGTTGTTGAGCCTAGAGTTAGCAATAATGTTGCAGCTAATGCTACCTTTACAATGTTTTTCATATGTCTCTCCTTGGTTGAGTAAAAGTATTTTATCGCAGAAAAGTGAATTAATTGTTAAATAGTAAAATAAATTTCTCTTATTTGACTAAAGTGTAACTTTATGGCTATCACTTTGTAGAAATTTAATATATTTTATTTATTAGTAACTGTGCTGACACTTTATTATTAAACTCATTCTTTGCGACTGTATAACTACAGCTAATCTTTTTAAAATTTGGCATCTCATATACAGTTCTAAATGCGATGAGTTCTAGTGTCTTTGTTTCATTAGGATTTTGTCGTATCTCTATTCGTGAATGTGACTTGTCTTTTCCCATAAGCTTGATTGAAACAACTTCAGCATCTCGGATTAAAAATTTTGGACGCAGATTTCCCTCACCATAAGGTTCAAACTGCTCTAGTAAGTTTACTAACTCTAAATCAATATCATAGGTATTTAAAATTCCCATCAACGATTCCTTTGGCTTAAAATCTTGAGGATTAAGCAAAGAAGCACTTTTATTTATAGCCTCAGTAAATGATGCGATATTTTCTTCTTTAAGCCCTAAACCAGCAGCCATTTTATGTCCACCAAATTTAGTCAAAAAATGTTCATTATCTTTAATAAGCTCATATATGCTAACTTCTCCTATACTTCTAGCACTTCCTTTGGCTATACCATCATTTATACTTAGTACAATAGCAGGTTTTTCAAATTTATCTACTAGTCTTGCAGCTACAATCCCAACTACACCCTCATGCCAATCTTCATTCGCAACTACAATAAGCTTTGCATCTGTATCCACCTTTACCATCGCTTCTTGTGTACACTGAGCTTCTGTTTCTTTGCGTAAGTCATTTAGCTGACCTAAGAGTTCAAATTGTTTATATGCTTTATTTGTATCAGGGGCTGTAAAAAAATCCAAAGCGATAGAAGCATCTTCAAGTCGTCCTGCGGAGTTTATTCGTGGAGCTATTTGAAAGGCTATATCTTCACTAGATATTAAAGACTTATTTAAAAAATCTCGAATTATCACAGACGATGGGCGAGAGGATGTCATTAAAACTTTAAGACCCTCTTTTACAAGTGTCCTATTTATATCTACGAGAGGCATAATATCGGCTATGATAGCGATACAGAGAATATCTAAAAACTGTTTCATGTCAATGGGTAACGAAAGCTCTTTTTTGAGAAGTCCTAATATTAACCAAGCTACCTCAGCACCACATATCTCTTTAAATGGATACTCACAAGTAGCAAGTTTTGGATTCACAATATAAAGAGCATCAGGGAGAATTTTAGAAGCTGTATGATGGTCGGTAATAATAAGGTCTATTCCTCTTTGTTTACAAATATTTGCAGCCTCTATTGCTGATATACCATTATCCACGGTGATGACTAAATCAGCATCAATTCTCTCTAGCACATTTGGTGAAACACCATAACCATCTCTAAAACGGTTGGGAATAATAGCCATAAGAGGATAAGGGATTTGTCTAAAGAAATCAATCATGATAGCAGTAGAACTTACCCCATCAACATCATAATCACCCACTAGAACGATCTTTTCCTTATTTCTTATAGCCTCTGCAATTCGTTTTGCTGATTTTTGTGAATCTTGAAGTAAGGCAGGATTTGGAATATCGGAGAGTCTCTTCTCTTGTTTAGGTAACCGTAAAGTGAGTGCATCAAAAAGAGTTTGTTTTGTTAAAATTTTTATCATTATAATATCTTCTACTTGTGTTTTAATCTCAAAGGACTATACAAAAGTTTTGCTTTAAAGAGTATAAAGTGTTATTTACTAAACTAATGTCATTCTCAACTTGACTGGGAATCTAGTCGATAATTGTATAAAAATAAGACTATTGATTACTATGAAATTTGGATAGTTTTTCTTAGTTTTAATTTAACGTGTAAAGTTATAAGTATTCAAATAGGAAATAAAGAGATTCAAGTAAAAAAAGTAAAAATATTGAAAAAGGTAAAAAGACATCAACTAGGCAGCGACCTACATTCCCACAAGTGAAACCTGCAGTATTATCAGCGAAGAGAGGCTTAGCTTCTGGGTTCGGAATGGAGCCAGGCGTTTCCCTCTCTCTATAGCCACCTAGACAAAGTCAAGTATAAATACATATTAGCAAGTAAAAGCTAACTTATATACTTATATTTGACTTCATAAAAGTCTATATTGAGTGAGTTGTATCTATTACAGATACAGTTCATTTTATATCAATTGTCATGTGTACTATGCAATTTCAAACATAGAACTAAAATCAACATTTTATTAAGTGATTAGACTTAATTAACTAAATAACTACATTCAAAGGTTCTATCTTTACTTTAATGCAATATACACTAAGTAAGGTAGTGAACGAACTTGTATTCAAATAAATGAATAGTTATAAAAAAGACGAACGTACTATTAGTACTGGTCAGCTAAACAGATTGCTCTGCGTACACATCCAGCCTATCAAGCTTGTAGTCTTCAAGCGTACTTCAGGGAGAGTTCATCTTAGAGTTGGCTTCCCGCTTAGATGCTTTCAGCGGTTATCTCATCCGTGCGTAGCTACCCAGCGATGCTCTTGGCAGAACAACTGGTGCACCAGTGGCACGTCCAACCCGGTCCTCTCGTACTAGGGTCAGCTCTCTTCAACGTTCCTACGCCCACGGAAGATAGGGACCGAACTGTCTCACGACGTTCTGAACCCAGCTCGCGTACCGCTTTAAATGGCGAACAGCCATACCCTTGGGACCTGCTCCAGCCCCAGGA
>JADGEZ010000026.1 GCA_016744115.1 Sulfurimonas sp. | reverse complement strand
CAAAAACTTTAACAACAAGTCAAAAGACACCTTAGACGAATGGATAAACTTCCTAAAAAATGAAGAGATACCAGAAAACCCAAAAGCTAAAGGTCTTCTCAAAGCAAAAGAAACACTAGACTACTTAAAAATGCAAGAGGATGAAAGACTAGATTATAACAAGTACCAAAAATCTTTACACGAGCAAGCTAGTGCTTATGAATCTACTTATGTTATTGGTGTGATTGAGGGGAAGATTGAAGGAAAGATTGAGGGCAAGATTGAAGGGAAGATTGAAGGGAAGAAAGAAGGAAAGATTGAAGGTGAAAAAGCTAAAGCATACGAGATAGCACAAAATCTATTAAACGCAAAAGTAGATTTACAAACAATAAAACTAAGTACAGGATTAACTGACAAAGAGTTAGCAAAACTTGACAATGTCAAGTAAATACATAAGTAAATTATATGCAAAAATATAATATTAGAAGATTACATTGAGAAATTGCAAATATTACAGCTAATGAGGTTTATTTTAAAGATATTAATAATTGTAATAGCAAACACTATTATGGTTATTATTATGACTAGTATAAAAAAATAAATAATGGATATTTCAATGTTAAATAAAGATACAGAAATTTGTGTGTGTAATGATTTAAGTGCTGAGGACATTGCTAAGTGTATTAAAAAGAATAACTTTAATACAATTGAAGAAATTTTAAAAAATGAGGAGTGTCCTATTGGTGATAAATGTGAATCTTGTATTGATGAAGGTTTTAATAATGATGGAATTAATATCCCATTAGTCTTATCAATGGTCAAAAAAGGTTCACTATAGTAGTTTTAAATTGTTTTATTTAAAAAGAGTTGGGTCTTTGAGTGATTTAAGTCCATATATGATAGAATGAAAATCAAACTTGACACAAAGGAAAGACGAATGAATTTCAAAAGTTTAGCATACGCAGTAGTAGTACCTATTATGATTATAGCTTGTGGAGGGGGGAGGGAGTGATAGCCCTAGTGTTGTAGATGAACCTACAAAAAGTGGTGTTTTTCTTGATTCAGCCGTCAAAGGTCTTAAGTATTCAACGCTTACCCAAAATGGAACTACAGATGTAAAGGGTACTTTTAAGTATAAAGACAATGAAACTGTTACATTTACAGTTGGTGGGATTGTCATAGGAAGTGCAAAAGCTAAAGATAAGATGAGTCCACTTGACTTAGTAGGGGTAACAGACCCTAAAGATATAAAAGTAGTAAATATGCTTAAATTTTTGCAATCTATTGACAAAGATAATAATTTGGAAAATGGTATCGAAATTTCACAAGAGTTAAAAGATTCAGCATCAACTGCCACTGATAACTTCAATAACACTGTTGATGTCGATGGACTGCTAGTATCTTTAGGTATAGAAAGTGGAAATATTGTAACAAAAGAAAATGCCATAGTACATTTTAAAAATACATTAAATACTATGATTGGAAATCCATCAAACACAGATGAATTTAGTATAGTAAAAGGTATATACCAAGATGGTGAAACTATCTTAGAAGTAACAAGTAGTGGATTAATTAATTCTTATAAGTATAGTACAATGTTAAACTGTGTTGCTCCGATAACATCTTCTAATGCAGCTTATAATTTAGATGGATTATCTTTAAGACATGATGTTACAAATAAAAAGTTTTTTTTAACTATTGGTGATACAGAATTAGGTTGGCGTTATCAAAATAATGTGATAACACAAGTGTTTGCTGGTGGTATGAGTGCAGGGAAAACATTAAATACCAATAATATATTTTTAACCACTAAAGTTTCTACAAGTCTTACTACAGAAAATTTAAAAAATAATTTTTGTTCAGCTTTAGGTGCATCTAATAAGTTTAAAAATGTAAAAGGTGTATATCAATATGCAGATTATGTAAAAAAAGAAGATGCTGCTCTTGAAACTTTGATAAGAAATTCTGTAACACATATTGATAGTAATGGCATTGTTCACGCTTACAAAGAAGATACAAATAATAATTGTTTAAAGCCTACAGTTAAAGGAGATATTAACTTTGTAATAAATGCTAAATCATTAAGTAAAAGTGCTATGCCCCAAGATGATGCTTTGTTCGAATATCATGCAAATGATTCTATGGATAATAAGTTTGCATGGATAGAAAATGATGCTAATTCTATAGAATTTATAAATTATTTTACCACTAAAGATAATTTTAACAAGAATATTATATATATGAAAGATTTAAAAGAATTATTTACTATCGTTAAATCTTCAAAATACACGGATGCTAATATTGCTTCGAGTATGTGTTCAAATTAAATCTGTTAATTTATTTGAATCTATCTAAGAAAATTGAGTTAAGTGTTTTACACTTAACTCTTGCTAGTAAAAAATATCTTATTTTACATAGAATTTATTAAGTAAAATCCACTATAATCCTTTTCATAATTTATACTATTAGGTAAGGCTTATGAGCGTACAAAACTTCACCCATTTACATCTCCATACTGAATACTCTCTCCTTGATGGAGCTAACAAACTCACTAACTTAGTGCCACGCTTAAAAGAACTTGGTATGACTTCTGTAGCAATGACGGATCATGGAAACATGTTTGGTGCTATTGATTTTTATCATCAGATGAAAGCAGCAGACATTAAGCCTATCATTGGGATGGAGGGTTATATCCATAATGGGGCAGAGCTTAACGATAAATCTACAAAACAAAGATTTCATATCTGTTTGTTTGCTAAAAATAAAAAAGGGTATGAGAACCTTATGTATCTCTCCTCTAAAGCTTTTATAGAGGGGATGTATTATTTCCCTCGTATAAATAAAAATGAACTTCGCTCTCACAGTGAGGGGCTTATTTGTACCTCAGCTTGTTTACAAGGGGAAGTAAATTGGCACTTAAATCTCTCAAATGAAAAAAATGTAAAAAATGGTGCTTTAGGGTATGATGGTGCATTAGCCGTTGCTAGAGAATACCAAGATATATTTGGAGATGATTTTTATCTTGAACTTATGCGTCATGGGATTGCTGATCAGCTTTATATTGACGCACAAATTTTAAAAATTTCACAAGAAACAGGTATTAAAGTTGTTGCAACAAATGACACCCATTATACCTTTCCAGGTGATGCTCAGTATCATGAAGCATTTATGTGTATAGGGATGAATAAACTCTTTGATGACCCTAATCGTATGCGTCACTCCGTACATGAGTTCTATCTTAAATCTCCAGCGGAGATGGCCTTACTTTTTGCAGATATTCCAGAAGCTATAGCACATACTCAAGAGATAGTACAAAAGATTGAAGATTATGTTCCTATAGTGAAAAATCCAACACCACCGCATTTTAAATTTACACAAGAGTACTCTAAAAATGACAACTTAGATATAAATTATCTTGATGATGTCCCTGCTTTAGCATCTAATGCAAGTGAAGAAGAAAAGAAGCTATGGTTTAGCGGAGCTGATAAAAATGATGCAGAGTACTTTGCCTATAGATGTAAGGTTGGTTTAGTTGAGCGTTTGAAGCATGTACAAAAAGACAAACATCAAGAGTATCAAGAACGATTAGAGTTTGAGATAGATATCATCAACTCCATGAAGTTTCCAGGGTATATGTTGATAGTTTGGGATTTTGTTAAGGTTGCTAAAGAAAAGGGGATAGCTGTAGGTCCTGGTCGTGGTTCAGCCGCTGGGAGTTTAGTTGCGTATTCATTAGATATAACCGACATTGACCCTATGAAATATGATTTACTTTTTGAGAGATTTTTAAATCCTGAGAGGGTATCTATGCCAGATATTGACATGGACTTTATGCAGGCTCGTCGTGGTGAGATTATAGATTATGTGGTTGAAAAATATGGACGCAATCAAGTAGCACAGATTATTACCTTTGGTTCACTTCTTGCAAAAGGGGTGATTAGAGATGTAGCTCGTGTTCTTGATATGCCCTTAACTCAAGCCGATAAGATGGCAAAACTTGTGCCAGATGAGCTTGGAATCACGCTCAATGGTAAAACAAAAAAAGGTGAGTTTATAGAGGGTGCTTTTCAAAAAGAACCTAAAATACAAGAACTTGTAGAGGGTGATGCTAATGCGGCTCGTGTTTGGGAGTTTGCTAAAAAACTCGAAGGGCTTAAAAGAAACTCAGGGATTCACGCAGCAGGTGTTGTTATCTCAAATGAAGAACTTTGGTATAAAACTCCTATTTATAAACCATCAGGTGAGGATACTTTTGTAACGCAGTACTCACTAAACTACCTTGAAGATGTTGATTTAATCAAGTTTGACTTTCTTGGTTTAAAAACTCTTGATGTGATTGATAACGCAATTAAACTTATCAAACGCCGTTATGATAGAGATGTTGAGTGGCAAAAAATAGACGAAAATGATCCTAAAGTATATGAGGTTATAAGAACAGGCGAAACAGTAGGAATGTTTCAAATAGAGTCCTCAGGAATGCAAGATTTGAACAAGCGTCTTAAACCTGATAACTTTGAGGACTTAATCGCCGTTCTTGCCCTATATAGACCGGGACCTATGGAGTCTGGGATGCTTGATAGCTTTGTTGAACGAAAACATGGGCGTGAAAAAATAGAATACACCTTTGATATTATGGAACCAATTTTGAAAAATACTTATGGGGTCATTGTGTATCAAGAGCAAGTTATGCAAATTGTTCAAAATGTTGGTGGTTTTTCTCTCGGATATTCGGATATTATCCGCCGTGCTATGGGTAAGAAAAAAGATATGGCTACTTTTAACAAAGAGTTTTCTCAAGGTGCACAAAAACAAGGACACCCTTATGAAGAAGCCTCAAAACTCTTTGATCTGATCGAAAAATTTGCTGGATATGGTTTTAATAAATCTCATTCCGCAGCCTACGCCATGATCACTTTTCAAACAGCATGGCTTAAAACATATTATTCAAATGAATTTATGGCGGCACTTTTAACATCTGATAAAGATAATATGGATAAGGTTGTTCGCTATATTGATGAAGTAAAACGGATGGGGATTGAGCTTTCTCCTCCTGATGTGAATGATTCTTATCTTGAGTTTTCTGCGATTACTAAGGATAAAAAAGACATTATTTTATTTGGTCTTGGGGCTATTAAAGGGGTAGGAAGTTCAGCAGTTGAGTCTATCATACAAACTCGTGAAGAGGATGGTGCATTTAGCTCAATAGAGAATTTTGTAAACAGAATAGACCCATCAAAAGTAAACAAACGATTTATAGAATCAAGTATTAAGTCAGGTGGATTTGATAGGTTTGGATATTCACGAAAAGCCTTACTAGAACAGATAGAACTCATAACCGAAACGGCAAAAAAAGCCAGTGATGCAAAAAAGAATGCGGTAGGCTCACTTTTTGGAGATGATGCAGATATAACTTCTGTTGGGCTTACTCTTAATAACTGTGAGGAGTTTAGCCTCAAAGAGATCTTAGAGTTTGAAAAAGAAACGCTAGGTTTTTATGTATCAGGACACCCTCTTGATGAGTATAGGGAGAAACTAGAGGAGTTAAACTATACGCTCTCCTCAGAAGTTGAGAGTGTGAAAGATGGTTCATATGCGATCTTTATAGGTAAAGTAGAAGAGATAGTTAAAAAGATTTCTAAAAAAGGGAATCAATTTGGGATTGTAAATCTGATGGATTTTCATGGAAATATTGAGATTATGCTTTTCTCCGACAAACTTGAACAACTAGGGGAGATGAACCAAAATGAACCTATAGCATTTAAGGCAAAAATCACGCATACAGATATGTTTACTCGTATGGGAGTGACAAAAATCATGACACTTCGTGAGGCCAAAAAAGAGTGTAAAAAAGTAAAAAAAGAAGTTCGCCAAGCACCTGAGGAACCCCTTAGCTTAGCCATACGACTTGACGCGGATGCCAAAATACTAGATAATCTTTACGCACTTATAATGAAAAACCAAGGAAGCAGACCTCTAAAAATCATCATAATTGCAAAGTTGCAAAATGTTGTGATAGATTCAGCAATTAGAGTAAACAATAATATTCTCAAAGCCTTAGAGGGCAATGAGTTTGTAGATATATTGGGATAAAAGGATTATATTAGTATAATCAGCATAATTACTCAAACACTCTTTAAGTAAAACTATAAAATAAAGGAAATATTTATGGATAAAATGTGGTCAGGTCGATTTTCTACAGGTGCTTCATCTTTGTTAGATCAGTTTAATGCTTCTATAATGTATGATAGAAAACTTTACAAAGAAGATATTGAAGGTTCTTTAGCTCATGCCGCTATGCTTACAAAGCAGGGTATTTTAAATACAGAAGAATTGCGTGATATTACTAAGGGTTTAAATCAAGTGATGTCTGAGATTGAATTGGGTGAATTTGAGTGGAACATATCCGATGAAGATTTACATATGGCAATTGAAAAACGCCTTACTTCTCTAATCGGTGATGCTGGAAAAAAACTCCATACCGCAAGAAGTAGAAACGATCAAGTAGCTGTAGATTTTCGTCGTTTCGTTATCCGTAAAAATACTGAAATAGTAGAAGGAGTTAAACTTTTAATGCAAGAGATTATAGTTGTCGCAGATAAACATACTCAGACGATGATACCTGGAATGACTCACCTCCAACACGCCCAACCGATTAACTTTGCTTTTCATTTAGGGGCATATCTCTCTATGTTTAAAAGAGACATAGAAAGGTTAGAAAATTCAGCTTTAAGAAACAATATTTCGCCTCTGGGTTGTGCCGCATTAGCAGGAACTCCTCATAAAATTGATCGTGATATGACTGCACAAATTTTAGGTTTTGATTCTGTGAGTATAAATTGTTTAGATACTGTGAGTGATAGAGATTTTGCCTTAGAAATTTTGTTTAACATCTCTACGATGATGATGCATATATCTAGGCTTAGTGAAGAGCTTGTTATGTGGTCATCATACGAGTTTGGATTTGTTGAACTTAGTGATGCCTACTCTACGGGAAGCTCAATCATGCCTCAAAAGAAAAATCCAGATGTACCAGAACTCCTTCGTGGAAAAACTGGTCGTGTTTATGGTTCACTTATGGGACTTTTAACGGTTATGAAAGCACTTCCTTTAGCTTATAACAAAGATACTCAAGAAGATAAAGAGGGCGTTTTTGATTCTGTGCAAACGGCTGAAATATCTTTAGATATTTTAAAAGAAGCGATAAAAACTATGGAAGTTAAATCTCATAATATGGAATCAGCATGTGGAGTCGGACATTTATCTGCTACAGATTTAGCTGATTATTTAGTAAAAGAATGTGATATACCTTTTCGTGAAGCACATTTTATTACAGGTCGTGCAGTTGCTAAGGGCGAAGAGATGAAGGTTGATTTATCAAAGATGGATTTTAAATATCTCAAAGAGATAGATGCGAGAATAGGTGAAGATGTGATAGAGTATCTTGGGTTAAGAGCCTCTATGAACGCTAGAACTTCCCAAGGTGGAACTGCGACAGCGAGAACACTTGAACAATTAGAATATTTTAAAAACTACTTAAAAGGAAATTAACACTATGAAAATTACAATAACACACAAAGAAGCGATGAAGTTTGAGGCAAAAACACCAAAGAGTAGTTTTATAATTGACTGTCCTGTTATCTCGCCCATAGATTATTTTTTATCAGGAATCATTACTTGTAGTGCTACTGATATTATTTTAATGCCTAAAAACCAAGATAAAACTGTAACAGATTTAGTAGTTGATGGAGAGGTTTTGAGAAATGATGCACATCCATGCAAATTTAATACATTGCATCTAACATATAACTTTAATTCTGATGCAGATGATACAACAGCAGGGCGTTGGGTGATGGCGTCACTTGAGACATATTGTTCCACAATAAATACAATAAGAAACTCTACTGCAATTTCATATTCTATTACACATAATGGCAAACTTATTAAAGATAATGAAAAACTTATCTCAGGTGGCGGTTCAAATATTGATATGGGAGAAATAGAATCTTGCCCTAGTTAAAAATGCCCTTTTGGGTCAGAATCAGAAAAGTGTCCCCATTTTAATTTTGCTCCACCAAGTATGTGAAAATGTAAGTGGGCTACTTCTTGACCACCGTCTGAGCCGATATTAGTAATAACTCTATATCCATTATTCTCAATATTTACCTCTTTAGTAATCTCTTGAATAAAACTTGTCATCCCAGACATAATCTCTGCTGAGACATCATTAAAGCTTTCTGTATGAATTTTTGGAATAGCTAAAATATGGATGGGAGCTTTTGGGTTTATATCATGAAAAGCTAAGTAATTATCATTTTCTAAAATGATGTTTGAGGGAATTTCTTTCTTAATTATTTTGCAAAATAGGCACATTGTATTTCCTTGTAATTGTAAGTCTTTATCACAATTGTATCATATAAAATAAAAACAAAGCTCTTTATAATGATTTTTTTTGTATAATTAGCTTCAAAATTTTATAATTATGGACAGGTCTATTGAAAGAATGGTACGATAAAATAAATAATACTAGAAGTGTTGGATCTTTAGAAAAGATTCGTATAGCAGTATTTGGAAAAAAAGGTATTTTAGCTGAAAAGTTTGCTCAAATGAAAACAGCTAAGAATGATGAAAAAGCACAAATTGCTAAAGAGTTGAACACTTATAAAAGTTCCCTTATGAATGAGTATGTAGCTAAAAAAATCACTCTACAGACATTAGAACTCCAAGCTGCGATGCAAGCGGAATCTATTGATGTTTCTTTACACAGTAGTAAATCTCAAACAGGTGCTCTTCATCCTGTAATGGAAACAATGGATAGGATAGTTGAATATTTTGCATCCATGAATTTTGCAGTTAAAACTGGAAATATGATTGAAGATGATTTTAACAACTTTGAAGCATTAAATCTTCCTAAGTATCATCCAGCTCGTGATATGCAAGATACATTTTATTTCAAAGATGAGATGCTTTTGCGTACGCATACATCCCCTGTTCAGATTAGAACTATGATGAGTACAAAGCCTCCTATTCGTATGATAGCCCCAGGAGCTGTATTTCGTCGTGACTATGATTTAACGCATACTCCGATGTTTCATCAAGTAGAAGGACTTTTAGTTGAAGAAGAAGGAAAAGTTTCTTTTGCAAATCTAAAGTATATTTTAGAAGATTTTTTAAAATATATGTTTGGTGATATAGAAGTAAGATTTCGTCCATCCTTTTTTCCCTTTACCGAACCATCAGCAGAAGTTGATATTTCATGTGTTTTTTGCTCGGGTAAAGGCTGTAGAATATGTTCTAAAACAGGGTGGTTAGAAGTTTTAGGCTGCGGTATTGTAGATCAAAATGTTTTTGAAGCAGTAAAATATAAAAATGTAAGCGGTTACGCTTTTGGTTTAGGCGTTGAGAGATTTGCAATGCTTATACACCAGATAGGTGATTTAAGATCACTATTTGAGGGAGATATTAAATTGTTGGAGCAGTTTCAATGATAGTAACAAAGTCTTGGTTAAACGAATGGGTTGATTTAAGTAAAATAGGAATTGATGAATTATGTAAAACTTTCAACTCAATAGGTCTAGAAGTTGATAGTGTTGAGAGTTATAAGGTAGTAAAAAAAATAGTATTTGGTCGTGTTTTAGAGTGTGAAAAACATCCTGATGCAGATAAATTAAATGTTTGTCAAGTTGATATTGGCTCAAGCATTCGTCAAATTGTTTGTGGTGCTTCAAATGTAAGAGTAGGCTTAAATGTCGCAGTAGCTACAATAGGTGCGATGATGCCTAGTGGTTTAGTTATAAAGCCTATTAAACTTCGTGGAATAGACTCTGAGGGGATGATATGCTCAGCCTCTGAAATTGGACTGCCTGATTGTCAAAGTGGCATATTAGAGCTAGATTCGAGTATAGGGGAATGTACATTAGGCAAGGAACTCTCTACAAATCCTCTTTTTTTTGATGATGTAATTGAGATAGAATTGACAGCAAATAGAGGCGATTGTCTTAGTGTCCGTGGAGTTGCTAGAGACCTATGTGCAGCCTTTGATAGACCATTAAAACGCCATAGAGAAAATAATAGTGATAATAAAAAAGGTATCGGTAGATTATTAAGTTTAAGCCATGAGAAAGATTTAGATGTTAATTTAAATTATAAAGTTTTAGAATTAAAAAATCTAATAGTGCCTTTACTAGTTAAACTCCGTTTAGCACAGATTAATGAAACTAGAGAAACTGATATTGAGTCTTTATTACTTTATTCTTCCCATAACAATGGAGTAGTTTTAAGAGCCTATGATTATGCTTCTTTTTGTGAAGAAAATTTAAATAAAGCTAGGGTAGAATTATTTGAGGATGATAATGGATTTGCTTGTATTTTTTCAAAAAATAAAGCTTCTGTTATTGGAGTTATTCAAGAAAAGAGCTCTAAAATTACTTATAATAAAGGTAATATTTTACTTGAAGCGAGTTACATAGCACCAGATATTATTTCTAAGAAAATGGCACTTCATAAGATAGAATCTTGTCCTGTATTTTATCGTACATCAAGGGGAAGTGAACCAGATTTATGTCATGGACTTTCAGAGTTTTTAAATATTTTAGAGGAAAATTCTGACTCAACAACTTTTTCCGGTAGTATCGCTTACGGAAAATCGTACGAAAATCGTATTATTAGTTTGAAGAAAAAAGAGATAGATGATATTATAGGCACTGAGATTAATATTATGAAAATTAGTAAAATCCTTAAAAACCTAGGATTTGATATTTCTAAATCATCAGCAGACAATATTGTACTGAGTGTGCCACAATATAGACATGATATAGTGAATAAACAAGATATTATTGAAGAGATAGTGCGTCTTGTTGGTATTGACAATATTCCATCAAAAGCATTTGAATTTACAGAAAAAAATAAACTCCAAGATGATTATTTTAAGTATAAAAAAAGAAGTATTTTTAGACATCGTGGGGCAGCAAATGGATTTTTTGAATCAATTCACTTTGTATTTGATGAAAAAAAAGTTTTAAAGAAGTATGGTTTTCCTACAATTGAAGAAAAATTTGAGCTTTTAAATCCAATTGTCAATACTTTTGATACTTTAAGAACAACATTAATGACAGGACTTTTAAAGGCTGCATCGAATAATGTTAAATCTGGATATTCTCAAGTAAAACTTTTTGAGATAGGATCAGTTTTTAATGCTAAAAGAGATGAGTCCTTAAAAATGACAATACTTTTTTCTGGAGCTAAAGAAGCTGAATCCTTATCAAATATAGGGAAACCTCAAGCAATTGATTTTGCTTTATTTTCTCAAAAAGTATCAGATATTATAGGAGATTTTGAACTTGTGCAAAACAAGACTAAGCATAGTTTATCTCATCCTTATCAATCCTCAAGTCTCATTGTTAATGGTGAAAATATCGGGGAACTGTTTCGTGTTCATCCTGATGTTGAAAAATATTATGATTTAGAAAATACTTATCTCTGTGAGATTGATTTTGATAAAATTCCTTATGGTTTAAAAACGGCTCAAAAAATATCTAAGTATCAAGCTTCGCATAAAGATTTAAGTCTTATTGTCCCTAAAACTATGGCTTTTGAAAACATTAAAAAAGTAATCGAAAAAGCGGATATTACCTCTTTGATAAATTTTTATCCTGTAGATAAATATACTGATAAAAGCTTAAAAAATACTATGAGTTTATCTATACGTTTTATATTACAATCAGGGGATAAAACACTCCAAGAAGAGGATATTACATCCTCTATGAATAAAATACTTGAAGCATTGAAAAGTGAACTAGGAATTGGACTTCGTGAATAGTGTAAATGTAGCCGAAACTCAAAATTTTTCTCTTACTATTAGTGAAATCGCTCCAGATAAATCCATTTCACATAGGTCAGTTATGTTTGCGATGCTTGCAAAAGGTACGAGCGAAATAAGAAATTTTTTGCGTGCAGAAGATACTTTAAACTCTTTAGAAATTGTAAAAAATCTTGGTGCAAAAGTTTTTGATGATGGGGAAGTGATTACGATCAGTTCTGATGGGATTAAAGAGCCTTTTGAAATTTTAGATTGTGGAAACTCTGGAACTGGCATGAGACTTTTTTGTGGACTTCTTAGTTCTACAAAGGGTCACTTTGTTTTAACTGGAGACAAATACTTACGCTCACGCCCAATGAAAAGAGTTACGACACCGTTGCGTGAGATAGGTGCAAATTTTGACGGACGAGATGATGCTAACTTAGCCCCACTAAGTATTAGAGGATCATCCCTTAAATCATTTGAGTATAAGTCTAAAATCGCATCAGCACAGGTAAAGTCTTGTATGATTTTAGCGGCATTACGAGCTGATGGGCTTTGTACTTATACTGAACCTGAACTCTCTCGTGATCATACTGAGAGGATTTTAAAGGGGATGGGAGCTGATATTGAAGTAGATGGATTAAAGACTACAATTTCTCCTATGAAAGATTTACTTTCTCCTCTTATCATAAAAATACCAGCCGATCCCTCCTCTGCTTTTTTCTTCGCAGTTGCTGCTGCAATTACCCCTAATTCAGATATTGTTTTAGAGGGAGTAACTCTTAATCCTACTCGAATAGAAGCCTTTAAAGCCTTAGAAAAAATGGGTGCGAATATCACTTATATCATGATTAATGATAAATACGAACCAATAGGGGATATAAGAGTAAAATATGCATCTCTTAAAGCTATCACAGTTGAGAATAATATCTCTTGGCTCATAGATGAACTTCCTGCCTTATCTATTGCCTTTGCTTGTGCTGAGGGTACTAGTGTTGTTAAAAATGCAAAAGAGTTACGAGTAAAGGAGAGTGATAGAATAAACACTGTTGTCAATGCACTCAATTCTTGTAAGATCCAAACAACTGAGTATGAAGATGGCTATACGGTTACAGGTGGAGAGTTACAAGCATCAACAATAGATAGTGATGGAGATCATAGAATTGCAATGAGTTTTATCATAGCAGGTCTTAAATGCGGTATGAAAGTCACAGATATTGATTGTATTAATACATCCTTTCCTAACTTTTTTGAGATACTTCAAAAAATAACGCAAGTAAAGTTTAACGAATTATGACAATACAATTAGCAAAAAATTATGGGTTTTGTTTTGGAGTTAAGCGTGCCATTAAAATTGCAGAAGATAATCAAAGTGCATCAACTTATGGTCCTCTTATTCACAACTCAAAAGAGATAGACAGATTAAAAAATGATTTTAAAGTAGGTCTAACAGAAGATTTTACAAGCTTTAAAGCGGGCGATAAAGCTATTGTAAGAACTCACGGTATTCAAAAAAAAGAATTACAAGAGTTACACAAAAATGATATTAATGTGATTGATGCAACCTGTCCTTATGTAACAAAACCACAAGAGATTACTCAAGAGATGAGTGAGGCTGGGTATGATGTTATTATATTTGGTGATGAAAAACATCCTGAAATTAAAGGTGTTAAATCTTATGCAACTTATGGCGCAAGAGTCGTGACTTCTATAGAAGAGTTAAAGGCAATGAGTTTGAAAGAAAAGATAGCCTTAGTCTCCCAAACTACTAGAAAAGTTGAAGATTACATGGAAATAGCAAACTACTTAATTCCTCGATACAAAGAAGTAAGAGTGTTTAACACTATTTGTAATGCAACTTTTGAAAATCAAGAAGCAGTGAAAGATATATCTATTATTTCAGATGTGATGATTATTATTGGGGGTAAAAACTCCTCTAATACGAAGCAATTATTTAGCATAGCAAAAGACAACTGTAATAGTAGTTACCATATAGAAGATGAAAATGAAATAGATTTCACATGGTTTAAAGATAAACAATCGTGTGGAGTGAGTGCTGGTGCATCAACACCTGATTGGATTATACAAAATGTTCTTAACTCCATCAAAGATAAGATCAATCCAAAATCCTCTTAAATTAATATTAAAATAATCTACTTTTAGGTATAATCACGAAATTTTTATGTAACAAGAGGATAGGTAATGGCGTTCGATAAAGAATCATTTGAAGAAGAAGAAAATTTTGCAGAGATGTTTGCAGCAAGCGAGAAGAAACAAGAAACAAGCCGTATTGTAGAGGGCGAGATTGTTGAGATTCAAGCAGATGAAAACAGAGCATTAGTCGGTGTTGGCGATAAGTTAGAAGGTATTATAAGTTTAGATGAGATCACTATAGATGGTGAATTGGCATTTAATGTTGGTGATAAAATCAATGTAATGGTTATGGGATATTATAATGAGCGTCCCAAAATCTCTTATAAGAAAGTTTTAGAGCAACAAAAGACTATTGATTTTATCAATGCAAACAAAGATGACTTTGAAGAATTAGTAATTGAAGGTATTATCACTAAAAAAAATCGTGGTGGTTATGTAGTGGAAGCTGATACCGTCTCATTTTTTATGCCTCGTTCATTAGCAGCTTTTAAAGATACCGATGATGTAGTGGGTCGTAAAATCAAAGCACAAGTTGTTAAAATTGATGAAACTGAAAATTCAATCATAGTTTCTCGTAGAAAACTTTTCAACGAAGAGAGAAAAAAGAAAAAAGAGATTATTGATCAACTTATGGCAGAGGATGTTATCGTAGCTGGTGTCATCAAAAAAATCACATCTTATGGTATGTTTGTTGATGTTGGTGGTGTTGATGGTTTGGTTCATTATAATGAGATTTCCTACAAAGGTCCGGTGAACCCATCAAAGCTTTATAGCGAGGGTGATGAGGTTACTGTAAAAGCTATCTCTTATGACAAAGATAAAAGACATCTTTCTCTTTCTATTAAAGCCGTTCAACCAGATCCATGGGCTGAAGTTGAATCAGAATTAGATGAAGGAGATACGATAGCTGTAACTGTTTCAAATATTGAAGCATACGGAGTATTTGTTGATTTGGGAAATGACATTGAAGGTTTCTTGCATATTTCTGAAATTTCTTGGAATAAAAATGTTAAAAATCCAAATGATTACTTAACTATGGGTGAAGAGATAGATGTTGAAGTGATTGAAATAAACTCACAAACTCATAAATTAAGAGTGTCATTGAAGAGATTACTTCCAAAACCATTTGATGAGTTTTTAAGAAATTATAATGAAGGTGATATTGTAACTGGTACAGTTACTTCATTAACAGATTTTGGTGCATTTGTCAGAATCACTGGTGTTGAGGGTCTTTTACATAATCAAGACATCTCTTGGGATAAAAATACCAAATGTAAAGATGTTTTAAAATCAGGTGAAGAGATAGAAGTTAAAATTACTAAAATCAATGCACAAGATCAAAAAATTTCTTTAAATAGAAAAACACTTTTAGAGTCTCCTATTGATAAATTTGCAACTACACATAAAGCAAATGCTGTTGTAACTGGTACTATCCGTGATATTAAAGATTTTGGTGTATTTATTTCTTTAGAAGATGGTGTTGATGCTCTTATCCGTGATGAAGATTTAACTCCGCTTGTAAAAGAAGAATTAGAAGTTGGTCAAGAGATTGAAGCTGCTATTGCTGTTATTGATACAAAAAGAGATCGTATTCGTTTATCAGTTAAAAAACTTGATTATATCAAAAATAAAGCACTTTTAGATGAGATAAATGATGATACAGCACACTCTCTAGGTGATTTAATTAAAGATCAAATTAAGCAGTAAAAATTGCAAAAGATTTTAAAATGGCTTACTCCTTTTATAGGCGTAGGGGTAGCTATTTTTATTGTCTTTTTTCTTATATCTATAAACTCAATTGATGAGTATATAGAGCAAGAACCTTTAGTGTCAAAAAATAAGCTTGTTGAAAAAAAGCAAAAAAAAGTTTGGTTAGAACATTTTTCACAGACACAGAGACTTGGATACTTTTATCCAGTAAATGAAGTTTATGTGAAAGTAGATTTGGATGAAAAAATAACTAAAACTATCACCTATAAATTATCGGCTCCTCTTTTAGATCCATATCAATTATTTTGCCTAAAAGAAGAACTAAAGAATCACAGGTTAAAATACTTTCTTCAAAAAAACAAGATGGGTGTAGAGTTACTTATTTTTTCTAAAAATATAAAGAAATTAAATTCTTTAGTAAAAGTACTTAAAAATTATCAAATTTTAGCGACTATAAAGTCGTACAAAGAGGAATATTAATGAACAAATATACAGTTGTAGTATGCGACCATATCCATGAAGCTGGATTGAAAATGTTAGAAGAAGATGAAAATATTAACTTCATAATGGCAGCGGATGTAGATAAAAAAGAGCTTGTTGAAAAAATTATACCAAATGCTGATGTAGCGATTACAAGAAGTTCTACAGATGTGGATGCTAACTTCATAAAACATGCTAAAAATATGAAAGCAATAGTTCGAGCTGGTGTTGGTGTTGACAATGTTAATATACCAGGTTGTTCAAAAGAGGGAATAATTGTTATGAATGTGCCTACTGCAAATACTATTGCAGCAGTTGAACTTACTATGACTCATATACTTTCATGTATGAGAATGTTTCCTTATTCGCATGATCATCTTAAAAATCAAAGAGTTTGGAAGCGTGAAAAGTGGTACGGTCACGAGATGAAAGGTAAAAAACTAGGAATTATCGGTTTTGGTAATATTGGTTCTCGTGTTGCAAAGCGTGCGGCAGCATTTGAGATGGATATTATCGCTTATGACCCATATATCCATCCCTCAAAAGTTACTGATTTAGATATGACTTACACTAAAAATTTCGAAGATATTTTAGCCTGTGATATTATTACTATCCATACCCCCAAAAACCAGGAAACTATTGGTATCATAGATGAAGCAGAGTTTGCAAAAATGAAAAATGGGGTAGTTGTTATCAACTGTGCTAGAGGTGGACTTTACAATGAAGAGGCTCTTTTTAATAACCTTAAATCTGGAAAAATTCGTTTTGCAGGAATAGATGTATTTAACAAAGAACCAGCAATAGATCATCCTCTACTAGACTTAGAAAATATTGTTGTTTCACCTCATTTAGGTGCAAATACATATGAGTCTCAGTACAACATCGGTACTCAAGCTGCTAGAAATGCTATTGAAGCAGCTAAAGGTATCTCCTTTGCACATGCTATGAACTTGCCTATTGATGAATCTAAAATACCTTCATTTGTAAAACCTTTCTTAGAGATGGGACAAAAGATAGGTTTCTTAGAATCTCAAATGAATAAGTCTCAAATTGTTGCGATTAAAGTATCTGGTCAAGGTGAAATTGCTCAATATATTGATTCTCTGGCTACCTTTGTTGCAGTTGGTGCAATGAGTGAAAACTCTGATGACACAATAAACTATGTGAATGCTGATTTTGTTGCAAAAGAAAAAGGTATTAAGATAGAATCCCAAGCATTATCTGATTCTTCCGTATTTAAAAACCTAATCACTATAAAACTCACAACAGCTGAGGGTACAACAAGTATTTCAGCTACTATTTTTGATGATGGGGTGAAACGAATTGTTGCAATTGATGGTTTTGACATAGAAGTAGCACTCAAAGGTGATATGATTTTAGTTAAAAATAATGATGTTCCAGGAGTAATTGGAAATATAGGCACAATATTAGCTAAAAATGATGTAAATATTGCAGATTTTTCATTAGCTAGAAGCAATGATTCTCAGGCTCTAGCTGTTATTTTAGTGGATGGTCTTGTGAGTGATACAGCCTTGAATGAGTTAGTTGCGCTTGAGGCTTGTTTGAGCGTTAATTACGCAAGAATCTAATGAATACAGGTGCTAGTATGTTAGTGAAAATAGTTTTAATAATATTTTTAAAAATTGCTTTACTTGGAAATAGCCTCGATGTTTTTTCAACTTCTTTTCATGGTCATTTTTGTGGTAAAGAAACACCTAAATTAGACTATTCGAATGCTCAAGAGGAGATTCGAGTACTCAGTGAGATAGCTCCTATAGATACGATTGATAAAGCCTGTAAAAGACATGATATATGTTACTTGGAAAAAGGTTCAGGTAGTAAGATTTGTGATGATGAGCTAGTTCTAAGTATGAAAAAAGTAGAGAAAAAATTTCAAGACAAAAATTGTAGAATGCTTTCTAAGGCAATAGTATTTTATTTCGATACTAAAAATTATAACCCAATAACGCTTTTAAATGAAGATTATTCTAGCAACGATAAACTAAAAGAGATGCCAGTAGTAGCCGCTGAAAATATGTTTAATATGGCTTCTTTAGCAAGTGATATGGCTATTAACTTTGGATATTCAAAACCCACCGCTTATCTATTTGACTCTAAAAATAACAAACAAAGAAAAAAAGAAGTTTTCTGGGTTTTTCCTCCAAGATATAAGGTTTGCACCTACTGACTTTCCTCATTCTCGCGGTCTTTGTAGGAGTTTTCTGTCATTGTGAACTTGATGTGTCGTCATTGTGAACTTGATTCAGAATCTAACTTAAAAACAAGATTCCGTGTCAAGCACGGAATGACGGGGGTCATCATTGTGAACTCAATATGCCGTCATTGTGAACTTGATACAGAATCTCACTTGTATGAAATAATAACTTAGATTCCCAGTCAAGCTGAGAATGACATTAATTTTGATTTAGAGTCAAACTTGAAAATTTAGACCAACATCTTTTTTACAATTAGCTTCAACATAGTATTACTTTATGAAAGTTAAAAGCATAAATTAGATAAAATGAGAGCAATATAATATATTGTTTCATAAGGAAATACATGTTTGAAGTAGTTATCGGTCTTGAAGTACATGTTCAACTCAATACAAAAACAAAACTTTTTTGCTCGTGTCCAACGAGTTTTAATCATAAACAAAATACAAATACTTGTCCAACTTGTTTAGCACTTCCTGGGGCTTTACCAGTTTTAAATAAAGAGGTCGTACATAAGTCTATCATGCTTGGAACTGCCATAGATGCTACTATAAATAAAATTTCAATATTTGATAGAAAATCTTACTTTTACCCTGATTCTCCATCTGCATATCAGATTACTCAACTTTATACACCTATAGTAGAACATGGAAAACTAGAGATTGATTTAGAAGATGGGAGTGAAAAAACTATACGGATAAACCGTGCGCATATTGAAGCTGATGCAGGAAAAAATATCCATGAGGGGGATGTCTCTAAGGTTGATTTAAATCGTGCAGGAACTCCTCTTCTTGAAATCGTTTCAGAGCCTGATTTATCTAATGGTGATGAAGTAGTAGCGTACCTTAAAAAACTTCATTCTATTATCCGTTATTTAGACATTGGTGATGCAAATATGCAAGAAGGATCATTTCGCGTAGATGTAAATGTATCTATTCGCCCAATTGGCGATACTAAACTTTATACTCGTGTTGAGATTAAAAATATCAACTCCTTTAAGTTCATACAAAAAGCGATAGAACTTGAAGTTACTCGTCAAACAGAGGCATGGGAAGATGGCATTTATGAGAGTGAAATTTGTCAAGAAACTCGTCTTTTTGATCAAACAAAACAAGAAACTCGTTCTATGCGTGGAAAAGAAGAAGCAGCCGATTATCGTTATTTTCCTGAGCCTGATTTACTTAAATGTGTAGTAACAGATGATATGCTAGAAAAATATAGTAAAATCCCTGAACTCCCCAATGCAAAACGCTCAAGATTCGTGAGTGAATACGATATGAGTGAGTACAATGCTGGTGTAGTAAGCTCTTCTGTAGAGATGGCACACTTTTTTGAAACAATGATGAGTGAAGATGGGGTGAGTGCGAAAACTGCCTTAACATGGCTTACAGTTGAGTTACAAGGTCGTTTTTCAGGTGAAATAAATATCACAAACTCGCCAGTAAATGCTAATAAACTTGGATTTTTAGTCAAAAGAATTGATGATAAAACTATCAGTGGAAAAGCAGCAAAAGAGGTACTTGATTATCTTATGCAAAAAGATGAAGATGTTGATGGTGTTATAGACACACTTGGTTTAAAGCAAGTGTCAGATACTGGAGCTATTGAAGTTATGTGCGATGATATTATCGCTGCAAATCCTGATAAAGTAGAACAGTATAGAGGGGGAAAAGATAAACTATTTGGTTTCTTTGTAGGGCAGGTAATGAAAGCATCAAAAGGAAGTGCTAATCCACAAGCTGTAAATGAAACTTTAAAAGCAAAATTGGGATAAAATGAGCAAACTTTTAACAAACTAATAGGAACTCAATGTGAAAAATAAAATTGGCGTTATCGGAGCAGGAAAATGGGGAACAGCCTTAGCCTATGCTTTGAGTGAAAAAAATGAAGTTCTGATAAGCTCTCGAAGGCAAAGAGATATTAAAAATTTTGTTTCTATGACTGAGGTACTCAAATATCAATATCTTGTTATAACAGTTCCTGCACAAGAGGTTTCTAAATGGTTAGAAGAAAACTTTATCTTTAGTGGGCAAAAAATTCTTGTAGCATCAAAGGGTATAGAGGCATCAACTGGAAGATTTTTAAATGAGATATATGAAAAGTGTGTTCCAATTGAAAATATCTCGTTTCTTTCAGGTCCATCTTTTGCATCAGAAGTTATGCAGTCTTTACCTACAGCACTTGTTGTTAATTCACATAATGAAGAGTTAAGTACAAAGTTCGCATCATTTTTCCCATCTTTTATTAAAGCCTATACATCTAGCGATGTTATGGGAGCTGAAATATCTGGTGCATATAAAAATGTGATTGCAATTGCGGCTGGAATATGTGAGGGTTTAGGACTTGGAAAGAATGCGGCTGCATCACTTATATCTCGTGGTTTAGTTGAGATGCAAAGATTTGGTTTTGAGTACGGTGCAAAGCAAGAAAGTTTTATAGGTTTGAGTGGGGCAGGTGATTTATTTTTAACAGCGTCATCAACTATGTCAAGAAATTTTCGTGTTGGACTTGGTTTAGCAAAGGGGAAATCTCAAGAAGAGATACTTCAAGACTTAGGTGAAGTTGCCGAGGGGATAGGAACAAGTTATGCACTCAAAGAGATTTCAAAGCAAAAAGATTTGTATCTTCCAATTGCCAAAGAGGTTTATGAGATGTTGGAGGGAAAAAATCCTCAAGCATCTTTAAGAGATTTACTTTCAAATTAGAAAAGGAATAAAATGAAATATACAAGATTAATTATAGCTATGGCTATTATCAGCTCTACATCGTTAAATGCTAGTTGGATGGATATAGTGACAGATGGTTTAAATACACTCGAAAAAAATACAGAAAAAACATCTCAAACACCAAAAAAAGATGTGAGTTCACTCTTAACATCACTCTCTTCTAGTGATATGAATGGTGCATTAAAAGAGGCTTTAAATAAAGGTGTTTCTTATGCGATAAAAGCCTTAGGTAAAGATGATGGTTATTTAAACAATTCACTTACTAAAATTGGACTTCCTGAGAACTTGCAAAAAACAGCAGACTTAGTGAAAAAAGCTGGTGGTGCTAAGTATGTGGATGATTTGATTTTAGCAATAAATAAGGCTGCCTCACAAGCTGCACCAAAAACAGCCGAGATTTTTTCAAAAAGTATTTCAAGTATGAGTATTGAAGATGCTAAAGATATTCTATCTGGTAATGATAATGCTGCTACGGAGTATTTTAAAAGCACTACAACTAAAGATTTACAAGCTACAATTGCTCCTATCATTCAAAAAAGTATGGATGAGAATGATGTAGCCCAGTATTACAAAACCTTTGATTCTTTTTACAAAGAAAACGCAGGAGTTCTTAAAAATGAATATGTAAGTGGTGTAGCAAATATGCTCGGATACGGTTCGTTAATCCCTAGCGGAAAAGATGAGGATATAAATGAGTTTATTACAAATAAGTCTATTGATGGGATTATGCTTATGATTGAAGAAGAAGAGAAAAAAATAAGAGATAATCCATTGATGCAAAACAATGACTTAATTGGAAAAGTTTTTTCTGTATTTGAGTAAGGTTTAAAAGGCTAAATAAATGAGAGAGTACCAAGAACAGTTTATAAAAATAGCGATAGCTATCGTCATAGGATTTATAGTTTTTGGACTCTCTTTGAGCCTTTTTAATGGGCTTCAATCTAGCCTTTTAGGTTTGATAGCTTTTTTAGTAACGCTTTGGACTAACGAAGTATTGCCTTTAGGTGTTGTTTCTTTACTCCCTATTTTGCTATTTCCTGCTTTTGGCATACTTGAAACTAAGGCAACAACAATTAACTATTCTCATCCTATAATTTATCTCTTTTTAGGTGGTTTTTTACTTGCAATTGCAGTTGAAAAAACAAAATTGCATAGTTATATTGCCGATAAAATGTTAGGACTTTTTCCTAGTACCCCACGAGGGATGATATTTTCTCTCTCTATAACGGCTGGTTTTTTATCTGCGATACTCTCAAACACGACTACCACTCTTTTACTTATCTCAATTGCTTTGTTTATTACTCAAGATGCTAAACTAAAAATGCGATTTGCTCTTGCTATTGCTTATGGGGCTAGTGTTGGTGGGATTATTACCCCTATTGGAACACCTCCAAATTTGATTTTGATGGGGATCATGAGTGATAAGGGGATGGAACTTATCCCTTTTATTCAGTGGATTTGGATGGTACTTCCGCTTGCTCTTGTGATGTTAGGAATTGTGAGTTTATTTTTAAGTTTTGGCACATCAAAAACCCAAATTCACAGAGAGAAAGTGAAGCATACTTTAGATAAGAATCAAAAAAAGGTTTTATTTATTATTGGGGGATTGATTTTTATACTTCTTCTTAATGCAAAGATGAAACCGTACTGGGGAGGGCTAGATTTAAGTGAACCAGGGATACTTTTAGCAGCTGGTTTAGTTTTTTTTATGCCACCCTTTAAACTTCTACAATGGAAAGAAGATGCACCAAAAGTTCCGTATCAAATTATGTTTTTATTTGGAGCTGGTTTTTCAATAGCTAAAGCGTTTGGCGATACTGGACTCGCTGATGCAGTGGCATCGTATCTTTTAGCAATGACAGACATGCCGCCGATGCTTTTGCTTTTAAGTGTTGCCGTGCTTATCACTTTTACAACAGAGATAACATCAAATACCGCCCTTATTTCGATAATGCTTCCTGTAATTTACGCAGTATCACAACAAGCTGGAATTAACACCACTCTATTTATGATGGTAGCTACTGTTTGTGCGAGTTATGCTTTTATGCTCCCAATTGCAACCGCACCAAACGCCATTGCTATGAGCAGTGGGGCTTTGCATGTAAAAGATATGATTCGCTATGGAATTATTTTGAATTTTGTAGGGATATTTTTAATAGTTTTAATCGCAGAATTTTTTTGGAAAACAGTTCTTTAAATATTAAGTAATAGGGCATAAATAACTTCATAGCTAATGAAAACATACACTCCAAGGTACAAGGCGAAAGTTCGCAGGAGCTACTAGTAGCTTTAAGAACTTTTAACTCAGTAGATTGTAGTGTATTTTTTCACCCTACGGGCATTATTTAAAAGGATTATCTTCTTCGTTGAACTTAACTTAACGATACTAGTATCGCCAAGTCAAATTCGCCTTGAATCTAAACCTTTTAAATGATGTTAGCTATGAAGTTATTTATGCCCTATTACTTATAGTGGTGATTTTAGAGCCAATGGAAGAAAATCAAAATTATTTGACAGAATGATAAAAGATATAAATTTACAAAATGTAAATATTTTACTTATGGAAGGGACAATGCTTCAAAGAAGTAATAAAAACTTTCAAGATGAACAAAGCTACATTAGAATACCTAATAGATATTTACAATTAAGCTTAAATTTATTTTCATAGGATTTACCTAAACAAAGTGTTAAAGACGAGATATTTAACACCATAAAAGAAAATAATCAAATATCATTTATGATAGGTTATCACAAATATCGATAGCTTAGTTTCTATATATCGTGCTTGTATAAAAGCTAATAAAATATTTGTTGTAGGCATGTATACAGCTGGGATACTTGAAAAAATGAAAATACTTAGTTCAAGTATTCCAAATATTGATTGGGGTGATGGCAAGTGGCTCCCTTACTTAATATAAAAAAGGTATAATGAAAAACCATGAAAATAAAAAATCTAATTACTTTTGTATTACTGTTTGTTTTGAGTTTTTCTATTGTTCATGAATATGTTTTTACATTCATGGAAGATGGACACTCTTCAGTGAGTGAATATGTATGTGAATTAGAAACACCTCCAAATTATGGTGATATTTGTGATATACATTTTGAGTATCATCAAGCTTACTTACTCTCAGACACTCTCAAGATAGCAGATATTGAAGAGTATAAATCTTTGAACTTTTTACAAGAAGGGATGTATAGTTTTCACACAAACAGAGAACTTTTTAGACCTCCTATTATATAAATTTTATTTTAAACACAATTAATTAATATATTAGGAAAAATAATGATAAAAATTTTATCTGTATTTGTTTTTCTCTCATTAGAACTTTTTTCCCAAGAAAATTTGGACAAAAAAATATACTTTGATGAGTTTTTAAACAAGGCATTAAAAAATAGTCCCTATCTAAAAGAATTAAACTTAGATATAAAAAAATCTTCACTTCAAGGTGAAATTTCAACTCGATATAAAAATCCCTCAATAGAATTAGGATATACACATTTTAGTGCTGATTCTGGAGTAGATGAAAATGGCTATAGCGTAGCCTTGTCGCAGTCACTCACCTTATGGGATGTAGCAAATGATAAAGAAAAAGCATCTCTCTCAGGGCAGAAGAAATCACAAGCTAAATATCTACTAGCACACAGTAAATTAGTACAAGATATATCTTCTTCATTTGCTCTTTACGCTCAAGAAAAAGACTTGTATATTTTAAAAAAACAAGAGTTATCATTAGCAAAAAAAATATATGATATTTCACAAGAACGCTATAAGCTTGGAACAATATCAAAAGGGAAAATGCTTCAAACAAAGGTTGATTTTGAGATGGCCGATACTGCTCTTAATATAAAAGAGTTATTATATAAAGAAAGATATTTTAAGCTATTAGAATTAGCAGGATATTTTTATGAGATTGAGTTAAATCATAAGCATAACTTTGAGCTTGAAATAAAAACAGATTTAAATCCAGATTTAATACTACAGCAAAAAACAAAAAAATATGTTTTAGACACCGCAAAAGTGGATGCTCATAGAGTTGAGGCTATAGACTTAGTTGTTGAGTTTGAAAATGAACCTCAGGAGAATATATATAAAATAGCAATCGCAGTACCCCTAGCAATATTTGATACAAAATATGAAGAGAGGGAGATAGCGAAAATCGAAGCTAAAAAATTGGATTATGCTATAAAAAATTATTCTAGTAAAATATCTTTTAAAATTCTGCAACTCAAGCAAGAGCGAGATTTGCTTATTTCTGTAAAAAACAAAAATGAACTTACTTTAACAACACAAAAGAAACTTCTACTCATGTTTGAAGATGCTTATAAGATAGCAAATGCAAATTTATTAGAACTTCAAAATGTTAAAAATAAGCTTATTCAAACAAAAAAAAATCTCATACACAACAAATTTGCATTAGACAATAACGCAATTCATATCAACTACATATCAGGAGCATATAATGAATAATTTACTTAGCTTACTTGTATTTATAGCTATATCATTGCAAGGTTTAGAGATACCAACTAAACATGCACAAAAAAGAGCCTTTGGAAAATCCATCGAGTTAAATTCACAAATCATACAACTTTCTAATTCATCTCAATCTCTTATGTCACTTGTAAGTGGGCATGTTGAAAAGTATTATGTGAGTGTTGGTCAAAAGATTAAAGAGGGAGACAAGATAGTTTTACTTAAATCTATTATGCTATCTCAAATGACAGCAAGTTTTATCTCACAAAAACAACAATTAGATTCTCTAAATAAAAATTATGATGCTTTACAAAACTTGTATGATAGGGGGATGACTTCTCTTTACGAACTCAGTAAGCAAAACATTCAAAAAAATGAGCTTTTGGCAACTTTTAATGCACTTAAATCACAGCTTGAAACCTTAGGGATAGATACAAAGAAACTTAAAAAAACCACATCTGATTATATTTTATACGCACATAGTGATGGGGTAATATCAGCTGTTTTACAAGCTCTACATTCAGGGGTACAAGAGGATACTCCTATCATTTCGCTTGTCAAAGAACAAGCGTATTATTTAAAATCTTTTTTAGCCCTTGAGTTTGCTCCAAGGCTTGAGATTGGACAAAAGATAACGCTTGAAGTAAATGGAAAAACTATTGTTTCTCATCTCACACAAATTCTTCCAGAAGTCGATGAAGTAACACAAAAAGTTGTTTTACTCTCTAGTATTGATGAAAAAACAAAAAATCTCTATATTAACACCTATGTACCATCAAAACTTTATTTTAATGATACAAAAAAATATGTAGCAGTATCAAAGTCAGCTCTTTCTTTTTTCAATAATGAATGGGTAGTATTTATACCCAAAGAAGAGGAGCAACACCAAGAAGCACTACATCTCCATGAAGAGGAGCATCACGAAGAAGATGGACATGATGAAGAAAAAGAACATCACGAAGATGAACATGAGGAAGAAGAAGTACCTTATGAAGTTCGTGTAGTTGAGATTATCACTCAAGATGATGAATATGTTGGAATCAAAGGTTTACTAGAGGGCGAAGAGTATGTTAGTGATAAAAGTTACTATGTTAAGTCTATATTATTGAAGTCGTCCCTTGGCGGACATGGACACTAAGATGTTAGATTATTTAATAGATACAGCACTTAAATATAAGTTTTTAGTAATAACTCTTTTTGTTCTTATTTGTGCTTTTGGAATTAAGGCATATCAAGAGATACCAGTAGATGCATTTCCAGACATTACACCAAAGCAGGTCGTTATTTATACTGAATCTCCTGGTAATTCAGCTGAGGATATTGAAAAGCTTATCACTTATCCTATAGAATCAGCACTATCAGGTATGGCTGGAGTGAAGCTTATCATGTCTAACTCATTTTTTGGTCTCTCTTATATTTCAATATTTTTCCAAGAGGACAAAGATATTTATTTTTTACGCCAACTTGTTTCTGAAAGACTAAGCTCTGTAAATATCCCATCTGGTTGGGGAAAACCGACACTAGGACCAAATACCACAGGTTTAGGACAAGTTTTTTGGTATCAGCTAAAAGATACCACTCATAGTTACTCTTTACAAGAGATTCGTGAGATGCAAGACTATATAGTTACCCCATTATTTAAAAGTGTAAGCGGTGTTGAAGAAGTTGTAGCTTGGGGTGGATATGAAAAGCAATACAATGTTCTAATAGACACTAAAAAACTTCAAAACATAGGTGTCACTTATGCAGACATCATTGATGCACTTCAAAAAAGTAATCAAGCCGCTGGTGGGCAGTACTTAGAGTTTAACCGTGAACAGTACTTAATCCGTGGAGCAGGACTGTATAAATCACTTGATGATATCCGAAATACACTAATAAAATCGCAAAAAGGGCATTCTGTTACTATTAAAGATGTTGCAAGTGTTGAATCTGGACATGCTCCAAGATTTGGTTCTATTAGCATTGATGGAAGTGAAGCGGTGATTGGGATGGTACTCCAAAGAACAGCCACCAACGCAGCCAAAGTTGTAGAAAAACTCAAAGAAAAGCTAAGTATTGTAGAAGCGGCACTTCCAAAAGGTATAGAAATTAATGTGATTTATGATAGAACGGAGATAACACATAAAGCAATAAGTACAATGACATCAGCACTTAGCTCTGGAGTTATCTTAGTTGCTATTGTATTGTTTTTATTTTTATTTGAATTTCGTTCTGCTTTTATTGTTATCATTTCACTTCCTATATCTCTTTTAATCGCTTTTTTACTGATGGATTATTATGGTGTGAGTGTAAACCTTATGAGTTTAAGTGGTTTAGCTATAGCCGTTGGAATGATAGTAGATGGAACGATAGTAATGGTAGAAAACACCTTTAGAAAACTCCACGATGAACCAAATGCTCCAAAAATACAAGTCATCGCAGATGCAGCAAAAGAGGTAGCATCCCCTGTTACTTTTGCTGTTTTAATCATTGCGGCTGTATTTATTCCTCTTCTTTCACTTGATGGATTGGCTGGAAAGCTATACTCGCCTATGGCTATAAATATCGTATTTGTAATGCTAGGTTCACTAGGTGTTGCTTTGGTTTTAGTTCCAGTTCTTTGTTTTTTACTTTTAAAACCATCAAAATCAGAAGAAAATATTGTGATGAGAGGGATTAAAAAAGTATATACTCCATTTTTAGTTTTTGCACTTAAACATGCAAAACTAGTTTTAGCATCCGTCTTTGTTGTTTTTATATTACTAGCCTATCTTCTAACACTTCAAGGACGAGAGTTTATGCCTCAGCTCAATGAAGAATCAATCATGTACCGTGTTATCGCAATCCCTGGAACTGGACTTGAACACTCCACAAAAACAGCAGCAGAGATAGAAAAGTATATACTTAAAAACTATCCTAAAGATGTAGAGTCTGTTCTCTCCATGATAGGCAGAAGTGAAAATGGCGAAACTGCACAGGCAAACTATATGGAAGTGCTTCTTACATTAAAACCCAACATACAAGACTTGCCTCAACTTACACGCACAATGAACAAAGATTTAAAAGAGCATTTTAGTTTTATAAACTTTGTACCAACACAGCCTATAGCGATGAGGATTGAAGAGTTACTAGAGGGAGTAAAAGCAGAGCTTGCAGTAAAAATCTATGGCGAAAATCAAAAGGTTTTAGATGCTATCTCAAAAGACATTCAACTCATTCTCAAAGATGTAAGAGGACTAGAGGAGATGGAAGTAGAAGTCCAACTCGGTCAAGCTCAGATAAACATACAGCCCAACTACTTAGCCCTTGCTCGTTATGGCATCAGCGTTAAAGAGGTGATGGATATAATCCGTAATGGACTCGGAGAAGAAGCTGTAAGTGAGAAGATAGAAGGTATCCGTAGATTTGGAATCGTTGCAAAAATCAAAGATGCAAAAAATGACATAGAATCAGTTAAGTCTCTTACTATCCGTTCTACTTCTGGTGCATTAGTGAGTTTAAAACAGATATGTGACATAAAAGTAGTTCAAGGTGTATCCTTTATAAAAAGAGAAAACTTAAGCCGTTACATGGTTTTATCTATGAGTGTTGATACTCGTGATGTAGCATCATTTGTAAAAGAGGCAAATCAGCTTATACAAGAAAATGTAAAAATCCCTGATGGTTATTACATAGGCTGGGCAGGAGACTTTAAAAACATGCAAGAAGCAACTCAAAAGTTGATGATAATCGTGCCTATTACTATCTTCTTTATAATATTACTTTTATATACAGCCTTTAACTCCATCTCAAAAGCATTTTTGATTTTACTCAATGTTCCCTTTGGTCTTATAGGGGGAATATTAGCCTTACTCATAAGTGACATCTATCTCTCCGTTTCAGCGATAATAGGCTTCTTAGCCATCTTTGCCATTTCTATTTTAAACGGGATAGTATTAGTAAGTTTCATAGAAAAGCTTCGTGTAAAATCTCCTAAAGTTGAGCTAAAAACCTTACTCCTAGATGCAACTTTACTAAGGTTACGCCCAGTTCTAATGACAGCATTTACAACACTCTTTGGAATACTCCCACTTCTATACGCCTCAGGAGTAGGAAGCGAAATCCAGTACCCACTCTCAGTAGTAATAACAGGAGGTATAATAAGCTCAACCATACTTACCCTCTTGATTCTTCCATCAACTTATCTGTTGGTTTATGGGAGGAGGTGAGTGGTTTTAGGGGGATGTGTTTTGTTTCTTTAAAATGCTATTTAAAGTTAGTTTGCTAGAATGGGTATGATTAATTTGTAAGTCACTAGAAAGGATAGATTTATATGAAAATAATAAGTTGGAATTGTAACGGAGCATTTAGAAAAAAATTTCATTTATTAGACAAATTTAATGCTGATATTATAATTATTCAAGAATGCGAAAATCCCGATGAATCAATAGAAATTTATAAAAAATGGTCAGATAATTTTTTATGGATTGGTCAAAATAAAAATTATAATGATTCCCTTTTTCAAGACCAGTAAAACAAGTTTTCTTATTTCACCTCTTTACGATACCAGTGGTAACAGTTTTGCTCCTTCAGGATCTAAATTATTGACAG
>JADGEZ010000002.1:28408-136120 GCA_016744115.1 Sulfurimonas sp. | reverse complement strand
TCTATTGTGATTTTATTTATAATAATACTTCAGAATCAAGAACCCATTAAAATTATAAAATATTATTTTAAAACAGCTCAAATGAATAAATCAATTCTTCAAAGAACTCAATTTTTAAAAAACCTAAAAACATCCGTAAAAGAAGATATATTATTTTTATATGATAAAATAATCATTATTCAAGGTGAATCTTCAAATAAACATCATTTAAACATTTATGGCTATGATAAATATACTACGCCATTTTTGTCCAATTTGTTAAAGAGCAATCAACTTTATTTATTTGATGCAATTGCCCCATCAAATCAAACTAGATATTGTGTACCAATGTTTTTTACAGATGCTAATGTTTCCAATTGGTTTACACAATACAGTACCTCTCAATCAATAATTACCACTTTTAAAGAATATGGCTACCATACATATTGGATTTCAAATCAAGGGAAGGTTGGGAAGCACGAAGATTCTATAACAAGTATTGCAAAAGAATCAGATACTCTACTTTTTTTAAATAATATGACAACAGACGCAGTAATTACAGATTATTTAGAAAAAAATATACTCAACAATAATAAAGAATTGTATGTAATGCACCTTCTTGGTTCACATTTTAAATATAGCCAAAGGTATGATGATGAAAATATTTTGTATAAACATCCAAAGAATATAATTGAAGAATATGATAATACTATATATTTTACTGATTATATTATTTCAAGGATATTTAATCATTTCACTAAGTTAGATAAAAAAGTTCTTATTTTATATGTATCAGACCATGGTGAAGTTATAAATCATAAAAAAAATGGTCATGGTTATTTCCCTACATATAAAGATGAATATGAAATACCTCTTCTTGTATATAGTAATATTAAAAATGATAGAATAATTGAATTATTATCCGATAATAAAAAATATAATTTTAATGCTGAGAATCTAAATCATTTTATTTTGTATATAAGCGGTATTTCAAATCAAAAAAATACTTCAAATTCTTTAGAAGTATTTAGTTTAGAACCAAAAAATATTATAGATTATTCAAAGATAAAATTTTATAAATAATCATTCCTTTATATTTTCTTTTTCCTCTTCATCCTCTAATAATTTGAGTTTTAAAATGTGTCTATCTGTTACCACAGTCTTAAACTCTCCCTCAAAAACTTTTACATCTAGGACATAGGCTTCAACACGAACATTTCTTTTTCTTCCTTCTTTATGTCTTACCTTAGCAATTATGCTTACTTCATCATGAAATTTAACAGGAGATAAAAACTGACAATCACTTCCAACTAAAACAACATTTTTCTCATTTACTGCAAGCATAGCCGCATAATCAGCCGATGAAAATATAAAACCACCATGGATTAAACCAATGTCATCAGCTATCATCTCAGGTCTCGTTACAAGTCTAAGTTCAACATAACCTCGCTCAAGTTTCACTATCTCTCCATTAAGATTAACATTTACCTTATTATGAGTTTTAACATAAACAATTTCTTCGTCATTTTGATAATCTTCTATCTCTAAATCATCATCTAAATTCTCTTCACTCATTTTTTTTCCTTTTTTAATCTCACATATATTCTAGCTGGAGCTGGGTAACCCTCAACTGTTTTTGCATTATCTTTTGGGTCTAAAAAGTTTTCTAAAGACTGTCCTTGCATCCACTCTGTTTTTCTTTGCTCATTAGAATCCGTTACAGATTTTTCAAGTACTTCAAAACTACTAAATCCTGCTCGTAAACACCAGTTTTTTAATGCTCCTACGGTTGGTACAAAGTAAATATTTGGTATTTTAGAATATGAAGACGCAGGACACAGGCACATCTCTCCTCCACCCTCTATGTAAAATGTATCTAATATAAGCTCACCTTGCTTATCTAAACCCTTGTAAAGTGATTTTAACATCGCTACAGGATCGCTTCTATGATACAAAACACCTAAGCAAAAAATAGTATCAAACTTCTCCTCATAAAATTCTAAATGCTCAACTCCAAGAAGTTCATAAACAATCTTACTTTTTACAAAATGATTAATAAAATCAAACTGTGTTTTATAAAGTGGTGATGGGTCAAAACCAACTAAAGATTTCGGTTTATCTTCTTGCATACGAAAAAGGTAATATCCATTATTACACCCTATATCAGCAACTCTTTTATCTTTTAAATCAAAATGAGGTCTTAGAAGATTGTATTTTATATTACTCTTCCATTCAGCATCAATAAAAGTACCGCAAACTTCAAAAGGGCCTTTTCTCCATGGCATTAGAAGTTTTGCTATCTCATAAATTTTTTCTTTTTCGCACTCAGATATAATTTTAACTACATCACAAAGTTCTAATTTTGCGGATACATCTTCTAAACTCTCTAAAGCTTGACGAAGTGGAAGTATATTTTTCCATCTCATCCATTTTTCACGCTCTTTTCTTATATCATTTAAATTCATTTTATTCTTTATATATGTTAATCTGATTATAATTGTATCTAAATATTAGGGATTTTAATGAGATTAGAGAAAAAAGCCACTATCGTTTCTACTTCAGTTGCAGCTTTACTAGTACTGATGAAAATGATAGTTGGAATTTTAAGTGGTTCTATTGCTGTTTTAGCATCGGCAATTGATTCTATGCTTGACTTACTAGTATCTTTATTTAATTATTTTGCACTTCATACTGCCGAAAAAAATCCAGATGAAAAATTTCATTTTGGAAGAAGTAAGATAGAACCTCTTGCTGCTGTTATAGAAGGTGTTGTTATCTCTTTTTCAGCACTTTTTATCCTTTATGAAGCCCTCTCTAAAATTGCTCATCCTAGGGAGATGAAACATGTAAGTGAAAGTATCGGTGTGATGGTAGCATCCTTTATTATTACAGCTTTTTTAGTTTATTTTTTAAATTATGTGGCTAAAAAAACAAACAATCTTATCATCCGAGCTGATGCACTTCACTATAAAACTGATCTTTTCTCAAATGGTGCTGTATTAATAGCTCTTGTGCTTATCTCTTATACTGCTGAGGAACTTATTGATCCTGTATTGGGGATTGGTATCGCGATATATATGATTTATTCCGCAATTCCTATCATAAAAGAAGGTGTTTTGATGCTTCTTGACGCTGCTTTAGATACAGAGGACATACAAAAAATACAAAATATACTGACAAATGAAATTGGCATTACAAATTACCACCTCTTACAAACAAGAGAATCAGGTTCACATATTTTCATCTCCGTACACGCTGTTTTTAATGTAAGTATCTCTTTATATGACGCTCATTTAGTTTCAGATAAGCTTGAAAAAAAAATAGATACTCTTTTTAAAAATAAAATTACTCATATACTTGTTCACATGGATCCCTATGATGATTCAGAGATAAATCAAGAAGATTGATATTAAATGAAAACTCTTTATATGAAAATATTATTTATACTTCATTGTCCATTTTTTTTATTTGCTTCAGATTATCCTCATTTTACACAGAATAATCTTCTAAGTATTGAAAATAAGCATGGAATAATTGCTAAAAATAGGGCTTTAGACTACCAAAATAAAATTAATATCTTTGACTCTTACAACAGGACAAAACAAGTAAATATTGTAAATCTCTATTTAAATCAACTTTTACCTCAATACGATAATGTAATTCAAAATCAAGAAGATTATTGGGCTAGTCCTAAAGAATTTTTAAACATTGGTTATGGTGATTGTGAAGATTATGCAATTATAAAATATTTTACTCTTATAAAACTCGGATTTGATGAAAAAAAACTATTTCTAACAAGAACTCAAGAATTATATAGTGGTACTTATCACATGGTTTTAACATATTTTAAAGAAAAAAATGAATCACCTCTTGTCTTAGATAACCTTAGCTTTAGAGTTTTAAATTTAAACACTAGAAAAGATATAAAAGCTGATATATTTAGTAACTCTCAGGGTGTGTATAAAATGGGGGAAAACAATCAATTATACAAAATCGCTCACAGTTCAAAACTATATATAAAGTTAATAAAAAAAGTACAAAAAGATTATTAACTAAGTTCTAAAATCTTTTTAACAACTTGAGATGGATTTGCATCTTGGTAGATTGGGCGACCAACTACTATGAAATCAACAAAAACTTCTTTTGCAAATGCGATATCAGCCACTCTTCTTTGATCACCAGCATCTTCACCAAAAGGTCTAATTCCAGGAGTAAGTGTCATGAAATCTTTAGAAGTGATTTTCTTGATAGACTCACTCTCAAAAGCTGAACATACGACTCCATCAAGTCCACTCTCCATCGCTTCTTTTGCAAATTGATTTGTCTTTGATGCAATATTTTTTTCATAAATAGTGTTAAATTCATCTTCACTAAATGATGTTAAAGCAGTTACCGCTAAGACTAAGGGTCTTTTTTTATACTTTTTAAGCCTAGTCATAACTTCACTCATTGCTCTCTTACCAGCTGAAGCATGAATATTGAACATATCAACACCTAATCCCATAATGGACTCAGCCGCATCCGCCATAGTATTTGGAATATCATAAAGTTTTAGATCCAAAAATATTTTAAAATCTGGATTAATTTTTTTAATTTCAAGTAAAAAATCTTCTCCATCACGGATATAAGTACGCAATCCTATTTTAAGCCATACATTATATTTTTTTATTATTTTAACAAGTTGAAGGTTTTCTTCTTTTGTAGGGAGGTCAAGGGCAACACATAATTCCATCAGTATCTCTTTAAAATAGTATATCTAAATGATAACATTATTTTAATATACTTTGACTATAATTTCAAAATTAAAATATAAAGGTAAATAATGTTTGAAGAAACTCAATTAAAAAAATACGATTTAAGTGCTGATGAATTAGCAAAATTACAATATGCAAAAGTTGATACTAGTAAAGGTGTAATTTTCTTAAAATTATTTCCAGAAGAAACTCCTAATACCGTTGCAAATTTTGCACATTTAGGCAATTCTGGTTTTTATGACAATAAAAACTTTCACCGTGTAATCCCAGGATTTATGGCTCAAGGTGGTTGTCCTGAGGGAAGTGGAACAGGTGGACCTGGTTGGGCAATAGAATGCGAAACAAACACAAACACTTCTAAACACGAAATAGGAACTATTTCAATGGCTCACGCTGGACAAAACACTGGTGGAAGCCAATTTTTCATCACTTTTGTAGCAACTCCTCACTTAGATGGTGTTCACACTGTTTTTGGTGCTATTGAAAAAGATGATAGCGAAAGCTTTGATGTTCTAGCAAGCATAGAAGGTGAAGACACGATAAACAATATCTCTGTTGTAGAGAGTAAATAAAGCTATTTTAGTCAATGGTGAAATGGGTGCTTTTCTAGTTCATTTAAATCAATCCAAGTCATTTCATCATTGGACTCTTCTTCGTTGAACTTAACTTAACGATACTAGTATCGCCAAGTCAAATTCGCCTTGAATCTAAACCTTTTAAATGATGTTAGCTATGAAGTTATTTATGCCCTATTACTTATAATTTACTATTAGACTTCTCCTAAGTAATTTTAATGACAATCTCTTACTTTTATTTCCCCTTCTCTATAAAATGTATCTTTAGTCCATTTAATGGCACTTTCATTATCATCCCAAGCAAAAACAGTATCAGAATTAAAAAAAGCCATATCGCCCTTATTTTCAAAACTACATTTTTTTAATTTAGCTTTAAAAAAATTCTTTTTATCTACAAGATATATTTCATGACTGCAACTCTTAGCTAAACATTGCTCTTTAGTAAAAAACAACAATTTTCCTGAAGGTGATTTTGAAAATTCTTGCATACTTGAAAAAAATGCCATAAAAACAAAAAAAATAAAATGAGTGCTTAATACCAATATTAAAATAATTACAACTCCACTCTTGAGCCAAATATTTTTTTTAACTTTGATAGCGAGTCGTTTCATTTTTTTTATTTGATAAAAGCGAAGTAATAAAGGGAAAAATAGATTAAAAAGAAGCAATAGTGCATAAAGTTCACTAAGTATATAAGACTGCATCAAAAAAGGCATTGAATAGACAAAAAAACTGATTATTACACTAAGAACAAGTCCTAAATAAAGACTCCTCAATAGTCGTCCTCTTGCATTGAAACTTATATACCAAAACAAGAAACTTACTATAAAAGAAAAAATACATATTAAGGTCAAATCCACTTTAGGTTCTATTTCCCAAAAAACTCCACAAGTATATATAAGGTAAATACTTGAAAACTGTAAAGCATTCTTAAATCGAAGAGTCAAAGTATATCCCCATTTTACAATTCAAACATATTTATTAGCATTTTTGAAATTTCTCTTGATGTGAGAGTGCCTTGAACGCTTTTTTAGTCAATGATGAGATGGGTGCTTTTTCTAATTTATTTAAATCAATCCATACCATTTCATCATCAGCTTTTTCCATTTTATATAATTTAACATTGAGTCTGTATTTTGTATAAGAGTGTTTAAAATTAGCTAAAAAATCATCTTCTATAGGTTCAACTCTTGGAAGTATCAGCATATCTTTGTACATTCTTTCTCTTGAGATTTCAAGTGCAATTTGATTGTTTTTAATATAAATACCATAGAAAAGTTCTAATGCAATATACTCTTTTTTCTTTGTCTTTGTGTAAATTTCAGGTTCACTTTGACCTTGACATTCATCTTTTAATGGACACTGTTCACATTTTGGACTTTTAGGTAAACAGATAAGCGAACCTAAGTCCATTAAAGCGAGGTTATGGTGTCTTGGGTCTTTTTCATTTACAAATGTTCTTGCATTAGTCCAAATTTTCTTATCTGTAGGATTAAGAAGTGCAAAAAAGCGTTTTAATACTCTTGCTATATTTGTATCTACTACGGCTATATTTTGATTATGTCCAAAACTACAAATGGCACTTGCTGTGTATTTTCCAATGCCTGGAAGCTTTATAAGTTCTTCTTGAGTATTTGGCAAACCCTCCATACAAATCGTTGCTGTTTTATGAAGGTTACTTGCCCTTGAGTAATAACCCAAACCACTCCACGCAGCTAAGACATCAGATTGTGGAGCTTGCGAGAGAGCTTTGAGTGAAGGAAATTTCTGTAAAAACTGAGGGTAGTACTCTTCTCTCACTCGATTTACCTGAGTTTGTTGAAGCATAATTTCACTCAAATAAATATGATACATATTATCTGTATTTCGCCAAGGTAAATCATGGCGTCCATAAGTTTTATACCACTCTAAAAGCTTTTTTTGTGATACTTTAAATTGGCTTAACATAGAGTACTTCAAACCTAGTATTTGAAATTTTTGATTCTTCTTTACGAAGTTTATGCGAGAGTTCTTTTAAACCATATTTTTGAAATAAATTAACCTCATCAATCGTAAGAGGCCATGGTGGACCTGTAAATTTATTTTCTTTTTTATATGCGATAAGAAGCAAGTGTGCATTTTTTGCTACACAATTTGCTATAGCTTTTATCATCCTCTCTCGAAACTCTATAGGAAGTGACTGTATAGTCGAAGACTCAAAAACAAAGTCAAAATATTCATAGTACATCTTAGGCATATCAAATATATCTTGTTTAATAAACTCTACTTTACTCTGTGGAAATCTCTCTCTTGCTAAATCTAGAGCAGCTTGAGAAACATCAATGGCTATAACATCAAAGCCTGCTTTTTCAAGAGCGATAGCATCATCCCCTAAACCACAACCAATTACTAATGCTTTTCCCTTATGTTCTTCGCTTGTGAGTAAGTAATTTTCTAGTAAAGGATTAGTAGTTAGCCTAGCCCATGGAATATTTTCTTGTGTATTTTTATTTTTTTTATAAAGGTCGTTAAACCATGCACTAGCTTTATTGTATTCTTCTTGCATATTTTAAGAAACTCTCATATTTAAAATTTCTGCTATGTCTATATTTTTAGAATATTGTACAAAAGATTTATTTTTTTCTTGTATTGCGTAGATGGTCATTCTATCGGCTAATTCATTTCCCTCAAAACCAGCATGTGCTTTTATATGAGAGAGTGTAATATCTTTTTTTATTTTTTGGTACAGGGCGTATGCGAGTTTTATAATATCAAGATTTTTAATCTCTCCACCCTTTTTCGTCCAGCCTTTTTTTTCCCATGAAATAGCCCATGTTCGTATGCAATTTATGGAGTACATTGAGTCACATTTTATCTCAACTTTTTTGCTAGTTTTTATCTCTTTTTGAGCTAAGAGTAAAGATTCATACAATGCTCCGAGTTCTGCTGTGTTATTTGTCCCCATCTCTTCATACAACCCATACCAAAGTTCTGATAACTTGTTATTTTTGTAGATAGCCACACCTGAACCAGCTTTGCCAGGATTTGGAGTACAGCCACCATCACAATATATAGTTATATCTCCATCTTGTGGCTTAGGTATTTGCTCCTCTTTTTTAGGAGTATCTTCTTTTCTAAATTTTTGTAAATCTTTGTAGTTGGAAATGATTTTATCTTGTATATCTTTATCAGCTACGCCACGGAGTAAGACAAACAACTCTGCTCTTGCATCGGAGAGTTGTTTTCCTAAAGATAACGCTTTGTACTGAGATTTATCATCAGCTTCAAGTCCGAGTAAAATAAGTTGAGATTCACTTATCTCTGCCTTGTCCTCTACACCTAAACTTAGTAATAATTTTGTAACTATTTGCATCTATTTTCTTTTAAATTTATTATTTAACTTTTCCTAAAAATTCACAATCTACAGTATTTACTTTGATAGTATCGCCCTCAAGAACATGGTAAGGGATTTGCACAACAGCACCCGTTTCAAGAGTTGCAGGTTTTTTACTTCCACTTGAAGTATCCCCTTTGAAGTTTGGTGGTGTTTGAGTAATAAGAAGTTCCATAACCTCAGGTGCAGAAACAGATATAGCCTTATCTTTAAAAAAAATCATATCAACATTTGTTCCATCTTTTAACCATTTAGCCGCTTCATCACACTGCTCATAAGTAAGACCTAGTTGATCATAAGTTTCGTTATCCATAAACTGATACATCTCACCATCATCATAAAGATACTGCATAGTTTTAAAATCTATGATAGGCACTTCAAACTTATCCCCAGCGTGAACAGTTTTCTCAACTGTTCTTCCATTTAAAAAACTTTTCATTTTCATACGAACAAATGCTGCACCTTTTCCTGGTTTTACATGTTGAAATTCTACAATTTTATAAGGAACTTCACCTACAATTAAACGAACATTTTTTTTGATATCACTCATACCGATAGTTGCCATCAATACACCTTTTAATATTTTGAAGTATTTTACTCTAATGGTGCTTAGAATGTTATAATGTCTTAAAAATTCTAGGACTTTAACAATCATGCAATTTACTTTAGAAGCAAAATCAAAAAATGCAAGAGCAGGAACTATAAAAACAGCTCATTCAACTATAAAAACACCAGTTTTTATGCCTGTTGGTACACTTGGAAGTATTAAATCTCTTGATATGAATGATGTTTTAAATATCTTAGGAGCTGATATAATTTTGGCAAATACATACCATTTGTATCTTCGTCCAGGGGATAAGGTTGTTGCAAAAATGGGAAAACTTCATAACTTTACAAAATTTCCAAAGAGTTTTTTAACAGACAGTGGTGGTTTTCAAGCTTTTTCTTTAAGTGACATCTCAAAGCCAAAAGAAAATGGTATAGAGTTTCGTTCTCATATAGATGGCTCGAAACATTTTTTTACACCCACAAAAGTGATAGATATTCAGCATAACTTAGGTTCAGATATTATGATGATTTTAGATGATTTAGTTGCACTTCCTGCTACACAAGAGCGTATTAAAGTTTCAATTGAGAGAACTACTGCGTGGGCAAAAGAATCTATAAAATATTTTCGCCAAAAACAAAAAGAGGGAATTGGCATAGAGCAAAATATTTTTGCTATCATTCAAGGTGGAACAGATAAGGCTTTTCGTACAAAATCAGCAACTGAGTTATGTGCTTTAGATTATGATGGTTTTGCAATTGGGGGCTTAAGTGTGGGTGAGCTTAACAATGAGATGTACGATACAGTTGAACATACAGTTAAGTATATGCCAAGAGATAAACCACGCTACCTTATGGGTGTTGGAACTCCTGAGGATTTGATAGAGAATATCCAGAGGGGTATAGATATGTTTGATTGCGTGATGCCCACAAGAAATGCTCGAAACGGAACTTTATTTACCTCTTTTGGTCGTATAAATATTAAAGGTGCTAAATTTAAAGAAGATGACGCTCCTATAGACCCATTATGTGAATGTTTAACATGTAAGACTTACTCTCGTGCGTATTTATGCCATCTTTTTCGTTCTCGTGAGATAACTTACTTTAGGTTAGGAACTATTCATAATCTTCACTATTATCTCAATCTTATGAGAGAAGTACGAGAGGCTATTTTAGAAGATAGATTTGCTGAGTATAAAAAAGAGTTTTACGCAAAAAGAGCTTAGTTTATAAACTCTATAGCAGCTTTAACAGCATTTAAATAACTCAAGTTTTTGGCTTTACCTTGGTATGCTATGTCAAAAGCTGTTCCGTGATCTACTGATGTTCTTATAATTGGTAGATTAAGTGAAACATTGATACTCTCATCAAAATAAAGTGCTTTTAAAGGTGCTAAACCTTGATCATGATACATTGCTACAAAGTACTTATAATTTTTACGAGAGTGAGGCGAAAAAGCTATATCTGGAACTAAAGGACCCTCGAAAATCTCATCTCCAATCTCTTTATTTGCATAATCAATCGCCTCTTTGATAATTAGCTCCTCATCACCGATAACGCCATTATCTCCAGCATGAGGGTTTAGTCCAAGAACAGCTATCTTTTGTGCATCAAGAGAGTTATATAAATCTAAAAGGAATGTTATGAGTTTATCTTTTACTATGCTTGACGCCACTTCTTTTAAGGGAATATGTTCTGTAAAAAGTGCTACGAACATCTCCTCACACCCTAGCATCATAATCGCATTTTTCTTAAAACGCTTTCTTAATACATCCGTATGCCCTACAAAGTCCAAACCTGCTAATTGCCATGCTTCTTTGTTGATAGGTAAGGTAACTATAGCATCAGCATCTTGCATTTTACATAGCCGTATAGCATCTACAAAAGAATCATAAGAGTACTTAGCAGAATCTCTACAAATACAACCTGCTTGAATTTCAAAATTTCCCTTAACCTCAAAGAGATAAAAATCATCTGGAATTTCAAGCTCAAGTAGCTTGCTGGCTTTGCGTAACATTTGCTCATTGATGCCATATACAGGAACACAAATTTGAGAAATTTCACAATGGGATTTCAAAGCTATCTCTAATCCAACGCCATTTAAGTCACCAACACTAATTGCAATTGTTGCTAAGTCATTTATCTTATCGTTAATGATCTCATCTCTTTAACAGCCTCAGCTAAACCAGAAAATACACTTTTTGCGATAATACTCTGACCTATATTTAACTCTACTATCTCTTGAATCTTCATCATCTCGTGAACATTATGATAGTTTAGCCCATGTCCAGCGGCAACTTCAAGTCCAATAGAATGAGCGTGAACTGCTGATACTTTGATAGCCTCAAGTGAGGCTTCAAGTCTATCACTTAGCTCATATCTCGGTAATTCATACTCCTTTACAGAGTGCTTTGTGTGGGGGAGATTTGAGTTTAGCATAGCGAAAAGATTTGCAAAAGTTCCCGTATGGAGTTCTACCATCTCTGCACCTAGTTCTTTTGATTTTTCCATAGTTTTTATACTAGGGTCTACAAATAAAGAAACTGGGATGATAGAATCATGAAGCAACTCTATAGCATAACGCACTTCTTCTTCACTTGTAAAAACATCAAGTCCACCCTCGGTAGTAACCTCTTGCCTTTTTTCAGGAACAAGTGTTGCCCGATGGGGAGCAGTATCTGCTACGATGTTTAAAATATCTCTATTTATGCTACATTCTAAATTTACAGGGACTTTTGAGTGTAATATTATGTTTTTTACATCTATATCTTGTATATGTCGTCTATCTTCACGCAGATGAATTGTTATCTGATCTGCCCCATTTGCACACGCTACGTATAAAGCATCTAAAATATCTGGATCATTTACTCGTCGAGCTTCTCTCAAGACTGCTACATGGTCTATATTTACACCAAGTCGCATTAACAAGCACCTGCACTTACGGTTAATTTTTTATAATTATCTGCTAAATCACCCTCTTGTATAATATCGCCAATATATACAAGTACTTTTCTTTTTTCTTTAAAAGGTGCTTCTTGAAATACACTCTCTAAGGTATCGTTAATAAAGACAGGAACAATATCTAAGTTGTTTGCCTTAGCTATTTTTTGAGCTCCACTTTGAAACTCTTTGACACATTTGTCTTTGTTTCTTTCACCCTCTGGAAATATATAGATATTAAAATCATCTACTTTTGCTAAGGTTTTTTTCATTGACCTAAAAAATTTTAACATCCCTTTGCCATTGTTTAAATCAACACTCATGCAACCACTATACTGAAAAAACTTACCATAGATAGGAGAATCAAAAAGATCTTGTTTTGCTATCCAAGCACCACTTTTATCATGTTTTTCGAAAATATTTTCCATTACAAGTATATCGAGTAAAGAGCGATGATTTATCGCATACAGTATTTTATCTCTTGATGGGATTTCACCTTTTACTATAACTTCTATATTTAAAAACTCCAAAACAGCATTAGAATAAGCCTGTCTATCTTGTGAAAGTTGTTTATAAGCTGGTTGTAGAGTGATTGAGGGGTGGAAAAATGTTTTTTTAAAAATACCTATATATTTATACCCTAATTCTATCATAAACATAAATTTACCAATATTTTTTAACATTTTTTACCTTTTGAATATTTATATATAATTTAGATATGGATTATATCTAAATGTCTATTTATTCTGACCGCTTCTATACCCTGGATGTTGATAATCATTGCGTTCACATGCTGTAAATATCGTTGCCGCAAGGATTAAAACTATTAAAATTATTGCTTTCATCTATTGTCTCCTTATTTTAAATTTTTCTTTAAAGTCATCTCTGTTTCCATAATTCTTATCTCATCACTTGCTAAGATTAGAACACTTTTATCTACTTTGAGTTTCTTTTCTTTTATTTTATCAGAATAATCTATATTTGACAAAATATGTTTTATTGTGTTTATCCGTGCTTTTTTCTTATTATCTGAACGGATTACTGTCCATGGAGCATGATCTGTATGTGAGGCTAAGAGCATAGAGTATTTTGCTATGGTATATTTATCCCATAATTCTTGAGATAACTCATCTACTGGTGAGAGTTTATATTGCTTGAGTGGGTCTTGTCTTCTCTCATTAAAACGCTTGCCTTGTTCATCCTTAGATACAGAAAAATAAAATTTAAAAAGCATAATATCTGAATTTACTAACATCTTTTCAAACTCTGGAACTTCATGTAAAAATTCTTTATGTTCTTCTTGAGTACAAAACCCCATAACAGGCTCAACACCACCACGGTTATACCAAGATCTGTCAAAAAGAACTATTTCTCCTACTGATGGAAGATGTTGTACATATCTTTGAAAATACCATTGCGTTCTTTCTCTATCGTCTGGTTTATTAAGAGCAACTACTCTCGCCCCACGAGGATTGAGATGTTCTGTAATTCTTTTTATCGTGCCACCTTTTCCAGCAGCATCACGACCCTCAAAAATCATCAAAACTTTTTTGCCAGTTTCTTTAACATAGTTTTGCATTTTTAAAAGTTCGATCTGAAGTCTTTTTAATTCTGCTTCATACTCTATGGTCTCTTCTTTTATCCAAACTGCAATACTATTTTTTTTTTAGCCATGAATCACCTTCGTTTTAAGATTAGTATTATAAACCAAAAAAGATTAAAAAGAGTTTGCGATTAAGTTATCAAGAGTATCTATATCATCTGTATGAGCAAAACAATTTTTTTCACCACAAAGCATAAAGCCATCTTCTTCACAAGATTTAAAGTGGATAAATGGATAATTTAATTTTGCTAAACTTAAAGCATTGTCTTTAAACTTAGCTAAACCTGCTTTGAGAACTCTATCCCCTTTGAGGTATCTAAGTGTTTGACTTAACATGTACGGCGAATGTACTGGTTTCCTGCTAAGTTGATAAGAGTTGTATTCCAAGGTCTTAAAAGCAAAGTGGGTATATTTTTCATCTTCTAAAAGCGTTCCGAGTGAAAACAATACATCTATGACAATGCTTACTTCACTCACATAAGTGTTATCATATATTTCAGATTTTATAAGAAATTCTCCCTTACTAAAATTCCAAACGCCATTTTTATAAAATTTCTCTAAGGCAGAGTTTGCAAATCTTTGTGCATCAATGAGAAACATCTCATCTTGAGTAAATTTATATGCTGATATTAAAGCCTGTGCTAAATAAGCGTAGTCTTCTAAAAATGCTTTTACTTTTGGTTTTTTATGGATAAGGCAGGTATGATACAAGTCCCCATCTATATAAAGCGTTTGCATTAAGGCTACAAGGCTTTTTAAGGCGTGTGCAGTATATTTAGTATCAATCTGTCCTAGTGTAAAAAGTGATTTTATCATCATGGCAGACCATGATGCTTGGATTTTTTTATCACAAAATGGGTACTGCCTTGTTTTTCGTAAATCTTGTAGGAGCATTTTTACTTTTGTAAAGTATTGAGGTTTTTCATTTTCAAATCGAATAATATTTTTACCCTCAAAATTTCCCTCTTTTGTAATACTCATCTCTTTGAGCATCTTGTCTATATCTTCATAAGCATTATCTTTTAAGACTTTATATACCTCATCATAAGTATAAACAAAGTAAGTCCCCTCCTCACCCTCACTATCTGCATCACAAGCACTATAAAAAAGATCATCTTCACTCATAAAGTTAAACCAAAAATCAGCACACTCTTTAGCAATGCTTAAATAATCTTCATCTTTATATGTCAAATAAGCATTCGTATATACTTCACATAAAAGTGCATTATCATAAAGCATCTTTTCAAAATGAGGTACAGTCCATGTATCATCAGTTGAATAACGACAAAAGCCTCCATCAACAAGATCATAAATTCCCCCTTTTTTCATAGAATCTAGGGTAGTTAGCACTATAGATTTTGCTGCTTTATCATCATAAAGTCTATCTATGAGCATCAAAGTATTTAAGGTACTTGCATGTGGAAATTTTGGGGCAACAGAAAAGCCACCATCTTTTGTGTCAAAGTTGTTTTTTACTTGAAGCATAAAGTTTTTTACAAAATCTTCTTTTAAAATTGTAGCTTCTTTTGGATGTGAAATTTTTGCTAAAAAAGTCTCTACTTCATTAGCATTATCAAAAAGTTGTTTATCATTTTGAGCAATCTTTGAAGCTATAAGTATGCTTAAATCTTTAAAACCCATCCCCTCTATACTCTGTGTATTTGATTCTGCGGGTATATAGGTTCTTGCTAAAAATGCTTTATTTTCAGGTGTACAAAAGATAGATGTAGGCCAACCACCAGCACGATTGTTAAGTAACTGATACACTTCTTGATAGTGTTTGTCTATATCAGGACGCTCTTCACGATCAACCTTTATACATATAAAATCTTTATTTAAAATATCTGCACATTCTTGATTTTCAAATACATTCTCTTCCATCACATGACACCAATGACAAGAACTGTAACCTATGCTTATAAAAATCGCTTTGTTTTCTTTTTTGGCCTTAGCAAACGCTTCATCACACCAAGCCCACCAATCAACTGGATTTTCACAATGCTGTTGTAAGTATGGACTATCTTCTTTTTTCAATCTATTTGACATACTGCTCCAAAACCCATAAAATGAGGGATTTAATATATTTTCTTTAGATGATAAAAATATCATTTAAGCGCTTAATACTTTATAAGTTTATTTGTTTTTAGATTTACAATATTTTTCATTAAGCCCACGGTAAATCAAAGTTAATGTCATTCTCAGCTTGACTGGGAATCTAGTCCATAATTGCATATAAATTAGCTATAATAAAATACTGATTAGATAGGAATTTTATAATGACAAGCAAGCAACAAAGAGCAGAATTACAACGCAAAATATGGCAAATAGCAAATAGTGTTCGAGGTTCTGTTGATGGTTGGGATTTTAAACAGTATGTACTAGGTACATTGTTTTATCGTTTTATTAGTGAAAACTTTATTAACTTTATTGAAGCAGGTGATCAAAGTGTTCAATATGCTCAACTTCTTGATAGTGTTATAACTGATGAGATTAAAGCTGATGCCATTAAAACAAAAGGATATTTTATATATCCAAGTGAGTTATTTGTAAATATTGTTAAAGATGCCCATAATAATTCTGATTTAAATACCGACTTAGCCAAAATATTTTCAAATATTGAAGCCTCAGCAATTGGCTATCCCTCCGAAGCTGATATAAAAGGTTTATTCGCTGATTTTGACACTACAAGTAATCGTTTAGGAAATACGGTAACAGATAAAAATTATCGCTTATGTGCTGTATTAAAAGGTGTAGATGAATTAAATTTTGGAGAGTTTGAGGAAAATCACATCGACCTATTTGGAGATGCTTATGAGTTTCTTATCTCAAATTATGCGGCAAATGCAGGTAAATCAGGTGGTGAGTTTTTTACCCCTCAAAGTGTTTCTAAGCTTATCGCAAAATTAGCTATACATAAGCAAACAACGATAAATAAGATTTACGACCCAGCAGCAGGTTCTGGTTCACTTTTACTTCAAGCAAAAAAACAATTTGATGAGCATATTATAGAAGAAGGTTTTTTCGGACAAGAGTTAAATCATACTACTTTTAACCTTGCTAGAATGAATATGTTTTTACATAATATCAACTATGATAAATTTAATATTGCCCTTGGAGATACATTGAGAAAGCCACACTTTGGGGATGAAAAACCTTTTGATGCTATCGTATCAAACCCACCATATTCAGTAAAATGGATAGGGAGCGATGACCCAACTCTTATTAATGATGATAGGTTTGCACCTGCAGGTATATTAGCCCCAAAATCAAAGGCAGATTTTGCTTTTATATTGCATTGCTTAAATTATCTATCAAGTAAGGGTCGTGCTGCTATTGTTTGTTTTCCTGGTATTTTTTACAGGGGTGGTGCGGAGCAAAAAATAAGAAAATATTTAATAGATAGTAACTATATAGAAACTATCATCTCTCTTGCTCCAAATCTATTTTTTGGTACTTCCATAGCTGTAAATATCTTAGTGCTTTCAAAACATAAAACAGATATGAAAACACAATTTATAGATGCAAGTGGATTATTTAAAAAAGAGACTAACAACAATACACTTACATCTCATGGTAAAAATAATCACATAGATCAAATCATGGAACTTTTTGATAAAAAAAACAATATAGAGCATCTTGTAAAGTCTGTAAATTATGAAAAAATAGTTGAAAATGACTACAACCTTTCAGTGAGTTCTTATGTTGAGGCTAAAGACACAAGGGAAATCATAGATATAAAAGAGTTAAATAAGCAGATTAAAACTACTGTAAAAAAGATAGATAAATTGCGTTTAGATATAGATGAAATAGTTACAGAGATAGAGGGTTAGATAGTGCTATTAAAAAATAAACTCCATATCACTCATCAAATAGAACTAGCAAGCACAGAAGAGAAGATGAGTAAACAAAAAGCCAAACAGCTTTTTGACTCTAATGATATAAAAAAAGTACAAATTGGTAAATTTTCTGGACTTTGTTTTATACACTCTTATTTATTTGATGCTATATATGATTTTGCAGGTAAAACAAGAGAGGTAAATATCTCTAAAGGTGACTTTAGATTTGCCCCTTTAATGTATCTAAAACAATCCTTAGAGCATATAGACACAATGGCACAAAGCAATTTTGATGAGATTATCCAAAAATATGTAGAGATGAATATAGCTCATCCCTTTAGAGAGGGAAATGGTAGAGCTACTCGTATATGGTTAGATTTGATACTCAAAAAAGAGATTAGACAAGTCATAGACTGGAACATGGTAGATAAGGATGATTATTTATCAGCAATGCAACGAAGTGTAGTTAAAGATATAGAAATAAAGTTTTTACTTAAAGAGGCACTAACAAATAAGATAGATGATAGAGCATTATTTATCAAAGGTATAGACATAAGCTACTACTATGAGGGCTATAGTGAATTTAAGACGCAGGAGCTTTAGGGTGAGTAAAAAAAACTCTATAAAAGAACTTCTTGAGAGTGTTGAGGTGGAGTGGAAGAGTTTGGGAGAAGTTGTTAAGTTAAAAAAAGGTAAACAGCTTAATAAAGAATTACTTTCTGAAAATGGGGCATACCCTGCTTACAATGGAGGTGTTTCATACTCTGGATTTACAGACAATTACAATTATAATGAAAACACAATTATTATCAGTCAAGGTGGAGCATCAGCAGGTTTTATAAATTTTACTAAAACAAAGTTTTACGCAAACGCTCATTGCTATGTTGTATTGCCTAAACTATCAATAGTTAAAAATAGATATGTATATCACTTTTTAAAGCTTAATCAAGAGAAATTAACTAATAAGCAACATGGTGCAGGTATTCCAGCATTAAGAACAAGTGAAATTCTAAATATTCAAATCCCAATCCCACATCAAGATATCCAAAATAAAATTGTCCAAATATTGGACAATTTTACCGAGCTTACAGCAGAGCTTACAGCAGAGCTTACAGCTCGTAAGAAACAATATAGCTATTATCGTGATAAATTATTGAGTTTTGAAGATTGGCAAGTTGAATTTAAACCTTTGGAGGAGGTTGGGGAAATCAAACGTGGAATAGCATTTACAAAAAAACAAGCTGTGTTTGGAAAATATCCAGTAATAGCGAATGCGGCTGAACCAATAAGTTTTCATAATGAATTTAATAGAAATGGTGAATTTATTGTTATCGCTAGATCAGGTGCTAATGCAGGGTTGATAAATTATTGGAACGAAGAATTATTTTTAACAGATGCTTTTAGTATTCATTCAAATGATTCAGTCTTAAATACAAAATTTGCTTATTACTTTCTAAAAAAAAATCAAAAAAAAATTCATTTAATGAAAAGAGGAGTTGGGGTTCCGCATGTTAGAGCATCTGATTTTGAAGTTTATAAAATTCCTGTACCCACATTGACAGAACAAAAAAGAATAGTAACTATCTTAGACAAGTTCGACACCTTAACAAACTCCATAAGTGAAGGTTTACCAAAAGAGATAGACTTGCGTAAAAAACAGTATGAGTATTATCGTGATATGCTTCTAAATTTTCCTAAGGAAAAAAACAATGACACATGAAACTAAAACAATTGCAGAATCTAAAAACTTTATTATTTTAGATAAATATTCAAAAATAAAACAAGATGATAGTAGTTATCAAACAGAAGCGGACTTAGAAAAAGAGCTTATAAAAGATTTACAGAGCCAAGGTTATGAGTATGCAAAAGAGATAACAACTCCTGATACTATGCTTGAAAATCTAAGAAAACAACTACAAGAACTAAATAATGTAGAGTTTTTAGATAGTGAATGGAAGCGTTTCATAGAGGAGTATTTAGACAAGTCAAGTGATAACATCATCGATAAAACTCGTAAAATTCATGATAACTATATCTATGATTTTGTATTTGATAATGGACGCATAGAAAATATTTATCTACTAGATAAAAAAAATCTAGCACGAAATAAAGTGCAAGTGATTAATCAGTTTAGCCAAAAAGGAACACAAGCAAATAGATATGATGTAACTATCTTAGTAAATGGCTTGCCATTGGTACAAATAGAGCTTAAAAAGCGTGGTGTAGCTATAAGAGAAGCTTTTAATCAAGTACATCGTTATAGCAAAGAGAGTTTTAATAGTGAAAATTCACTTTTTAAATACTTACAACTTTTTGTTATCTCAAATGGTACAGATAGCCGTTATTTTGCAAATACTACTAAACGCGATAAAAATAGTTTTGATTTTACTATGAACTGGGCAAAATCAGACAATAAACTTATAAAAGATTTAAAAGACTTTACTGTTACATTTTTAGAAAAAGGAACTTTGTTAAATGTGCTTATAAACTATAGTGTATTTGATGTAAATGATACTTTGCTTGTTATGCGACCTTATCAAATAGCTGCAACTGAGAGGATTATCTGGAAAATAAAAAGCTCTTTTAACTCAAAAAGTTGGAGAACTAAAGAGAGTGGTGGATATATTTGGCATACTACAGGTTCTGGAAAGACTTTAACTAGTTTTAAAGCTGCACTACTAGCTACTAATCTTGATTTTATAAAAAAAGTTTTCTTTGTGGTTGATAGAAAAGATCTTGATTTTCAAACGATGAAAGAGTATCAAAGATTTTCACCAGATAGCGTAAATGGTTCAGATAGCACAGCAGGGCTAAAACGAAACATAGATAAGCAAGACAATAAGATAATCGTAACCACTATACAAAAACTACATAACTTGATGAAAAGTGAAGATAACTTATCTGTATATGATTCTCAAGTAGTATTTATATTTGACGAGGCTCATCGTTCTCAATTTGGTGAAGCTCAAAAGAACTTAAAGAAAAAATTTAAAAAGTTTTATCAGTTTGGATTTACAGGTACTCCTATTTTTGCAGGAATAAATTCCTTAGGGAGTGAGGATACTAAAAGTGTATTTGGCGAAGAACTGCACTCTTATGTGATAACTGATGCTATACGAGATGAAAAAGTACTCAAGTTTAAAGTAGATTATAACAATGTACGAGCAAGTTTTCAAGATATAGAAAAAGAACAAGATGAGAAAAAACTAACAGCACTTGAAAATAAAAAAGCATTGTTACATCCTCAAAGAATTAAAGAGATTTCAAGCTATATTTTAAACAACTTTAACCGAAAAACACACAGACTACAAGCTGGAGCAAAAGGCTTTAATGCGATGTTTTCCGTGAGTAATATTGACGCTGCTAAACTTTACTATGAGTCTTTTAAAAATTTACAAAAGAAAAGTAATAAACCTTTAAAAGTAGCTACTATTTTTTCTTTTTCTGCCAATGAAGAGCAAAATGCCAAAGGGGAGATTGAAGATGAAAGCTTTGAAGTATCTGCAATGGATGCAAGTGCTAAAGAGTTTTTAGCTAGGGCAATTGATGATTATAATGCTATGTTTGAAACTACTTACGGTGTTGATAATAAATCATTTCAAAATTATTATCGTGACCTTGCAAAAAAGGTAAAAAATGGGGATGTGGATTTACTTATAGTTGTGGGGATGTTTTTAACAGGTTTTGATGCTCCTAAGTTAAATACTCTGTTTGTGGATAAAAATCTAAGATACCATGGACTGATGCAGGCTTATTCTCGTACAAATCGTATATATGATGCTACTAAAAGTTTTGGTAATATTGTCACATTTCGTGATTTAGAAAAAGCTACTATAGATGCTATAAAAACATTTGGTGATGACAATACAAAAAATGTAGTCTTAGAAAAAAGCTATGATGAATATATGGAGGGTTTTACTGATGCCTCAGGAGAAGCCAGACAAGGTTATATAGATGTAGTAAAAGAACTAGAAAAAAGATTCCCTAATCCTGATGAAATACAAAGAGAAAAAGACAAAAAAGAGTTCGTAAAACTATTTGGAGAATATTTACGAGTTGAGAATATTTTACAAAACTATGATGAATTTGCAGGACTCAAAGAGCTACAAAATTTCGATATGGATGATTTAGTTCAAGTAGAGGAGCTTAAATTAAAATATGGCTTAGATGATGAAAGTATAAGAGAGATGAAAGAGATAGAGATACCATCACAGCGTGCAGTGCAAGACTATCGCTCAACTTATAATGATATTCGTGAGTGGATTCGCCAACAAAAGAGTGCCGATAAGGAAGATAACTCTTGCATAGACTGGAATGATGTAGTTTTTGAGGTAGATTTACTTAAATCTCAAGAGATTAATCTTGAGTATATTTTAGAGTTGATTTTTGAACACAATAAAAAAGCTAAAGATAAAGAGACTCTTATAGAAGAGATTCGTCGTTTGATTCGTGCAAGTTTAGGAAACAGAGCTAAAGAGAGTTTAATAGTTGATTTTATAAATCAAACAAATTTAGATGACATAATTGATAAAGCTAGCATAATTGATACTTTTTATACTTTTGCACGGTGTGAACAAAAAAAAGAAGCCAAAGAGTTGATAGATGATGAAAATTTAAATGAAGAAGCTGCTAAGCGTTATATCAGCATCTCCTTAAAGCGTAAATATGCTACGGAGAATGGTACAGAATTAAACTCCATATTACCAAAGATGAGTCCACTTTATCCTAAATATTTAACTATAAAACATAGTGTTTTCCAAAGAATTGCTTTGTTTGTTGAAAAGTTTCAAGATGTGGGTGGAGAGATATAAAGAGATAAGTTATTTATGCCCTATTACTTATGACAATAGACTAAGAAAAAATTAGAAAATTGTCTTGACTTTTGGAGTAGTCAAACTAGAGTGCTTACACAAAATATAGCTAAATCTATATACACACAGCTGATTCATACAAGTTTATTTAGCTCTTTTGTCACCCTGAACTTGATTCAGGGTCTAGTGTCTTATGCTAGATTCTGAATCAAGTTCAGAATGACAGGCTGTGTGAAACAGCCGTACTATAACAAGGGAATTTATGATGGAAACCTTACAAAGCGAGAGCTAAAAGATAAATAAAATTTACTAACTTTAGCTAAAATAAGCAAATTTTATAAAACAAGGCTAGATAATGGAACTACAAACAAAAGCACTTCATGCAGGCTATGAAAAAGATTCTCAAGGGACTATGGCTGTTCCGATTTACATGACAACGGCTTATGAGTTTCGTGACTCTGAGCATGCGGCAAACCTTTTTTCCCTTAAAGAATTAGGAAATATTTACACTCGTTTAAACAATCCTACTACAGATGTTTTTGAAAAGCGTTTTGCCGAGCTTGAGGGTGGAGAGGCTGCTATTGCAACTTCGAGTGGAATGAGTGCTACATTTTTTGCTATTGCTAACTCTGCTGAAGCTGGAGATAATATCGTTTGTGCCAAACAACTTTACGGTGGGAGTGTAACACTTATGTCTCATACTCTTAAAAGATTTGGTATTGAAGCACGATTTTTTGATGTGCAAAATCCAGAATCTATAGAGGTACTTATAGATAATAAAACAAAGGTCATCTTTTTTGAATCTTTAACAAATCCAAGTATAGATGTAGCCGATATTGAAGTTATCACAAATATTGCAAATAAACACGGTATTTTAAGTATAGTTGATAATACAGTAGCTACGCCTATAATATGTCGTCCTTTTGAACATGGGGCTGATATTTGTGTGCATAGTGCATCAAAATATACAACGGGACAAGGTCTCGCCATTGGTGGAATCTTAGTTGAGAGAAAAGGACTTGTAGAAAAACTTAAAGCAAATCCTCGTTACGCCCACTTTAATGAGCCTGATGCCTCTTACCATGGACTTGTATATGTTGATGTACCTCTTCCACCTTTTACTCTTCGTACGCGTCTGTCTTTACTCCGTGATATTGGTGCAGTATCCTCGCCTTTTAATTCATGGTTGTTTATCCAAGGATTAGAGCATTTATCGCTTCGTATGCGTGAACACTCAAACAATGCACTGCAACTTGCAGGGTTTTTAGAGTCTCATCCTAAGGTTTTAAAAGTAAATTATCCAGGATTAAAATCAAATTCAAACTATGAAAATGGACAGAAATATTTTACTAATGGCTTATGCTCAGGACTTCTTAGTTTTGAAGTAGCATCCCTACAAGAGGCGAAAAAAATTGTAGATGCTACTGAGCTTTATTCTTTAGTTGTAAATATTGGTGATTCTAAATCAATCATAACTCATCCTGCCTCAACTACGCATCAACAGCTAAGTCAAGAAGAGCTTATCGCTTGTGGCGTCCCATCTGGACTTATCAGAATTTCTTGTGGATTAGAATCGGTAAATGATTTAATCACTGATATGAAACAAGCATTAGAGAAGTAAAAAAAGTAGTATTAAGCCATTTTCGCTAAAATAACAAGATATTTTTATAAGAGCATACAATTTGAGTTTAAACTTACAAACACACACCGAGCATTTTACGAACCCTCTTTATCTTGAGAGTGGCCGTATATTAGAACCTTATGATATTACTTATGAAACTTATGGCGAGATGAATGATGATAAGAGTAATGTCATAATAGTTTGCCATGCTCTTACTGGTTCTCATCATGCAGCGGGCATATATGAGGGTGAAACTAAAGCTGGTTGGTGGGATGGTTTTATAGGTTCAGGTAAGGCTATTGATACCGATAAATATTTTGTTATATGTTCAAATGTCATTGGTTCATGTTTTGGTTCTACTGGACCTATGAGTTTACAACATCCACATCATGATTATTACCGTTATAAATTTCCTGTTGTAACTATAAAAGATATGGTTAAAGCACAGCGAATTTTATTTGACCGTTTAGACATACATAGAGTTTATGCTATTATTGGTGGTTCTATGGGTGGTATGCAAGCACTTCAATTTGCAATTCATTATCCTAACTTTGCTCAAAAAATTATCTCTTTAGCGGCTACTTATGCAACACAACCTTGGGCTATTGCTTTTAACAAGGTAGCACAAGAATCAATCCTAAAAGACCCTGATTTTAAACAAGGCTATTATGATCCTGAACTTATTGCTGAAAATGGTTTAGCGGGCATGGCAGTTGGTCGTATGGCTGGGCATATTAGTTTTTTATCTCATGAGTCAATGCAGAGTAAATTTGGACGCGAGTACAAAAGAACAGATGGACTTTATGAACTATTTGGAAAATTTCAAATTGAGTCATATCTAGAATATAACGGTTATAACTTTACAAAATGGTTTGATCCACTTGCTTACTTGTATATAACAAAAGCGATTAACATTTTTGATTTATCTCGTGGTTTTGACTCCCTTAGCGAGGCTATGAAAAAAATTCAATCACAACTCCATCTCATTAGCTTTAAAAATGATATATTATTTAAAAATAAAGAGATGCAAAAACTTCACGCTACTCTTGAGGAAATAGGAAATACAAACTATCACTACATAGATATTGATAGTATGTATGGACATGATGCTTTTCTTGTAGAGTTAGATAAATTTGAAAATTATGTAAAGGATGTTCTTGATGGCTAAAAGTGACTTTGAAACAAAATTAGAAGGGGCAAAAAAAATTCTTGAAATTTTAATGAATCCAGAAATCACACTCTCAGAGAGTGTTAAAGCCTATGAAAAAGGGATGAAAGAACTCTCTGATGCACAAAAAATATTAGAAGATGCTCAAGTGAAAATAAATGAAATAAAGGTCTCTTAAATGCGTGCAGCTGTCCTTCAACTACCTGCACAAGGTATGAGTTCTACAAAACTTTATAATTATATTCGTATAGCTAGTAAGCAAAATGTGAAAGTGCTTGTCTTAGGAGAGTATATACTTAACCCATTTTTCAATGAACTGCGTTTGATGTCAATAAGTATGATAAAAGAACAGGCATTGCATCAAAGTAAAGTACTTAAAGATTTAGCTTCAATATACAAGATGACTATAATTGCACCCTTAGTTATTGTTAAAAAAAAGCTTGTATATAAAACTATCGCAAAGTTTTCACCCTCTTCAAGTTCTTATTATAATCAACAGCTTCTCATCAACTATACACACTGGAATGAAGAAAAATTCTTTTCAAATGAAAAAAAGAAGATAAAATCACCCTTAATATTTAAAATAGATAATTTTAAATTCGCAGTTATGAATGGTTTTGAACTTCATTTTGATGAGATGCTAGCTACTTTAAATGCTAAAAATATAGACTGTATTTTACTTCCAAGTGTATCAACTTTTGATTCATTCCATAGATGGAAAATTCTTATTCAAAGTCGTTCATTTATTCATAATTGTTACATTTTACGAGCTAATCGTATAGGTGAATATAAAAATAAAGATATATCTTGGCAGTTCTATGGTGATTCTTTTTTATGCTCACCTAATGGAGAGATTTTAGAACATTTAGGGGATAGAGAAGAATTGATGATTGTAGATATGAATCACTCAGAAGTTATCAAAGCTAGAAGACTTTGGGGATTCAAAGAAGCTATTAAAAAAAGAGTATAAAAGGATAAATAATGTCTATGATGAAATATTTCCATCGCCAAGTTCAACTTTGGGGCGAAGATACACAAAAGTCTTTACAAGATAAAAAAATTGCAATAGTGGGTGCAGGTGGCTTAGGTTCTTCTTTGGCTTTTGCCTTAGGTGCTAGTGGTATTGGGGAGATTCATATGATTGACTTTGATGAAGTGAGCCATCATAATATTCATAGACAAATTGCTTTTAAGGCTGGTGATGAGGGTAAGAATAAAGCAGTCATTAATGCTCAAATAATTGAGCAGAGATGCCCTTACGTAAAAGCTATCGCACATGAGTGTAATTTTGATGAGTGGACACACAAAAATATAGAAGTTGATTTAATCATTGATGGAACTGATAACTTGCCTACTCGTGGAGATATAAACACTTATGCTAAAAATAAAAACCTTCCTTGGATATATGGAAGTGTAGAATCTTTTCATGGTCAAGTATGTTTTATCCAAGAGTCTTCTTTTAATGATGCCTTTAAAATCATCAAAAAAACACCTGCTGGAATTACCGCTCCTATAGTGATGCACATAGCATCACTTCAAGCAAATTTAGCACTAAGATTTTTGGCTGGATTGTCCGTAAAAAAAGATATGTTGTATTATTTATTTTTCAATGAAGAGGGAGAATTAGTTACTCAAAAGTTTGGACTTCCCAAGAGTTAAAAGTTTCTAAGAGTTGTTTACTCTTAGAAACTTTAGTGTTTTTTGAGCGTAGATATATGTTTTGCTATGAGTTTAATCTCTTGAAGACTTAGTTTTGATACTTGAGCTTTCATCAAAGTTTTCATAGTTCCACCATAAGAACCATCTTTATAACCATTTAAGGCGTCAATAGTCCTTTGTTCTTTCCAAGCTGTAATGATTGCTGATTTTCCTAGTGCTATTTTCTCGCCATTAACACCATGACAAACAGAACACTTTGAATATAATAACTCAGCACTAGTTATTGTAGGAGTTTGTTCTACAAGAACTGTAGGAACTACTTTATTTTCAATTTTAGCTTTTGTTTCTTGTTTTGGCACATCGTCACTACACCCAATTAAGAATAATCCTAATATTGCTGATAAGACTAGTTTCATATAAATCCTTGTCATTTTAAAATTTTCCGTATTTTATCATAATCAAACTTTATGTTAAATATAAATTTTACCAAAAATATAAAAAACCATGCAAAGAGTAAAGGAAATAAAATTGTGGTAACTACAAAGATTGTAATTAATTTTATGACCTTTTTTGAGAATTTTTCTGTTTTATGCTTGAGTTGTGATACAAGAGAATTAAGATCCTCTTTGTTGTTTTTTATTAATTCTAAATCATTTTTATATACTTGCATATATTTATTGGAACTCTCATATTCTTGTGAATAAACATCTTGATACACAAATTGTGTTCCATAGATAAAAACAAGTGCTCCAAAGCGTAAAATAAAAAGCAACATCATTGATTTAACAGCGATAAAAAACATCTGTGATGCTCGTAATTTTTCAAACCAAAGGCTTAGTAAGACTAAAGAAGAAGAGAGTGCAAGAGCTACTTTGACAAAAACACTCTTGCCTAAAAGAAGTAAGAGATGTTGCACACCAATAGAAACAGACGAGACGAGCATTACAAGAGAAAACCTCTCAACTAAATCATTAATAGGATCAAGAATTTGACCAACTCCTACGGTAGCTCCTACAAATAAGCTAACATTTATTTCTGTACTTTGAATAAGCGATATTAAAGCATTTAAAGCTTTGACTAATGCAAATGAATATACAGCTCTATCAAAAGTTTCTTTGTATAGTAAAAGTGCATTTTCATCTAGTTGAGTATAGAGGCTAAGAAAAGAAATAACTAACAAAATGAGACTTAAAAATATCTTCATTAACTTACCTTTTAGAGAGTTTTGCTATAATTGCAAGAATTTAATAAAGTGAAAAAATATGACTTTTGAACCATATCCATTTGAAAAACTAAACAATTTGCTCCAAAACATTATACCAAATCCTAAACTTGAATCTTGCGTTTTAACGATTGGTGAACCACAGTTTCAAACACCTCAGTTTATCCAAGATTCATTAATTAACAACACAAACTTACTCAAAAAGTACCCCAAAACTTCTGGTGAAACAAGCTTACGAGATGCACAAAGAGTTTTTTTTAAGCGTAGGTTTAACACACAACTCTCCAATGAGCAAATTATTCCAACATTTGGAACAAGAGAGGTACTTTTTAATTTCCCTCAATTTCTACTATTTGATGTAAAAAATCCAGTAATGGCATTTACAAATCCTTTTTATCAGATTTATGAGGGTGCAGCGATTGCAACTCGTTCTAAAATAATTCATTTAAATTTAGATGAAAAAAATAACTTCAAACCTATAATAAATGAAGAAGAATTAGCCTTATGCGATTTAGTTATTTTAAACTTTCCTAACAATCCAACAGCGTCAGTTTTGACAATTGAAGAACTCTCACAATGGGTATCTCTTAGTTTAAAATATAACTTTGTTTTACTAAACGATGAATGCTATAGTGAGATTTATACAAATAAGCCTAGTCCTTCGTTATTAGAAGCATCTCTATTTGTAGGCAACACTACTTTTAAAAATATACTTGTTATTAACTCTATATCAAAACGCTCTTGTGCTCCAGGACTTAGAAATGGTTTCATCGCAGGTGACGCAGAGATATTAAAAGAGTATCTTAAGTACAGAACTTATGTTGGGTGTGCATCTCCCTTGCCATTGCAATCAGCTGCCGCTGCAGCTTGGCTTGATGAAGCTCATGTAGAAACTTCGAGAAAAATATATAAGAGAAATTTTGAACTAGTTCAAGAGATATTAGGTCTTGAAATTCCAGAAGCTACTTTTTATATCTGGTTTAAAGTTGATAATGCTCTTGAGTTTACTTCTAAACTTTATAAAAAATATAATGTAAAAGTCTTACCAGGTGAATTTTTAGCAAGAAATAATGCAGAGGGAATTAACCCAGGGAAAGGTTATATAAGAATAGCCTTAGTAGAAAATGAACACAAAACAAGAGATGCATTAAATAGAATAAAGGAATGTCTAAGTGAGCAATAAAGTTAAAGAGCTAAAAGCAAAGGTTCTAAAAGCACAAGAAAATTCTGATATAGCTTCTATGTATATTTTACAAGAAGAAGCATTAGAAATATTTGATGAAGATACAGTAAGTGGATTTTATGCAAATATCTTAGACTTAGCCTTAGAAAATCTAACAAATACTCTTGAATCATGTAAATCCTTAGAGATGGATAGGGTTCAAGATTTTGCAACGCTTCGTGCCTTGTACGAATACGCAATGGAACATTATCACGCAAAAGCTTACAAAGACGCAAGTGCCTTGTTTGAAGTTCTTGGAGGAATTACTAAAGATGAAAACTTTAGTCTAGCTCTTAGCTATCATAAATTAGCTTCACAAAACTGTATATCTTTAGATGATTTTATGAGTAAATATGCGGATATTGAAGAAACTCAAAAAAATAAAACTTTTTATATTTCATGTTTTACAAATAAGGTACAAGAATTGCTTAATATTACAAAAATGCATACGGAGAAATAAATGAAAATACATTTCATTGGAATTGGTGGTATCGGTATTTCTGGTTTGGCACAGTATATGAAGTTTCGTGGTCATGAAGTAAGTGGTTCAGATATCTCTAAGTCTCTTATAACAAATAAGCTACAAGATTTAGGCATACAAGTAACAATTCCACATTCTCCTAAGGCTATTAACAATCAAGACTTAATAGTTCACTCCGCTATCATACGCCCTGATAATCCAGAAGTTCTTAAGGCAAAAGCTCGAGGTATTGAAGTCCTTGCCCGTCGTGAAGCCTTGCCCCTTATCTTAGCAGATAGAAAAGTATATGCTGTAGCAGGAGCACACGGAAAAAGTACTACGACTGCAATTTTAACAGCCATTATGGATGGGTCGGCTATCATTGGTGCGGAATCAAAAGCCTTTGGATCAAATGTAAGATATGACGCAAATACTGATACCATGCTTTTTGAAGCAGACGAGAGTGATGGAAGTTTCTTAAACTCAAATCCTCATTGTGCTATAGTTATCAATGCTGAACCTGAACACATGGAATACTATGATCATAACTATAAACTTTTTTATGATTCATATAGAAAATTTATAAACTCCGCATCATGCAGAGTTTTAAATGCTGAGGATCAATTTCTTAGTACTTTAAAAGATGAGATTGATGCAAAATGGCTTTATCCTAGTAAAGAGATAAATGATATAGAGTATATACTTATCAATAATGAACCATATACAAGGTTTACACTCCGTAATTTAGGTTCTTTTGATGTTTGGGGTTTTGGTAAACATATAGCTCTTGATGCTTCATTAGCAATACTCGCAGCAAGTGAATCTATGAATATAGAAGAAATTCGTACAAATCTTTTAAGCTTTAAAGGGATTAAAAAACGCTTTGATATTATTGATTCAAAAGAGGATAGAGTGATTATAGATGATTATGGACATCATCCAACGGAGATAAAAGCTACTTTTGAATCAGTAAAAGAATACGCTGCCCTCAAGGGTTTTGACAAAATTACTGCAATTTGGCAACCACATAAATACTCTCGCACTATAGACAATCTTGATGAGTTTATCAAGTGTTTTGATGGGGTAGGGGAGCTTATTATTTTACCTGTATGGGCTGCTGGTGAAGCTCCTAGAGATATAGATTTTGAAGAAAAATTTAAGCGGTATAAGCTTACAATGGCAGATAAAATTACACGTGCTAACAATACCATTACGGTAATAAAAGATGAGAAAACATTAGAAACTTTAGAAAAAGGTCTTATTATCGGTTTTGGTGCTGGAGATATAACTTATCAAATTAGAGGAACTGCTTCATGACATATATTTTAGGAATAGTAGTTATAGGGCTTTTCTTTTTAGCACTTAATTATTTTACAGACTTAAACCATACACAAAAATGGTGGGTCATTACAATCATCTTATCAATACTAAGTATCGCCGTAATGTTTAATGAGTACAATAAATTAAATAATCAAAAAACCTTAGACACGGCTATGAAATTTCATCAAAATAAAACCGTTATTTGTAATGGAGTAGAGGTTAATGCAACAAACTATACGCTAAGCACAGGCACTTATACCTTTATAGGCAAAGAAAATACTCCTAATTATGGTCAAATGATTAGCGTGTCCCAATGCGAATAAATAAGTTATACTTAATTACTTATTAATATCATAAGAGATATACTTCCCTTATTCATTGGATGAAGGAATATTTTGGATACGAAACAATACTCTGTAAAAGTATTTGAACTAAATATCAAAAAAGAAGATGATTTTATATCTTTTTTTGAGGGTAAGGATGCGTTTTTTAAAAATTATTTGATCGTTCTTAATGGTCTTATAACTCAGGAGATGCGAGATTACCTAAAAAAGAAGCAGATAAAATTTCTTGTAAATTTTGAACTTCCAAAGAAAAATACTACAAAAACTTTACAAAAACAAATAAAAAAAGAAGAAAAAGTAAAAGAAAACTTAAAAGTTCTTGATTCACTTATTCGCAGTGGACAAGAGTTAAATATTAACGGAGACTTACTTCTTTTAAATAAGGTAAATAGTGGTGCAAAAATAAACATAGAAGGTAACCTAGTTATTACGCAGATAGTTAATGGTTCTATTAGATGTAAAGGTGACTTTATGGTTATAGAAGCATCTGCTAAGGCAAACATAGTTTTTCATGATGTAGTAGTTGATAACTCTTACTTAAAAGAGCGACTTAATCGTGTAGAACTCATAAATAATGAAATAGTTATAACACCAGTATTAAAGGAGAAAAATTGGGTATAGTGATAGCAGTTATAAGTGGAAAAGGTGGAGTAGGAAAAACAACTACTACCGCAAACATTGGTCTAGGTATGGCACTAAAGAAACAAAAAATCATTGTAGTTGACTTTGACATAGGACAAAGAAACCTTGATATGGTCTTGGGCTTAGAAAATCGTGTTGTTTTTGATATTGTCCAAGTTATGGATGAAGAGGTTAGCCTAAAACAAGCAGTTATTAAAAGTAAGAGAAGTGATAACCTTCACTTCTTAGCGGCGTCACAAACAAAAGATAAATCAGTCTTAGAATCAGAGAAAGTAAAAAAACTTATCGCTGATCTAAAAGAAGAATATGATTATGTAATCCTTGATGCTCCTGCTGGAATAGAGGGTGGTTATGAACATACAGTTGAATTTGCTGATGAGGCTATTATTGTAGTAAATCCTGAAGTTTCTTCTATCCGTGATGCAGATCGTGCAATTGGTATTCTTGATTCTAAATCACAAAGAGTTAAAGATGGTAAGGAAGTTAGGAAGTATCTTATAATTAATCGTATAAATCCTGCTATGGTACAAAATGGAGGGATGCTTTCTAGTTCAGATATATTAGATATTTTAAGTATTCCATTATTGGGAAAAATTCCTGAGGATAAGGGTGTAGTAGATGCCTCAAATCAAGGAAATCCTATCATAACAAATACTAAATCAGCGTCGGGTCAAGCATATTCTCGTATATCAGCACGACTTTGTGGTGAAAAAGTAGATTTATATGACATAGAAGCTATAAAAAAAGGCTTATTAAAAAAATTTTCAGGGGTATTTAGATAATGTTTTCATGGATAGATGAAGGAAAAAGTGCGGAATCAGCTAAGGATCGTTTGACTATTGCAATTATGTCAGATAGGGATAATATAAATTTTCCTTTTATGGATGAAATGAAAATAGAAATAATGCAGGTCGTTCAAAAGTATTTAGGCGTGAAGACTGTTGAGATTAAAAAAGAGATTGATGGAGATTATGAAGCACTCTCTATTGAAATTGAACTAGATAAAAAGCAGATTAGTTAAAAGAGTTCTATGCAAAAAAGTAATGCTCAGAAAAATATACAAGGTCTCATAAATCAGCTTGATTTATCTGAGCATATACAACATTTTACTAGCTTTTTCTCACGAGAATCTTCTTTATTTATGCAAGGAGATCAAGAGCTACATTTCAAATACATAAAAGCACTTGATAAGCTAGAATTTAAAAGCCCTCCTAAGGTTAGAGATTTTTTTGAGATTAAAGCACATTTAAAAAAGCATGGTGTTTTGAATTTTGAACAAATTTTTGAGATAGTAAAAGTTGTCCGCTACTTTAGATACTTTAAAAATCGTTCCCTTGATGGTATCATTGGTGAATGGATGTCTAAGTTTATTATAGACGAGAGCTTTCTCGAAGTTGAAAAGTATTTTACTAAAGATGGTAAATTTGAAGAAAACTTAGATGAATCTCTTTTTGGTCTAGGGCAGAGAATCCGTGAGATAAAAAATGAGATGAGTTCAGCTCTTAGACGAATGATGTCAAGTTCTAAACTTACAGGCTATCTTGTTGATACTCAAATACATCTAGTAAATAATGAAGATTGTTTGCTAGTGCGTGGTGGATTTAATCATGTAATTAAAGGTGCGGTAGTTGCTCGTAGTACGGGTGGTTTTTTTTATGTATCTCCTGATTCTATTTTAAAAGCTAAAGAAAAAATTCGTTATATTGAGCAAGAGAGAGAAACAATTTTTTATACTTATGCAAAAATTTTTTCTTCCAAACTCTCAGAAATACAGCCCTTTATCAACTTTATAGATAAAGAGTTTGATAAGTTTGACAACTATCAAGCAAGAGTGTTATTTGCAAAATCTAAAGGGCTGGTACTTTTAAAGTCTAAAAATGATTCTAAAATTATTTTAGATTCTTTTATCCATCCAGCACTGCATAAAGCAAAACCAATAAATGTAGATTTTTCAAAAAATATTTTAATGATAACAGGTGTCAATGCTGGTGGTAAGACTATGTTGCTAAAGTCTATCTTAGCATCGTGTTTTATGGCTAAATATATTATTCCAATGGCTTTAAACGAAACTAAATCACATATCGGATCTTTTAAAAGCGTTCTTGCCATTATAGATGATCCACAAAATGTCAAAAATGATATTTCAACTTTTGCTGGAAGAATGCAGGAATTTTCTCATATATTTGAGCATAAATCCGCTCTTGTAGGTGTTGATGAGATAGAGTTAGGAACAGATAGTGATGAAGCCGCCGCACTCTTTAAAGTGATACTAGATGATTTAATTTTAAGAGGGCAAAAGGTAGTAGTAACAACGCATCATAAACGCCTTGCTGCTTTAATGGCTGATCGCGAAGATGTTGAGCTTATGGCTGCTATTTATGATGAAGAGGCTCGTAAACCTACTTATGAGTTTATGCAGGGAATTATCGGTAAAAGTTATGCCTTTGAAACAGCAAGCAGATATGGAATCTCTCATAAAATAGTTCAAGAAGCAAAATTAGTTTATGGTGATAATGCTCAAAAGTTAAACCTTCTCATTGAACGAGGTTCACAGCTTGAGAGAGAACTCAAACAAAAGCATAAAAAAGTAGATGAAAAACTTGAAAAATTACGCCTAGAAGAACTTCTTATTAAAGATAAACAAGAAAAACTTACTCAAGATTTTAATGAACAAAGATACGCTCTTAAAAGAAGTTATGAAGTAGCCATTAGTGAAGCTAAAACAGCTGCAAAAGCTAGTGATTCCTCAGCTATTCACAGGGCAATGAATAAGGCAAATAAAAAATTACCAAGTGAGAAAAAAGACAAAGAACTTAAAAACACTGTTTTCACTGTTGGTGATGTGGTTAAATATCACTCAAAAAAAGGGACTATCATCTCTATGCGTGAGAAAACAGATGCTACAATCGAGATAGAGGGGATGCGTGTCCGTGTAAAAACCTCACATCTAAAACATTCTCAAATAATCAAATCTAAAACAAATACACAAATAAAACTAAGTGTTGAAAAACGCGCAGGTCTTAAATGTGATTTACATGGAATGAGAGCAGATGAAGCTTGTGAAGTCTTAGATAAATTTTTATCAGACGCACTTATAAATGGCTGGGATGAAGTAATTATTTACCATGGAATAGGAACAGGAAAACTCTCCTTTGCAGTTAAAAACTTTCTTATCGCTCACCCAAGAGTAAAAAAATTTGATGATGCCCCTCAACATCTTGGTGGTTTTGGAGCTAAAATAGTTTTTTTATAAGCTATAGAAGAAAAGAGTGTAAAATTCGTATAAATAGTTCATGCTCAATTGGTTTAGTGATAAATTCATCCATACCAGCATTTAAAAATCTTGCTCTATCTGTTGCTAGTGCATTTGCGGTGAGTGCGACAATGGGTGTGTGTTTAACTCCATTTTCTTTTTCAAGTTGAAGAATGATTTTTGTAGCTTCTATACCATTCATTTTAGGCATATTTTCATCCATTAAAATCAAGTCATATTTTTTCTTTTTAAACATCTCTACCGCTTCTATACCATTTTCAGCCATATCTACATCTAAGTCAATATTTCCAAGGAGTATATTCATTAGTAACTGATTTGTTTTATTGTCTTCAACTAGTAAAATTTGACCTTGAAGTGATTTGTCTAAATCTATCTTTGCAAGACTAATTGCAGACTTGGTCTCAGGAGTATTAGATTTTAAAGTAGGAAGAATAAATGAGAATGTACTTCCTTCTCCTAGAACACTTGTAACAGTTATATAACCTTCCATTGACTTAATTAAAGCTTTTGATATTGAAAGTCCTAGACCAGTTCCACCAAACTTTCTTGTTGTTGAACTATCTTCTTGAGTGAATGCCTCAAATATTTTTTGTAAATTTTTCTTATCTATTCCGACACCAGTATCATGAACACTTAGTTTTAACTCTTTTTTTAAAGTATCAAAGTTTAACACTAGATTTATTTTTCCACCCTGAGGTGTAAATTTAATAGCATTATTTAAAAAGTTTGCAACAACTTGCTTGATTCTAACAATATCACCTACGAAGTACTTAGGCAACTCCCTTGAATAAGATATTTTTAGTTTAATACCCTCCTCTTTAGCCTTTTCATTAAAAAGTTTAGATACATCTGCAAAGGGCTCTTTCGTAAGAAATTTCCTTCTTTCTAAAAGCATCTTAGCACTTTCTATTTTTGAAAAGTCTAAAATATCATTGATAATCCTTAAAAGTGTAGTTCCTGAATTTTTGATGATAGAGAATCGTTTTAGTTTCTCCTTATTTTCTTCAGAGGCTTTTAAAATATCCACAAAACCAAGCATAGCATTTAATGGGGTTCGTATCTCATGACTCATGCCAGCTAAAAATTCTGACTTAACAGCTGATACTCTTTCTAGCTCTTTTATTTTTTGACAAAGAGCTTGAGTTTTTTGCTCAACTATTTTTTCTAAATTTGCATTGGTTTCTTCTAATTCATGAGATGTTTCTTTGATTAAATGCGAAAGTGCCCTATGAGTAGTGCTTGATTCAACTATCTCATTTTGTGGTGATTTGTCTTGAAACTTATATGTACTTTGAGTATCAGTTTCACTCATTGAAAGAACTGTCATAGTTTGATTTAAAAGCTCACAATTTTCTTGTTTAAAAAATTCACCATAGGTAAAAAATCCAACAGTTGGGGCTAAATGTGCTAAAGGAGTTAATTCTATTGCAATAGCTTCATCTAAAAATCGTCTTCTAGCCATACAAGAATAAACAAAAATAGATTCAACACAGGGCATATCAATTTGTTCTTTAACATTTAAAGCTTCACTTAAAATCATCCCAGCATTTCCATAACCAAATTGTACTTCATCACCCTCATGTAAGTTTCCAGCAAAAACCAAAGAACCATCACTCTCTTTGCCTAAAACGGCTCGAGCTATTTTCATCCCGTTTCTGTTTATAATAAGAGGAAACTCCATTCCAACAGCAGGTAATGAGTTTGCTATATTTGCTCCTAAGTATTTTTGATATACATCTACAGCAGAAATACTATCTATCTCATAAACTCTATTGTCTTTAGCTTTTGTTATTTTGAGTATTTTTCCTATCTCTTGCCAATTAAAACTATAAGTGGTACTAATATTTAGCTTATCAGCATTTACAGAAATACCAACAGCTCCACTAGAAATTATGCCATCATTAGAAAATACATAGGTGGAGGTAAAGTTGGCTCCATCACCAGCAAGACCACCTGCAATAGCCACATCTCCCGAAACACTTTTAATACCATTTAAGAAAATTTCTCCATTAGTATTTAAACCATCTGTAAATAAAAATAACACTTTTGTATTTTCTTGAAGCAATTTTTTTGCTAAGTTTATTCCACATGTAAAACTATCCCCACTATGTTCTAAGCTTGAAACACTTAAACTTGCATGTTCAAAAGATGAGATACTTATAATGATTTTATCCGTAGTAACTATATTATCTAATATCTCTCCATCAGTAGTAGCCCCAATAATCATAGCTTGAGGTAAGGTATTTAATATATCAGATAAGACTTGATTTAATCTGTCTTTTTCTAAAATAGAACTAAATACTTGTATTAAAAGAGATTCTTCATTTGCAAAAGAATTTTCATTTACAAAATCATTAAATTTTTTTTTATTTAGAAAATATGCATTTTTTGTTCTCATGAAACCAACTTATAATTTATATATAGCAGGTATTTTATCATAAATATAAAGTAAATTTTGTCAAAATCTCTAATATTATGCTACTAAAAATCAAATATATCATCAAAGGATTCATCGCCATCGGCTGCCATTGCATCCATTTTTAACATTCCTGCGATTGTTTGAGAGTTTACGACTATTGTATCATTCATAAAATCTGCACTTGGTGCTCCTGTGTGAAAAGATTGGTCTATCCAGCCAGACATATCATTTGAAAATGCCTTACACATTGGTCCTAAGGCTTCTGAATTATCTATAAATTCTTGTATGTGAGAAGCCATATCCGTGGATAACTCACTTAAAGCCTTAGATATTGGATATACCTCACTATATGTTGCTAAAATAGAGCTTATTTTATCTAAGTATGTATAAATCTCAGTAACCTCAGCTTCACTAACGCCTCCACCTCCTACAATGAGCATTATAGAGTTAAGTTTTCCTGCATACTCTTCTAAATCATATAAATCTTCTTCATCCATATAATCAAAAGTTATAAGCTCTTGTGATTGAGTTAAATTAATCTCAGAAACTTTTTCAGGGCTTACACTAGAGTGTAAAGTAATATCTTCTACAAGTGCTACTGGCTCTTGGACAAGAAGCTCTTCTAAGTCTGAATAAATAATATCTTGTTCAAAAGTTATTTTTCCATTTGCTATTTTATATTTTCCTCTAAAACCATTTTTTTTTAATGTCAATTTTAAAATTTTCTCAGGTATATCATCAATATTTGAAAGTGTAAAGTATTTTTTTTCTTCTGAATCTTCAACAAAAATATCACTATTTATATCTAATCTTCTTTGAATGTCTGCAATTTCAAAAATAGTTCTAACAACATCACTCAAGTTGTCATTTTTAAGGCTTGTTGATAAAAGATAATACTCCCAAAATTCTGATAAAGCATCTTCAGAAGTGATTAAAAACCTTGTATGCCTACTAAATACATTTTTAGTAAAAAGGTTCGCTACAATATCCGAATATGCTTTTTTAGTTTTTCTAGCTTCACAAAGACTAAGATAATTAGCCATTCGACTAATAAATATATCTGCATTAACAGGTTTGATAATATAATCTTCTGCACCATTATTTAAAATAAGCTTTTTACGCTCGCTATCATCAACTGCTGATACTGCAATAATCATTATTTTTTCATGTTTTTTACGAATAATTTTAGTAGCTTCTATACCATCCATATTAGGCATCATTATATCCATCAGCACTATATCAAATTCTTTTAAATCACATTTATCTACGGCTATTTGACCATCTTGGGCTTCGTCAATTTCTAGTTTGACACCCTCATTCTCATCCATATAATCTTCTAAAAAAAGTCGAAGTATCATTCTATTATTTTTATTGTCATCTACTATTAAAATATTCATAATTTACCTCTTATGATAACTCTAGCACCACCAAGATATTGTGATTTTTCTATGTTTATCTTATAATACATTGCATCGCAAAGTTTTTTAACAACAAAAAGACCAATGCCTATACCTTGTCCAGTTCTTGTCATACTGTCTTCATCTAATTGCCCAAAAAGTTCAAAAACATTACTTTTATCACCAAAGCCGTTACCATCATCTATTACTTCAAATGAAAATTCGTTTGTATTTTTATTTAAACGAATAACAAGTGCTATTTGTGTTTTACAATATTTAAGCGAGTTTGAGACTAAATTGTCTATGATTTGTAACATTCTTTTTCTATCACTTTCAATCATACACTCATTTTTAAAAGATTTATTTACTTTAATACTTAGAAGTTCATGTTCATATTTTTTCATCACTTCTTCTACAACTTCATGAAGTAAAAAATTTGATTTAATCAACTCAATTGCTCCATCTTTTAATTTCATAGAATCAATAAGATTAGTAATCATATCAAGCATATACCAGCCACTAATATTTATTTGAGACACTTGCTCAACAAGAGAATCCCTTTTTTTGAAATCTTCTTTTAATAAATGTTTTTTTATATATTGAGAAAAATTAATTATAGAATTGAGTGGAGTTATCAATTCATGAGAAAATACAGTTAAGTAAGAATCTTTTACCTTACTTAACTCTTTTGCATGTTCTAATTTTTGAATTCTTTTATCTATCTCTTGTGCTTTTAATTTTCTTGATGCATTAATAACCTCGGTTACATCATTTGAAAATACTAAAAATTCTTTGATTGATTCATCCTGATTTAAGATGGCAACAGCAGTAATATCTATTATATGATCTTGCTTGTCTTCAAACTTAAATATTTGTCTATTTCTATAAATTTTATTTTTTCTAAGTTCATCCCAAACACTTTTCATCTCTTCATTTGGATTCATAAGAGGATTTATACTTCCTTTCATAGCATCTTTAAAAGATAATTGAGTTGTTTTACAAAAAGATTCATTAACATAAAATATTTTTCCATCTGAATCATGTTTTGAAACACTATAAGATTTATCAATAGCTACTTTATAGTCTTGAAGTAGTCTTTTTTGACTTTCAAACTCTTCATGATAATTTTTCTCTTTTGAAAGGGTTTCTATAGTAGAGATAAAGATTGAAGCATCAAGAGGTAACTTTAAATACTTATCAACTTGTAAGTCTATTGAACGCTTAAATATAACATGATCCATATCATCACCCAACATCAAAATAACAGCTTGAGTTGGTTTACTTTTTTTGACAAAATCAATAAATTCTATTGCACCCATCTCTTTTAAATCATGAGAGACAATGACTATATCAAAACTTATATCATTTAAAATTCTCTTAGCTTCTACAATATTATTTGATGTAAAAACCTCTTCACCCATCACATTAATCCAAGAGCTTGATCTTTTTAAAACTCCCTTATCAGCAGAACAAATCAAAATTTTAATTTTCTTTTGCATTGTAAAAGACATATCTTAACTCTCTAACCTTATTAAAAGTTCATTAATACATTGTGAGTAATCCTTAAGTCCTTTAGACCTTTTTTTATCTAATATTATGGGTAAACCTAATGAAAACTGTTTAGCTAACTTAATATCAACACCAATGGGTGAGAGAAGTTTCGCTTCGCCAAAAGATGTTTTTACTTTAGCAACTGATTCTTTATGTTCAATTATATGAGGATTATACATTACAGGTAAAATACAGACATCTGCAATCTCTCTAGCACTTGTTTTAGCACTTTGTAGAAGTGCTCTGAGCATTTGACCAACAGCGACAACTCCTAAGTAATGAGGTATAAATGGTATAAGAACACAGTCTGCAACCTCAAGAGAATTTTTTAATAGTCCATCAAAAGTTGGTGGTGTGTCTATCACACAATAATCAAAAAAATCTGCAATACTCTCTTTTTTAAAACGATTTTTTAGTACCCCTCGTAAATCTGAAAACTCATATACATCAAAAAAAGTAAGTGCGGGTGAAAGTGTTAAGTTTTTATGTACAGTTGGCATAAAGGTTTCACTTAAAGTTCTTCCAAGAAATATAGAGTGTACACCTAAGTTCTCATTAGGCTCACATCCTACACCTATTGAGGCATGTCCTTGTGTGTCAAAGTCCAAAAGTAAAACAGATCCATGCTGGGCTAAACCACTCGCAATATTAACAGCTGTAGTAGTTTTAGCAGATCCACCTTTGCGGTTACTAATTACAATAGTTTTCACTTATATTAAATCCTTCTAATACTCTTTGAAAAAGTTTTACCTCATTTCCAAATTCATAGGTAAAAGCATAATTTTTTTTATATGCCATGATCAGTTGAATGATAGCGAGGTGAATATCTTCACAGCCTACAAAATTCAAATGCACTTCATCTGGTGCTTTTTCTTGTAAAAAATCTCTAAATACAATAACTTCATCTTCATATATAACTGATTCTAAAGTTACCACATTGCCCTCATATGTTATAGCCATAGTATAGTCCTTTATTACTTTGGTAAATTTACTGTTTTGATTACATTGATTAAAACACCATTTAAGTCTAAGATACCATCAAACTCTAGAAATTTATTCATTTCTTCTTTAGAATCATTCATAATTTCACTCTCATTAACATGTGCTATATCCTCTATAATATCTATTTTAATAGCAAATATTTTATTTCCATTTTCATAAATTAATAACTTTTGAAGAGAGTTCGCTATCAAATCTAATTCTTTTATAAATGTATCAAGAGAGCCCATAGTATGAGTAAAAATTTCACTGATTTCAACTTCTAAAATCCGTTGTGCTTCTAGCTTATCATCTTTATAAATTTCACAAGCATATCCACCTCTTATATGAAGCTGTTTATGAAATTTAATTAACTCATTTAATACGGCAGATACTCTATCATCATAAGCCGTAAAACTATCTATCCATTTTCCAAGTTCACACATATGAGGATTAAAAGTTTTTGTAAATTTAGCACCTGTGTTAATGGAATGTTTAAGTGCATCAACCCAAGCTCCATGACCAGTTTTTAAGCTTGTAAATAAGGAATCAAGTTCACTGGCATAACTTTGAAGTCCTATAGTTTTTCTAAAACTCATTACCTTAATCACTTGATTTTCATAACTCATAATTCCATCTAAAAAAGGGTGTGAATTTGGTATGTACCTAAGTTCTATAGCTTGAATTATTCTTTGAATATTTTCAATACGAAGAGCATATCGGTTTCCACCAACACTAAATACAATCAGATCTGTCATATTAGGCTACCTCAATATTTTCTTTAAGTTTTTGAGATATCCTAAGTAAACCATGTGGATCAATCGCCATTATAATTTGACCATTACCAAGAAGTGCTGTTCCACTAAAAAGTGGATGTCCAGACATCATTCCAACAAGAGGTTTTTGTACAACATCTAACTGACCTAAGAAGTCATTAACAACAATAGCTAAGAGATTATCTTTGATACTGAGAACTACAACTGAGAGTGGCACAGAATTAATATTGTTTTCATTTAACATAGATTTAATAAATAATAAGGGAATAACTTCCCCTCTAAGATAAATAAATGGTTCATTATGAAGATATTCTATCTCAGATTGTTCTATTTTAACTGTTTCTGATACAGAATCCATTGGTATACCATAGTGAATATCATTCATCTTAAAGTGGAGTAGGGATGTCACGGCGAGTGAAACAGGAATAGCGAGTGTAATTGTTGTCCCCTGATTGGCTTTTGTCTTTATCCGAATTGTCCCACCAAAACCTTCAATAGATTTTTTAACTACATCCATACCTACACCACGCCCTGAAAATTCTGTAATCTCTTCAACGGTGGAAAGACCTGGTAAAAGCACTAATTCAGCACGCTCATCTTCATTTAAGGAATCAATTTGTTCTATTGATAATAAACCTTTTTCTAAAACTTTATTTGCAACTCTTTGAGTATCTATCCCTGCACCATCATCTATAATTTCAATCACTATTTTATCTGATTCTGCATAAGCTTTAAGTTTTATTGTACCACTTGAGTCTTTACCTTTTTGAGTACGATTTTCTGGCATCTCTATACCATGGTCTAAGGAATTTCTCATGATATGAATCATTGGATCTGCTAACATTTCAATCATATTTTTGTCAAGTTTTGTTTCTCCACCTTCCATATCTAGTTTTACTTTTTTACCAAGTTTTTTAGCTATATCGCGAACAAGCTTAGGATACCTATCAAATACATAGGATATTGGTAACATTCTCATACCCATGATGAGATCTTGAAGTTGCTCTGTCAAACGATTGATAAAAATATATTTTTCCATAATCTCTCGTTGAATTACATCATGATTCATTGTTACAACACTCTCTGCAAGATATGGAAGAGAATTTTTTGCAACAAGAAGTTCTCCTGCTACATTCATCAAACTATCAATTGATGCTTGATCTATCTTAACAGTTTTTCCTACTACAGCTTTTTGTTTTTCTTCTTTAAGTGGTTTCTTCGGTAATTTTACTTTTTCTTTTACTTCTGTATCTTTAGTAATATTTTCATTCTCTTCTTTTAGCTCAATTTTTGGTAGTAAAGATCCTAATTCAGATTCTAAAAAACTTTGTATATCTTCTTTTGATGCAAATATTTTTGGCATATTTGAAAAATATTTTCGTATATTTTCCATGATAAAAACTACTCTAGCAAGATCCTCTTTATTTTCAATAAATTGAATCGCTTTTAGTTGTTGAAGCATCATATTTACAAGAATAGCTTGAGTTGATTCATCTGATTTTATTACTACAATATCTGGAGAGACTATTACTTGTTCATCTATTTTGACAACTCCTACTTCATCCATTTTGACAACTTTTTTTTCTTCGCCTACTTGTACAGATTTTTCTTCTATAGTTTCAATATTCTCTACTGCTACTTTACTTATCATTTTATAGACATTTCCATCATACAAAGTATTAAAAAAATTCCCTAGTTTAGTTGTATCAGTATCAGCGATGAGACCCCTAATGTCTAAAAATCTTTGAAGTTGCATATATTGCAATGTACCTTTACCAATTAAATTCATAGATCTTTTCACTTCTTCTACGATAGTTACTAAGTCTAAATCATCTGCTATATCTACTAACTCTTTAAGAGAGTCTATATTGTGTCCGTAATCACCTACATCAACACTAAGTAAAGTCTCAATATCAAGAGGAAAAAGCTGAAGTTCATCAATAAAATTAAATAATGAATCTTCAATTTCCTCATACCTAGCATAAACATAAGCGACTATTGTTGATTTTAAAAGTAACCCATCCTCATCTTCAGTGCCGCTTAATACTGATTTAGCATTATTATCACTCATACATGAAAAAACACCTAAAACTTTATCTTCAAGTAAAGATAAAGCATAGACTGGATCATTTCCGTATACCATACATGATTCATCTACATCAAATAAAACAGCGTAAAGGTTACTATGATTACAAAAATTCTCATCTAAAGTAGCATTAATAAAAGGTATCTTGACACAATCAACACCATTTAATATTTGTAAAGGCATATTTACAAACATTGATGGATCACTTGCTAAAATAAAAGGAATTTTCCATTTTGTTTCTACAGAGGTATTTTTACCCATCTGTAAGCTTAAACTTTTTACAATCTTTACAATAGTTTCTTCATCAGCATCAACAATATCTTCAGTATCTTCGGCAGCTTCAATAAGGTTCATAACCTCATCAAAAGCATCAAACAAAGATTCTTTCATACTTACTTGAAAATCCAACTTTCCAGCACGAAGCATATCAAGTAAATCTTCTGCATGATGGGTAATTTCTTTTACAGATTCAAAACCTACTATTCCACTGCCACCTTTTAGAGTATGTGCAGCACGAAATACAGAATTTAAAAGCTCGGGATCATCACCACCAATCTCTTCAATATTCTGATCAATAAATGCTAAATTTTCTCTTGCTTCTTGTAAAAACTGTTCTAATAACGGATCCATAATACCTTCCTTACTTCTTAACTAAAATATCAATATATGCTTGTAACTTATCAGGTTTAATAGGCTTAGTTTCAAAAAAATTCGCCCCCACTTTATAAGCATTTTCTTTATCCTCATCTTTAGCTTGAGTTGTAATCATGATAATTGGCACTATTTTATGATTTTCTTGTTTTCGAAGATCTTGTATAAAAGTATATCCATCCATAACCGGCATGTTCACATCAACTAAATATAAATCTATCTCCGCACCTAAACTCTTTTCTAGTGCTTCCATACCATTTTCAGCCTCTAAAACTTCAATCCCAACAGATTTAAGGATGGAACTGTGATAACTTCTAACTGTCTTAGAATCATCTACTACCATTATTGTTGCCATATCAATCTCCTAAAAAAATTCTATCGTATCAACAGCATCTTCACTATCTAGTATTTTACCAGAGAATCTGCTTTTTTTATCTTTAGCCTCTGCTAAAGTTTTATTTAATTTATCATGCAACTTGCTCATGCTATCTTGTGCTAAAGTTTCATCATTCGAAAAGGCATGCGAAAATCTTTTAATACTTACTCTCATGCTATTTATTGCTTCAATTGTAGCACTTAATTGTTGAGTAATGATGTCTTGATACTGTAAAGCTGCTGCAATATCATCATTTACTTCTATATTGCCATTTTCAATAAAAGCACACATTTTAAGTAAAGACTCACTAGAGAGATGTGTCACATCTTTTTGAACCTCTTCAATATGTTCTAATAAATTATCAACTGAATCTAAGATTAACATATCATTTCCTATACTGGTAATCTTAAAACTCTGGTAATTGCTTGTTTTAACTGAGCTGGGTTAAAAGGTTTGACAATCCAACCTGTTAGTCCAAGCACCTTACCTTGTTGTTTTAATTCTGCTTTTGTTTCAGTAGTTAGCATTAAAGTTGGTGTTCTACTCGTTGACGGCACTGCTCTTAAAGCTTGTAAAAACTCTAATCCATTCATCACTGGCATATTAAGGTCTGTGATAATTAAATCAGGTATCATCCCTGCTTTAATCTCCGCTAATGCTACTTGTGCTTGTGTGTATTGTTTCACTTCTATTGGCATTGAATTAGTCACCATTCTTGTTGATGCTAATGCTGTCTCACTGTCGTCTACAAATATTACTAATGGCATATTATTTTCCTTATTTTTGATATATGAGAGTATTATTAACTTTTTTAGCATTAAAAACAGAAACAATTCGACTCATATATTCTGCATGTCCTAAAAAAACATAACCTCCTGGATTAAGCATGTCATAAAATGTCATGGCAACTTCTTTTCTTGATGTATCATCAAAATATATAAGCATATTTCTTGAAAATATAACATCAAATTTTCCTAATTTTCTCATCTGAACTTTGTCAAAAATATTTGCAACTTGAAAATTAACTGAACCATTGAGATCCTCTCCTAATTGATAACCTAATGATTTTTTATCAAACCATTTTGCTAAGATACCTTTAGGAATCGCATGCACTGATCTATCACTAAAAAGCCCAACTATAGCTTTCTCAATTACTGTTGAATCTATATCTATACCGACTACTTCTATATCTCTTTTTTGAACTACTTCACCTTCTTCTACAATATGGAGTATCATAGAGTAAGGTTCTTCTCCTGTAGAACATGGTGAGGATAAAATTCTAAGTGTTCTATCGCTTGGTATGGTCTCATGTAATTCTGGTAAAATTTCATTTACTAAAACTTCAAACTGATCTTTTTCTCTAAAGAAATAAGTTTCATTTACTGTGATAGCATTCATTAAAGCTTGAAATTCATCACCCACTTCATCATCAAAACGAAGCTTAAAAAAATACTTTCTAAAACTATCTATCTCTAAATCTCTAGCACGAGAATTTACATACTTTGCTAATTTATCATAATGCTTTTCTTTTTCTAAAAAAATACCACTTTTTCTATATATAAACTCACCAATTTTAGCAAAGTTTTCTACTGATAATAAATGTGCCATCACTTAACCGTTTATCAATTTAACTGCACTATCAACTGCAAATTCAACATAAAAGTCACCAGAGAACTTTGTTTTTAATGATTTTAGTAAGGCAATATCTTCAACTTCACCGATTTCACCCATATAATTCACCGCCGTCATTGCTACATTTATATCTTCTTCTGTTTCTAAAAGCTCTACTAACATATCTCTAGACTGTGCGAAATTTACATCTCCTAAAACATTAATAGCAAAAATTCTCAAATCTTTATCATCTCCGATTAAAAACTTTACTATGTAATATTTCATAGCATCCCCAAAATTTCTCAAAATTGAAATCCCAAGGCTTCTAGCATATGCATTATTTAACTTAAGTAAATCCATGATTTCTTCAATAGGTGCATCATCGGGATTCATACTTGATATTACAGAGGCTATTTTCGTTGATATTTTTTTATCTGCATATTCATTATTAATATAGGAAACTAAAAAGCTACCCCCACCATCAAATCTAGCTATCTCTTCTACTGCATAATCTGCTTTATCTGAGCTTTCGTTTAAACTAAAATAATTTTTAGCATCATCAAGCGTATCAAATACTGGTAATTCTTCTATCACTTGTGCTACATGTTTTTTAATTAATGCCATGACTAAGTCCTTTACTTCATTGTTGCTATCTTTTTAAGTATCTGCATAAAGTCTAACTGCTCCATAACACCACCGCTTTCATAGGCCACTTTAGGCATACCATATACAGTAGCACTCTCTTCACTCTCACCAAGAGTATATCCACCACCCTCTTTTATTTGCACCATTGCATCCGCTCCATCATCACCTATCCCTGTTAAAAGTACTCCAACAAGATTTTGAGCTCCAAAAGTTTCAACAGCACTAAACATCATGTTATTTACTGATGGTTGAAAAAAGTTGTCACCTTTTTCTTTATCCATTCGTATAACTATTTTTCCTGAGACTTTTTTAGAAAAATTCATATGAACGCCACCTTTAGCAAGATAAACATTTCCTGGTAATAATTCCATATTTTGAGTACTTTCATGAACATTTACAGCACTAACACGATCTAATCTTTTAGCAAAGGCTGCGGTAAACTGTTCAGGCATGTGCTGAACTATACATACAGGATATTTATAGCTAAGAGGTAATGATGCACAAATTTGCTCAATTAAACCAGGTCCACCAGTTGAACTTCCAATAAGCACAATTTTTCTTACATCTAAGCTACTAGCGATCACCTCTTCTTGTGTTTTGATTTCAGTCCTTCTTCTTACTCTTGTGACAGGTTTTACTGCTTTTCTTTTTAATCTTCTTAAGGGTATTTTAGAAAGAATTTTTACTTTTTCTAAGATATCGTCACTATTTTCTCGTTTACCCACATTCATAGTACCAGGTTTGGCTATAAAATCAATCGCACCTAATTCTAAAGCATCCATCGTGATAGTTGCATCCTCTGTTGTTAAAGAACTAATCATCAAAATCGCTGTCGGTTTCTCCGTCATAATCCTTTTAACCGCTTCAATACCATCCATTACTGGCATATTAATATCCATAGTAATAACATCATACTGTATTGATGTCGCTTTATCCACTGCTTCTTGACCATTTTTAGCTGTATCTATTTCAAATTCTAATGTTTCTATTATCTTTTTGAGTTGTTTTCTTACGAGTGCTGAATCATCAACAATTAAAATTTTTTTTGCCATTATATATCCTTCTTAGCTATAATTACATCTATATCCATAGATAATACTAGTCTTTTGCCATTATTCAAATAAAGTATATTTGAGAATAATGCATCTTCTTGCTCCCTAACTTCATCTGCTTTAACATGTAAAATATCACTTACACTATCAACAATAAATCCTATTTTTATTCCATTTATTTCACAAATAATTATCTTAGAATCTATATTTATACGCGTTTGAATATTTAATTTTTTAAACAAAGATATTATAGCGACTACTTGACCTCTTATATTAATGATACCATCAATTACTTCGTCACTAAGCACTATTTTAGTCGAATCTACTATGTCTATAATCTCTGCAACAATTTCAACTTCAAAAGCATACTCTTTATCTGCAAGTTTAAAAATGATTACTTCCATGATGAAATTTTCATTTTCAATTTCATCTATTTCATGCTTATAATCTATATAAGATTCATTTTCTTTAAACAAAGTTTCTAACACACTTGAATCAAAAAATGATATTAATGAATCTTTATCATGAATAACACCTGCTAGTTTATTGTCTTTAAAATCATCATGCATATACTCTATGTCATTGTTTGAAAAATTTTTAATATCTAGTATTTGATCTACTAAAAGACCTATCTTTTTTTCTTCGTGAAAAGCTATTAAAATACGATTTTTATAATGTCTACTAGCTTTAAAACCATAGTGTTTTCTCAAATCTATCACAATTAAAAGTTCGTCTCTCAAAGTAATTAAACCTAAAACCTCACTAGAACTTCCAGAAATATCTGTATAGTTAGTATCAGCTAAAATGATTTCTCTTAAAAAATCAATATTTATAGCATATTTTTCATCGTGCATCAAGAAAATTAAAAATCGACTAAACTCCTCTTCTCTGCCAAGTTCTTGTTTTATTTTACCTTTTTCAATTTCTTTTGAATCTATTGTGACTTTCTTTATTTTTTTAAATAAAATTTTTAAATCTACAACTTGTATGAGTTCATTTTTATATTTATATATTGCGATTATAGGGTCATTTGCTTTGTTTATATAGTCAATGTTTTTTCGATCTACTTCAACTGTATTATATATTTCACTCACTAAAAGTGTGGATGTTGCAAGATCATTATTTAAGAGTACTAATCTTGATTTATCATTATTATATTCAACTTCTTCGTTCATATTTAGTAAAAGATTCATATCAAGCATAGTGACAATATTGCCTCTGACTGCACATAAGCCTCTAACACCAAATGGTCTTAAAGGTAAGGGCATCAACAATGGTACTCTTGAGATTTGGCTTATATCATTTGTAGATATTCCATAACTCTCTTTATCATTTTTGACAATTAATATCTCTTGAACTTGCATAGTTCTTACCCTTGTTGAAGTTCATCTGCCATAACAGCTAACTCTTCTACACCTTCACCAATATGAGAAACAGTTTCAATTATAAGTTCACTAGCTTTTCTGGATTCCATTGCATTTCTAGCACTCAGTTCTACTGCTTTTTGTACTTCAGAAATACCAACCATAACTTGATTGAGACCTTCTATATTTTGATCATTTACAGCTTTAAGCCCTGTGTATTTATCTAGTAAATCAATTAACATATCAATAATTCGAGTAATATCAGTTATGAGACTATCTATAGATTTTTGTTCACTTGATTGAGAACTTAGAAGATTATTCCAATCATTTTTAACAGTATCTATCTCAGAATTCATGGATTCAACTATATCATTAATCTTATCGGTATTTTGTTCTGAGTCTTTTGCTAAGTTTCTTATATCTGCTGAAACTACAGCAAACCCTTTTCCAAAATCTCCAGCACGAGCAGCCTCAATTGATCCTGATATTGCAAGCATATTTAACTGCACGATAGAGTTAGAAATATTACCTACTGTTTTATAAACATTTTTTGTTTCTTTAACAATAATGCTAAGTTCACTTCCTGCATCATTTCCTTGTGAAATAGATTCATTAAATGATTCACGAATTTCAACTATGCTTCCCTTAACAACATTAAAGGAAACTTTTAATAAATCAAAATTTCTTCTAGCTATTTCAATAAGTTTATGGATATCTTTAGCTGCTGTAATTCCGTTTTCTATAAGTTCTTTGTTTTTTAATGCTGACTTATTTGTATTTTGAGATGATGATTCTATATTATTAAGGGAATCTGTTACATCTTCTAAAGCGGATTGAATATCTTCCATAGAACCGCCAATAGTATCAGCTGAAAGTGCAATATCCTCAGCAGATTTTATAGAATCTGTAGAGTATTTTAACTCTTCTGCAAGTGTGGATAAGTCTTTTATTTCATCTTCTGTTTGTGCTAATGCGTCTGATTGAATATCAATACCATTTAAAGTTTTTTCAACTGATAATGCAATCTCTTGAGAATCTGAAGCAATTGTTTGTGAACCATCATTTATTTTTGCAACGAAGTCACCTAGATTATTTGTATAAGAGCTTACACTTCTAGCCGCTTCAACAGAATAAATAGCAATTTTAGTAAGCTCTTCCATTTTTAGGCTTAGTAAGTTTCCTTTATCGCCATTAGATGTAATAATATTATTTGTTGCACCGATGCTTTTAATAATATTATCTATACTTCCTTGAATTTTATTGACAAGTTTTGAAATAAATTCAGCATTTTTTTCACTCTCACCTGCTAATGCACGAGTTTCATCTGCCACTACAGCGAAACCTTTGCCATGCTCTTTTGCACGAGATGCTTCAATGGCAGCATTTAGAGCTAAAAGATTTGTCTGATCTGCAATTTTAGCGATAAAACTGACCGCGTTACCAATATTTTGAGAAGACTCTTTTAACTCTTCACTTTTCTTAGATGATTCTTGTGCAACAACTACAGCTTCATCCATTCTAGCCACTGATGAGCTAATCTTTTCAACAGAGTTCATAATATTATCACCCGTTGCCATAGTAGAACCTATCACTGTATCTATAGTTGAATTCATTCTTCTAATATTTGAATTAATACTTTTAACATTACTCAAGGCTTGTTCACTTGCCCCAGAATTTTCTTCAGCAGCTGTAGCAATTTGTTCCATTGAAGACTTTAGCTCTTCTATAGCCGACACACTCTCTTGTGCATTATCTAAAATTGTCATTGATATACCAACAATACTTTCAGAGATTTGTTGTTGTTTTGCTAAGGTTCTTTGTCTTCTTTTAGAATCCCCACCTATAGAAGATAAAGCTTGTACAGATGATCCTGAGTTCCCTTTTTTCATTAATGCCATTACGGAATCCTTTTATTTCTAGTCTAGTGTAGCGTACAACGCTTCAGCTGCTTTTATATCTTCACGAGATGGTTTGACTCTAATAGATACATACTTTGTGTTTCCATTTTTATTTACTGATTTTAGAACTGTTGCATAGACCCAATAGTATCCTCCACCTTTACGAGTATTTTTGACATAACCTGTCCAAAAACCTTTCGATTGAATATCATCCCAAAGTGATTTAAAAGCAGTGCGTGGCATCTCAGGATGGCGAACAATATTATGCGGTTGTCCTACTATATCTTCTAAGTGCATATTGGCTATTTTTAAAAATGAGTCACTTGCGTATTCAACTATTCCCTTATCATCTGTTTCTGATAAAAGATATAAGTCATTATAAAGAACCTCCCCATCATCTAAAAATGTTAAACCTTCTGTAGATATTTCATTATTTTTTTTTGACATTATAAACCTCCATGTAAATCAATTTTTTTGCTATTGTACTACGAAGAAGTGTAAAATTTATAAAGTGTTAATTACTTTTCGTATTTCTATGCAGTTCATCATTTGATTATATTTAAGAAGAAATAATCAAACTCAAAAATTGAGCTTAATTATTAAAAACGATAGAACATTGAGACTAGATATTATCTCTAATACCCAAATCTGAAACTAGTTTAAGATAAGCATCTTTTTGTGTTCTTTTAAAGTACTTCATTAAACGACGGCGTTGTCCAACTAGTTTTAATAAACCAAGTCTTGATGCGTGATCTTTTTTAAATACTTTTAAATGCTCTGTAAGTTCTGAAATTCTCGCAGTTAAAAGTGCAATCTGAACTTCACTAGATCCTGTATCTGTTTCGTTTCTTCCATATTTTGTAACTATCTCTTGTTTTTTAGCCGATTCTAAAGCCATTATAGCCTCCTGAGTGGTATAATAATCTAACAAAATGTAATCAAACAAGTTGTCGAAATAAGATTGTACCTAAATTTATGTGATAAACAAAATATTAGACTTCTTGCAAAGCTCCTATATGTCTCAGCACTTTATAGAGAGTTTTAATCAAGGCAAATATTCTCAAGCGTAGCCAAAGCTACGGTTGGGGTTATTTAACGCTCAAGTAAAGCTCTCTATAAAGTGTCCTACGGAAGTGATAAGAAGTGCCAAGCTTGCATAAAAAAATATTTTATCCTTAGATTAGGCTAGGCATAAAAATTTGTTTTACACAATCTTAGCACTTCTTATCACTCTGAGGCATATAGGAGTTTTGCAAGAAGTCTATTAGCTAAATCTTTAATTTTATATTATTTTAATAAACTAAGTGTAAAATTATATTTATGAAAAAAGTACTTATTGTAGATGATAGCAAAACGATTTTGACCCTTTTAAAACTTGAAATAGAAAAATATGATGATATAGAACCTTATTTTGCAGATACCTTTAAGAGTGCTTTACATATTATCCGAGAGCACCAAGGTGGTTTTCACGCTGCTTTACTTGACCTCAACCTTCCTGATGCATCCAATGGAGAGATTGTAAAACTTGCTAATTCTCATGATATACCAGCGGTAATACTTAGTGCTACTGCGGATGAAGATTTAAAAGAGTCTATACTCAAAAGAGACATAATAGATTTTGTACTCAAAGACGATCCATCGAGTATAAAGTTTGCAGTTAAGTCTATCTTGAGAACTTTAAAGAATTATGATACAACTATTTTAGTTGTCGATGATTCTCTTGTTTACCGTTCTGCGATAGTAAATATTTTAAAAAGATTACATTTAAATATATTAGAAGCTGAAGATGGGGTAGAAGCATTAAAAATTTTAAAGGACAACCCTCAAACCTCTTTACTAATTACAGATTATGAGATGCCAAATATGGATGGGCATCAGCTGACATTTAAAATCCGTGAAAATTATAAAAAAGATCAACTTGCAATTATTGCTATAAGTTCTTTAGAAAAAGAAGAAACAATTGCGAAATTTTTAAGATTTGGGGCAAATGATTTTGTTCATAAACCTTTCTCTAATAATGAAATAATTACTAGAATTAATGCTAATTTAGAACTTTTGGATTTGTTCACTCAGATCAAAGATATGGCAAATAAAGATTTCTTAACAGGTTTGTATAACAGAAGATATTTCTTTGATGCAGGAAAACCTATCTTTTCAAAAAATAGAAGAAAAAAACATTCTGTTGCTGTGGCTACAATTGATATAGATAAATTTAAAAAAATAAATGATACCTATGGACATCATATCGGTGATATAGCTATCAAAGAAGTTAAAACTATTTTAGAAGCGAGACTAAGAAAGTCAGATTTGATTGCAAGATTTGGGGGAGAAGAATTTTGCATACTTCTTGAAGGAATCAGTCAAGAAAATACAGAAATAGTTTTTGAAAGAATAAGGCAATCTTTTGAGGTAAATAAGATAAAAGTTTCAAAAAATACTATAACATATACTGTTTCTATTGGTATCTCTTTTGGTCTAGCAAAAAATCTTGATGAGATGATTAAGCTATCAGATCAAGCACTCTATCATTCAAAAGAAAATGGAAGAAATCAAGTTACAATTAAATTAGTTTAAATTTCAAGTTCTTTAGGCTATAATTCTTTTAAAATTATAAAGAGAATAAAATATATGTTAATAACACGAGCTAGCGAATATGCCATCCTCTCTTTAATAGTTTTATCAAAAGCATCATCACCCATGGATAGCGAAACTCTCTCTCGAGAGCTATCAATTTCAAAAAGTTTTTTAGCAAAAATTCTTCAATCATTAGCAAAAAATAATATTTTAAAATCTTTTAAAGGTGTTCATGGCGGTTTTGTTTTGCATAAACAAGCAAACCAAATAAATATGCTAGATGTTATGTCCGCAGTTGAGGGAAAAGCTCCAGCAGTTTTTGAGTGTGCTCCTTCTCGTGAAGATTGTCCATCTGATAGGGCAAATATTTGTAGTATCTGGCCTTTTTTAAATAAGCTTCAAGGAAAAATAGATATATTTTTACAAGACTTAACACTAGCAGATATTTTAGAGTAGTCCCTTGGCAAATAATCAAAGCTTCAAGCAACAAACTGCAGGCGTTCTAAATTTTCTTTTAGGGCAAAAAGATATTGGTGTTGTTGTTTTTGTTATGGGTATACTTGCAATTATCATTGTTCCTCTACCCTCAGAGCTATTAGATATTTTTTTAACTATCTCTATGGCAATAGCAGTTTTAATACTTTTAATCTCTTTGTATGTACCAAAACCCACAGATTTATCAACCTTTCCTACGCTCATTTTAATAATTACATTATTTAGACTTTCTTTAAATATCGCTACTACACGGATGATTCTAAGTTATGGACATCAAGGAACAGAAAATGTGAGTAGTATCATCACTAGTTTTGGAGACTTTGTTGTTGGTGGTAATTTTGTTATTGGTATCATAGTTTTTTCGATTTTAGTACTTATAAACTTTATGGTAATTACTAAGGGTTCTACAAGGGTTGCTGAGGTAGCTGCAAGATTTACACTTGATTCTATGCCTGGAAAACAAATGGCAGTTGATGCTGACTTAAATGCTGGTCTTATTGATGATTCTCAGGCGAAACAACGCCGTGCAGAGATTCTTCAAGATGCAAACTTTTATGGAGCGATGGATGGTTCTTCTAAATTTGTAAAAGGTGACGCTGTTGCTGGTATTATCATTACACTCATCAATATCATTGGTGGATTTTTGATCGGTGTTTTCCAACATGATATGACTGTTGGTGACGCAGCTTCTACATTTACACTTTTAACTATTGGTGATGGACTTGTGGGACAAATTCCTGCACTAATTATCTCTACTGCTACAGGTATTATGATAACTCGCTCCTCTGGAGATGGTGATAACTTCGCAGAGGGTGCAGTAAATCAGATGATGGGAAATGCAAAGATCATGATGATAGTTGGATTTATTATGATTTTATTTGCTATGGTTCCCGGTCTTCCTACCTTTTCTATGGGACTTGTAGGGTTTATTTTTGCAGGTCTAGGTTGGTCAATATATAAATATGAGAGAGGGGAGTTCTCTATCTTTGATGGAGATGCTTCCCAAAATATACAAGAACAAGAGACTATAAAGCCTAAAAAAACAAATAAAGAGATAGCAAAAGAAGAAGAAACAGCATTAGAGGAGATACTTAAAATCGAAATGTTAGAACTTACCTTAGGTTATCAGCTTATCCGATTAGCAGATAGTTCCCAAGGTGGTGATTTACTAGAGCGTATTCGTTCTATGAGAAGAAAAATTGCAAGTGATTTTGGTTTTTTGATGCCTCAGGTTCGGATACGAGACAATTTACATCTACAACCCCAACAGTATCAAATACTACTTAAGGGAATTTCAATCGGAGAGGGGAGTATTATACCTGATAAATTCTTAGCGATGGATAGCGGAATGGCAACTGGAGAAATTTCTGGAGAACCTACAAAAGAGCCTGCTTTTGGACTTGATGCTATGTGGATATTTGCACAAGAAAAAGAGTTAGCTATAGAAAATGGTTATACTGTAGTTGATCCTTCTACTGTAATATCAACACACATGAGCGAACTCGTTAAAAAGAATGCAGAAGATTTACTTACACGACAAGAGGTTCAAGTACTTATTGATAAAATCAAAGAAGACTTCCCTGTTATCACTGATGATGTCCTTAAAGTTGCTAGTATTGGTCTCATTCAAAGAATTTTAAAAGCTCTTTTGCACGAAAATATTCCATTAAAAGATATGCTAAGTATATTAGAAACTATTGCTGATGTAGGAGAATTTACTAAAAATGTTGATGTTATATCAGAACAAGTAAGAGCAAAACTCTCCCGTGTAATTACACAGATGTACTCAAGTGAAGATGGAGTGATTAGACTTTTAACCTTTGATACATCTTCTGAACAAAAAATGTTAGAAAAATTAACACAAAGAGAGGGGGTTAGTAATCTAATGCTTAATGTTGGTGAAATCAACTCTCTTATTCAAGCAACAAGTGCCAAAGCTGCTGAACTACTTCAAAAAGGAGTATCACCTGTTGTTATAATCGTAGATCCTCAGCTTCGTCGTGGTGTTGCTGAAATATTTGAAAGATTTTCTCTTGATGTTGTGACCTTATCTCATGCTGAAATAGACTCAAGTGCAACATTTGAAGTAATGGGTAGTATCGTTATAGATTAAAAAAAAACTAGGAATAAAAATGCAAGAAACAATTCATCATTTATCGCATATTGATTTAGATGGTTATAGCTGTCAATTTGTTATGAAATATACACCTTATGAAATTACTAACTATAATGCAAATTATGGGGCTGAAGTAAAATCTAAACTAGAGATAATTTTAGAAAACATCACAAAAGCAAAAAAAACTGCTCTTATCTTGATAACCGACTTGAACCTTAGTGCTGATGAATCAAAATGGCTTACTCATGAAGTAAGTAAAATGAATAAAAATAAGTTTGATCTTAAAATAACTCTCTTAGATCATCACGGTTCAGGTGCTCAAAGTGCTAAAAAATATGACTGGTATTATCTTGATGAGAGTAGATGTGCCACAAAAATAGTCTATGATTATGTAAAAGAAAATTTTGAATTTGACGAACCTTCTTGGATGGAGAAATATGTAAATGTAGTCAATGCTGTAGATTTATGGAAACAAGAGGAGTTTGAAAACTTTGAACTTGGAAAAGTTTGCATGAGACTTGTAACAGAAACAAGAGAACTCAACCGTGTAATGTTTGCAAATGAAGATAACAACTATAAACTTTCCCTCTTAAAAAAAGCTAGTACTTTTATAGATAAAGAGAATGCTCCGATTATTCTTGACGCAAGTATCCACTCAATTAAAAAAGAATTTTTTAAAGTCGATGCTGATAACACTCTTGATAATCTTGCTACAACCTATGTCGTGGGTTTATTAGGTTCTAAAAGAGCTACTCATACTATTTACTATAAAGGTTATAAAGGTTATCTAAGTTATGGCGTTGGAAATACTTCCATAGTAGGCAATGGTTTTTTACTAGCCTACCCTGAATATGATTTTATCGTGGATGTAAGTTATCGTGGAGCGATGAGTTTGAGAGCTAATTATCAAGTGAGCGTTGCTCAAATCTCTAAAGAGTGGGCTGGTGGTGGTGGACATCCAAATGCTGCTGGAGGAAGAATTATGGGATTTAAAGAACAGTATAGATATGACAAAGTGAAACAACAAATAGAGTTTCTTATAAGCGATAAAGAGTCTCGAGCAGGAGACTTAGAATATAAAAAAGAAGAAGACTCTTAGCTTAGAGGAGTATTTTCATTTCTAATTTCTCTTATGCCAGTAAAATAGGTGTTTCCTAAATAAATCACATAAAAAATAGCCCCGAAAAATATAGCAAAAGGGATGAGAGAAATAAGATAAAGAGCTAAAGTTTTAAGTCTTAATCCAGTTCCAAATCTATACTTCATTAAATAGTCTTCCTCTTTTGTACAGATATTTGTAGCAATATCATAAGTCATTAGCTTGTGAAAAAAATAATAGAGTGGAAAATTAAAAGCTATAATATTTATAAGTGGGATAAAATAAAGCGGAATAAACAAGATAAAAAGTAAAAGCATGATAGCCGCCCATTTAAGTACTGATAGAAGGGCTATAATTATATTTGAGTATCCTATCATCTCTACATCTAGATAATGTCTTAAGTGCAACTCTCTTAAAACAAAGGGTGTTAAAAATCCTATAACAAGAACTGCTACGATTATAGATATATAAAGTGTGAGAAATCCACCAATAGCATAGATTAAAAATGTTGCAATCCAAGATGTAATAGCGTGACTCATTAAAAATTTGATTATTGCACTCCCCTCTAAATGAGCTTCAATTGACTCAGTATGTGGCACTCCATTTTGTATAGAGGTTGTACTACTTTGGACATCCAAACTTCCAAGTGTATCAAGTCCAGCACCTGCTAAAAGAAAAAAGAATATGTACATTATAATCATAGTAATAATAAAAGGAAATAAAGCATATTTAAGCATTTTTATAGTTAAAAAGTCTTTGATGCTTAGGATTAAAAGATTCTCTCTTGTGTTCATTGTTTACTCCATAGTTTTTGATTTAGTTTAAGCTCATGTATGATGCCAGTAGCCAAATGAAGAGTTTGGATATATTCCATCGCTATCTTGTGGTTTAAGAGTGAGTAAAATATAGAAGGCTCAAACAGATCTTTGTTATACTCTACTGCTATATGTATTGATTTATCTATAAAAGAGATATGCACAGGATGAGAAGATTTTTTCTTAAAATTAAGGAGTCTTTGCATCAAAGAGTGAGATAAGATATACCTAGCTTCAACTTGATCAGTAGAATACACAACAAATTCTTTTTCAAACTCTACATTATCCATTGTAACAAGAGCATCCCTTGTTACATTCTTTGACTGAAGCCAAGAACCTATTAGCTTACCAAAGGTATTTTGAGCAAGATCTTGCAAAATAATAGTTTGAGCTTTAAAGTGTTTGTTAAATTCTGCCACGATAAACAGACCTTGAAATATTGTCTCCAATCGGATCTCATCATCGAATTTATCTTCTTTTTGTGCATGAATATCTGAAAATTGGATTGGTATATCATCTATCTTCCCATGCACAAAATCATTTCCACTAAATCTATCTAGCTGAGATTTAAAAAGTTTAGATTTTTCAAAAAGTCTTTGTGAAACATGAAGAGAAGGAGTATAGTTTAAGTTTTTATCTATCTCATTTATAAGTGGTTTAATAATTGTAGCTTTAAAATCTTTTGTATAATCTTTGAGCAAAAATTTATAAATGAATGTTCCTATCATAGAATAAATAAAGCCTATAAATATAATAACATCAAAATTTAAAGATGAGGATTTATTCAATATATAGAGTATTAAAAATGTCACAAAAAATACTACAATAGCTAATAGCACAATTTTATATCTTACATTTTTTCTATTCTTTTCTAATTTTATTAAAGTTGGATAAAGCGTATCATAATAAAAATCAGTTAGTTCACTTAAATTTTTCATCTATTTTGAACTAAAAAGATCTTTTACACTAATGCTTTGTCTTTCATCTTTAGTAATTTCAAATAACTCCTTTTTCGTATAGTTCATTGCTAAAGCCATAAAGGAAGTGGGAAGCATCTCAATAGCATTGTTATAGTCTGTAACCGCTTGATTGTAAGCACGCCTTGCCGCAGAGATTTGTTCTTCTAGTTCATTGAGAGTTGATTGAAGGTGCATTACATTTTCATTTGCTTTGAGATCAGGGTAGTTTTCAACTGCTACCATTATAGAACCAAGTGCTGAAGTTATTTTAGCATCTAGAGCCATTTTATGACCATGTGATATATTTGGCTTATTTGCCTCAGATCTTAGCCTTGTTACTTCACTTAGGAGTGATTTTTCATGTTCCATATACTGGCTAACACTTGCTACAAGATTTGGTATCAGGTCATAACGCTTTTTAAGCTGTGTATCTACACTTGCAAAAATATTTGCAACTTGATTTTTCTTTGAAACAAGAGAATTGTACATCAAGATGAGTACAAAAACTAACCCTATAAAGATGATGATACTTATAAACATTCTATATCCTTATGCTTTGTTTGCGTAATTTTAACATCTTTATCTTAAAGAGATTGTTTAAGGCAACGCTCTAATTAAACTTAAATAATGATAGTTAATATTTTATTATATCTTTAGAACAAGTATATCCACTTGCCCATGCCCAGGCAAAGTTATAGCCTCCTCTTTGACCTACGACATCTAGTACTTCACCACAAAAGTATAAATTTTTCTTTTTTAGGGATTCCATGGTTTTTGGATTAATTTCACTGAGATCAACCCCACCACCAGCTACTTCAGCATGACGAAATCCATGGGTATCTTTTACTTCAAATTTCCAGTTTAAGATTTGATTGGCAATTTTTTTGGATAGTTTTATATTTATTTCAGCTGATTTCATCTCTTGATTTAGTTCAAGCTTTACTAAAAGTGCTTTTACAATTTTAAGGGGAATTAAGCCATGTAAAACATTTAAAAGAGATATATTAGAATTTGATTCTAGTATTTTCATTATATGCGAAGAGAGCTTTTGTACCGAGTATTTTGGTAGTAAGCTAAGGCTAATATCAACAACTTGATAATTCATTAAAGCTTCTGAGGCTTCTTGAGAAATGTCAAGTATTGCAAAACCTGATACACCATACGAAGTAAAAAGAATATCACCACTTGTTTTAGAACTGATTTTATTGTTTATTAGCAGAGTAACTACACCATCTACTTTTGTTCCACTCATTATCTGATGCAAAGAGGAGTGAAGTTTTAGTTGAACGAGTGAGGGATAACTTGGGATAATATTATGTCTAAATACACGAGCGAACTCTAAGCCATCATCATTACCCCCTAAGTGTGACGCAGCTGATGATCCAGTTGCTACAACAACTTTATCATAAGCTTGAAATAGTTTTTTTATATCTGTGATTTTATTTTCTATATAAAAATTTACACCTAAGATTTTTGCAGTATTTATGAGTAAGGATGCAACACTTTTTGCTTCATTACTAAGGGGATATACTTTTCCATCAAGTTTGACATCTAAAATAAGTCCAATAGAAAGTGCAAATTGTTCAAACTTTTTATAAGGAAAATTATCTAAAATATTTTCAATAAAATCAGGATTTTGACTAAAGTAATTTACTTTAGACGCCTCTATATTCGTAATATTGCATCTACCATTACCCGATACTAGAATTTTTTTAGCACATTTTGTATTTTGTTCGTATATATCTACTTTTATCTTATGTCTTGCACAATAAATTGCACACAAAAGACCTGATGCACCCGCACCTATGATTGCTATCTTTTTTGTATTCATAAATAGAATTTTATCACAAAAATTTATCCTTAGAAAATAATCACTATTATTTTCACACGGCTATTTCATATTACCTATTATTCACAAATGAAATAATAATTTTTAAATTAATAGAAAGTAATGTATTAAGTATTTATTTTTTGTCAAGTTTCTCGAAGTCTTTGTAAGTCCGTTTAGTGGTGCTTGATACTGGGTTCGAACCAGTGTCCAATACCATGTCATGGTATCACTCTACCGCTGAGTTAATCAAGCAAATTAAAAATGAACGATTTTCTATGCAATAGCAATATTATACCGCTGATCTAATATTTAAAGAATTTTATCGAAAAATACTTAAAGTAATTTTTTATACAAATTTTATAAAATAATTACAATTTTTATATTTATTTTATGTTTATTAAGTGTATAATATATTAAAATATACCACTTGAGAGTAAATTATGAATATTGCTGAATTAGAAAAATTAGGTCTTAAAAATGTTGGTCAGGTATTTCGTAACCTTAGCTATGATGAATTGATTAAGCATGAGCTTGATAATGATGAAGTACAACAAACAAATAAAGGTGCAACAGCGGTTGATACTGGAATTTTTACAGGTCGTTCTCCAAAAGATAAATACTTTGTAGATAGAGAGCCCTCAAGTAAGTATATTGCTTGGGGTGATGTAAATAAAAAAGTTTCTTCTGAGATTTTCGAAGAACTGTTATTGGTTGCTCAAGAGCAATTATCTAACAAAGATTTATATGTTACGGATGTTTTTTGTGGTTCTTCTATTGCTTCAAAGCGTTCAGTTCGTTTTGTTTCAGAAATAGCTTGGCAATCACACTTTGTGAAAAATATGTTTATTCGTCCAACAGAACCAGAACTCGAAATATTTAAATCAGATTTTCTTGTTTTAAATGCTTGTAAAGCAGTGAATGAAAAGTGGAAAGAACACGGACTTAATTCAGAAGTATTTATACTTTTTGATGTTGAAAAAAATATTGCAATTATCGGTGGTACTTGGTATGGTGGGGAGATGAAAAAAGGAATTTTTTCGATGATGAACTATTGGCTACCATTAGAGGGTAAACTTTCTATGCACTGTTCAGCAAATGTTGGCGAGAGTGGAGATACTGCACTTTTCTTTGGATTGAGCGGAACTGGTAAAACTACACTTTCTACTGATCCTCATCGTGCATTGATTGGTGATGATGAACATGGTTGGGACAACTATGGTGTGTTTAACTTTGAGGGTGGATGTTATGCAAAAACAATTAACCTAGATGGTAAAAGTGAACCAGAAATTTATAATGCTATTCGTACCAATGCACTTTTAGAAAATGTTGTGATGTATGGAGAGGGTGAAGTAGATTATGAAGATGGTACAAAAACTGAGAATACTCGTGTGTCTTACCCTATAGAGCATATCCAAAATCATAAAAAAGATTTAATGGCAGGACATCCTGAAAATATTATATTTCTGACAGCTGATGCTTTTGGTGTTTTACCCCCAGTCTCTAAGCTTACTAAAGGACAAGCAATGTACTACTTCTTAAGTGGTTATACTGCCAAAGTTGCTGGAACTGAGCGTGGAATTACTGAACCAGTTGCAACTTTTTCTGCATGTTTTGGCGAGGCATTTTTACCTTTACATCCAACAGTATATGCAAGACTTCTCGGAGAGAAGATAGATGAGCATAAAGTCAATGTTTATCTTGTAAATACTGGTTGGACAGGGGGTGCTTATGGTGTCGGTAAACGAATGAGTATTAAAAATACACGAGCATGTATCAATGCTATTTTAGATGGAAGTATTAAAAATTCTGAATTTGATGTTACAAAAACATTTAGACTTCATGTACCAAAAACCTTAGGTGATATAAAACCAGAGATTTTAAATCCTCGCAATGCTTGGGAAGATAAAGAATTATTTGATAAAACTAGAGATGAACTTGCTGAGATGTTTATCAATAATTATAAAAAATATCAAGATGGCGAACATGTAAATTATGACGCTCATGGACCAAAAGTAGGAAGCTAAGATTATTTCCTAACTTTCTTCTTAGTAGCTTGTTCGAGATAAAACCATAAACTAGCACCCATTACAAGTAAAATAATTGGTGCTATCCATGGTTTATCTCCGATAAGTCCAGCTAATTGCATAAGTGGTTTTCCAGAATAATAACTTCCTAAGCCAACAACTAAAGCCCAAATAGCAGCTGAAAACAGATTTAATATAGCGAATTTTTTAAAGTCATATTTAGTAAGTCCTATTGCGATAGGGATGAGTGTTTTTATGCCATAGATAAACTTTTGAATGAGAATAATCCATGAACCGTACTTTTTCATCATTATATGAGATAAAGCTAGTTTGCGTCTATGTTTACGCAGTCCCTCCATCATCATAGTTTTTTGGTATCGTGCCATATAAAATAGCATCATATCACCCATAGCATTGGCTGTAAAAGCTACCGCTATTGAAGTTGTTATATCCATTTTACCCATGTAAGATAAAACACCTGCCCCTAAGAGTGCTATGAATCCACCACCAAAAGAGTAAAGAAAAAGTCCTATATATCCGTATGTTGCTAAACTACTAAAAGTATCTTCCATATTTATCCTATAATTTTTTTATTTTCATTATTTCATCACGAAGTCTTGCCGCTTCTTCAAAGTTTAACTCTTTGGCCGCCGCTTTCATTTTTAACATCAACTCTTTAGTGATTGCTTTTTTTTCTAATGCTGGTATTTTATCACGTTTTTTATGTTTATCATACAAATAACCATGATCATCAACTTTGAGATTTTCATCGAGCTTTCTGATTGTTGTTGTTGGAATAATTCCATGCTCTTTGTTATGAGCTTCTTGAATTTTTCTTCTTGAACTTGTTGTGTCGATTGCTTTTTTCATGGATTTTGTAATTTTATTTGCATAAAGAATTACTCTGCCCTTTGAATTTCTTGCCGCTCGACCTATGGTTTGAATAAGGGCAGTTTCACTTCTTAAAAACCCTTCTTTATCTGCGTCAAGGATAGCAACTAAAGAAACCTCTGGTAAGTCTAAGCCCTCTCGGAGTAAATTAATTCCTATAAGCACATCAAATTCGCCAATTCGTAAAGCACGGATAATTTGATTTCGCTCAATAGTGTCAATATCTGAATGCATATACTGAACCTTGATACCAAGGTCTGCAAGGTATTTAGCAAGAGCTTCCGCCATCTTTTTTGTAAGAACGGTGATGAGGATTCTTTCATTTTTAGCAGCAATTTTGATTATCTCATCATGAATATCTTCAACTTGATTATCTGATGTTTTTATCTCTATGATTGGATCGAGTAAACCTGTAGGACGGATAATTTGATGTGCTGTAACACTCGACATCTCTAGTTCATACGCAGCTGGAGTAGCAGAGACAAAAAGGTAATGAGGTGCTTTATTTATATACTCATCAGCCATTAGTGGGCGATTATCAAGTGCTGAGGGAAGGCGAAAACCATAATCAACTAAGACTTCTTTTCTTGCACGATCGCCTGCATACATCCCACGATATTGAGGCAAAGAAACATGAGATTCATCAACGATTACAAGATAATCCTGATTTCTTTGAGTAAAATAGTCTAGGAGTGTAAAAGGAGCTTCTCCTGTTTTTTTATTTGTAAGAAGTCGAGAGTAATTTTCAACTCCCTTACACATACCTGTAGTTTGTAGCATCTCTAAATCAAACTCAACCCTTTGTTTAAGACGCTGATGCTCTAAATGTTTACCTGCTGAAGTAAAATAAGCTAGTCTATCATCAAGCTCTTCTTCTATGCGTTTAATAGCAACTGCCATTTTTTCCTGAGATACACTAAACTGAGAACAAGCATAGATAGTAAACTTTTTATGCTCTTCAAGGCGTTTGTTATCTATCACTTCAAAAGTGTAAATAGCCTCTATCTCATCTCCAAAAAATTCTATACGGATAGCTTCTTGCTCAAAATAGGGTGGATAAATGTCTAAACTCTCGCCATTAACACGAATATGTCCACTATCAAAATAAGTATCATTTCTACTATAGCCCATCTCGACTAAACGAAGTAAAAGTTTTTTTTGATTTATCTCATCACCAATGGCTAAAGCTTGTACCATATTTAGATATTCTTCTGGGTCACCTAAACCATAGTTAGCCGATACAGATGCGATAACTATAACATCATCATAAGAGAGTAGATTTGCAGTAGAAGAGAGTCTCATACGCTCAAGTTCATCATTTATAGCAGAGTCTTTTTCTATAAATAAATCTTGTCTAGGAATGTAAGCCTCAGGCTGATAATAGTCATAATACGAAACAAAATACTCAACATGAGCATCAGGAAAAAAACTACGAAACTCAGAGTAAAGTTGAGCCGCAAGCGTTTTGTTATGCGTCATAATAATAGTAGGCATCTTAACATTTTCTATAACTCGTGCCATAGTGTATGTTTTACCGCTACCTGTTACACCTTCAAGTGTTTGGTAACGATTTCCTTTTAGTATAGAGTCAGTCAATTCTTTAATAGCAGTTGGCTGATCACCCGCTGGTTCAAATAATGACTTTACTTCAAAACTTATTTCTTTTTTCATTGGTGGAATTATAGCTAATTTTAGTAATTTAAGCGTTATTTTGCTGATTATTATGCTTTAAGAGACTGTAGTTGTAGTATGTGCTTAAGAAAATATTAAGATAACTTAAGATTTAAAAGAAAAAATATCTAAAAAAGATTGCTTATAGAAAATTTTTGCTATCATTATGACAGTTCAAATGATGGATATATTATGATTAATCAAGAATTACAAAACGGCATAAAGGCTTTTGATGTTAATGATGACATTGTTAAGCAGTGGCAGGAGATTGTCAATTGTCTTGCTATACTTATGAATGTTCCAGCCGTTTTAATTATGCGTTTAAATGAGAATAAGATTGAAATTTTCAGAACAAGTAAAAGTAAAGATAATCCCTACAAACTTTTAGGAAATAAGAATTTTTTCAATTCAGGATTGTACTGTGAAACTGTTATCCGCACAAATAAAAGACTTCATGTCTCTAATGCTCTCAAAGATGAAGCATGGAAAGATAACCCAGATATAGCTTTTAACATGATTTCTTACCTTGGATTTCCTATAAGGCATTCAGATTCTACACCTTTTGGAACATTATGTGTTTTAGATAATCGTGAGCGTTTTTGGGATGTTGAAGAAGAAAATCTTATTATTCAGTTTAGAAATATGATTGAAAACCATCTTGAATTAACTAGCACCGTAGAAGAAGTTCATAGATTAAATGCATCACTTGAGAGAATGGCATACTATGATCATATGACAAATATATATAATAGAAGATATTTTTTTGAAATTGCAGAATCAACAATTACTCTTTTAAAAAGAGATAAAAAACCAATCAGTATTGTGATGATAGATATAGATAACTTTAAAAGTATTAATGATACCTATGGTCATGCTATGGGGGATGAAGTTATTAAAGCCTTACCGCAAAAAATTATCCCTTGCATTCGAGAGAGCGATATTTTGGCAAGATTTGGTGGAGAAGAATTTATCCTTTTATTAGCAAATTCAAATAGAGATAATGCACTTATTGTTTCTCAAAAAATAAGAAGCATTATAGAAGACACTTCCGTAAATGGTATTAAGTTTACTGTTAGCTTAGGATTAAGTCAAATAAATCTAGATGATGTTTCTTTACGAGATGTTATAAAAAAAGCTGATGAGGGGCTTTATCAAGCTAAAAATAGTGGTAAAAATAAGGTTTGCATGAATTAAACGAGATGCTTTTTTTTTAATTTATATAAATTAAGCTAGATATATTGTACTTTGATTTATAATATAAGTTTTAAGGACTAATAATGAAACTACAACAACTCATAATAATCTCGATTTTACTCTTCTCTACACTACTAGCAAATAAAACATTTGAGGCAAATCTTGAATGTAAAGAATGCCATCCTCTTATTTACAAAGAACATCAAGGTGCAATGCATAATAAATCTACAATTTTTAAAGATCCTATTCATAAAGCTATATGGGATAAACATCCATTAAACACAAAAAAACAAAAATATAAGTGTGCAAAATGTCATATTCCAACTGCAAATAATTTGTCTGATATGCTGGGAAAAACGACTAAAGGTCTCCCAGATGCAAATAACACTACTCACAATGAAGCTATCTCTTGTGCTTATTGTCATAGAATAGAGTCGGTTAAACATGGGATAATGGCAAATAAAAACATTATTTCTTCTGAGAAAAAAGAATATTTTGCAACGATGAAAAAGCCACTGAGAAATAAGTTCCATTATCAAGCAGAAAATAAAAATTTTGCAAATGGAAATGTTTGTATGGGGTGCCACTCGCATAAAAAGAATAAACAAAAATTTGATGTATGTGTAACAAGTATGTCAGAACCTACCGATAAAGATAATTGTATCACATGCCATATGCCTAAGGTAAAGGGTTCAGTCTCAAATAAAGAAGACACACCTACTCATAGTTATCATGGTTTTCCAGGTACAAATTCTGGGCATGAAATGTTAGCAAAATATATAGATGTGAAGTTTATTCAAAATTCTGATGGTTTTGATATTTCTATTTATAATCAAAGTCCTCATCTCATGTTACTCCACCCTTTAAGATTTACACAACTACATGTGAGCATTACAAATGGAAACAATATAAATAAATTTGAAACAAAATCATTTGTTAGAATAATAGGAAAAGATAAAAAATCTTCCCCTCCATGGTTAGCGAATGAAATTGTAAAAAATACTATGATTCAAGCAAAAGAAACACGCATTATAAAGTACAAGAGTTCATTAAAATCTGGAGATAAAGTCAAAGTTACTCTTGGATATTTCTTAGTGAACCCTAAAATTTTAAAAAAGTTTTCTTTAGAAAATAATGAAAAAGCTAAAAAATTTAATATTATGAAAGAGAAAGTTTTTGAAATAAAATAATAAATGTGTATTTATGAGATTTTTCTTTTAGTAATTAAAACTTTTTATAAAAATAAGTAAAAAAACAGTAAATTTTAGATATACTTCCAAAAATATTAAAAGATGGAAGTACAAATGAAAAGAAATACCTTGATACTAGCTGCTATAATAGCAGTATCCCTACAAGCAGAAACTTTTGAGATGACGAGTGAGTTGATGAAATATACAGATTACAAAAATGATTTATATGTAAAAATGATGAGCGAAAAACGAGATATGATTGTTCAAGAAAGAGATGCTAGAGAATTAATTAGAGATTACGAAGCGTTGAAAATTTATGCAAGTCTTCGTAAATAAGAATAGCCTCTTTAAAATAATAATTACCCCCCCCCAATAAAATCTAATTAATGAGACTCAAAATAGCTAAAATATTACATTTAAGCTATCTTTGAAATAAAATATAAACTACATTAAGTTAAATTTGTTATAATTACTTGAATAAAAATTAAAAAACAGGAGCTATAATGGCACTTATAGATGATATTAAAGAAGTAGTAGTTGAGCAATTAAGCGTAAATGCAGATGAAGTTAAAAATGATGCGAAGTTTGTTGAAGACTTAGGTGCTGATAGCCTAGATGTTGTTGAATTAGTAATGGCTCTTGAAGAGAAATTTGATATTGAAATTCCTGATGATGAAGCAGAAAAAATTCAGACACTTAATGATGTAGTTGCATATATCGAAAACAAGTAATTTACCTGAGCTTAGGCTCAGCTAAATATTTTTAAAAGTTTGTAAAGTAAGAACGAATTTTTAAAAGTATTTTAATATTTTATTTTGGAGAATTAAATGAGAAGAGTAGTAATAACTGGTCTAGGCATGATTAACTCAGTTGGGAATGATAAAGAAACATCTTTTAAAGCTATATGCGATGGTGTGTGTGGTATAGATACTATTACAATCTTTGATCCTCAAAACTATAATGTCAAAATTGCAGGAGAAGTAAAAGATTTTGATCCTTTAACAGTTATGGCTCCAAAAGAGGTAAAAAAAGCTGATAGATTTATTCAACTAGGTTTAAAGGCTGCACAAGAAGCAATGGCTGATGCAAAACTTCCAGATGATACTGATATGAGTAGATTTGGTATCTCTGCTGGATCTGGAATTGGTGGCCTTCCTTCGATTGAGAAGAACTCAAAAATTTTAGCAGATAGAGGTCCTAGAAGAATTTCCCCTTTCTTTATTCCCGGTGCTCTCGTAAATATGCTTGGTGGATTTGTATCAATACAACACGGAACAAAAGGTCCAAACCTTTCAAGTGTTACTGCCTGTGCAGCTGGTACGCATGCCATTAGTGAAGCCGCTAAGACTATCATGTGTAATGGTGCTGAAAAAATGTTAGTAGTATCGGCTGAGTCAGCTATTACAGGTGTCGGTATTGGTGGATTTGCTGCAATGAAAGCACTTTCGACAAACAATGATAACCCAAAAGGAGCATCTCGTCCATTTGACGCAAATCGTGATGGTTTTGTCATGGGAGAAGGTGCTGCAGCACTTGTACTTGAAGAGTATGAATCTGCAAAGGCTAGAGGTGCAAATATTTATGGTGAGCTTATCGGTTTTGGTGAATCAGGAGATGCAAATCATATAACAACTCCATCGTTAGATGGTCCAGCTCGTGCTATGAAAGCTGCATATTTAATGGCAGGTGAACCTAAAATTGATTATGTAAATGCTCATGGTACATCGACACCTATTAATGATAAAAATGAAACAGCAGCAGTGAAAGAACTTTTAGGAGGAAAAGAAAATTGTCCTCCAATGAGTTCTATTAAAGGTCAAATTGGTCATTGTTTAGGTGCTGCTGGCGGTATAGAGGCTGTAACTTGTTTGATGGCTATGAGAGATGGTATTATTCCTCCAACAATAAATTACACAACAAGTGATGAAAATTGTGATTTAGATTATGTTAGTACTGGTGCAAGGAAGGAGGAGCTTAATGTTTGTATGAGTAACTCCTTTGGTTTTGGTGGAACAAACGGCGTTCTAATTTTTAAAAAAATCTAAATAAGGATTTATCTTGGCTACATATTTAGACTTTGAACAAAATATCAAGACTATTCAAGAAAATATCATCTCTGCACAGGTTCGTCATGACGAGAGTGAAGTTATGAAATATCAAGAAGATTTAGATAAAGAAGTTTCAAAAACTTATGGTAATTTAACTGATTTTCAAAAACTTCAACTTGCTCGTCACCTTGATCGCCCTTATGCTCTTGATTATATTAATTTAATTATGCGTGATAAATATGAAATTCATGGAGATAGACATTATCGTAATGATGATGCTATTATCTGTTTTATGGGTTATATTGGTGATGAGAAAGTTATTGTTATTGGTGAGCAAAAAGGTCGTGGCACAAAAAATAAAATAAGAAGAAATTTTGGAATGCCACACCCCGAGGGATACAGAAAAGCACTTAGAGCAGCAAAACTTGCAGAAAAATTTAATCTTCCACTCTTAATGCTAATAGATACCCCTGGTGCATACCCAGGTTTAGGAGCTGAAGAAAGAAACCAATCCGAAGCCATTGCTAGAAATCTTTTAGAACTTGCTGAACTTGATACTCAAACAGTATCTATCGTTATTGGTGAGGGTGGTTCAGGGGGAGCTTTAGCCATTGGCGTGGCTGATAGATTTGCTATGATGCGATATTCTGTTTTTTCTGTTATCTCTCCTGAAGGTTGTTCGGCAATTTTATGGAATGATCCTAAGAAAGTAGAAGCCGCAACAAATGCTATGAAAATTACGAGTTCAGACTTAAAAGAACTTGATTTGATTCATGATATACTGGATGAACCACTTATTGGTGCCCATAGAAACAGAGATGCTAGCGCTAAAGCAATTGCAGATTATTTTTTAACAAAAGTGAAAGAACTTCGTGAAATGGGTACTGAGCAAAGAATGCAAGAAAGATATGATAGGCTCACAAGTATTGGAGCTTTTACAGAATAGATTTACTCTGTTCCTTCTAAAATAGGACTTCGTAAAAAAGGGTCAAACTTTGGTCTTTTCTTTTTTTGTGCGGTTTGAGAGAAGCGTATCAAATCTTCAACATTATTTATACTCTCATTTATATTTTCCAAGCAAAGTTTAAAGAGCTCATAAGTTGTTATCACATCACTCATAGCTCTATGGTGATTGGGGTTTGGATTGAGATTAAAGGTATTATGTAGATATGAAAGTGCATATCTATAAGAAACAATACTTCGCTGGGATAAAGCAAGTGAGCATAAACTTCTGTTAAGTAGAGGTTTTAGTCCTATTTTTTCCAAAGAAAGAGATATAAATTTATAATCAAATTTTACATCATGTGCAATAAAAATTGCATCACCTAAAAAATGTTTAAAATCATATAAAACTTCTTTAAGTGGCGGTGCATTTTTTGTATCTTCTACCTTAATTCCAGTTATAGCAGTAATATGTTCATTAATTTCATTACATTTTACTAAAGATTCAAAACGCTCAATTATTTTACCATATTTAACTTTTACACCTGCAATCTCTATAATCTGATGTTTCTCTATTTTTGAGCCATTTGTTTCAATATCTACTATACAAAATTCAGCTTTTTCAAGTGCCATAAACTTTGTGCTAAAGTAAAAATAACCCTTAGATTTTATAATATTTAAACCTTGTGTTCTCCATAGTTTAAGGGAATAATCAAGGCTATCATTGATTTGAGATTTTAGAGTCTCTAATGGAAGTCCACGATTTGATAGTCGTGAAATACTTTTATCATCAAGAGAAAAATTATTAGCGAGCATTGTGTATAAAATCTTTTACTTTTTGAGAGTTTTTAATTCCTAGAGTAGCTTCGACTCCAGAACTTACATCAACACCATAAAAACCATATTTTTTAAGTGAGGCAACATTTGTGGAATCAAGTCCACCAGCTAATATAATCTTAGAGTTATCTAGGCCTTTAAACCATTCTATATTTATTTTTTTTCCTGATCCACCATAGGTTTCACAAAATACATCTACTAAACGGTATTCATCCTTGTATGCAAATATATCCTCTTTTGATTTAGCTCGAATCACTTTGATATGAGGAATATTTAATGCTTTATATGTATAAATGTCGGCGTCAAAATGAAGTTGGGCTAAAGTTGCTCCAATCTCTTGGCATGTTGTATTTATTGTTTGTGCATCAACATTTACAAATAAGGCTACTTTTTCAATAAAGGGAGGAAGTTTTTCTATAATAGCTTGTGCTTGGGGAATTGTTATATATCTAGGTGATTTTTCATAAAAAACAAAACCTAAGGCATCTGCCCCTGCATCAATAGCATCTATTGCATCCTCATAGTTTGTAATACCACAAATTTTAGTACGCATTAAATCTGTAAACTCTTTATGGCTTTGGCTCTATTTTCATGTTTAAATACATAAGAACCTGCGACCACTATATCTACTCCAGCCTCTTTAAGTGCATGAATATTTTGATCATTCACTCCGCCATCAACTTCTATAAGGCATTTAGGATTAAGTCTATTTCTCATCTCACTCAATCTTTTAGCTTTAGGGATAACGCTGTCAATAAAACTTTGTCCACCAAAACCAGGATTAACACTCATTAAAAGAATCATATCTAAATTTTTGAGTAGATACTCAACAGATTCAGGCGGAGTATGAGGGTTTAAAACGATTGCAGGTTTTATACCGAGAGAACGGATTTTTTGAATTAAGCGATGTGGATGTTTTTCTTCTTCTATGTGAAAAGAGATGTATTGAGGCTTTAAAGGTGCAAAAAGTTCAACAAAAAAAGTATTATTTTCAACCATGAGGTGAATATCTAAAGGTTTTGTAGCACACGCAGCAATAGCTGAAACTACAACAGGACCGATAGTCAAGTTTGGAACAAAGTGTCCATCCATAACATCAATATGGACTAAATTACATCCAGCATTACAAATCTCCTCAACATCTCGTTGCAGATTGCCAAAATCAGCAGAAAGAACACTTGGAGCTACTAGCATGATATCACCTCTATATTTTATGTAATGAAATTATACAATAACTCTTAACTATCTAGTCAAGAAAAATAAAAATTTATCATTATCAAAGGATAAATCTACCTGAACTCCTTTTCTATTTTGCACTATTTCAAGAAGAGAGTTAGTATCTTGATATGTTCTTGGTAGTGTGATATTGACATTTATTTTATTATCATTTAAATAAGTTTTTACCTTACCTCCAACTATATTTACAAGTTCACCAAGTGTATCTAAAATCAACTCCATATCATCTGTTTCTTCACCGATTAAAAGTTGACAAGCTTTTTTAGCAATTCCTTTTGGAAAAACAAGTATAAGCATACCATCTATATCTCCATAGTAGCCAATAGAACTTGCAATTTTGTCTTCATAATCTGATACTTGCATAGACTGAATTTTAACAGCCTCTTTTATAGCGCTTGAATTTGTCATCATCTCTATAGTTGAGACCGTAGCATCTATGAATTTTGGAAGTTCATTTACTGTTATTTTATTGATAACTCTTTTATTTTTAACAGCTGTAACAGAACTAGCACCCAACTCATTTAAAAGTTTTTTATTGCCTAAAATATCTTCCATTTTTTCAAAAAATATAATTCCTGCATCTTCCATATTTTCTTTAAAGACTTGTGGAATTTTTTCAAATGTTAAACCCACAAAACAGATAGTTGCATTATATTCTGCTCCTGAACTTGATAATCGTGAAAAAAAGTTAAGGGCATGGATATTCATACTTACAACTTTATGTGAGTCAAATATAAAGAGTCTAAAGCCTATATTAAGTGAGTTGTTATGATAAGTTATATTAAACATATTGCCAATGTCTGCATCAAGAAAAGTAGACACAGTATATATGATGGAATTTCCTGTAACACGAGCCGATACATTCTCTCCCATTTGACCTAAATAAGTGTTTTCTACAGCAATATCATAAGTATTGGGAATATTTTTTTTCTTTTTAAATTCAGCTAGTGTTTGGGCTATAATAGGGTTATGTCCAGAATCATGTAACTCTATTGCCATTGCTGATCGTTGAGATTTATCTTCATTATATAGCAAGACACTTTGAATTTTATTTTTATAATTTGTAGCAAATAAACCTGCAATATCTTGGGAAGAAAAGAGGGAAAAATCTAGTTCATTTTGGTAAAATGTTTTTATCGTATTATATTTTTTTAAATCATAATCACAAAAACCAACAGGAATTTTTTTTTCTTCTCTTATTTTTGTGAACATTTTTACAAATATATCTAAACCATTCCGATTAAAAAATACTACTTTTTTAAGAGATACTAAAATGATGTCAGCATTTATTTTTATAGTAGCATGAATATCCTCAAGGCTTAAAAATGCATCTCCATTGTTCCCATCTAAGAAGCCTTGAGGTGAAAAAATACCTACGCCATTTTTAACTACAGCTCTCATGATATATCCATAACACTTGCAAATTCGTCATAAATATCACCCACATATTCAATCTTAAAGTCTATAAAGTTATTAAGTCCAGCTTCTATAAATAAGGGCTGTGACAGCTCATAAAATAAAAGTAAATGCATCCATTTTCCAAGAACATTTAACTGCTTATTTTCTAATGGTTTAAAGCCTGATGAGGCTTGAACAATCTGAGTAATGCTTAAAGGCATCTCCCATTTAAGAGCGATTTTTTCACAAATATCAAATAAATCTTGCGAGCATAAACGAGATAAGATAGTATTTAAATCAAGATCATTCACGCTTCTCAATAAATTAACATCCGTTTTTTTACTCTTAAAAAGAGCTTCTGCGACAATGATACTTGCAGGCAAAAGTGTAATAGCACTTTCTATCTCCATATCATTAATATTTAAGTGTTCTAATATTTGTTTCCATTTTCGAGATAATCTTGCTTGGAGTTCATAAAAGCTTGATTCTTTGAGTTGAAACAATTCCCATTTATCTGTAGAGAGAAGCGTCATCATATAATTATATACCGTTTGTTGTGCTGAGGAGACCCCTAATATTCCAAATATTTGAGAGACTTCATTGACCTCATTTTTAAAACCATAAATAGGTTTATTAACAATTTTCTTCAAATAAGCATTCAGTACTAAGTCAGTTTGTGCTATTTGGGATGCTTGTATGAGTTTTCCCTCCTTTAATAATATAATTGTACTTTGAAGTGCTTTAGGAGCGGGTGGTATTTTTTCTATAAAATCATTAATAATTTCATTTGTAATCAATTTATACTGCTTTTAAATAATTTTGTAATTCTATTTTATCTTTTCTATAATAAATTAGAACTAAAATTTTATTTTTACTTGAATAAAAACCTATTAAAAATAATGTAAAATTAAGTTATAATTTTGTTTTATTTTGGTATAATTCGCAACTTTAAAACTTAACAATAAGGATCTCAAGATGGCTAGAAGATGTGCTATTAGTGGCAAAGGCCCTATGAGTGGGAACAATGTTTCACATGCAAAAAACAGAACAAAGCGTCGTTTCTTAGTAAATCTAAGAACAGTTCGTATCACTTTAGAAGATGGTACTACAAAGAAAATTAAAATTTCTGCAAGAGAGTTAAGAACACTTAAGAAAAATTCTTAAGTATTCTTAGGAGATTAAGATGAATCTTCTTAACAGGATTCAAAACTTTCTACATTGGGAGAAAACTCCCACCCCCCAAGCTAATTTACTCCCTGAAATTTATCCTCATCTCAAAGCATTTCGATTACCTTTAATCCTTACTGTATTAACTATGATGGTAGGAACTATCGGTTATGTCATAATTGATGACTTTGCATTAATGGATGCTATATACCAAACAGGTATAACTTTTACCACTGTTGGTTTTGGTGAAATGGGTGTACTTTCTGATGCTGGGAGAATATTTACAATTACTCTTATTATCGCTGGATTTGCTACCTTTTCAAGTGCTATAGGTATCTTAGTTGCAGAGTTAAGTAGGGGAAATATAGTTGCCATTTTAAAGGAGCGAAGAATGTTGTATCAAATACTAAGGCTTAAAAAGCATTTTGTTGTTTGTTATCATAACGATTATACTATTGAGGTTACAAAACAACTGCGAAAAAATCATATCCCTTTTGTTGTTGTAGATCCTAGACCCCAGATACATGAATGGGCGATAGAAAATAAATACACAACTTATCTTCAAGCCGAGCCTCATGCTGAACTTACAATGCTTAAAGCTCATCTCTCCTCAGCAAAAGGGATGATTAGTTTATCGAGTTCTATTGCAGATAATATTGCCCTTATTGCATCAGTAAGACTGTTTGAAAAAGAGCATGAACTTCCAAATAAATACTATGTAATTTCTACTGCTGAAAATACTGGTGATGTAGAAAAGCTAAAAAAATTAGGAGCAGATACAGTAGTTTCTCCTACTATGCTGACTGCTAAAAGAGTAAGTGCAATGGCAGCACGACCTGATATGGAAAACTTACTTGAAGAGTTTTTATATAAAAGTGATAATCCTCTTGATATGGAAGAGGTCTTAATCCCAAAATACTCTTGGGCAGTACTGAAAAAACTCAAAGAAACGCATTTAAGAGATATGACAAATACTTCCATAATCGGAATTACTAAAAAAGATGGAAAATTTCTTTCTATGCCAAAGGGTGATGTTCTTATTACTAGCGAGTGTAAGTTACTTATAATTGGTACTCAAAAAGATATTGAAGTGGCAAAGGTAATATTTAGACAAAGAATGAAGCCTAAGGAATTAAAATTTGTATAAACTAAGAGAAATAGATGCTGGTGTATGTGCAAGTGAAGGTTTTTTTGCAGATGGTGTAAGTGCAGGACTTAAATCAAACAATGAATTAGACATGGCTTTTATTTATAGCCAAAAAGAGTGTGAGATAACATCGGTGTTTACTACAAATAAAATGACGGCTGCACCGATAAGACATTTCCTCTCTAAGGGTAATTTTAAGACAAATTTTGTTCTCATAAATGCTAAAAATGCAAATGCGATGACGGGAAAAGTTGGGATACAAGATATAGAAGAGATTTTAGAAACTTGTAAAAATGTCATAAATCCTGTGATGAGTTCAACGGGTGTGATAGGCGTGCGACTTCCAAAGGAAAAGATTAAAGCTGGAATCAAGCTTTTTAATACAAACGCAAAAAATCCATCAAATGCAGCAAAAGCTATCATGACAACTGATGGTTTTTCAAAGCAAAAAGCTTACAAAGTAGAACTTGATGATGGTAGTAGTTTTAATATAGGGGCAATGGCAAAGGGTGCTGGTATGATAAATCCAGCCATGGCAACGATGTTATGTTTTATAACAACTGACGCAGATGTATCAAAAAATGAGATGCAAGCGATACTTGATGAAGCAGTAAAAAAAACATTTAATGCAGCAAGTGTAGATGGAGATACTTCAACAAATGACACGGTGATGCTTTTATCAAATGCTTTGAGTGGAGCGTATGAAAAAGAAGCATTTAAAGAAGCCTTAGAAAAAATTATGCTTTTTTTAGCTCGTGAGATGGTGCGAGATGGCGAGGGTGCTACAAAACTTGTTACATATAAAGTAAAGGGGGCTAAAAATGACAAAGAAGCGGAGATAGTAGCCAAAGCTTTATCAAACTCTCTTCTTGTAAAAACTGCCCTTTATGGAGAAGACCCAAACTGGGGAAGGATAGCATCAACAGTTGGAGCATCAGGAGTTGAAGCAGATGAGGAAACTTTAAGTATTTCCTTTGATGAACTTTGTGTTTACGACAAAGGAAGATTATTATTTGATAATGCTAAGGAAGAAAAAGCTTCAAAAGTGATGCAAAAAAGTTTGTTTACTATCTCTTGTGATTTAGGCATAGCAGATGGAAGTTTTACATCTTTTGGATGTGATTTAGGCTATGAATATATCAAAATAAACGCTGATTATAGGACTTAAAGTCTTGCAGGGTAATACGAATTTTCTACCTCTTTTGTCACCCTGAACTTGATTCAGGGTCTAGTGTCTTGTGCTAAATTCTCAATCAAGTTCACAATGACAGACTACATGAATCAGCTGTGATTAGTCTTGATAATTATTTTTAAACTCCACATATCTATGAGCTGATGCGTACAGTTCTTTTACCTCTGCGTCACTCAGTTCTCTTACTACTTTAGCGGGACTTCCCATGATGAGAGAACGAGGTGGAAATACTTTATTTTTAGTAACAAGTGAACTCGCTCCTACGATAGATTCTTTTCCTATAACCGCACCATCTAAAATAGTAGCACTCATTCCGATAAGACAAGCATCTTCTATGGTACAACCATGGAGCATAACTCTATGACCTATGGTGACATCGTCTCCTATGATAGTAGGGTGTCCATCACCGACTTTATGCTTATCCCCACCTTTATGATGTGTTACATGTACCATGCTTAAATCTTGAATACTCACACGATTTCCAATTGTGATATAGTGAACATCACCACGAATTACAGTTCCAAACCAAATAGAACAATCCTCTCCGCAAGTAACATCACCAACTACATCTGCTGATGGAGCTATCCATGTACCTTTTCCAAGACTAGGAGTCATGTTTTTATATTTATGTATCATTTTAACTATCCTTAACTTTCCATAAACAGTCGTGCTGCAATATGCTGTATCTCTTGAGGTGATTTTTTCTTTGTTGCTTTTGAAATTCTGTTTATGTAATCTTCTAAAAATTTATGATTATTGATATTTTTAGAATTTTGTTTTTTAACTTTTTGGTATGTTCCATCACTTTGAAGCTCATGGGAGAGAACATTATCTGAACATTGAAGTTGTAAGATTTGAAGAATCTTTTCTTTTGCTACAAGGTCTGGGATACCTGTTAAAAGCTCAACTCGTCTAAGAAGATTTCTAGGCATCCAATCAGCTGAAGAGATATATACTTGTGTAGCATCATTTTTAAAGTAAAATACTCTTGGATGTTCGAGGTATTTTCCAAGTATGGAGATTACTTTGATATTTTCACTTACATCTTTTATTGCTGGTTTTAAACAACAAATTCCACGAACAATAAGCTCAATTTTTACACCAGCTTGACTTGCTTTATAAAGTGCTCTGATAACATCTTCATCAACTAGGGAGTTTACTTTAGCGATGATATGCCCATCTTTTTCTTTTCTCATCTCATTTTGTATAAGGGATAAAATCTTAGGTTTTATTTGTGCTGGAGCCATATAAAGCTCGTTGAGTTTGCCTTTATTACTAAAACCTGATAAAAAGTGAAAGAACCTTGTTAAATCGTTTGTGATTTCAACCTTAGATGTCATATAACTCATATCTGTATAAATCTTTGCGGTGGTTGGGTTATAGTTTCCTGTGCCTAAGTGAGCATATTGGATAAGTTTTCCATTTTTGCGTCTTGTTACAAGAGCTGCTTTTGCATGTACCTTAAAACCTTTGATACCATAGATAACATGAGCTCCAGATTTTTCTAGTGCTTTTGCCCAGATAAGATTATTTTCTTCATCAAATCTAGCTTTTAACTCAACCATAACGGTAACTTGCTTGCCTGATTCACTAGCACTTATAAGTGACTGAACGATAGGTGAATTTGTACCTGAGCGATAAAGTGTCATTTTTATAGAAACAACATCAGAGTCTTTTGAGGCTGCTTGGATAAGTCTTACCACAGGTTCAAAACTCTCATAAGGGTGGTAAAGTAAAACATCTTGTTTATCTAAAGTAGTGAAAATATCTTCACTGCAATCAAAAGGTGGTAAATTTTTTGGTTTAAATGGTGGCAATAGTAAGTGTGCAAAGTCTTTGTGTCCAACAATCTGCCATAAAGAAGAGAGGTTTAAAAATGTATGAAATCTATAAATATCATCTTTATATACATTTGTATGTCTGTTGAAAAAATCAACTATCTCTTCATCACCACGAATACCAACTTCAAGCCTTACCATAGCCCCTTTACGACGAAGTTTTAGACCCTCTTCGAGAATTTCCATGAAATCATCAGCTTCCTCTTCTTCTATCTCTAAATCGGCATTTCTAGTCACTCTAAATGAAGAATATTTGATGAGAGAATAACCAGGGAAAAGATCCTCAACATGTTGAGCTACTACACTCTCTATAGGGATGAAAGTACCATTATCAAGCTCAACAAATCTCTCAAGTGGACGAGGCACACGAATGATGCCAAATCTCTCTATAGACTCATTATCATCATCACTAAGCTTTACGATAAGCCCAAAACTAAGGTTGTTAAGATGAGGGAAAGGGTGCGTTGCGTCAATAGCGATAGGAATAATAACAGGATAAATATTTTCTTTAAAATATCTATTTAAAGTGTTTTTTTCATTCTGATTTACTTCATCATAGGATTTTATAAAAAGACCATCCTCTTCTAACTTTTTAAGAATTCCTGTCATACAATGCTCAACAACTTGTTGTTCTTGATGCAAATATTTTCTAATCTCACGAAGTTGTTGCAAGGGCGTAAGTCTATCAGCTCCTGAAACAATGATACCTGCTGCAAAAAGTTTTTTAAGACCAGCGACACGAATCATATAAAATTCGTCCAAGTTTGTTCCATAAATAGCTAAAAATTTTAGTCTTTCTAGTAGCGGCAAAGATTCATCATGAACTTGTTTGAGTACTCTAGTGTTAAACTGCAACCATGAAAGTTCACGGTTATTATAAAGATTTGGATTTTTTAAGTTTGTAATCAAGGGTATTCCTCTTTTTATATATTTTCTATTATATCTATTGTTCCTTTGATTGGACACATTATAGAGCTTAAAATCTACTAAAAGATAGCACAGAGTAACAGATATTCACGGCTGATTCATACAAGCTTATTTAGATCTTTGGTCACCCTAAACTTGAATGAGGGTCTACTAGATTCTGAATCAAGTTTAGAATGACAGCAAGTTTAGAATAACAGACAGCATGAATTAGCCGTGAACAGATATTTAAAGAATATGATTTATAAAAACTCTTTTACTAAATTAATCTGCTATAATTATTGGTTATAGTCTTTGAAATACATACTATGAGATAAAATATAATACAGGAAATAAAAATGAAAAAAATTACAATGTTAATGCTTGCAGGAATAGTCTCAGTATCTTATGCAAATGAGAGTTATTATAAAAGCGGTAAATTAGTTGAACTTGAAAATATTAATATATCAAGAAGTGTAAAAAATTCTGATATAAATTTTTATAAAAATATATATGGACAAAAGATAGGGATAAGCAATGAGATACTTGTTCAATGTAAAGAAGGGATTAATTGTGCAAAGTTATTAAATAGTTTTAATCTTAGAAATTATTCAAAACTAACAGATAAAATTTTTATTGTAAAAATTGAAGATTATGATAGTATTTTTTCTATGTCAAGAAAATTATTTGAAAGTACTCATGTAGAGTTCGCTCATCCTAATTTTATTAAAGAAAGAAAGAGAAGATAATGAATGACATTAAAAAAATTATAATTACAAGCATTGTAGCCTCAGTCTTATTGTTAGGGGGATGTGGCGGTGGAAGTAGCGATAATGAAAAGCCAAAAACCGAGATAGAAAATAAACCAAAACCAGAAGATGAGGATAAAAGCTTAAATGTGTCTTTGGAAAAATATTATAAGTATTTATGGCACATAGATTCAAACAATAGTAATAGAGAGAAAATTGCACAAAAAGTAAGTGCTGCTTTAAACGATGAATATAGAGTTGATGAAGTTAGCGAAAATGCAGATATAAATATACTTGATGCATGGAAAATCACAAAGGGTGGGGGAGTTTTGGTTGCAGTCATCGATGATGGTGGAGATATTTATCATGAGGATTTAAAAACTAATATTTATTTGGCATATAATGCAGATGATGATAATAATGATATTTCAAATAGATCTAATGATATTGCCAAGGCGTCGCATGGAAATACTTGTGCAGGATTTATTGCATCACCCATAAATGGAAAAGGTATTATAGGAACTGCACCTGAATCAAAATTAATTCTTATTAAAAACAATGATGGAAGTGATATAAAAACGATTAGAGCTTTTGAATACGCTAAAAATAATGGAGCTAAGGTGATTAGTTGTAGTTGGGGGACTGATGATGTTTCAGAAGCTGTAGAAGCGGAATTAAAATCTTTATATGACGCAGGTATAAGCGTTGTGTTTGCTTCTGGAAATGATGGTAAATCTTTAAATGATACCTTAAAGGATGAATCTGAGGTGGAATGGGTAATAGGTGTTGGAGCTAGTGGTGAAAACAATGATGTAACGACTTATTCAAATTATGGTTCAAAAATTGATATATTAGCTCCAGGTGGTGATTTTAATACTTCTGTTGGTATATTGGGATTAGATGACACGGGGAGTCAAGGTTCTATAGAAAATTATGGATTAGTATCTAATAGCTATTCATTTGGAAGTGGTACAAGTTTTGCAACACCTGTAGTGGCAGGAGTTATCGCTTTAATGTATGCTGTAAATCCAAATATTAGACCTAAAGAGGTAAGAGATATATTAATAGCAACAGCAAACAAAATAGGCGGTGTTAATGCTAATTATAAAAATGGATTTGATGAAAAAAGAGCCTACGGCAAAATAAATGCAATAAAGGCAGTTACTGAAGCTAAAAAATTAGCAAATTAGACTTAAGTAATAGGACATATAAAACTTATGTCACCCTGAACTTGATTCAGGGTCTAATTTCTTATACTAGATTCTGAATCAAGTTGAGAATGACAGGTTGTATGAATCAGCCGTGTAATTAAAAATATCGGCTATAGTATTACTTTTAGGATAATTTTCTATCATCTGATAATACCAGTGCCTTTGTAATTAGCAGAATGGTAAATAGTAACATTATTTTTTTTTGCATAATATCTAAGAAGTAAGTTTTGCATGGTTGGCTCAATAGTAGGTGCAAACCAAGCATTGTTACTTGATGCGATAATAAACTTTACATCTCCCTCATACAGCTCTTGACATGTTGCTTCATAGCAGATAGCATTTCTGAATTTTTCATTTCCCACTATAAAATCTGTAGGTGAATCAGCTGTAAAAAAATCAGATCCTCCAGCGAAAAAAGTCTCATTTATAAATTTTCTAGCAAATTTTGGAAGAGGGATATACTCACCAAAAGGGACTAAAACCAGTTTTTTAGCAATAATAAATGAGCCATTTTGAAAAATATAGGTAGCATTGAAATGCTGTTTATTTTCACTTAAAAGACCACCCGCTACAATGACAATATCTTTAGAGAGCATTTTGAGTGAGTTTAAAAGTGTAGGGTGTTTGTTTAAAAAAAGTGGAAAGACAGACTCAGGTAAAACAATCATATCATAATCATTTTTAATGGCATCATGAATATAATTAGCAATCATTTTAATGGTTGGTGCTTGTGTTTTTTTTAACCATTTAACTTCTTGTTTAATATCTGTTTGAATCAGTTTGATTTTTAATTTACTAAGTTCTTGAGTAGGGGAATGAAATTCAAAAGCAAAGAAGATAAAGATGATTGGCATATAATGAAAAGTTTTTTTAAGGTAATGAGGTAATGAAAGAGCAAGTAAAACAAGAATAAGTTGGTATTTGAATATTCCTATATAGCTCTCCACAAAAATAAGCTCGATTTGCAACCAATTCCAATCAAAAGGCTCGAAGAAACTAAGTGCAAAAAGTAAAATAGCTCGAATAAAAACTTCTTTTGTAAGTGCTAGTACACCAAAAAATAGCATATAAATAAAGCCAAAGCTAAGCGTGACAATAGGTGTCATATATCCAACACCCTGATATTTAAAACTATATCCAATCCAATAAAACCAAAGTATCCCTATAAAAAAACCTGCAATTAAAATAGTCCTCTTTGTTGCATAAAGCAAAAGAGCTAGAGAACTTAAAGCAAAAAGAGTATTTAATAGTTTTAATGTAAAAGTAAAATGTTCTAGGTAGATAAAAGCACTAAAGAGCAGAGCAATGAAAAGCCCAATAGCTAAGTCATAAGAAAATTTTTGTGAGATATGTATGCGATTAAATTTTTGTATCATAATCTAATTATAGTGTATTTCAGTATTTTATTACTATTTTTTTTGTATAATCGCGATAATTTTAAACAAACAAAGGAACACTTACATGGATATTATCTCTCAATTATTACCATTCATATTTTTAATCGCAATTATGTATTTTGTGATTATTCGCCCACAACAAAAAGAAACTAAGGCAAGAGCCGAGATGATAAAGGCACTGAAAAAAGGTGATAAAGTTATTACAAATGGTGGTTTTATTGTTACGATTCATAAGGTTGAAGAAAACTTTTTAAGTATTAAAATGAACTCTGATGTTGTAGCTCAAATCACAAAAGATTCTATTGCAAAAAAGTACGAGGATGAGGCTTAATTATCGCATAGTAATTTTCGCATTAGCGATAATTTTTGGTGTATTTTTTTCAATGCCATCTCTTTTACAAACGCAAAATGGAAAAAAAATAACTCTTGGACTTGACCTGCAAGGTGGGCTTCATATGCTTCTTGGTGTAAAAACTAAGCAAGCAACAGCCTCTCGCATAAAATCAATAACCGCTAGTATCAAACATTTTTCAGATAAAAATGATATATTAGTGGATGATTTAGTTTTTAATGAAATAACAATAAACTTTACTCTTCTTGATTCTGATGATACAAAACAAATGAAAGAATTCTTTGATGCTATGGATGGTTTAAATATCTCTATAAATCTTGAGAGTTTTACTCTTTCTTTAACACAAGAAGAGCGTATCAAGACTGAAAAAGAAGCTATCTCTCAAGCTATAGAAACTATAAGAAATAGACTAGACCAATTTGGTTTAGCTGAACCAGTAGTTGCTCGTCAAGGCGAAGAGAAAATACTTGTTCAACTAGCAGGGATTAAAACACAAGAAGAAGAACAGCGTGCCAGAGAGTTGATTTCTCGTGCTGCAAAGCTCGAACTTATGGCAGTAGATGAAGACAGAGCCGCTCGTGTTTATACTATGAGTGATTCTGATGCAAGAGAATACGGTGATGTGATTTTAGAAGATGCAAAAAATCCAGATATTAAATATCTTGTTCGCGAGATCCCCATTTTAGATGGGGGGATGCTCATTGATGCAAATATGGGCTTTGATCAAAACAATAGACCTCTAATTAACTTTAAGTTAAACGCTGAGGGTGCTGAGATTTTTGGTGATTTTACAGGAAAAAGTGTTGGAAAAAGACTAGCGGTTGTTCTTGATGGCAAAGTCTATTCTGACCCTGTCATTAACGAGCGTATTGGTGGAGGTTCTGGACAGATTTCTGGAAATTATAGCGTAGTAGAAGCCAAAGATTTAGCAATTGCCTTGCGTTCAGGAGCATTACTTGCACCAATTTACCTAATGGAAAAACGTTCAGTAGGGCCTAGCCTCGGAGCTGATTCTATTAGAGCAAGTATGATAGCACTTGCTGGAGGTTTTATCTTAGTCATTATTTTTATGGTAATTTATTATCGAATGGCAGGGTTAATAGCAAATATTGCATTGATTGCTAATTTATTTATCATCTTAGCAGTTATGAGTCTTTTTGGAGCTACCTTAACCTTACCTGGTATGGCTGGAATTGTTTTAACTGTTGGTATGGCAGTTGATGCCAATGTTATCATCTCTGAGAGAATTAGAGAGCTAGTATATGAGGGTAAATCAATGCACAAAGCAATAGAAGATGGATATGCAAATGCAATGCGTGCTATTCTTGATGCTAATATCACAACGCTTATAGCAGCTGTTGTTTTATATGCTTATGGAACAGGGGCTATTAAAGGTTTTGCTATTACGATTAGTATTGGTATTTTAGCCTCAATGCTTACAGCGATTTTAGGTACTCATGGGATTTATCAAATGCTAGAGCAGAAAATACAAAAAAGTAAAAATAACCGTTTATGGTTTGGGATTAAGGGCTAATAATGGAATTTTTTAAATATACAAGAACCTTTAATTTTATGGCTAGATCTAAATTTGCGATGTTTGTCTCTCTTGCTTTACTAACAGCCTCTTACACTCTTTTGATAACAAAGGGTTTAAACTATGGTGTTGATTTTGCAGGGGGCACTATAGTTCAAGTAAAGTATGATACTCCTGCTCCAATTAATAAGATGAGAGCAAAACTCAAAACGAATGATATTTTTGCAAGTGCTACTATTACAGAGTTTGGTTCACCTGATGAGGTGGTTATTCGTATGAAGACTACATCAGGAGATGTAAGTGTAGATATTGGAGATATTACAAGAGAAGCATTACAAGGTACTGGAAATTTCGAGGTTCGTCGTGTGGATATAGTTGGTCCAACTGTGGGTGCAGAACTCAAAGAAAAAGGGATAATGTCAATGCTTTTAGCAGTGATGGGCATTCTTATCTATGTAGCATTTAGGTTTGAATGGCGTTTTGCAGTTGCCTCAATCATCGCTCTTGTACATGATGTTTCAATCGCTCTTGGTGCTATAACCTTAGTTGGCTTAGATGTAAACCTTGATGTTTTAGCAGCTCTTTTAACAATCCTTGGATACTCTCTTAATGATACTATTATCGTGTTTGACAGGATTCGTGAGGGTGTTACAAACTCTAAAAAGACAGACTTAACGGGTATAGTGAATGAGTCTATAACAAGAACACTAGCAAGAACCACTTTAACCTCATTGACAACTTTCTTTGTTGTGTTTACCTTGTTTATGTTCGGAGGTGAGATTATTCATGCTTTTGCATTTACGCTTCTTGTGGGTGTAGTAGTTGGAACATACTCATCAGTTTTTGTTGCATCACCTATCTTAATTTGGTTTGGTTTTGATGTAAAAACTTATCATGCTAAATTAGCTAACAAAGCGAAAAGAGAAGCAGAAAAACAAAGAATGCGTGATCAGTACGAATCAGGAATAATGTAACACTTTATAATTTCAGTCACTCCTTAAGATATTTTTTGTATAATGAACTTAATTAATCTGAGGAGTTTTAATGGACTGGGGTAAGGTAATATATGTCTTTTTTTCTTTGATGAGTTTAACATCAATTGCAGGATTTTTATACGAGCATAGTGCTACTGCACTTTTTGTTGCAGCGAGTTTAAATCTTGTCTCAACCCTTCTTAAAATTGGGGTTAGAAATTTACTTTCAGCTGAGTTATTGGCGTCATCTTTGGTGGCTGATTTACATCTTATCCCAGCATTTATTTATCTTGAACTTGCTGGAAACTTAGAATGGGCAATTGCCTTAACTATCGGTGCATTAATCGCAAACCTTTTCTCAATAGGTTTAGTTTATATTGAAAGTATGAAATCAAGGGATGAGTATTAAAAGTGGAATATAGTTCAAAAAAAATAGAAAAAAAATGGCAAGAGTATTGGAAAAAAAACAATAGTTTTGAACCAAGTGAAGATTTTACTAAAGAGAAAAAATATATTTTAAGTATGTTTCCGTTTCCCAGTGGGAGATTGCATATGGGGCATGTGAGAAACTATTCAATCTCTGATGCTTTTGCGAGATACTACCGACAACAAAACTTTAATGTACTTCATCCCATAGGTTTTGATAGTTTTGGAATGCCTGCTGAAAATGCAGCGATTAAAAATGATTCACATCCTAAAGGCTGGACTTATGACAATATCGAGTATATGAAAAATGAGTTTTACTCTCTTGGTTTTTCATTTTCTCGTGAGCGTGAAATGGCTACATCTGATGAGCTTTATACGAAGTTTGAACAAGCTTTTATAATTGACATGTATGAAAAAGATTTACTTTATCGTGAAAAAGGTCTTTTAAACTGGTGTCCTCACGATCAAACTGTTTTAGCTAATGAGCAGGTCATTGATGGATGCTGTTGGAGATGTAATACTCCCATAGTTAAAAAAGATATGAATCAGTACTATTTTAGAATTACAAAATATGCTGATGAACTTTTAGACTCACTCAAAACCCTTGAGGGTGCTTGGCCTAAACAAGTTTTAACTATGCAAGATAATTGGATAGGAAAATCTAATGGTTTAGCCTTTGATTTGTTCTTTGATGAGTCTTCAAAAGAAAAATTAAATTCTAATTTTGAGAGTTTTGATGTATTTACAACTCGTCCTGATACTATTTATGGTGTGAGTTATACGGCACTTGCTCCTGAACATGCTATCGTTACTTATATGATTGAAAACAAGCTTTTAAGCGAAGATATAATCACTCAAATTAAGGCTATGAAAACCACCTCTTCGATACAAAGACAAAAAGAAAAATTGGGTGTATCACTGGGCTTAAATGTTATCCACCCATTAACAAAAAAGTCTATTCCCGTGTGGATTGCTAATTTTGTTCTCATGGATTATGGTTCAGGTGCTGTTATGGCTGTTCCTGCTCATGATGATAGAGATTATGATTTTGCGAAAAAATACGACTTAAATATTTATGCAGTTATCAAAGCTTTTAATGATGTGGCTGAAGTGGGTAAAGCTTATACAGAAGTTGGTGAGCTTTTTAACTCGGGTGAGTTTGATGGTATGAATTCTAAAAAATCACAGTATAACATTATCAAATTTTTTGAAGAAAACAAGATTGGTAAAAAAACTACAAACTACAAACTTAAAGATTGGGGTGTAAGCCGTCAAAGATATTGGGGTGCTCCTATCCCTTTTATCCATTGTGAAGATTGCAGTTTAGTGATGGAGAAAAAAGAAAATCTTCCTATAACGCTACCTCAAGATGCTGAGTTTACAGGAGAGGGTAATCCACTTGATAATCATCTAACTTTCAAACACTGTAAGTGTTCTAAGTGTGGTAAAGATGCAATTCGTGAGACTGATACAATGGACACTTTTGTTCAATCTTCATGGTATTTTTTAAGATTTTGTGCATCAAAAGAAAATATGCAAAAGGAAGCTTTTTCACAAGAACAGATCAAATACTGGATGGGTGTTGATCAATATATCGGAGGAATAGAACACGCAGTGCTTCACCTTTTGTATGCAAGATTTTTCACAAAGATTTTCCGTGATTTAGGCTATTTAAAATTTGATGAACCTTTTGATAATCTCCTTACTCAGGGTATGGTTCTCAAAGATGGTGCTAAAATGTCTAAATCTAAGGGAAATACAGTTGATCCAGATGCTATCATAGAAAAGTATGGTGCAGATACGGCAAGGCTTTTTATCCTATTTGCAGCTCCACCAACACAAGAACTAGAGTGGAATGATAGTGGTGTTGAGGGTTCTTATAAGTTTATTAAAAGATTTTTTGATAGAAGCTCAAATATTATTGCGAGTGATACAATTCCTAAAATTAAACACGATGAACTTTCAAAGGAAGAAAAATTTGCTAGAAAAAAAGTCTATGAAGCCTTAGTTCGAGCCAATGATGTATTTAGAGAGAAACATACTTTTAATACTATGATAGCAGGTGTTATGGAAGCTATGAATGCACTCAATTCTCAGAATAATTCTGATGTGTGGAGTGAGGGATATTGGATTCTTACATCAATAATGGAACCTGTTATTCCTCACACAGCATCAGAGATAAGTGAGAAATATTTTTCACTCAATAACTTAAACCCTCAGATAGTTTTACAAGAGGTTTTTGTAGAAGATAGTGTCACTTTGGGTGTGTCTATTAATGGTAAGCGAAGGGCAGAGATTGAGATAGCTAGCGATGCGAGCAAGGATGAGATTATTAGATTTGCTAAAGAAAAAGCTGCCAAATGGTTAGATAATAAGGAAATAGTTAAAGAGATACTTGTTCCTAAAAAACTTGTAAATATAGTGGTGAAAAATTGAACATGAGATTTATATCTGTAGTTTTAGTAATATTACTTTGTTCAGCTTGTGGATATAAGCCTAGTGCTAAATATTCGCGTCAAATTCTTGGAGATAAAATAAGTACAAGTGTAGTTATTTCTGGAATTGACCCTGAAAATACTGTTCTTATTAAAGATGCAGTTGATGTAGCTGTTTTAGAGGTTTTTCATGCTTCTTTAGTAAGTAAAGAAATCTCAACAACACATTTAAGGCTAAAACTTGGGAACTTAATATATACACCCATTGAGTATGATGCACAAGGATTTGTAGTTTCTTATAGAACAAGCGTAGAGTTACTGATAAATAGAAAAAATGAAAATCAACAACAAGATTATAAGGTCTATGGTACTTATGATTTTAAAATTACTGCTAATGCTGTTATAACAGATAAACAAAGATTTGAGGCAACCCAGTTTTCTTCACAAAAAGCTATTAAGGCATTTGTAGCTAAAGTGTCAGCAGAGGGTGCTTAGGTTAGATAAGAATTTCAAAGGGATTAGGTATGACTATTCAAAATATTATTAAAAAAGCTGTTAAAAGGCTTGAGTTAGAAGGAAAATTATTAACTCCAGATGCTTATGCAGAAGCTTTTTGTAAAGAAGCGGATAAAGCAGGTACGAGTACAGAAGACTGTAATCAAGTAGATAAGTACATTAAAAGTATGAGTAAAGACTTGCAAAAAGAACTTGTTCAATATAGAATAAAAAATATGCAAGAACTCACACGATTTTTAATTTCTAAACTTAGCCGTATGAATACTACGATAAATGCAGAATTACTTGAATCACAAAGTGTACTGATGAAAAGAATATTACAAGTTATAGAAGTTCTTCATAATAAAGATGCGAGTGATTTAGCCAAAAAATTACAAGAGCTTTTAAAATCAAATCCAAGTGCAGCACAAATGGATCAATTTAGACAGTTATGGATAAATTTTTTAACAACTTACAACGATTCATTTTTAAATACCTTAAGTTCACTTGGTGATATTGATACAAATAACTTGAAAAAAAGTATCGAAAATTTAAATATTTCTAGTGGTAAAATAAGTTCTTCTCCTAAGCTAAATTTAACAGAAATATCATCTTTAATTATCTCTTCTTTAGTTCCTTCTATTGCATCAAGTGCTAATGATAAAATTTCGAATACGAGTGAAAAAATAAAAAATAATCCAGCTTTACTTGATAGTCAAGATATGTGTAGCGAAATAAAATCGGCTATTCTTTTTAGAATAGCACTCGATAAAGATAGTGTTAAAGAGATGGTTGAGTCTATTGATGGAGTTTTAGATAAGCTTTCTCTTAGACTTATAGATATGATTGAAAAATCTGATAATTCTACAGTTGAAATTAGAAAAATTAAATCAGAACTAGAGTCCAATAATGAATCAGATACATTGAATTTCAAAGTTGCACATAAAAAACTTTTTACTATCGCTTTAGCCTTAGAAGAAAATACGCAACTCCTTAGTAAAGATTTAAAAGATCATAATGGTGAAATAAATCAATTGGCTAAAAAAATTAAAAAACTTGAAAAAGATTTGAAATCAGCAAAGCAAGAATCAAGAGAAGATTTTCTAACAAAACTCTATAATAAAAGAGCTTTAGATGAGTTTATGCTGATTAAAGAGGAAGAATTTAAAAGGTATAGTCATAATTTTTCTATAGTTATGTTTGACTTAGATAAATTTAAAGACGTAAATGATACTTATGGACATGACGCTGGAGATGCTGTTTTAAGTGCCTTTGCAAAAATCATTAAAGATGAGGGACGATCAGTTGATATTATAGGTAGATTTGGAGGTGAAGAGTTTCTAGCTATTTTGAGTGAAACGGATACGAAAGGGGGTGTTATATTTGCTCAAAAAGTTAGAATACATGTTCAAAAGGCTAAGTTTATGTATAAAAATAAGAGAATAAATGTAACAGTAAGTGCGGGTGTTTCAGAAAGAGCAATACATATAAGCCTTGATGGAGTGATTAAGTCTGCTGATGAGTATTTGTATCAGGCAAAATATGATGGAAGAGACCAGGTCGCGTATAAGAAGTGATAACATTATTTGATTATTTAGAGACTAAACCTTTGTATTATAAAGAGATTGATTATAAAAGGATGCCTCGCATTTATGAAAAGATTAAGTCTAATTTTTCTAAGCAAAAGATTATTCATATCATAGGTACAAATGCTAAAGGTACAACGGGAAGATTTTTAGCTACGGCTCTTTATAGGAAATCTTATAAAGTAGGTCATTATACATCCCCTCATATTTCCAGGTTTAATGAAAGAATCTACTTAGATGGTTCAGATGTAAATGATGCTACTTTAGAATTAGCACATAAAAAGTTACAAAGTATTTTAAGTGTCAATGATGCTGACTCTTTAAGTTATTTTGAATATACAACATTTTTAGCAATGTTAGTATTTTTTGAGTGTGATTTTGTAGTTCTTGAGGCTGGCCTAGGTGGGGAGCATGACGCTACTGCTGTCTTTGCTAAAGATTTAACTTTAGTTACCCCTATAGCTTATGATCATCAAGATTTTTTAGGTTCAAACATACAATCAATTGCAAATGAAAAATTAAATGCTATACAAAAATATGCGATTATCGCAAAACAAAATTATAAAGAGGTTTATGAGAAAGTAGAAGAACTCATAGAGCAAAAAAAATGTAATATTTTTTCAATAAATGATCTTTTATTAGAAGAAGATTTTAAAAAAATTTCCCTTATTTCAAAAGAATTATTTTTAGTAAATTACTTAGAAGATAATTTAAAGTTGAGTGTTTGTGCATTGAAATATTTTAAGATAAGATATGAGGTAGAAGATTTTAATAATTCAAGATTATTTGGAAGATTAACACATATTAGTGAGAATATAATTATAGATGTTGGGCATAATCCCTTAGCAGCACAGTCGATTGTAAAGGCTTTAAAGGGTGAAAAGTATACGCTTATATATAATACATACCGTGATAAAGAGTATGCTGAAATGCTATATATATTAAAACCAATTATATCAAGTGTAGAAATTATCAATATTGAAGATAAAAGAGTAGAATCTAAGGATAAACTTCAAAGTGTTTTAACTGCTTTAAAGGTAAAATACTATAGTTTTAATAAAATAGATAAAAATAAAAAGTATCTAGTATTTGGTTCATTTAGGGTAGTAGAAGAATTTTTAAAGGTTAATAATGGATAGTCACTTTACAGTTACAATACATGATGATAATGGAGTAAAACAGTACAACCTCCATCATTTCGTCAAACAAGCAATTTTATATGCAGGTTTATTTTTTGGATTTGTAGGTTTGATATCTTTAGCGGCAATTTTATATTTAAACAATGAGGTTGATGCTATTGAGGTGAAACGCTTGAGTGAACAGAAGAGTTTTACAAAGTTACAAGGGCAAAATAAAACTTTAAGTAAAAATATCAAAAATGCACAAAATAAGTTTGAAAATAAAAAAAAAGAGTTAGATAAAATATCAGATTCTCTCACTGAAATTGAATCTCTTATGGGACTTTCACCTCAAGAAGACATGCCCTTAAAAAAGAGAGTTGATATAGCAAAATTAACCTCAAAAGATATGATTACACTTTTGCAATTCATACCAAGTGGCTCCCCTATAAAATATCTTGGAATTACGAGTAAGTATGGCTATAGAAAACATCCAATACTTTTAAGAAAAGAATTTCATCGTGGTACAGATATGAGAGCTAGAATGAAAACACCCATATATGCAACAGCTGATGCAATGGTTGAATTTGCAGGTAAACATACAAAAAGTGGTTACGGAAGATTAGTTATTTTAAAACATAATTATGGATTTAAGACCTTATATGGACATTTAAACAAAGTTGTGATAAAATCAGGTACTTTTGTTAGGAAGGGAGATTTAATCGCATATACAGGTAATTCTGGTACAAGCAATGGACCTCATTTACACTATGAAGTGAGGTTCATGTCAAGACCGGTAAACCCATTTTGGTTCATAAAATGGAATGCACAAAACTACAATGAAATATTTGAAAAGGAAAAGAAAATACCATGGCAATCTTTAATAATGGCGACAGCAAACGTGAGAGTAACAAATCCGACTCGAGCACAACTATCATCACAGTTGGCTCATCCATCAAAGGGGAAATGATTCTTACATGTAACTTATATGTAGATGGAAAGTTTGAAGGTTCGATTAATTCTCAAAATGAGATAAATATTGGAAAAAATGGTCATATCAAAGGTGAACTTACAGCAAAAAGACTTGTCGTACAAGGTTTTATTGAGGGTACAGTGAGTGCTGAAAAAGTTGAGATAAAAGCTTCTGGAAGAATAAGTGGAACTATAGAAGCATCTGAACTTGTCATTGAGTCTAAAGGTGTGTTTGAAGGTAATAGTATTGTCAAAAATATTCAACCTGCAATCTCAACAACGAAAAAAATAGCCTCTTCTTAAGATAATAAATGTCAAAAAGTGCCTTTTTCCAATACTACAAAAGAGTTAGGAAGTTCGATACACAACTTCTTATCTGTGAAGATTTTAAAGAGGCACTAGACTTAGAGAATGTAGCTAATTTTTTTAATCAAGAGGTAATAGTTTTTCCAGATTTTCGTCCAAGTTATGGGGATGACTTGCGTGTGTATAAAGAAGAGTTGCATGAACTTTTTTCTAAGCTTAGATTTTATTATAAACAAAAGAAAAAACCACTAGTAATTTCACCTCTTAAAACACTGCTCTTTCATCTTCCCTCGTCAGATTTACTTCAATCACAAACTATAGAGTTTGGCTCAGAAATTAATTTAAAAAGTTTTAAGGAGCAGATGCTATTTTGGGGATATACCTTTGTAGATATGGTTCAAGTAGAGGGTGAAATATCTTTTCGTGGAGATATTATTGATATATATGTTCCCTCAAATAAAAATCCTATAAGAATATCACTCTTTGATGAAACAATAGAGCAAATAAAACTTTTTGAATTAGAATCACAAATAACCTTAGGGGATGATTTAGAAGCCTTTGAAGTAACAAGTGCTTTTTACTCTTTAGATGAAGAGAGTTTTAATGCTTTAAATAAAAAAATACAAGTCTCAGAATTTGATGCGATGCTTAAAGATATAGCATCTCTAGGTTTATGGCATCTTCAAGATAAGGCTTTTAATTTTTTACAAGATAAAAAAATTCTTCTTTGTAAAAATCTTGATTCACTTCTTATAGACGCTTATGGCATCAATGAACCCCAAGTTTCACGAGAATTTTTTGACGCAGAAATATTAGAGCAAAGTGATGATTATAAAGATTTAGCAGTAGTAGATATTCACTCCCTTATTAAAGCTCATAAAAATAAAAAAATCACTATAATCGCAGCCAATAAAGCTGTTATGAAACAGATGGGTCTTTTTGATTTAAAAGATATTAAACAGGTTTATGCACCTTATATTTTAAATATTATCTCCAAAGAAGAGTTAGTTATATCTTTAAATAAACCTGATAAAAAAAGACGACGAAGAAAATCTGCTATTTTATTAGATGATTTAAAAAAGGGTGATTATCTAGTCCACGAAGATTATGGTGTTGGTATTTTTGAAAATATTGAACAAATGGAAATTCTTGGAGGGATTAAAGATTTTATAGTTATTAAATATATCGGCGATGATAAAATTTTACTTCCTGTTGAAAATCTTGATTTTATCGACCGTTACATTGCAGCAGGGGGTTCAACCCCAGTCCTTGATAGACTAGGTAAAGGAAGCTTTGCTAAGTTAAAAGAAAAAGTTAAAAAGCGTCTTTTTGAGATTGCAGGAACTATTTTAAATATTGCAGCGTCAAGAGCTTTGATAAAAGCACCTAAAATAAGAGTAAATAAAAAAGAGTTAAAAGAGTTTCAAGTCTTGAGTGGATTTGAATATACACAAGATCAAACTCAGTCTATAAATGAGATACTAGGACAAGTTTCTTCTGGACACATTATGGATAGATTATTAAGTGGTGATGTAGGTTTTGGTAAAACAGAAGTTGCAATGAATGCTATTTTCGCCTCTTACAAGTCAGGATACCAAACAGCCCTTATCGTTCCAACAACACTGCTTTCTTCACAGCATCATCGCTCTTTATTTGAAAGGTTTGATGCCTTAGGGATTCGAGTTGCTAAGCTTGATAGATTTGTAAGCACAAAAGATAAAAACAATATTATTAAAGGACTAGCCTCAGGAGAGATTGACGCAGTAGTAGGAACTCATTCACTCTTTAGTTTAGAGTTTAAAAAACTAGGGCTTGTGATAGTAGATGAAGAACATAAGTTTGGAGTCAAGCAAAAAGAGAAGATTAAAGAGTTATATCATAATGTGCATATTTTAAGCATGAGTGCCACTCCAATACCTCGCTCCCTTAACCAAGCCCTTAGTTCTATAAAAACTATGTCTCAACTCTTAAATGCTCCAAGTGAGAGACAGGGTGTGAGAACCTTTGTTAAAGAGTATGAAGAAAAACTTGTGAAAGAAGTAATTTTAAGAGAATTACGCCGTGGCGGACAAGTTTTTTATGTGCATAATTCTATTGAGCATATGCCTATAAAGTTAGGAGAGCTAAAAGCACTTCTTCCTGATTTAAGAGTGATTATGCTGCATTCAAAAATTCCAGCAGTTCAAACGGAAAAAGAGTTACTTAAATTTGAAGCAGGGGAGTATGACTTGATGATAGCGACAAGTATTATCGAATCAGGTATCCACATGCCAAATGTAAATACTATTTTGATAGATGGTGCTGATAGGTTTGGAATGGCAGACTTACATCAGCTTCGTGGTCGTGTTGGTCGTGGACATGTTGAGGGTTTTGCTTATTTTATTGTTAAGAGTAAAGAACTTCTCACAGATGATGCAAAAAAAAGGCTTCTTGCCCTTGAGTCAAACTCTTTTTTAGGTTCTGGTTCTGTTTTAGCACATCATGATTTAGAGATACGAGGTGGAGGTAACTTAGTAGGTGATGCCCAAAGTGGTCATATAAAAAACATAGGGTATTCGCTTTACCTTAGAATGTTAGAAGATGCCATAAAAGAATTAAGTAATACAAAAGAGAATAAAAAAGTAAAAGTAGATATAAAACTTACAATTTCTGCCTATATATCCGATGAGCTTGTCAATGAAGATAGATTACGCCTTGATATATATAGACGATTATCTCAATGTGAAAATAGCGTTGAAATTTATGAGATTGAAGAAGAACTTATAGACAGGTTTGGAGAGTTAAATACGCCAACAAAACAGTTTATAGAACTGATGGTAATTAAGCTTCTTGCATTAAAAAAAGATATTAAGTCTATTTCCAATTACGGACAAAACATAACTTTTACATACTTTAATGATTCCAAAGAAAGTATAAAAGCAGATTCAAAAGATGATGATGACATTATAAAATCAAGTCTATTCTATCTGAGAAATAACAAGCCAAAGGTACTGTAATGAGAATAGCTTTCATAGGTGATATTGTAGGTCGCCCTGGACGAGATATGCTAAAGATATATCTCGCCAAAATTAAAGAAGAATATAAAATTGATTTTATCATAGCAAATTATGAAAATGCTTCTCACGGTTTTGGTTTGACTGCAAAAAACGCAAATGAGTTAATTTCTTATGGTATTGATGTTATGAGTGGTGGTAATCATACTTGGGATAAAAAAGACATTTTATCACTCTTTGATACGCATGAACTTCTTCGCCCTCATAATTATCCCCAGGGTGTTCCTGGAACTGGTTGTAAGGTTTATGAAGTATCTGGCGAAAAACTAGCTGTTTTAAACCTTATGGGTCACTTTAGTATGCCTATGTGTGATAATGCTTTTAGATGTGCTAAAACTACAGTAGAGAGTTTAAAATTAGAGGGTGTCAAAAATATTTTTATAGATTTTCATGCAGAGGCTACAAGTGAAAAGCGTGGGATGATGATGCTACTTCAAGGTGAAGTCTCAGGAATTATCGGAACGCACACTCATGTAAGTACAGATGATTTTCAAATATCTCGAGGAACAGCATACCTAAGTGATATAGGTTTAAGTGGTTGTAGAGATAATATCATTGGGATGGATGCTAAAGTTCCTTTAAAACAGTTTTTAACAGGGATGAAAGGACACTTTGATATTCCAAAAAAATGTAAAAAGATTCTTCAAATTGCTGTTATGGATATAAGCGATGGAAAATGTTCGAGTGCTTTTAAATTAAAACAATTTGATGATGGAAAAATTTTAAAAACTCAGGCGTGGGAGGAGAGTTAAGCACTTACCTTAAAGTACTTATCATTAGCGATGTAAGTATTGAGCATTTTGTGCCTTAGATTTAATTCTTTTATTTCTTGAGGTTCTTTTGGTAAAGTATTTTGTGTTAAGGGCGTTTGATTGAGTGTTATGTTAGGAATGCTAAGAAGTGAAAATCTTTTAGCATTTACTTCATAGGATTTTTTAGCATTTAAAAGTGAATTTCTTTTTGAAAATTTGTTTACATCATTTTTTATTTTATCTTTAACTTCATTTTTTTTATCTTCTAAATTTTGTTTATTGTTTAAAACTAAGGATTGAGATATATAATTTATAGGAATATTAGAATTTATTACACTAGATGTTTGTACCTTAGATGGTATTTTAGAACTAAAGGACTCAGTATAAGATTTTTCAAGAGCTTGTTTAGTAACTTTATCAGAGTTATTAGTTTGGATATGTGTGCTATATGACGATACAAACATGTGAACTCCTTGAATTTTCTTATAAAATCACGATCTTAAGACTATTATATCCTATAAAAGCTAATGTTGTTTGGACTTATGACGATATATCCACCAAGGTTTTAATGATTTTAAAATTGATTTTATAAATGATACTGCTAATGTATCAATAAAATATTTTTTCTTCAGGGTATTAAGCATTAGTTTGATAAAATATAAATTAATTACTTACTCAATACCTTTGAGTCATCATGTCAAAATAAAGTAAAAAAGGAAATATTATGTTTGGAAAAAAAATGATGTCATTGCTTGTAGCTGTATTTTTATATACATCTACAGTTTTTGCTCAAACATTACAAGAAAATATCGTTGAGGTTTTAAATACTAATCCTCTCATTCAAGAAAGACTTAAAATTTTTAGAGCTTCACAACAAGATTTAAATATTGCTAAAGCTGGATATTATCCAAGCTTAGATTTAAGAGCTAGTGCAGGATATAATCGAGCTGGTGAGATAAAAAGTTCTAGCAAAACTGATGATTGGAAGCATAATGTAAAACAAAGTACTTATGGAAATTATGAGAGTTCTTTAATCCTTACACAAAATCTCTTTAATGGCTTTGGAACGAGCCACCAAGTTGATTATGAAAAATCTAAAATTTTAGTTACTGCATATATGTACCTAGAAAAATCAAACGATATGGCATTTAAGATGGCTAATGTCTATATAGAAGTACTAAAAGCAAGCGAATTAGTAGAAACAGCGAGAGAAAATGTTCAAATAAATCAAAGTATTTATTCAAAGGTAAAAGATCTTTTTGAATCAGGACTCACAACAAATTCAGAAGTAAAAAAAATCCAATCAACTCTTTCTTTGGCTAAATCGAATCTAACTGTAGCAAAAAATAATGCTAGAGATTTTGAATATAAATATAGAAGAATTTTAGGCCGTTTACCAATCATAGCCCAAATGAGTAAACCTGACTTAGATGTAAATATGCCTTCAAGTATTGAGCGTGCTGCTTTATATGCAATAAATAATAATCCCTCTTTGCTCATAAGTAAATATAATATTAAGGGTGCAGAATCACTCTGGAAAGAAAGAAAAAAAGATTATTATCCAAAATTAGATTTAGAACTAAGTCAGGTTTTTAATGATCATGAAGAACTTGGTGATGGTCTTGAACAAGCTGATGATAGGTTTAATGCTCGTATTACAATGACATATAATCTATTTCGTGGCGGAGTTGATGCTGCGCGAGTACAAAAGCGTGTTAGTAAAATTTCTCAAGAAGTAGAGATTCAAAGAGATCTTAAGAGACAGGTAGTAGAAGGGCTAGATCTTTCTTGGAATGCTTATCATATGGTTGAAGAACAATTAAAAGATTTAAGAGATTATTCAGAGTATTCTGAAGATACATTAGAACTATATAAAGAAGAATATGATTTAGGAAGAAGATCTCTTCTTGATTTACTTTCATCACAAAATGATGTAATTAATTCTCGTTCTCAAATCATTAAAGCAGAATATGATCAACTTTTTGCAAAATATCGTATTTTAGATGCTATGGGTCTTCTCGTTTCTGCAATCAATGGAGATAATCAAGAGTTTACTTCAAAAGTAAATCTTACACTCAATGTTGATGCAAAAGAAGTTTTAGATACCGTACCAGTGGAGTTAGATGCTGATCATGACAATATAGCTGACAATATAGACCTTTGTGATAATTCACATTTAAACAATGATATTATGCCTTATGGGTGTATAAAAGTTCAACGAGACGACGATAAAGATGGCGTGATTAATGAAAAAGATGAATGTCCTTTTAGTGTATTAAATGCTGAAGTTGATGCTAAGGGTTGTGAAAATAAAAAACCTGATCTTATCGTAGATGAAAAAGAAGAGTAATCTAGGAGATGCGAATGAAAAAATATTTATTAAGTATTTTAATGCTAAGTTCCTTATTTGCAGGGACTTACGATAACTTAAACCCATTAAATTTTTCTTTAAAAAAAACTGATCAATTTATGGATGGAGAATTTATAGAGATAAAAAGATTTGATGCCATTTACGAGGATACTTCTGAGTTAGTGTTGGATGAAATCTTTAAGACAATCAAGCAATATATTGCAGTAAATAAAAATATTAAATTAAGCGTGCTTGGTCACTCTAGTGATAAACTCAATCGTGATGATGCTCTGAGTTTGAGTAAAGAACTCACTCTAAAAATAGCAAAAAAATTAGAAGAAAACAATATACCAAAAGAGATAATTACACTCGAATATAGAAGCTCTAAAAACCTTGGATTTACTACAGCGACAAATGATGGGATTGAACTATCAAATAGAGTGATGCTAAGTATGTATGTAATTTCGGGTGCTGAGAATAAAAAAGAGCTAATAAAAGATATAAGCATAGATAAAGATGATGATAAAGATGGAATTTTTAACCAAAATGACAAATGTTTATCTACACCCGAAAATGTAAAGGTGGATATAAATGGCTGCCCTCTTGATGAAGATGAAGATGGAATACTTGACTATTTGGATGATTGTTTAGGGACTCCAAGTGGAGTAAGTGTCGATGAGAAAGGTTGTCCTATTGATAGTGATGGTGATGGTGTATTTGATTATCAAGATGATTGTGCTGACACTATAAAAGGACTGAGTGTTAATGATAGAGGTTGTCCAGAAATTAAGGATCTAAAACTTAATTTTGCACACAAATCTTCGATAATCCCTGAGTCTTCATATCACAAAGTGATAGATTTTGCACAGTATCTAAAAGAAAATTTAGTGTATAAAATCCAGGTTATTGGACATACAGATAGTAGAGGAACTATGGCTTACAATCAAGGTTTATCTCTCAACCGTGCATTGGCATTAAAAGTAGCCTTAATTAAAGAAGGAATAGATGCAAATCGTATAGAAACTAGTGGTCGTGGTGAATTAGAACCATTAATGACAAATATAACAGATCAAGGGCGTACAGCAAATCGTCGTATAGAGGTTAAACTGTTTAATTAAAAGGACTCAAAAAGCATGAGCAATAAACATATCTTAATAAAACAAGACTCTCTCCTTGATTCTCTTGTTCTTTATACGAAACTATTTCATAAGCCTTTTACACAAGAGTCTTTAATGGCTGGCTTACCTGTACATGATTCAGGAGAGTTGCAAGAGCTTTTTTCAGTTGGAAATTCTAAATCTCTTTTTTCAAGAGTTGCAGGTCGTGCAGGTCTTAAATCAACACTTATAGAAAGACCGATTAACAAGATGCTTCAACTCCAACTTCCTATGATACTTCTTCTAAGTAATGATTATACTTGTATATTAGAGAGTTTTTCAAAAGATAGAAAAAAAGTAAAAATCATCTATCCAGATGGTGATGGCACTGAGGAGTGGATGAGTGCAGAAGATTTGGAGAGTGAATATTTAGGCTTTGCTTTTATGTTAAAGCGACAATTTCAATATGGAGATAAAAACTCTAGAACACTTCAAATCAAACAAAAACATTGGTTTTGGAGTACTATAAACTTATCTAGGGGAATATATCAAGATGTTTTATGGGCATCTTTACTTATCAATATATTTGTCTTAGCCACACCACTCTTTACTATGAATGTGTATGATAGGGTTATTCCCAACAATGCACAAGAAACATTGATGGTCTTTAGTGTTGGTATTATTGCGATATATGTATTGGATTTCTTTTTGAAGTTTACTAGAGGTTATATGTTAGAAATAGCAGGTAAAAAAAGTGATATTATTATGTCCTCTATTATTTTTGAAAAAGTATTAGATTTAAAAATGGCAGTGCATCCATCGTCAGTAGGATCTTTTGCAAGTAATCTTAAAAATTTCGAATCTGTTCGTTCATTCTTTACAACAGCTACAATGACAGCTGTTATTGATTTGCCTTTTGCTATTATCTTTTTATTTGTTATATATTATATTGGTGGTAGTTTAGTTTTTGTTCCAATAACTACAATGTTATTGATGTTTTTATATGCGATGCTTATTAAAAAACCATTACGAAAAAGCATTGAAAGTTCACATGAAGCTGCTGCAAAAAAGAATGGGATACTTATAGAGTCTTTGCAAAATATAGAAACTGTAAAATCTATGAGTATGGCAGGAAAAATGCAATGGGAATGGGAAGAGTCAACAGGAGAGATTGCTGAAAAAAATCTCAAATCCAGACTTTTATCATCTTCAATACCAAATATAACTAATCTACTTATCCAGTTGAATACAGTTTTTGTAGTTGTTTTTGGTGTTTATATGATTCAAGAGTTTGATCTAACGATGGGGGGCTTAATTGCAATTGTAATTCTTACCTCTCGTACAGTTGCCCCTATGGGTCAAGCAGCTGCACTTATATCAAATTATTCTGATGCTAAAACATCTTATGATACCTTGGATGATATTATTTCTCAACCAGCTGAAAGAGAAGCAGGAAGACAATTTTTAGAAAGACCAAAACTAAGCGGAAAGATAGAGTTTAAAAATGTAAATTTCACATATCCTAGTTCAGAAATACCAGCGTTGATTAATGTGAGTTTTATAATTAATCCAGGTGAAAAAATAGCTATCATTGGTAGAATAGGATCTGGTAAAAGTACGATTACCAAACTTATTTTAAAACTTTATGAGGTAGATAGCGGTACAATTTTGATAGATGGTATAGATATTGCACAAATTGATCCAGCTGATTTAAGACGATCTATGGGTTATGTACCTCAGGATATTCATCTTTTTAAAGGAACTTTAAAGGAAAATATTATCTCATCGCAACGCCATCCTAGTGATAGAGATGTTATTCGTGCATCTATTTTAAGTGGTGCTTATGAGTTTGTACATACTCATCCCCAAGGTTATGAGATGCCAATAGGGGAGCGAGGTGCAGGGCTATCAGGTGGGCAAAGACAAAGTGTCGGTGTAGCTCGTGCACTTCTTAGAAATAGTAATATTATGTTAATGGATGAACCAAGTAACGCAATGGACCAAACATCAGAAGCCGAACTGATTAAGCATTTAAAAGATGAATTAAAAGATAAAACAATGATAATAGTTACACAAAAATTAACGCTTCTTTCTTTAGTAGATAGGGTTATGGTTATGCATCAATCAAAAATGATTTTAGATGGTTCAAAAGAGGAGGTTACAAAAAATTTAAGAGGTGATTCTCATGTTTAAGAAGCTAAAGACTTTTTTGTTTGAAAAAAATTTAACACAAAAGAATTTAACAGAAAAAAATCTATCTGAAAAAGATTATGAGTTTATGCACTCTCTTAGTTCTGCTATACTTCAATCTACACCAAGAAAGATTAGAACTATTATGTATTTTTGGATTGTTGCTGTGGCAATGTTTTTGATATGGGCTAGTTTTGCACAGATTGATGAGATAGCTCGTGGTGATGGGGATATTGTTCCAAGTGGGGAGAATCAAATGATTCAAAACCTTGAGGGTGGAATTGTTGAAGAAATTTTAGTAACAGAAGGTCAAATAGTTCAAAAAGGTCAAATTCTCATTAGAATAAATAATCAAAAATCTCAATCTTCTTTTAGTACTAATGCTATTAAAGCCGATGCTCTTGAAGCAAAAATAGTGCGTTTAACAGCTGAAGCAAGGGGTATATACTTTAAAGTATCAAATAGTATGCAAAAGAGAATGCCTCAGCTCATAGAAAACGAAAAAAGTTTATATGAAACAAACAAACAGCAACTTGCTTCTAAGTTAAACGCTTTAAAAGCAAAACTTTCACAAAGAAAGCATGAGCTATCAGAAGCAGAAAGTACGAGAAATAGTATGAAAGCTTCTTTGAAATTGATAAATGTAGAAGTGACGATGACAAGACCTATGGTTAAAAAAGGTGTTCGTTCTCGAATTGATTTTTTAAAACTCCAAAGAGAAGCAAATGAAGTTAAAGACAAATATGATTCTGCAAGATTGGCAATTCCTAGGTTGAAATCAGCTATTACCGAAGCTCAAAGTAAGATTAAAGAAAGTATTTTAAACTCTCGTAGTGAAGCGAAATTAAAGCTTAATGAAGTAGTGGCTGAATTTAAGGGCTATAGAGCAAATTCAAATGCACTACACGATCAAGTAAAAAGGACTTTAGTTCGTTCTCCGATGAAAGGTATCGTTCAAAAACTTTTTATACATACTGTAGGTGGTGTTGTGCAACCTGGTGGAGATATTTTAGAAATTGTCCCAACAAATTCTACACTCCTTGTTGAAGTAAAGATTAAACCCGCAGATATAGCCTTTATATACTTTGGTCAAAAAGCTATTGTGAAATTTTCTGCTTATGATTTTGCTATATATGGTGGATTAGATGGTGAGGTTATGCATATTAGTGCAGATACTATCACCGATCAAAAAGAAAATGTTTTTTATACGGTTAGGATTAAAACAAACAAAAATTATTTAGAGAGACAAGGAACTAAACTAAGAATTATTCCAGGTATGACAGTGAGTGTTGATATTATTACAGGAAGGAAGAGCGTTCTAGATTATATATTAAAACCTATTTTAAAAACTAAACAATATACATTTACGGAGAGGTAGCATGCAAGTAGTCTTATATAGTGATGATATTCTTTTAATAGAACATTGGGAAAGGTCTTTGGATAAAGAATGTATTTTAATTGATGAAATAAAAGAACTTGAAAACCTTAAAAATAGTTTAATTATTATTAATTATTCTGCATGTAATACAAATTGTGAAAATATTTTAAAGGTATTGACACTTAAAAATAAGGTACTAGTATTGCATCGAACACCAGATATACAAACAGCAAAATATATTTTATCTCATGGTGCAAAAGGGTATGGGAATGCGTTTATGAGAGGACATTTTATCGTCTCAGCAATAGAAACTATAAAAGAAAATATGATTTGGTTGTACCCAGAATTTATAACTATGTTAATTGCAGATATTCCAAAATCTAAAAATATTAGTAATCCTGATAAATTAGATCTTTTAAGTGATAGAGAAAAAGAGGTCGCATTATTATTAAAAGATGGACACACTTATAAGGATGTTGCTAAATTATTAGAGATTACACCAAGAACTATTAAAGCTCATGCTTCACATATTTATAAAAAATTATTAGTAAAAGATAGGCTTGGTTTAGCACTTTATCTTAGATAGATAAGCCTATTACTTATAACTATTTTATCTACTCTTACTTATATTGTCCCTATGGACAATAGCCAATAAATCAAAATCTTTCTATAATGGGAATAATTAAAATATAATTTTATTTAGGAGCGTTATTATGAAAACTATGATAGGTAGAGTAGAAGGGATAGAGGGTAAATTTTTTGCTAAAGATGTTGAGGGGAATATTATCCCTTTAAATAATGGTGATGAAATTATTGAGGGTATGATTGTTTTTGGTGATGATAAAAACTCTTCTTCCTCACATATCAATATAATAGTGTTAAACACAAACGATAAGATTGTAATTTCTGGATCTTCAGAGCAAAAATTTGATGCTTCTTTAGACGATACTGAAATCATGGAAGCAATATTAGCGGAAGAAAATGTCAATGGAGCAGATGGTATTTTAGCTGCACTTGATGATAGTGAAGAAGAGGCAGAGGAATCAGAGGATGAAGACTTAGATGAAACTGCAGCTGGTGAAGATGAAGGAGGTACATTAGATGGACAAGAGGCTAACTTTAGTGCAAGAGATGCTGATTCTACAGATATTACAGCTAGTGGTTTAAGAGATGTGTCATTTTCAGGAGATACTGAATCTCTAGGGGAAAATGAGTTTATTCCAACTCCAGCACCGACAGAAGCTCCAACACAAGCTCCAACCCCAGCTCCAACACAAGCTCCAACTCCAGCACCGACAGAAGCTCCAACTCCAGCACCGACAGAAGCTCCAACCCCAGCTCCAACACAAGCTCCAACTCCAGCACCGACAGAAGCTCCAACTCCAGCACCGACAGAAGCTCCAACCCCAGCTCCGACAGAAGCTCCAACCCCAGCTCCAACACAAGCTCCAACCCCAGCACCGACAGAAGCTCCAACCCCAGCACCGACAGAAGCTCCAACCCCAGCTCCAACAGAAGCTCCAACAATAGTAGTAGAAGACTTTGATGATAATATAATGACACCTCATAAAAATATTGCAGAAAATGCAATAACTCCAATAACAGGTATCTTTACAA